>NZ_CP036343.1:1058530-1658530 GCF_007746795.1 Gimesia algae
GGTGATTGTTTCACAGCGTGATTACTCCTGTCAAATTGGCGGCCTATTTTCAAGAATAAAAATCTGCGCAAATCCCATACCAAACGGCAGGGGTAACCAACTTAATTTAAAGTAAGTGCCATTAGGCTAACGCCCCGGTTCTGCTACTTTGCTAAGTAGAATTCGAATCCAGAAGCGTTAGCCACGTCCCGCTGTGCCTTACCCTTTGATCAATAACGGCTGACGATTCGCTTTTTGATAGAGATCTTTCCACTCTTTTGAACCATCATTGGGAACCAGGCGTGTGTCGACGCCGCGTTCGAAGAAGGGCACATTGCCATCGCGGGCCGGGTTGAGGACGAAATTCACTTCGCCCGTATTGCCGAAATACATCTTCCGTCCGTCTTTCCATGTCGTTTCGATCAGGCGCGGCGGTTCCGGGCGGGAAGCCGGTTTTTTGACGCGGAGCTTTTCAATCAGATCACGATCCAGCTCATACCCCAGCCCCGGCTTGTCCGGGATTTGGGCGAATCCGTCTTTGACGACAATCGGTTCCGTCAACAGATTGTGTTTGTAAAGCTGGTGACAATTCACAGCCGGCCAGGTCGCATGACTCAACACCGCGCCGAACTGCAGTGAAAAGGCAGCGGTAATACCCGTACCGACCAACTGCAACCAGAACGGTTTGTCCGCCATCGCAGCGACTGCGCCCGAGGCCAGCAGCGCACTGGCACCATGTCCGATCACGAATCCATCGCAGATATTTTCGCGAATCGCAATCAAAGGCTCGGGAGTACCATAATGCATGGCGATATTCACATCGGTGGCCGCCATCAGCTTTTTGTTGCCGGCGATGTCATCCTGAAAGATCGGCGATTCAAAAATATCGACCTGCGGGTACTTCGCCAGGTCTTTCAGAATCGGCAGGGCACGCTCTGCATCCAGCAGCGTATCGTTGAAGTCCATATCGATTTTGAAGTTCTGCGGCACCACTTTGGTCGCTGCTTCAACCTGCGCCCAGACATCGAACCAGGGTCGCCCCTTGGTTTTGTAGGACATGTAGCCTTGCCTGTAAGCCTCGGCACACTCCAGAGCCATGTCTGCTACAGACGTGTCGATGTTCCACCAGGAGAGAGGCGTCTGCTCGTAAATCTTCTCGCCCAGCAAGGCATGCACCGGGACCTCGGCTGCTTTCGCGACCGCATCGAACAACGCCATCTGCAGGCCGGCACCCAGGTCGTCATCCCACATCATCGTGGCGGCATTTTTGCCTTGTGCTTTCTGGACGGCCTCGTCGGAAGTGGCATTCCACGTGTAATACAGCAGTGTCTCTCCGAAGCCGACGTGCCCCGATTTTAAATGCACTTCGACAATTTCAGTATACGCCCAGTGCGGCAGTTCGCGGGCCATGTTCCGGGCGGGCACTTCGCGAAAGGGAACTTTCACCGTGGTGCGCTCGATACGTTCGATTCGTAAATGTTTCGGCGACGCTTTTTGTTCTGCGGCCTGCACAGAACTGGAAATCAGAGCCAGCACTCCTGTACCTGCGACTCCGGCGAGACTTTTGCCCAGGAAATGTCTGCGGGAGATTCGGTTCGTTGCTGTCGTCTTGTTTTGCGTTCGCACCAGGTGATTCCTTTATTCGGGATGACTGATTGGGGAGGGACATCTTGAGAGGAACCGGAAACGACTCCAGCACCATCGCACATCCATCTTAACATCAATAACCCCCTATACGTCCAGCGCCCCGCGATGTTTTCTGGTATTTCTCGACACTACTGATCATTTAAGTCAACACGCCATTCCAGGTCTGAGATGACACTACCAAAACACGACTCCAGTCGCTAAGATCGCGGAATCGCTCTGATCAGAGCAGGCAGAGCCCCCTGAGCCAGCCGTAACTTACGTCGGTCGCAGACTTAATATCACTCGAGACTCTGATCAGTCACCTGGAAATGATCACATAAGCAGGAAGGTTGCATCCCGTATGGGTAAACAACTGATTCAAACCCATCAGTTTTCAAACGGACTGACGCTGGTCGCTGAAACCATGGACGATGTCCAGTCGGCCGCCTTTTCTATTCTGGTCCCCAGCGGCAGTATTTACGATCCCCCCAACAAGCGCGGCACCGCCAGTATCCTCTCCGAACTGGTCACCCGCGGGGCCGGTCCTTATGACAGCCAGCAGCTTTCGTGTGCCCTTGATGATCTCGGCGTGCAACGACACGAAGGTATCACCAGCGGACACATCACCTTCAGCGGAGCGACGCTCGCCGGCAACCTGGCCGAAACCCTCAAGATCTACGGCGAGATCCTCAAGAACCCGCATCTGCCGGTCAACCAGTTTGACGCCGCCCGCGCCGGAGTCGCGCAGGCGCTGCTGTCAGTCGAAGATGATGCCCGGCAGAAAGCACTCGTCGAGCTCAAACGGCACGCCTTTCCCGCTCCCTGGGGACTGCCCAACGACGGGGAACTGGAACACCTGGAATTCATCACCATCGACGATGTCCGCACGCTGTATGAAAACTGCTTCCATCCCAACGAAACCATCATCGGCGTCGCCGGCAATGTCGACTTCGAACAGGTCAAGCAGATCATCGAAGAACTGTTCGGCGACTGGAAAACCAGTAGCATCAGCGAAGAACCCGCCATGGTCTTTGCCGACGAGAACCGGTTCTTCACCGAACAGGATACCACACAGACGCACCTGGGCATCGCGTACGACGCCGTCCCGTACGGCCATCCCGAATATTACGCCGCCTGGGCTGCCGTCGGCATCCTGAGTGGGGGCATGAGCGCCCGGCTGTTTACCGAAGTCCGCGAGAAACGCGGGCTGTGCTATACGGTTTCCGCCTCGCTCTCCGGCATGCCGGGACTGGGCCGCGTGCTCTGTTATGCAGGCACCACGTCAGAACGGGCCCAGGAAACTCTCGACGTCACCCTCTTTGAACTCACCCGCCTGGGTGACGGCATTGAAGAATCCGAACTGGAACGCTGTAAAGCCCGCGCCAAAAGTTCGCTGATCATGTCGCAGGAATCGACGTCGTCCCGCGCCAGTTCGATTGCCCGTGACTGGTTCTATCTCAAACGCATTACCACACTCGACCAGATCAACGACGAAATTCAGCAGCTGACCACCGACCGCGTGTTGAATTACATCCACGCGCACCCCGCAGCGAATTTCACCGTCTTAACGATCGGCCCCCAACCATTAGAGGTTCCCAGTGATATTTCATAAAGCACAATTAGACAACGGCCTGCAGATCATCGCCGAGCTGAATCCGAGCGCGCACAGCCTCGCCATCGGTTACTTCGTCCGCACCGGCTCCCGCGATGAAACCGACGCGGTGTCCGGCGTGAGTCACTTCCTCGAACACATGGCGTTCAAAGGGAACGAAAAATATTCCGCCGACGATGTGAACCGCATCTTCGATGAGATCGGCGCGAACTACAACGCCTCCACCAGCGAAGAGATCACACTGTTCTACGGCTCCTTTTTGCCCGAATACGTGGAAACCGCGATGGAGCTGCTCTCCACGCTGATCTATCCCACGCTGCGTCAGGAAGATTTCGACATGGAGAAAAAGGTGATCCTGGAAGAGATCGGCATGTACGACGATCTGCACAGTTTCACCGCGTATGAAAAAGTGATGCAGGCCCACTTCCAAGGGCATCCGCTGGGACGCAGCATCCTGGGTTCCGTGCAGTCGATCACCGATCTCACCGCCGAACAGATGCGCGACTACCATGCCAAACATTACCTGGCAGGCAACCTGACGCTGGCCATCACCGGCAATGCCGACTGGGAACAGATCCTGGAACTGGCTCACAAACTGTGTGACCACTGGCCGGCAGGCAAGAGCGAGCGCCCCATCGACGAAGCGCAGCCCAGCACGGGCACGCAGACGATCATCGAGAAAGCCATCCAGCAGCAGCACATCATGGAACTGGGCCCCGCACCCGCGGCGCAGGACAATCTGCGGCTGCCGGCAGAAGTATTGTCGGTGGTGATCGGCGACGATTCCAACAGCCGCCTGTACTGGAAGCTGGTTGATACAGGTCTGGCCGAATCCGCCGAACTCGGCTTCAACGAATACGACGGCAGCGGTACCTGGCTGACCTACCTCTGCTGCGACCCCGAGCTGACCGAAGACAACCGCAAGCTGATCGAGCAGATCTTCGACGACGTGAACGAGAACGGCATCACCCAGGAAGAACTGGACCGCGCCCGCAACAAAATCGCGTCCCGCCTGGTACTAAGAAGCGAACGCCCGATGGGCCGCCTGTCGTCATTAGGAGGCAACTGGGTCTACCGCGGCGAATACTTTTCCGTCGCCGACGACCTGAAACTCCTCAACAACATCACCCTGTCCGACATCCAGAAACTACTGGAGAAATACCCGCTGGGACACAGTACGACCGCGGCGGTAGGGCCGCTGACGAGTGTGGCGGAGTAGGGTATCGGAACACATCAGATCCATTAAAAGCAGGCCTTTGTGCCTGCTTTTTTTACATTAGCTTACGAGTAAATCAGTGAGATAAACAACCGATTCTCCATAAGAAAATTCAAGGAATTATCAAACACTCTGATGTAATTTCATTAGTTCTGTAGCTTACATTGATACGGAGCAGGCAGGGCTTTACACTAAACACATACACACACGTATCACTAATATTTTGGAGCTTCTGTAAGTGATTAAATCAATCAAATTGAAATTCGGATCAGCTCCTGGAAATACACCCGTTGAATTTAATATCGCTCCTATAACAATCTTTGTCGGTCCAAATAATTCTGGCAAGAGTAAAGTTTTGAGCGAAATCAAGGATTTCTGTAATCGTGGAATTTCACATCCAGATAATTTGATTCTTGATCACATCACGTTTGATGAAAACGTTTCTGATCCTAATACTCTTTTGCAAAGTATTAAACGTCCACCCAGACCACGAGATAGTATCGATCCAACGAAAATATATGTAGGAAATGAAAACAGCCAAATTCAAGTTCACGAAGACCGGATCTTATCGGTATTAAAAAACCCAAACTCAGATCCGGATCTGTTCTGTAGAGCATATTTTTGGTACCAAGTATTAAAGATAGACCACCAAAACCGAACGGGATTAATTCGAGATTCCTCTATTCAAGATCCTCAAGGAAAGATCAATGACGTAGCTAATACTTTATTTAATGATGACAATAAGCGAGAAATTCTTCGTGAAATGTTATTTAGAACATTTGATAAATATATAGTCCTTGACCCAACTTTACTTGGTTATCTCCACATTCGTTTTTCTGACGCACGACCTAAAAATCACTTAGAGGAACGAGGATTTCATGAGGAAGCTGTACAATTCCATAAAAGAGCAAAACGTCTTGAAACTTATAGCGATGGAGTAAAAGCATTCACAGGTATTCTCGCCCAAATAATCGCAGGTGATCCAAAGGTAATTATGATCGATGAGCCGGAAGCATTTCTCTCTCCCACATTATCATTCAAACTTGGTAAAGAACTTGCCCTCTCAGCATCTTCTTCAGATAAACGACTATTTGTATCAACACACAGTGCAAATTTTGTGATGGGTTGTATTCAATCGGGCGTTCCAATAAACATCGTGCGACTGACCTATCATAACGACGTACCAACTGCCAGAACCTTACCTAACGAGATGCTCCTTAAACTGATGCGTGATCCACTCTTTCGTTCTACCGGAGTGCTGGAAGGTTTATTCTTCGATGCCGTAATTGTTACAGAAGCCGACTCGGATCGTGCCTTCTACCAGGAAATCAATGAGCGATTATTGCAACCGACTAAAGATCGTGGGATCCCCAATTGCCTGTTTCTGAACGCACAGAACAAGACAACGGTGCACAAAATTATTAAACCACTGAGAGAACTCGGGATACCAGCAGCTGGGATAGTAGATATAGATATCATCAAGAATGGAGGAAAAGATTGGACTGATTTCATGCAGAGTGGTTATCTACCAGAGGCGAGTCATCTTGGCTTAGGGCAAAATCGCTCAGCGATTGACAATAAATGCAAAGCAACTGGAAAGTGTATGAAGAGAGATGGTGGAATCGATATTTTAAATAATGCTGACAAGGAAGCAGCAAGTATCCTCTTCAAACAACTCGCTGATTATGGTTTATTTATTGTTGAAATTGGTGAATTAGAATCTTGGTTGAAATATTTAGGAGTATCAGGAAAAAAAAGGGATTGGCTTATCAATATTTTTGAGAAGATGGGTGAAGATCCTAATGCACCTGATTATGTCGCACCAAAGGCAGATGACGTCTGGGCATTCATGGATGTAATATCAGCATGGTTTAAAAACCCAAAGCGGAAGGGTATTCCTAATTAAAAGAATTCAAACTATGAGATAAATAGTAATGTGCGTATTAAGACTTTCAGGCCCATACAAAGAACTTTCATCTTCAATAGTCAACACATTCGCCGAGTTCACAGAAGCCATTTCAGCACGAAAAGATCGTGAGAGCGGGCGTACGACAGAACAGGATCAATCAACATTCAATTGCACAGTAAGCAACGAGAATGGTGATTGTGTTCCTGCTCAGATCACTGATGCCATCAGCTTTCTCACAAGACATCGGACTGACATCAAGGAATTGCGATCACGAAGTGGTGTTGAACAAGCTATCCTCGACTTTGCCTGGGATTTTCCCCGAGAAAGCACAGGGCAATTCAATCGGTTACCCTTGCTGCTGCTTGAGTTGTGTACTGAGTTACGACTGGAAATCAAGGTTACTGTATATGGTGTAGCTTCTTCACAACTCTGAATAAACTACAACACTGCTAACGACGGGGTAGCACTGTTGGCTTGCCAACAGTGTAAACAGGGGACCGCTCCCACCCGTTATATCTGACTGAAGCCACAAATACTTACCCGTTAATTTCTTTGGATCTGTCAGGTCAAATCAGATTCATCCGCATCGCCAGTCTGTTCGAATCGAAACAGACTCTAAATCAAATTCTCTATCACATTCTGCGTCAACTCCCATCACTGTTGGCAAGCCAACAGTGCCACCCGATTTGCCAACAGTGCCACCCGATTGCGTGAGATGATTGAGAATCGAACTGGATAGATTGCCGTACCTCAATCCCCGCTGACGCCCGCAAACACATATTCCACCGGCTCACCTTCCTTGAAGACAGTCAAGCAGAGGCTGGTTCGTTTGCCCGCCTGGCTTACGGTTGTTGTGCTTTCCTCGCAGAACTCGAAACGAAATGTGTGACTACTTCTGCTTCTCCGGCAGCAACTCAGCCGGGATCTGGTTGACCAGTTTCTGGGCTTTGATCTGCTGTAGACGCTTTAACTCGGCCTGGACGTCGTGGCCCAGTTGCTGGCGGCGTTTGAGGATCTGGATCTCCAGGGGGAGGATATTCACGAAGTAACTCTCCGCGTCGGCGGCACCAATTTTTTTCTCTGCCGCAAGCATCCAGTTCAGACATTTAATCTGCTGCTCCGTGTAGGAGAGGTTCTGATTTGCAATCAGCCATTTCTTCAAACCGCCGGCTTCAGCAAACGGTGATCCCTTCCAGACAGGCTTGGGGTGCGACTTCCCGTCCCGGCCTTTACGGGCATAGCCATACCGGGAATAACCTTTGGGTCGGTCCTGCAACTGGTACACCATATTCCAGTAACAGGCATCGCCTACTGCAAATCCGAGGTAATGATTGCGAAAAGGGATCGAAGGACGTTTGTCGTCCAGATGTTCCACTAACGCCGGGAAAGCCAGTTCCTTGTATTTAGACAGCTTTTGAAAGGCGTCGATGCAGAGATCCCACTCTTTTTCCCGGGCTTTCTCATCTTTGGAATCGATACTCTCATCGAACACCAGTTGCTCAATCAAAGCGCGAATCTGTTTTTCCTGCTGTGGCGTTGCTTTCGCCTTTCGCTGCCCCGTAGTGGCTGCCTGCTGCTTGACAGATTGCGCCGGAACCGATTGACTGCTCACCGCCTGCCTTTCTTCGGGAGGGGCAGCCATCGCCTGGCTTACAACAAACAGGCATTGCGTGAAACAAAGCAGACAGACTGCCAGCCAAAGCGGGGTACAGGAACGTTTCATAATTCTGATCTCCATTTCATGAATGAGCGGTTCTACCCATCATAAAACTTCTCTGAACGACAGTCCAGAGGAAGGAGAATTTCCTGCTGATCGATCAAGTTGACCTTTCAATCCCCGCTCACGCCCACAAACACATATTCCACGGGTTCACCTTCTTCATACACGGTCAGATAAACGGCGTGCCAGCGTTCGCAGAGTTCGTGCAACTTGCCGGACTGTTCGGCTGACTGGATCATGGCTCTGGTGGGTTGGGTGGTGCCGAACAGGGTTTGCAGTTGTTCGTCGCTGAGGGAGGTCGCCGCGCCTGATTGCGGGGTGGGGGAGATGTGCTGGATGTCGAGGATCGAATGTGTGCCGGCTGCGGCGCACTGTGCGAGCAGTTCGTCGATCGTGGCGGGGGGCGTGCTGCTGCTTTCCAGGGCTTCCCGGGCGGCGAAGACGAAGCCTTTCTTGTCGACCTGTTCGAGCAGCCTGCGGACATCGCGGGTCTGCTGCTCGGAGTCAACCGTATCTAAACCCAGGCCGCTGAGTGCCTGGTCCAGTTCCTGGCTGATCTTGAGCAGTTTCTGCAAATCATTGGTCCGCGGTGCGGCTTTCGCCAGCGTGGCGTCGTCAGTCCTTGCGATCAAATCGCCGGGCAGCGTGAACTCGCGGCGGTCAAACACGGCTTGACGCAGCTGCTGCAGACTGAAATTCACATCATGAGTATACGTACAAGAATAAAGCCAGCCGGTCGCTGCCATGTGTGCTTCTCCGTGTTGATTAAAGGCCCGCTCACGGGATTGACACCTGAATCTTAAATACACTTCTCTAAATCGGATTTCAAGCACGGATTTCCGGAAGTACAGAGAATTCATAATTTTATTGCTGCCACGAAAGACACGAAAACGCGCGAAAAACACTCTGGCCAAACACGTCTCCTCTACAGAGGACACTGTGCTGATTCGAGAGAAATCGTTTGCTTCGCATGGCGGGGCAGAGTATCGTAATGGTTCAGTCGCCTGCTCCTGCTTCAAAAGACTCCGGCGTTCACGGTCGCTGGTTGCAGATGTGCGGCGTTCTTTTGAGTTCATTGTTTGAGAGGGAAGATGTGATGCCCAAGGTTGTTTCACGCTGGCCGGCAGTTGGCGGGATGCTGTTGCTCTTGCTCTGTTTCAGTGGCTGCGGTTCTCACAGCGACGATTCCCGGACGGACACAGCGCAGGTCGTCCAGTTGCGTTCTGCTTCTGATAGTAAAATTGAGTTCGAGATTACTCACAGTCAGATCAATGCGGTGTCGCTGTATATTGGTGAGAAGAAATATGGCACTTATGGTAATCCGAATGATTCCCCTGCTGTTCGCCACAATCATTTGCGAACGCTGATCAGTCTGGAAGTCTCAGATAAGTTAAAACTGGAAGGGGGCGAAACAGGGTACGGCTTCATACTCACAACGACTTCGAAAAATGACAAAACGGGCGGGTCGGCATCGTGCACTTCTTATAAAGCGATTACAGAAACCGGGCCGCTACCTTACGGTCGGGTGAAGCTGAGAACACCGGATAACATCGTTCAGACTCCTGACAGCATCGGACTGGCAGATCTGGAAACTCCCACTGGCAGCCTGATTCCCATTTCGATCCGACTTTATTTCCCTCCCGTTCCGTCTGCCGCAGTTACTGCAGCAGTCCGGTAGTTCGATCCATCCCTTCGGGGAGCGGAGAAAAAGTCGTTTTATTGCTACCTCGAAACACACGAAAACCATTTACCGCGGTTGATACCAGCCTGGCTGGTGTGCGGCTCTGGCGGCTGCCTGGTTTTCGTTCCACCAGCGGGTCCAGCGGGCGTGGTTGCGGAAATAGTTGTCGCCAGCGAGTTCGACCAATGTGCTTAAAGCATGGCCTCGGGCGTGCGGTGTATACAGGTTGACGGGCTGATCGATCTGATCACAGGCAACATCGATGAGAAAAGGAACGCCGCGGAAGTCACCCAGCTGACATAAAATACGGGCGGCACTCACTCGAGCATAAATATTCTCTGACTCGTACAACTTGAGATAAGCCTCCGTCACCGCCGGTTGATTGAAAAAGTGATTGGTATTTAACATCAACTCACTGATCGTTGCAAATGTGTCTTCATCTCTGGCAGCCAGTTCGATTGTGGCAGCCGTGAACGCGGCGATATCGATCTGTCCCCATTTCTTCGACCACCAGATTTCGAATTCGACTGGATCCGTCGGCACCGTTTCCTGAAAATGGTTGGCATAGATCTTGCAAATAGGGGCCTGCTGCTCAGGTGTTACATTCTCGAATGTCATAAATTTATCAAGGAAGCGGATACTGATACCAAACACCAGTCCCTGGTGGAGGTAGTAGTCATTGTACAAGCTGTCAATCCAGTAAATGAGTTCCGGATCGTCAGTCTCGGCACGGTAAACCTGCAGTTCCTGATAAGCGATATCAGTACGAGTTGCAGCCAGGCCTCCCAGTAAAAACAGTTTCCGGTCTTTGTCCGTTTCATTCCGGCAGGCAGTAACCAGCGTGCGGAGCAGGGCCTGGGAAAGGAACTCGCTGCGAACTTCAAATTGAAAAGGATTGATTGAATGTTTAAGCTGATCCGGCGTCATCCGGCTCACGGGAGTGAGATCATAGTTTCCCCGTGTCCAGCGAACGTCTCCCAAAAGCGTCACGACATGCTCTGAGCCTTCCATAGTATTTTCCCGCATCTCATCCTGCTCTTCAGCCGACTTCTCGATGTACGCTGCCCAGGCTTCTCTGGTGTGTAATTTCACCCAGACCTGATCCAACAGATCACGGTTCTCAGTCAGTACCTTGCCGGGGGCCAGGATCTGACTTAACTCTTCCAGTTGACCGATACAGTCCCACTGCAGATTTTGAAATCGCAGCCTTTCAAACGACGAAGCCAGATAGTCCAGCGCCAGACGACGCTCTGCAGCGGGGACCGCTTTGTTCTGAGAGATCCGTGCCAGTTCAACGAGATAACCGACAGGGCAGCCCTGAGAGAATTCGAACTCCAGCTCTTCCTTCGCCGCCGGGTCCTTAGCCACTGCCTCATGGATCAGATATCGCAGATCAAGATTGGACTCAGGATAAACCTTACGCTTGATGGGTGATTCCAGATTGTCACAAGAAGACGCGGTACAGAGCAGCGCCAGCAAACCGCAGAGCAGGGTCATACGATGGATCAAGATGTGAGAGTGTATCGACATCCGATTGCTTTCGAATGGGAATTATGGTGTATCCGCGTTCCAGTATAACCGAAGTTGCCAGCACTGTCTTTCAGCGATACGAAGAAAAGGTATTTTAATTGATATCACGAATAATACGAACGGACACGAACATCAGCAGGGAGCACAATCGCTTCCATCTCTTCGATCCCGGTACTAATCAATGAGCATGTGTTCGGGAGATTCATCTCTGTTGAACCGGGTGACATCGGATAAGCTCGACTCGGTCTGTTTTATTTTCAAACCGGAGAGGTAACAGGAAATGTTCATTCAAAAATCGGATGAGAAGGATTATGGGGAAGGGCGCAGTGGGGTCAAGTCGATCTGGCGCGACATTGGCTCGGGAGTGGTCCTGTTTGCGGAAGATACGTCACGGATAGGGCTGTTACTGCGTGAAAAAAGAGCAAAAAGGGCACGTTTTCAGATCACCGGAGATGCGTGCCGCCGTCAAATGTGCTTGAAACGGGGGGCTTTTATAGTGCTGATCTCCCCAGGAGAACGGATCTGTCGTATGCGAAAAAACGTGCTACGCGCGCGACGCTTAGCGATGCAGTCTCGCCAGCGTCGTGCGGACGTCAAGAGGAACTTTGAGTAGTGGGATTTCGGCAGTGAATTGATGAATTTGCTGAATCGATTTATCTGTTGAGGAATACTGATATGATACGCATATGCAATGACTTTGGTTCTGTTCCCTCCAACGACACCCTCTTTTTGGGTTTAAAATTTCATGCTGTACTTACAAATCATTTTTCTACGAACAGGAATCACCTGTCTGGTGTCGTTCCTTCTGCTTGGTCTGGTGGGATGTGGGAAAGGAAATGAGGAGGCACATATGGATCAGAAATCGAAAAGAGAAGTGAATCCGGAAATCAAGCAATTTCATCAAGTCGTGAAAGAGGGGACACTGGCTGAACTGCAGCAGAGATTAGAGTCGGGGATTGACGTCAATGCAGAGGGTGATAGTGGAATGAACGCGTTGATGATCGCGTTGGAAGCCAAAGATCTGAAGAAGATGCAGTTACTGCTGACCAGGGGGGCGGATCCTGAATTGACTGACGATCATAATGCAACGGCTCTTGATTATGCTGTGAGCGAGGATTTTGCAGCGGGCGTGCAGGAGCTACTGGCGCGGGGGGTTGACCGGGGCTATCATCCCAAATATCCACTGAAGAAAATTGATTATGGTGAGGATACATTCGATTTCATCAAGATTAATATGCCGGAAGAACTTAAAGGAGAGATGTCGGAGGAAGAGTGGCTTGAGTCGTTCGAAGAGACGAAAGCCCTGATGGAGGAAATGGGACAGAACCCGACGGTGGAGCCTGCGATTGTCGGTGTTTACAGTGTCGAGGTTTTAAAGCTGTTTCTGGCAGCCGGCGATGATCTGAGCCTGGCGTCACCTGAAATGAAACGCCTGCTGCTGAAGCTGGATGATCAAGCCATGTTCCAGGCAACTCCTGCTGAGTATCTCAAGTACAAATCGCCGCGATTTGGAACGGCAAATCCGGAGCGGATGGACAACCCGTTCTGGTCAGACATGATTCAAATCGGCGGTAACGCCTACCAGGCGCGAGAGCACTTCCAGGATGGAACCGCATTTGAAAAGCCGGGGGTTGTGTGGTGTGCTGATCGTTTCGGTTCTTCGCTGACCCCTGTAAAAGAGGGACGCTATGTGCAGGTGGGCGGCGAGCATGAAGACTATTACGACCCGGATTTTTATATTTACAACGATGTCGTGATTTATGATGGCAAAGGGAGTTTTCAGATTCTGGGATATCCAAAAGACGTTTTCCCGCCCACTGATTTTCACACTGCGACACTGGTAGAAGACACGATTTATCTGATCGGCGGCGCGGGGTATCCTGAACAGCGAAAGCCGGGATTTACTCCCGTTTACCGGTTGCATACGGGCTCGTGGAAAATCGAAGCGGTGAAAACTTCAGGGGAGATGCCGGGGTGGATTTCAAATCATCGTACCCGTTATGAGCCGACGAAGAATACGATTCGAGTCGAAGCGGGAAAATTGAGCATCTTGAACGAAGATGAAGAGCTGGATCTGGTAACTAATCAAAGTGAATACGAGCTGGATCTATCAACACTTGTCTGGCGGAAGCTGAAGTCAGACTGATGAGTTTACTCAACGACTTCACCCAGTTCGCGGAGGTGTTCGAAAGTGAACAGGCCGGTATTGTGACCATCACTGAAGGTGATGCGGTAGGCGTAGTTGCCGGCGAGGCTCATCTTGTCGACCTGGACGGGCTGGGCTTCCAGTGGGGTGAGGATCGGGAGTTTAACCGGGTCGGCGGCGGCCTGTTTTTTCTCATTGCGACAGGTGACGCAGGGGCAGGCTTTGCGGAGTTCTCCGTAAGTGTAGCGCCTGCGCTGACCGTCATCCCAACCGATGAGCAGGGCGTTTTCGCCTTCGAGTTTCTTGAGTTCAACCGGAGTCGGATCCATGGAAGTATATTCTATTTGAAGACTGTTAACAGTGGTCTCTTTAGAGGACGGCTTGACTGTAATGAGCGAGCGGCGAATGCTCAAGCCAGTTGATGAATAATGTCAGCGATCTTTTCGCAAACATTTGTCAGCAATGGTCAGGATCACCAGGCCGATGAAGCCGAAGGAGAGAAACCACAGGGAAACCGTACTCATCCGCTGCACCCATGCTACTTGATTCGCGAGGTCTGCCGGAACGCGAATCTGATCAACGTGAAAGTAGACCCAGGCATAACAGCCGGGGCCGACGACCAGGCCAGCCAGAATGGTCAACCCGATAATTGTGATCAGAAACGGGTAGCGTGATAACATCCAGGCAGATTCCTTATTCGATTTCAGCGGACAACGGTTCGATCTGACTGGCTTAAGGGCACGATATAATACTCGATCCCATTGATCTGGTTGCGTCTCCAGTTTGGGGGAATCGCGGGTTTTTGCGGCAACGTCGGGATCACTCTCGGGGTACCTGACTGGGGCAGATGTATGCGAGGTGGAGAGGGCATTTGTGTTACCGGGAAGCGAAGGGGATTCGGTTTTTGTTCCAGTTCCCTGACGCGTTGTTCGAGTTGTTCGATCCGTTTCAGCATTTTTTTCACATCGAGGTCTGCATCTAAAATCGGTTTCTCTGCCTCCACGGCACTTTGCAGACTTCCTGCCATCAGACACAGCAGCACAACGATCATCGTCAGGTGAACAGACCAGCTTTTCATTCTGAATACTCCTTGCCACTTGGTTTACATAAATAACAACCGGAAGGTACCAGGTTGTCGTCTAGCAATCAGTAGGACGAAATGAGCTTTATGATAGTTCCCTGTAGATTACAGAAAAGGGCTTTCTCAGGATATTGATATATGAGTGATGATAGTATGTTGCAGCCGGCAATCAAGCCCATCTTGTACTGAGAAAAGATGCCTGTTCTATTTCGACTTTTAGTCCAGACTGATCATTCTGGATAAAAATCATTTTTATTTGTCATTCCCTGAAATCAGTTGACGGGGCGGACGTACTTTTTCCCCCCTTATTGGTCATTTCTTTGAGAGCATCACCATCTCTCATTTTCTGCAGTCGAGCCAGTGATTCCCGCAAAGCCTGCTTAGCTTCGGGTGTATCTAACTTGAAAACGAACATCGAATAGCCAACGTGTTTAAAAGGTTCAATGGAACGGAACGCTTCAAATGGATCATGGTCCATGTAGAGTCCATGCAGAAAACCGGCAGACAGCACCAGATATTTCCTCTGATTCAGGTTATCGAGTACATCATCTCTCAAGGGATGTACTTTGATCCCGTACGACTTAGGGAGTGCAGTTCCAAAATAATAAAGTACGCATTTTTCGCGATCTTCCGGGGGAAGTTCAGCGATCATTTTCTGCAAAGCAGGCAGGTCCTGTCCCCAGTCCAGATTGGAGTCCAGCAGGAGGAGATGCCCTGCTGACGGGCCACCGACAAAGGAATTGAAATAAGAGAGAAAATGTGGTTTTACGGAAGCGATTGAGACGACTTGAAATCCAACACAGAGAATACAGAGTAGAATGACCCTGTAAAAACGGTGTTGGTTCCAATGGCAAAACTGGTCGATGGTAAATAGAACCATCAGTGGATAAAGCGTCAAAAGATAACGTTGACCAATATTAATACGGCTGGTCAACAGCATTCCGAGCAGGACAAGGCCAGCGAGCAACCAGATAGCCGGAGCATGATAAGTTGCTGTCTGTGACCTGAGCGGAGAATATTCCTTAGGATCTGCAGAAATTTCGTCTATGAGTGTATTGCTGCTCAATTTCCAGGCGTGATACAAAAAGAACAGACTCAGAATCAGCCCGAGAATTGTCAAAAACAATTCGACTGGCGTACTCTTGAAGAACCAGGTCAATGGAAAATAGTACCACCAGCCAGATTCAGAAACCTCTCCCATCAGGTACGCCACATGGCCTCCCGAATTATGCTGAATCTGGAAGAGAATGCCAGCCAAAGGAGCAGGGTATTTCAGAGTACTATGTGAGACTTCCATAATCTGCTGCGCGACAGCGCCACGCCCCAGCACGCGTACCCATGCCGAATCGTCCGGTGTTTCTGCATAGGGAACGGCCTTTAGCGGCCCACCGAATTGAAACAGATGAAATGCCCAGGTCAACGGTAACAAAAAAACCAGGAATACAGAAAACACGAAGGTCACCTGTTTCATGTATCCCCAGAAGGACCTTCCGGAAAATGGTGACCCAGGTTTAAACGTATTGAAGACCATCACAATCAGCACGCAGGGCAGTAGAAATAAACCTGAATATTTTACAGAAATCGCAACTCCAACAGCCAGCGCCAGCCAGAACAGGTTTCTGAGACTGGGGCGTTTCCAGTAACAGGTGAGCGTTGCCAGCGCAATCAGCGCTGATAATGTGAAACAGGAATCCGTGGTTGCCAGTGAGAAATGGGCGATCATTGTCGGCGAAAACATAATCAGAGCGGCACCGAAAATCCCTGCAATATAACCTCTTCGTCTGTAGAGCCAGAAATAGACCAGAAGCATCGTCGGTATGCCAACCAGCAGCGAATTCATAAACCGAGCTTCAAATATCAGCTCGGCATCAGCAATACTTCCCTTCCAGGGTCTGGGACGTTCATCGCCTTCTGTACTCCAGACAACCGGAAGATAGTTCAGCAGCACCGGTAGGGGCGCGACTCCTGATTGACAGAGCCTTGGGTCAATCGTCCCCTGATTCACACTGGCCAAGGCAGTAGATAAATAAAACGTCTCATCAAAAACCGGACTTTTAGCAACTCGAAAGCTGGTTGTCAGATCCAGAATTAATGATGCAAATAGAACAGGAGTTCCCCAGACCAGAATGAAACGCAAAATCTTTTTGAGAAGACTATCTTTGATTTCTCGATTTCTCATTTAAAACATTCGTCTGACGCAGAGTTAAATTTTTCATACATGCAGTAGGGATAAGAGATTCAACGGTGAACCCGGATTCTTTCTTCGATGAACAAGATAATATCGCCGAAGAAGAGGCAAAATCCAGAATTAATAGACCATGCAACTATAAATCAATAGAGACAATCGGTATTTCCGTCATAATCGGCGAGTACTGAGTTCCTGCATGCAGAATCAGAGTGGTCTATTTCGTGAATAATGGCAGAACCTGTGACAGAAGATAAAGTGGTTGCCAGGCTTTATCCAGTTTTGCTGTAGCGTCTCCAAACCCTATTTGGAACGAGTATAATAGACTGAGAGACGCTATGGTTAAATGTGATGCGTTCTAGCTCAATAATTCCTGTACGACATTTCCATGCACGTCGGTCAGACGGTAGTCACGTCCCTGGAATTTGTAGGTGAGTTTTTTGTGGTCGATGCCCAGGCAGTGCAGGATTGTGGCATTCAGATCGTGTACGGGCAGGGGACTTTCAGTGATGTTATAGCTGAAGTCATCGGTTTGACCGAATGTCATACCCGGTTTCATTCCTCCGCCAGCAGCCCAGACGGTGAAGCAGCGTGGATGATGATCGCGTCCATAATTGGTGGCCGTCAAGGTACCCTGACAATAGACAGTGCGACCAAATTCGCCCGCCCAGACGACGAGAGTGTCATCCAGCATGCCTCGTTGTTTCAGATCCAGAATCAATGCGGCTGTCGCCTGGTCAGTCTCGCCGGTGAGCTGTCCGATTTTTGTGGGGAGGTTAAGGTGATGGTCCCAACCTCGATGATACAACTGAATAAAACGGACGCCTCGCTCTGCCAGACGTCGGGCTAATAGACAGTTGGCGGCATAGGTGCCCGGCTGCTTTGCCTGTTCACCATACAATTCAAACGTCGCGGGAGTCTCCTCTGACAGATCCGCCAGTTCGGGAATGGAAGTCTGCATTCGAAACGCAAGTTCATACTGCGCAATGCGGGTTGCGATCTCGGGATCTCCTTTCTGTTGCAGTGAAAGTCGATTGAGTTCCCCCAGATCATCGAGCATTTCACGGCGGGCCTGTTGATCAATGCCGGGAGGGTTGGAGAGGAAGAGGACCGGGTCGCTGGAACGACGAAACTTGACTCCCTGATGCCGTGTAGGCAGGAAGCCGCTCCCCCACAAGCGGTCATAGAGTGGCTGGCCTCCCGCTCCCGAAGTGAGCGCCACGAAAGTGGGAAGATCTCTGTTTTCGCTTCCCAGTCCGTAAGAGATCCAACTCCCCATACTGGGTCGGCCAGCTTGAATGCTGCCGGTCTGCAGAAAGGTAATCGCGGGATCGTGGTTGATGGCTTCGGTATACATGGATTTAACGACGCAGAGTTCGTCGGCAATTTTTGCAGTATGTGGCAGAAGTTCGCTCATCCACGTTCCGCTGTCGCCGTGTTGGGCGAACTGATACATCGAGGCAGCGATGGGAAAACTTTTCTGGCCGGAGGTCATACCGGTCAGTCGCTGTCCGCGGCGGATGGAATCGGGGAGTTCCGTTTTATGAAACTTCTTGAGACCCGGTTTATAATCAAACAGATCCAGTTGCGAGGGAGCCCCCGATTGACTGAGATAGATAACCCGCTTGGCTCTGGCAGGGAAGTGCAGGCCACCGGTGGGCGTAGACGTTTTTTCTGAGGCTTGCGATTCCTGCAGCAATGAGCTGAGTGCAGCCATTCCGATGCCGGCTGTATTTCTGCGAAGAAAGGCACGGCGATTGAGGGCCAGTGTAATTTCATCTGTGAAGTTCTGCATGAGCTATTCCCGGTTAATCGATTCATCCAGGTTGAGAATCAGACTGGCGACGATGGTACAGGCAGCGAGTTCTGCTGCGTCGTGTTGTTTTTTCTGGCGTGACTCGCCGACAGTCAGGAGTTCCTGCGCCGCCTGGGGATCATTCTCAAAGCGTTTTTGATTGCGTTCCAGGGCGTTTAGCAAAACAGGAATTTCCCGTTCATTCGCCTCGCGGGCAAGGACAATCCGCATAGCATATTGGATACGTGAAGCAGCAGAGAGTTCACGTTGTTCAAGCATGCGTTCGGCCAGTTTGCGAGCGGCTTCGACATAGGTGACATCATTCAACAGAGCCAGCGCCTGCAGAGGTGTATTGGTTCGCGGACGTTTGACAATACAGGTTTCACGCGAGGGGGCATCAAATGTGGCCATCGCCGGAGGGGGAACAGTCCGTTTCCAGAATGTATACATGCTGCGACGGTACAATTTTCTGCCAGTATCCGGTTGATACTGTTGACTGGCAATTTCTTTCCAGACGCCTGCAGGCTGATATGGTTTTACAGAAGGGCCACCAATTTCCGCATTCAACAGACCGGATGTAAACAAAGCCTGATCTCGAATCAGTTCTGCAGGCAGCCTGAGCCGGGCAGCACGAGCCAGCAACTGGTTTTCCGGGTCAATCTGTTGTTTTTCCGCTGATACATGTGATGACTGCTGATAGGTGGCGGATGTGACAATCAACTGTTGCAGGTATTTGACATCCCAGCCGGAGCGAATGAATTCCGTCGCCAGCCAGTCAAGCAGTTCGGGGTGAGTAGGCCATGATCCCTGTGAACCGAAATCCTCGGTTGTTTTCACCAGGCCATTTCCAAAGTACATCTGCCAGTAACGATTGACAATCACTCGCGCGGTTAACGGGTTTTGTGGATCCACGAGCCAGCGGGCCAGACCCAGCCGATTGCGTGGTTGATGATCGGATAATGCCCCCAGGCTGGCAGGGATGTTGGCGGAAACCTGTTCGCCCGGCTTATCGTATTCCCCCCGCATCAGCACAAACGTTGGTTGAGACTGCTTTCGATCCTGCATGACCATGCTGGTAGGTAGGCTGCGGAAATACGACTCGCGTTCTTCTTTGAGAGTCTGCAGATTCAGAAAAGCGGTGCGATAGGTAGCAGGCGAATGAAAAGCCAGAAAATAACGTTGTATCTTCAGAAGCTCAGCGGCAGAACGATCGGCAACGGGAATCTGCAGCAGTTGCTGTACCGGTTCCCGGACGAGATTCAACGTCACCCATTCCTGTGAATGGCGCGTCCGATAAATTCTCAGGTCGTCCAGCAGTCCCTGGAAAAAGCTATGATCGTGTTCCCCACCAAATTGAAGGGGAGAAGGAAAAGAAAATCCCCCCGTGAGAATATTCATCTGAACTTCGAGATCCCAGGAGATCCCGTTGACATACAGTTGAAAGTCTTTAGCCTGAGAATTGCCGGCGTAGGTCAATACGATTTGCGACCAGCTGTTCTGATTCAGCTTCCTGGTCGACCGCAGTCGAATCGCATCATCCAGCCAACGGGGGCCCATATTGAATTTCAGGTGCCCTTTTTCCAGAGCAATCTGAAATCCACTTTCTTCCTGAGCGGGTGTCAGCGATGCCAGCAGTGTGCCAGAGAGTTGACCTGGCTGTACCCAGAACACCAGTGAGAAAGGATCTTTATCACTGAGAACCGGCTTCTGTTTTGTTCCAAACTGCTGCTGCCCATTGAGTGAGAGAGCCTGGCCTTCGATTCCTGGTTTAAATTTCGGTGGTTTTGAATCTGTGGACTGTTCTTCGCTGATCAGATCGCTGGAAGCATTTGTCTTCTCGGCATAAAAGTCCTGCGCCTGTTTGCCAATGACCTGAAGTTTGATCTCGCCATCAAAGGGGATGTGATAAGCCAGATGCTTTTCTGGAAACGACAATTTGAGATCAGCTGCCGACCGGTGCTGTTCCCATGAGTTCTGGAGCTGTTTCAGTTCCGACTTTGCAGCTTTTAAGATTTGCTCCCGCTGTTGAATTTCCTGATCCAGACGGGTTAGTTTCTGTTGCTGAGATTGTGTTGGTGCTTTGACAAACGGAACTGCATTGCCGTATTTGATGGCGCGACCACGCTCGGGAATATTATTGAAAAAAGCGATCAGCTGGTAGAATTCTTTCTGCGAAATCGGATCATATTTATGTTCATGACAGCGGGCACAGCCGACCGTGAGGCCCAGCCAGACCGTTCCGGTTGTCTCCACCCGGTCGACCGCGTACTCCAGCAGGTATTCTTCAAAGATGATACCACCTTCGGAATTCGAACGATGATTGCGATTGAAACCGGTAGCGACTTTCTGATTGAGGGTCGGTTCGGGGAGTAAATCACCGGCCAGTTGTTCAATCGTGAATTCATCAAAGGGCTTGTTGCTGTTGAAAGCGTCGATCACCCATTCACGCCACCGCCACATATGTCGTTCGCCATCTGTCTGATAACCACTGGTATCTGCAAAGCGGGCAGCGTCCAGCCATTCCATCGCCATGCGTTCGCCATAATGCGGAGATTTCAGCAGACGCTGCACCAGAGATTGATAAGCAGTCGGAGAGTGATCCTGAAAAAATGCGTCCTGTTCGGCGAGCGTCGGAGGCAAACCAGTCAGGTCAAGATTCAGACGACGGAGCAAAGTAGAACGATCTGCCCGGGGAGCAGGTGAGAGACCTTCCTGCTCCAGACGTGCCAAAACGAATGCATCGATCGGGTTTTGCACCCAGTCTGTCTGTTTGACAGCAGGAACCTTTGATCTAATCGGCGGAATGAAAGCCCAGTGTTTCTGCCAGCGCGCCCCCTCGTTGATCCACTGTTGAATGGTGGCAATCTGAACTTTAGTAATCTGCTTTTCCGACGAGGTCGGAGGCATACGCAGATCGGGATCTTGAGAAATCAGCCGCGAAAGCAGTTCACTCTCAACCGCTTTGCCGGGAACCACAACACCTGTCTCATCAGTGGTTCCCAGTAAACCATTCTGTTGATCAAGTCGCAGGTCGGCCTTACGTTGTGAAGAATCGGGACCATGACATTGAAAGCAGAGGTCAGAGAGAATGGGTCGCACATCACGATTGAAATCGATTTCCCTGGCTGGCAGCGAGCTTGCTGACGGCGTCAGTAAGAGCAGCATACCAGTCCAGAAAACCAGGCTCCGCATTCGCAGCTTCATCACAGCAGTCTCCGTGTCGATACTTCTGAGAAAAGATGACCACATTCTACCGTTTCAAGCTGATATTGTAGCATGCGCTATCAGCCATCGCCACACCTGAAGCAGGGTTGGAGTTCTGAAATCTGCTGCCGCTCAATTGGACTGATTTTCTGGCTTCTGCATTATCTGTAAAACATCAATTGCGTGCTGCAACGCTTCGCGAGCCTGAGGAGTTGTAAGGTCAAACAGGTAAATTGAATAACCGGCCTGCGCCACGGGTCTGATGCTTCGAAAACCGGAGAACGGATCTTTTGCCTGTGTGTACAATCCCTGCAGATAATTAGCAGACAGGGCCAGATAGTTCCATTCATCCAGGATCTCAGGCAGTTTCTGTCGCATATCGAGGGCTGAAACCCCATAGCCTTGAGGGCTCCCGGTTCCAAAATAATACAGGAGGCAACGGTCTCGGTCTTCTGGCGGCAGCTTATCCAGAAGTGCTTTGAGAGAGGGCAGATCCTGTCCCCAGTCCAGATTTGAATCGAGTAGATAGAATCTCCCGGCAGCGGGTCCGCCGATACTGTCATTGAAGTAGGACAGGTAATTCGGTCGTACAGAAGTAATCGAGATGATCTGGAAACAGATACAAACGGAGCCCAAAGCGTAGAGCAACCAGGCACGAAACTGAAACCAGCGCCAGATCTGATCGATCGTGGACAGAAACAGGAGCGGATAAAGTGTAAGCAGGTATCGTTGCCCCAGATTCAGACGACTGGTCAATGTCATACCGAGTAGCATTCCACCTGCCAGCAACCAGACCAGGGGAGCATGGCTGGTCGGTTCACGCGTCTCTCCCTGTCTGTTTGGAATCTGATCTTCCGGCGGTATGGCCGCAGGACGATGTCGGACTGATTTCCAGGTATCAAACAGCAGATAGCAGCCTAAGCAGAATGCGAATAGTGTGAGCAGTAATTCGACAGGAGTACTTTTCAGGCTCCAGGCGACAGGAAAGTAATACCACCAACCCTGCTCAGAAACCGCGCCCATCAGATAGGCATCATGACCTTCCGCATTATGCAGGAACTGAAACAGGACACCGGCAAAAGGAGCAGGACGTTTCAATGTTTTGTGCGAGACTTCCATAATCTGCTGAGCAACCGGGCCACGTCCCAACACACGTACCCAGGCAGAGTAGTCGGGGGTTTCCTCGTAAGACACGGTCTTTAAGGGGCCCGAAAAGCTGAATAGATGAAAGGCCCAGGTCATAGAAATCAACAGGATCAGGAACAGGGTAAACCCCCAGACAACCTGCTTCAATAGAAGCCAGACAGTTTCCCTGGTCATTGACACCTGACGTGATAAGCCAATCATCGTCATCACCAGCAGCGTACAGGGCAGAAGAAAAATGCCTGAGTATTTGGTGGAAATCGCCAGCGAAACCGCCAGTGACAGCCAGCAGAGATTTCGCGCTGTCGGAATTTTCCAGTAGCGGGTCAATGTGATTAAGGCAATCAATGCGGTCAGTGTGAAACAGGCATCGGTGGTCGCCAGCGAAAAGTGCGCGATCATCGTAGGTGAAAAGGTGACTAAAGCTGCCCCCAGGAATCCAGCGGCATAACCCCGCCGCAGAAAGAGCCAGCAGTAAATCAGCAGCATCGTCGGAAAACCAACCAGGAGTGAGTTCAGGAATCGGGCACGTTTGATCAACGGGGGATCGGTGACTTCTCCCTGCCAGATATCGCGGCGGGGTTCACCACCTGCCCGCCAGGCGACAGGCAGATAATTGAGCAGGACCGGCACAGGAGCCACTCCCGCGCCACTGATCCGTTCATCCAATGATCCCTGATGAACCGTGGCTAAAGCGGTCCCTAAGAAATAGGTTTCATCGTACGTCGGGCTTTTTGAAGATTGAAAAGCCATCGTCTGTTTAAAAATCAATGCTGCAAATAACAGGGGCGTCCCCCAGACCAGAAACTGCCTGCCTGTCGTTTTGCGATCTTTTTCATTGCTGACTTGAGTACGCACAAATACAATCTCAGTAACTGGAAATATTTCAGTAACCAATGCAGGTATCAAATCGCTGTTCTACGGATTTATCTCTGATAATAATTTCACGAAGTAAAATAGTGTAGCATGTCAGACAAAACTCGTCCTCAGATATTTAATGTCTTTCTGAAATTCGAAGTCGATGAGGAAATCCATGAAGCAGAAGCCCAACTTTACTACAATTTTCTTAGACTGACACACGCAAATATGCTATCACCCATGGAGATTCGAATTCAATATAAAACAAATATGCATCGATTCTTGCGGTCCTGGTTCTCACTTTCCTGCGGAGGATCCATCGATGTTTCGTACCAGAACATTAAATGGATTGATGACGAAGAGGGTCAATCCTAGCTGCGTTTCATCTCCGTCGTGACTTCTGAGCTGACCATCTTCATTAAACCAGTGATTGAAGCAGATCAGGTAACTTTCCATGACTGGCTGCACCGCGTCGAAAAACGCCTGCTAACATGATGTAAGCAACTCACTTCCGCTTCTTGACATTCGTCGACCTGAGCCATAGACTCGGGATTTGCTTTTCAACCTCCCTGCCAATACCGGTAAAGTACTTGCTCTTGAGACTGCTGCATGTCCCGTCTGGTGCGTTTGATCCTGATTCTGCTGCTATTGATATCGGTTCCCGGCATGGCTTATGTCTGGTTGATGCCGGTGGAATATTTTCAGACCTGGATGATTGAACGGGCTAACCCGGATCAATATTCTCAGTTTGCGGCCCATGAACAGGGCCAGGCAATGACAGTACTTCTGCGAATTCTGTTTCCCCTGTTAGTGATCTTGACGACCGCGGGATTTATTTTTTACCACCGAGTTGTCGCCCTTGCCGATCATAGCTGGCAAACCTTGAAACAGTTAACCTCACTGCAGCAACCCGGGCGAACCTACCTGTTTCGGGTTCTGTTAATCAGCTGGTTCATCCTGGGTCTTGTCCATTTTGCTGGGGGTGTCAGCCAACGGATCGAAGACTGGCCGTGGTACCACTTCCGTCCCGGCAGCGATATGATGGCTAACATCAGCGATTCCAACCGGGATGTCATCCGTTTTGCCAAACAGGCAACCGAAGAAGATGCCCGCATTCTTGTATTGAGCGACCAGAAACTGTTTTTCCTGTCTTATTATCTGCTGCCGCGAAAACTGTTTCATCCTCTGCATCCTGAAAGTGAATTTGTCATCCCGAAAGAATTTCAGCAACGACAGTTGAAAGCGTATCGACTCTCCGAACTGGACACGGATTATCTGAACAAGATCGCTCCGGATTACATTCTGGAATACTATGAGGGAGGCGATTATCTGGAGAAAGAGCGTCTGATGGAGGACCCCCATTGGTTAGCGTTCATGCAAAGTCAATATGGTCCCGATTATGAACCATCTTTTAATGTCCGTTTGAGAAAATTTCAGAAACCGGAACCGCAGTTCAACGCTGCCCCGCAGAAACAGGAGGCGACTCCTTGACTGACCTGTTGCTGATTCTGCTGTCTGTAGCAGGGATCTGGGGCGTGGGGCTTGCTGTGGCTCAGCTGCTGCTCAGCCCCGTCCTGCGGTCGACTCAAACACGAACCTCCCTGACGGAACTGTTGGGGCTGGGTCTTGTGTTCGGCTTTGGCGTTACAGCGTTCTTTTATTTTCTGTGGGGCTGGATCGGTTTCGGTTACTCCACAGAATTGGCCGGTTCCTGGATGACTCTGGGGCTGCTCCTGGGTGCAGGAATTCTGCTCATGCACTTCCGTGCCTTGCGAAAGGATTCTAGCGAATTCGAAGCCTCCGCTGCTGACGAAGATTTCAAAAAACTATGCCTGGCAATTCTATTATTTCTAGGATTGACCACGGTAATTCAGTCACTGATGACTCCGCAACGCTTCTGGGATGAACGTGCCATTTTCGGTCTCAAATCGATTGTCCTGTTTCAGGAAAGATCACTGCAGAACGAGGCGTTGCTGCATCCTGATTTTGTGCAATACCACCCGAAATACCCGTTATTGATCCCATTAAATGAAACACACTTCTATCTACTGTTGGGAGAAGTCAATGACCGCTGGTCAAAGATCATGTTTCCGCTGCTGTACCTGGGAATGATTCTCTGTTTTCAAGGTGTTTTGCAGCGAACCTCTCGACAGTCCGCACGTGCCTGGCTGTTTACCTTGATGCTCGCAACCATTCCTTCCATGGTACCCTGGAAATATGGATTTATTTCAGGTCAAGGCGATGGTCCCGTCGCCTGCTTTCATACGGTGACTCTGCTGTATCTCTGGAGCTTTCTAACAGAACTCAGAAGATCAGAATCCGACACTGCAGTGCTCAAAATCCTGCCTCTGATCGCGGGACTGGCAGCCGGGATGACGATCTTTACCAAAGACGAAGGGATTGCTTTTTTTCTGATCGACCTGATTGCATTCACTATGGTCAGCCTGTTGTACTTCCGTGGCAGGCTGCTGTCCATGTCGCTTGCTGCGGGCAAATTCGGTTTGACAACGCTAATCATAATCGCGCCCTGGCTGATTTATCGCAGGCATCTGCCTGCGACTACCGAGATGACATATTTCAGCAGAATGCAGATCACGAATCTGACTGAGGGAGTCACAGCGCTGCAGTGGGCAGTCACACATCTTTTGAAATGCATGTTCCTTGAGGCGTGGAGATGGGGACTTCAATGGTGGGTGTTAAGCATTTCTCTCTTTGCATTTCCTGTCAGAGCACTCAAACCTCAGCAGTTATTTCTGCTGCTTAACCTGGCGGGAGCTCTATCGGCTTTAATCATCGCAGGCATGATTGCACCGACACCGGTCCAGGAACACATTGGCGGTTCCAGTCTGCGATTCCTGTTACAGATATCGGGAGGGGCGATGTTGTTTATCGCCGGTCAATGGATTGAAGAACCCGAGTAAACAGAGCAATCCCGCTTACGTCAATCGGAACAGTTCTCACGATACCAGCGATAAAGCTGGCGAAAAGGAGGCGTGAACTGGTTTTCATCTTCTGACAGCATGTGGTCAATCTGCGAGAGCCCAAAAAACTCGCCACGTTCAATTTCGTGCGGATCAAAGGTAAAAGGCCCATCCCAATATGTTCGAAAGAGTACGGTATGTTCATAGGCGTTGTCGGGAGTTCCCGGGAATTTCCTGAGCCGTTCCAGTGGCGTATCGATGCCAATCTCTTCCCGCATTTCCCGCTGGGCCGATTCGAGATAGTCCTCCCCGGCACTCAGGTGTCCGGAAGCAGATGAGGTATAGCAGTGGGGGTACTCATCTTTTGTAGCAGAGCGAAACTGGAGCAGTAACGCTCCACTGGAATTGAACACGAAGACATTCGCGGCCCGATGCAGCAGCTTGCGTGCATGGACTACAGAGCGGGGGAGTTGCTCAAGAACCCGATCCTGCTCGTCGACGACATCAAATATTTCCTCGGAGGGCATGTGAACCTGGTTTCCAGAAGAGATTCGGGGATTGACTGGGACGAACCATACCACAAGCATGCGATCATGGGAGCGCACACGCTCGTCAGAGAGAGAGAGTATCTAATCAGTATCAGCCAAAGCAAAATAACAGGGCTAAATTGAATTCTCGGAGAAGTAGCTTTCTTCGAAACTTTCCTGCCCTTCGCCGTCATAATAGCTGACAACGTAATTAGCCATGCCAATGGTCAGAATATCGCCTGGGTAAAGTGGGGCTTCGTGAATGATTGCCGAATTCACAATCGTACCATTCGTGGACTCAAGATCTTTGACCCGAACCGCGTTATTGTGGAATGTCAACTCGCATTGATGTCTGCTGAGCATGGGATCCAGGATCCGTAATTCGCAGCTGTTGCTTCTTCCCAGTACGACTGGTAGTTCTTCTGTACCAATCTCAATGTCCGGCAAATCAGGATGATCGCTGATAAGATGAACTTTCATAGGGTGAGCCTTTAAAGTAATGGGCAGAATCAGAACCATTGTGACGATTCATCCAGTTCTGCCGTTGGGCGGGTCAAATTGGGGTAGGGTCAAATGGGGACAGTACAGGTACTACAAAACAAATATTTATTTTACATCCGTGAGTACTTATGGGTAATTCTACATACAAGATTCTTTGTATGCAATGGGAAACAGTAAAAAGATAGTAAAATCTGAATTTCCCTCAGAATACGGTCAATCGAAGATTCCGCTACCAGTGTGGAATCTGGGAGTTCAAACCAATTTCTGTCGGGATGTAACTGTTTTCAAGGAATTCAGAACGAAATCAAACAGCATCGATGGTAAAATTCTATCGGGCCAATTGTTATTGAAATCACGTACTGACAATCATTCATGATCAGGAAAGGTCATTATCTACAATGGGGAACTTTGTAGGTTCATTTATCCTGCTGCAGGATACTGTCGATCAGAAAACGCACTGGTTGGCCCACTGGAATTACGAACGTCAGGAATTCATGCTGCCGGGTGATAAGAAACGACCTTATGAAACGTTTCAGCATTGCCTGATTTCCGAGCTGGAGAAGACGTTCGAACTAGTTCCGTTTGAGGATTTTATCCTTTCACAGGAACCACTGACACACCTGGCTTTCAGTGAAAAGTCGACGTTAAGTGATTCATCTGGACATTATATCGTCGAGTTATTTGATTTTCAGGAACTCAACTCAACTGCCCGGAAATCGCTGGAAAACGATCTGCGAAACCGCTGGATTAACGAGCAGGAAATCGAAATCGGTTCTACCATGGATGGCTTCCCGGTCTCGGAACTGTTTCGTTTACTCTACCACAAAGCGAATCTTGCCAGACGCCTCTCCTGATCTTGCCAGGTTACCTGCCTCTCCTCTCCCCAACTTCACTTGGACTTCCCTACTCGAAACGCTTTCAGACAATTGATTCTCTTGTGAACTAATAGTATTATTTTTAATTGAGATCTGACTATAATACTGTATATGGTCGAGGGATCGTTATGTTCTCGCAAGATGCGATTGAAAGCACTGTTCGTTTTACTTATTTCGGGCCGAGCATTTTGCCGGAGCCTCAACCTTGGAGAGATCAATGAGAAACCTCAAATCGCTGACTATGCTGGCAGGTATGCTGGCTTTAACCTGTTCCATGAGCCTTGCCGGGCAAGCCAATAAAAAATCAGTCCCCCCCGTATTGAATCGCACTGTCAAGACACTGGAAGGGAAAGAGGTCGACCTGAGTAAGTACAAAGACAAAGTACTGCTGATCGTGAATACTGCCAGTAAATGTGGTGCAACTCCTCAATACAAAGACCTGCAGGCCCTCCATGAAAAATATAAAGACCAGGGACTGGTCGTTCTCGGCTTTCCCTGCAATCAGTTTGGCGGCCAGGAACCTGGAACTGCTGTGCAGATTTCAGAATTCTGCAGCAAGAACTACGGCGTCACTTTCGACATGTTCAGCAAGATTGATGTAAAAGGCGAAAATGCCGACGCACTTTATCAGTATCTGACCTCAAAAAATACGAACCCCAAAACAGCTGGTCCTGTCAAATGGAACTTTGAAAAGTTTCTGATCAGCCGCGATGGTGAAATTGCAGCACGTTTCAAAACCCGTGATAATCCGCAGTCGGAAGAAGTTACTACAGCGATTGAAACAGAACTGAAAAAGAAATAATCAAACTCTGATCTCACCATGAGGGGATGCATCCGATGGGAATGCATCCCTTTTTTTATCAAGTGATCGCTATGAATTACAATTTTTTCGCGCCACAACAAATTTGCTTTGGCTGGGGACGCTTTCAGGAAACAGGAGATCTGGCGGCTTCTCTGGGAACACGAGCTTTTATCATTAATGGTTCACGTTCACTGGAGTCGTCAGGAGTTATCGAAGAATTACGTCAACTGCTGTCCCGTGCCAGTATCAAAAGTGAATTCATTCGCACTATTTCCAACGAACCCGAAGTATCGGACGTGGACCAGACGACCAATCTTCTCAGGCACTGGGGAGCCGGTGCAGGGGACTTTCTAATTGGGATCGGCGGTGGTTCAGGCATCGATCTGGCCAAAGCAGCCTCTGCCATGATCACAAACCAGGAAAGTGATACTGTTCTGGACTATCTGGAGGGAGTGGGGCGGGGCCTGAAATTGACCGAATCGCCTCTGCCTCTCCTGGCAATTCCCACCACCGCGGGAACAGGGAGTGAAGCGACAAAAAATGCCGTCATTTCCAGCTATGCACCTCCCTTTAAAAAAAGTCTGCGTGCCGAGGAGATGATACCTGATATTGTACTCTGTGACCCTCAACTTGCCTGTTCGGTTCCTCCGGAAATCACAGCCCGAACCGGGATGGACGCCATTACCCAGTTGCTGGAAAGTTATATCTCCTGCCGTGCACAACCGATCCCACAGGCACTTTGTCTGCAGGGGCTCAAACTGGCGATCCCGGCATTACCCGAGGCAGTAGAGAACGGCAATTCCCGCAGGGGGCGCGAAGCAATGGCTCATGCCGCGTTACTCTCAGGGATCGCTCTGGCCAACTCCGGACTGGGGATGGCCCATGGAGTGGCTCCTGCATTAGGCATCCATTGTAAGATATCACACGGTCTGGCTTGTGCGATGATGCTGCCCGCTACTTTACAAGCAAATTTATCAGTCCGACAACAGGAATACGGAGAGATCTACCGGTTCCTTTATCCAGACCAGACTCTTTCTGTAGAACAGGCCGCAGAATCCCTGATCACCGAGATTCAGCAACTGAATGACCGAATTCATATTCCACGCCGTCTTTCAGAGGTTGGTGTCTCCCAGGCGCAAATCCCCGATCTGGTGGCCAGTTCGCGGGGAAACAGTATGAGTGGAAATCCCCGTCAAATCCCTGACGGGGAACTGACACAAATCCTGGAATCTCTGCTGTAAAACCTGAGATTTCCAGCTTCGCTCAGATGATGCAGGCTCATTCCAATCTGGTCCAGAATTCGCTAGAATATTTGCTTACTGTTCGCACTCACGGAGAAGAGTTTTTATGAAGACGATGTCGATAAATCTGATCGTACTCATCCTGCTGATAATGTTTCCGATGTATACCGTTCAGGCAGCCCCTCCTGAATATCATACGGTAAAAGCGAAACTGCTCAAACCACGACAGGGAATTGGCAACACGGTTGAGAAACTGAATTCGGGAGCAGAAGTTCGCGTAGCCTATCTGGGTGGATCAATCACCGCCGCGAATGGCTGGAGAGTCAAAACAACCAAATGGCTGCAGTCAGAATTTCCCAACGCGAAGATTCATGAAATCCATGCTGCCATAGGTGGTACCGGCAGCGATCTGGGAGCTTTTCGCCTCGAGCATGATGTGCTGCAGCATCACCCCGATCTGGTGTTCATTGAATTCGCCGTGAATGATGGAGGTCGTCAGCCTGAAGCGATCTGGGAATCGATGGACGGCATCGTTCGGCAGATCTGGAAATCCAATCCACAGACAGATATCTGTTTTGTGTATACATTTCGGGTGAATTATGAAAAGGAGCTGCGCAAAGGAGATAACCCACGCGCCGCTTCTGCCATGGAACTGCTGGCCAACTATTATGGAATTCCTTCAATCAATGTGGCTTTAAAAATTGCGGAACTCGAACAGCAGGGCAAACTCAAATTTACATCCGAAACCCCAGTCTCAGCAGGCGTCGTCCTGTTTTCCAATGATGGTGTGCATCCTCTTGATCAGGGACATGACATCTACACAGAAGTGATCGCAGATGCGATCAAACAGATGGAAAGCACTTCACAACCCCTCGATCACAGTTCCAAACTCAAACAACCTTTTGTTACGGGACACTGGTCTGATGCCAAAATGATTCCCCTGGAGCCATCCATGCTCAGCGGTAACTGGAAGAAACTACCGGCAGATAATATTCTGCAGAAACGATTTGGGGGACGGATGGGACAAATCTGGGAAGCAGATACTCCCGGCAGCAAGCTTACATTTCGTTTTCGTGGTTCACAGGCAGCCCTGTATGATTTACTCGGCCCGGATGGCGGACAGGTCCAGATCACCGTGGATGGCAAACCACATGAGAAACTCACTCCCCGTTTTGACAGTTATTGTACCTACCATCGTATCGCAACTTTGAGACTGGCAGAGGGCCTGAATCCAGAGCAGATCCATACTGTGACGGTCGAAATCGATGCCGAACAACCTGATCGGAATCCGGTTGCATTTCGCCTTAAAAACCCCGAAGAGGAATTAAAAGCCGCCAAATACCAGGGAACCAGAATACGAGTTGGTAAAATCATGCTACGCGGCGAACTGGTCCCCTGACAGGTCGATTTACCACTTAAGTTCCTTATCTCAGAAGAAAGTAATTTGTCATGATCATCGCAGCCGGTTTGAGTCCGGCCTGGCAGCAGATCCTGGAAGTGAACTCCCTTGAGATCGGAGAAGTCAACCGGTGCCAGTCAGCTCACTGGTCAGCCTCCGGAAAAGTGATTAATGTGGCGATCGCTGTCCGGCATCTGGATATTCCCTGCGAAACGATTTTTTCGGCTGGAGGATACACCCGGGATTTGATCGAAGCAGACCTGATGCGTCTTCAGGTTCCCTGTCGTATTCTGGATCAACAGAACCCGACACGAATTTGTACGACGGTATTGGATCGTTCGACGGGACAGACGACCGAACTGGTGGAAAATGCAACCGCGGTTTCAGCAGCAGAAGTGTCTATGTTTGCTACTGAATACTGCCAGCACGCCTCTTCTGCGGATGTCGTTGTACTAACCGGATCATTACCGGCAGGTGCTTCTGCATCCCTGTATCATGATTTGCTGGCAGAGACAGACTGCCCGGTAATTCTCGATGCACGGGGACCAGAGCTGGAAGCGGCATTAACTCAATGCCCTTTTCTGGTAAAACCCAACCTGGAAGAACTGGAGCAGACATTGGCTTACTCCCTTTCCAGCACCGATCAGATGATTAAAGGGATGCAGGAAATCAATCAAAGAGGGGCGACCTGGGTTGTGACCTCACAAGGGAAAGATGCCTTATGGGCGACCTCGGAACAACAGGTTTATCGCTTCACTCCCGCGACAGCGAAAGTTGTGAACCCCATCGGTTGTGGAGACAGTCTGGCAGCAGGCATCGCCTGTGGAATTCACGATGGTCGCAGTGTTCCAGATGCCATTCGCTGGGGGATGGCAGCGGCAGCCGATAATTTGACCCAACTATTACCCGCACGTTTGTCCAAAACCAGTGTGCAAGCATTTTTCGATCAGATCGAAATGGAGCAGCTTGTCTGATGGCAGACACACAAACTTCTGCTCAATGCCTGCTGGAAGCACGTCAGATCGGACGACAGATTTCAGACGGTCACTGGTTGATTCGAAATCTGTCACTGAGTGTTTACCCGGGCGACCGGATTGCCATATCAGGCCCGACGGGATCGGGAAAATCCGTTTTTCTGCGGTCACTGGCGATGCTGGATGAGATCCAGGAAGGGAGTATCCTGTTTCATGATGAGCCCATCAGAGATAAACAGCTACCCGAATATCGCAGTCGAGTTGTCTATCTTCAACAGCGACCGGTTTTAATCGAAGGGACAGTAGAATCGAATCTGCAGTTTGCCTTTCAGTTTCAGGTCAATCAGCACAAAGACCATAATCCGGATTCCGTTCGGAACTTTCTGGAATCCTTCGGCAGACCAGAGTCATTTCTCAAAAAAAAGTCGTCATCGCTGTCTGGTGGAGAAGGACAAATTGTGGCATTGTTACGTGCCCTGATTCTGTCTCCCCAGGTTTTACTGCTGGATGAACCAACTTCCGGACTGGATCCGGAAACCACCCAGCAGTTTGAATCGATCATTCTACAATGGATCAAATCTTCAGAAGTATGCCCGGCGTTTGTCTGGATTACACACGATCGAAGTCAGGCTCAGAGGCTGGCTGATAAAGTCATGATATTTCCTGCAGGCGAGGTGTCGAACAATGTCAATTCAGAATCCTGAGATCTCATATTTTCTGAATGAAGATCTGCTTATAATTTGTGAATCTGATTGGAAACGAACCTATTATCAATTTTGCTCAAATTCTGACCGCCTTATAATAGACTCTAACAGTTCTTTCAGATCAGAATCGGATCTGAAAGTTCCTGGATTAAAATAAGACCGGAATGATTCCTGTTAGATAATCTCTCACAATGTATTAGGAGACAATCGATGCCAATTGAAATTCTACACCACGCGGATCAAAACTACGTGGAATTAAAACTGTCTGGTAAACTGGTCAAAGAAGACTATCACAATTTCACCCCCAGTATTGAAACATTAATTCAACAGCATGGTGCCTTACACATGCTGGTTGTTCTGGAAGATTTCCATGGATGGACCATGGGCGCGCTCTGGGAAGATACTAAATTTGATATCAAACACTTCAAAGACATCGCACGTCTGGCGATTGTTGGCGACAGTAAATGGGAAGAAGGAATGGCCACATTCTGTAAACCATTTACTAAGGCAAAAATCAAATATTTCAATATCACCGATCTGGATGCTGCAAAAACCTGGATCGCAGAATCTGCCTGACATTATTGAAAATCAACTCACGGCTGTGAGTGATCACCTGCGTCTTGCAGGAGTTGAACCAGAAATTCAGTCGTCCATTCCTGATCTACGGGGATGGCGACTGACTGTTTTAGTTCGTTCTCACCCAAAGGATCTAATTCGTCCAGTTGCAGTTGGAGAACTTCTGTTGTCGCGTCAGAGGGATCATTCCCATTTTTTTCTCGCTGCCTGATCCGGGATTCCAGCTGTGCTCGACTTGCCGAAAAGACCACCAGCTGAAACGGTATTTCCAGTTTTTCTGACAAGTCGTAAAATAAAATTCGCTGCCAGAATTTAAGCGATGTGGCGTCGACAATCACGTTCCAGCCCGATTCCAGGATCAGTTGCGCCAGAGCGACCAACCTTTCATAAACAAGTCGCGTTGTCTCTGCAGAATACAGATCGCTGTCCGGAATCTGCCGTTCGTTCTGCAGTCGTTTGCGTTCGATATCAGAACGAATTCGAATCGCTGACATGCCTTCCAACAGAAGTTCGCTGCCATAGGACTTGCCACTACCAGAAACTCCATGGGTCAGCAGCAGTCTGGGTTTCGGATTCATGACATAGTCTTTCGCGAGTTCCAGATACGACTGGAATTCCTCGCGTACCTCCTTAGCCACTAAATCCGATAGTTCCGGCTGACTCAATCTGATCGCAGCAACTTTCGCACGAACCATCGCCCGGTAAGATAGATAAAAACGCAAGAGTGGAATGCCGGCATAATCTCCCGTCAGTTCCAGATAACGATTCAGAAACTGCATGGCGAAGTCGGCTCGCCCCCGATCTTCCAGATCCATGACGACAAAGGCAACTTCGCTCAAGACATCAACCCAGCGTAAACCCGCATTGAATTCCAGGCAGTCAAAGAGGGTCACTCCCCGCTCACTTAGAATCATATTTCCCAAATGCATATCGCCATGACATTCACGGATATACCCACGCACCTTGCGTTCCTGGAACAGTGGATAATATTTCTGAAAACAGTGTTCATTTTCAGCACGGATCAAATCCAGCAGTTTCTGTACTGTGTCTTCTGTTGAGAATAACTCATTGACATGTCGAAAATTTTCTTCCACCGGGGCGAACACTTTTTCAGGCGTCCCCCATTCCAGATCTGCACCGGCAATGGCAATCTTCGCATGGAATTCGGCAACCTCTTCCGCCAGTTGATTGATATGGTCCGCCGTTAAACGGTTTTCTTTGATGGCATCGCTCAACAGACGGTCTTGTGGAAACTGCATCATCTGGACGGCAAAATCGATAATCTCTCCGTTCCCATTGAACTCAGGCTTATCTTCAGAACCAGTAATCGGGATCACTTCCCTGTAGAGATCGGGTGCCAGGCGTCGATTCAGACGGATTTCTTCGTGACAATATTTTTCCCGCAGTTCCAATGTGGAAAAATCAACAAAGCCCAGGTCGACCGGTTTTTTCAGCTTATAAGCATAAGGACCAGTCAGCAGCACCCAGGAAATATGGGTTTCCAGCATTTGAAATGATTCCACTGGATGATCATATAACGATTTATTCTGAAGTGCCTCGATCAACATCCTGCTTCTCTCCGATAACACACTGATCCATTTACCAATTCCTGATTTATCAATCATAACAGATTGGGACAGAGGACTAGAAGTCTGTAAGCGGAGCGAATGTGGGAATTGAATTTTGGGAAAGAACCAGACTGCTCAGGAATTGCTTAAAGCGGTTTTTTCACAATCAGTGTATAAAACGGAACTTTGAGAAGAGGCATAAATGGGAGACTTCCCTGCGATTCGTTGAGAGAAATCAATTCAAAGCGATCCAGCAGATAGGGGAGGTGATCTGAATTCAGAAAGACATTGTCACTCGCAAACCAGACAGGCCAGAAATTTCGTTGAAACCAGCCATGCGACTTCAAGTTGTCCTGCGGGAATTTCCTGGCGACATAGAAATCAACAATCCCCAGCATTCCTCCTGGTCGTAGGAGATCCCAGGCATGGTTCAGTGCCTGAAACCAGTCGGGAATCATGGTGAGTGAGTAGGAAAAGGTCACCAGATCCACGTGAGTTTCAGGAGGCGTAAAGGTGGTCGCATCATGACAAACTGCTGTCACATTCGACCAGCCTCGATCTGATATTCGTTGAGAACAGACATCCAGCAGAGGCTGACAGAGATCAACGAGATAAGCACGTTGAAACTGATGAATTCGTTGGCCCCATAATTCTGCATTTTCGCCAGTTCCTGTCCCCAGATCGACCCAGACCCCTGCTTCGGGTACAGGCATGCTTTCAAACAATTCACTGCGACCATGTAATAGTCGTTTACGGAACTGATCGTAACCGGCTGCCTGTCCCTGATAGAACGAATTCAGTCTCTCGGCGTGAGTCTGACCATCAATACGCGAGGCCAACAGTTGCCACACGGTTTTGACATCGTTCAGCCGCGCACTCAAATAGCTCATAATTAGCTCTCTCCCTGAAAGCCATCCTGTTCATTACTGTTTGAGACTGTCAGATCAACAAATCTGCAATATAGAAACTGCCATAGGTATTCACCCGGTCCTGCTCATGCAGTTCAGTTGCGAGCTGATTCTGGTATTGTAATAGCTCACCGACTTCCCGTTGTTGTCCATGATGCTGGACTTGAATGGGGTCAACAAAGTCCACTTGTATTCCCGCACTCCGCCAGAGGATCCTGCTCTCTGGTGCCGCTTTGTCGAGAATCGCCTGCCATTCGCTTTGTAATAATTGAGGTTGTGCGCCTGCCATCCAGTCCATGTGATCCAACAGTATAAAACGGGAGATGGTTCCGGGATGCTGCCGTAGAAAGCCTTCCACCGTATTAGTAGTCACGGTGAGTCGATCTATCAGCCCCGCTTTGAGGCGTGCAAAATTATGCGGCTTAAGATATTCGGGACAGCACTCATGGTCATAGCTGCCTGTCAGATAGACACGCCAGAAATAGTTGTCCTGCAGCGAGCGACTGGTAAAAACAGTTTCGATGCGATCGATAACAAACTGAACAATCCCGCCGGCATAACATTGATCGATCTGCGTACGTTGCGGGCGGGGTACTCCCAGCATGGACAAAGTCAGGTCTCGCCGCATCCACCATTTGATCATTCTGGTCCAGAGCAGTTCATTAATATTACGAGACTGATAAATTGAACTCTGTTCTGAAACGTCGCGAGCCGCCAGTAGCGAATTGATATCATCACGAATTTTAGCGATGCGGTCGATGTAACAGTTTACAAACCAGGCAAACAACCCGGAGGAACCGCGAAAATAGAAACTGGACCGTTTTCCCTCACCGGAAAAAAACTTCCCATGTCGGTCCCAGTATTTCTGCGCGGTCAGTGATAAGTCTGCTCGCAATTTTTGAGCGTACAACGTCTGCCAGTCTTTCGAGAATCCACGACCAAACAGATCAAAAAATGCTTCATAATCCAGGTTACGAATCGCTGCCAGCTTCAATTCCAGAAGTGCATTCTGCTTAGGATTCACATCCACGGCATGCACCTGGCGAGGTTTGTCCAACAGATAATCTAACGCATTACAGCCAGCGGAAGTGATTACCAGAACTTCGTCATCGGGCCCCAGTTCCAGTGCCGCGCGATCGAGTCGAGGATCTTCCCAGCAGGTATTATAAACCAGATTGCCCTGATGCACGAATTGAAAACCTTTACTGCTGATTCGTTCAGAAATCATAAACTTACTCCGGTTAACATATAAAAAAGAACTGATCAGCGGCGGATCAGTTTAAGAGGATGACATTTTTTCCAGAAACGGCTGACAAGCCCCGGCACCTCAGCTTCAACAAAAGTCTTTGAATTGATTCTCTCCGGACGTGCTTGAGGAACAGACTTCTGGACAGGAGCAATTTCCTGATCGAAAAAAACGATTTCCAGTTCGCCGTCACTGTATTCAATCAAAGCGCTGCAGTGTTCCACCCAGTCACCTGTATTACAGTAGTTAATCCCGTCGATATCGAGAATATTGGGGGCATGAATATGACCGCAGATGATTCCCTCACACCGTTTCAGTCGGGCATGATCGGCCAGCTTCCTCTCATAATCGCTGATAAACCGCATCAGGTGCTTCACCTGAGATTTCACAGCAGAGGAGAGGGCAAATTTTGTCTGGCCCTGACGATTGAACAGACGGTTGAACAAAGTATTAGAGGTCAGTAACACGTCATAAGCAAATGAAGCCAGCACCGATAGCCATTGCGCACCCGTTTCAAACTTATCGAACTGATCGCCGTGGATAATCAGAAAGCGCCGTCCATCTGCTGTCAGATGGACGAATTCATCAGAGAGTGATACGAAACCAAACCGCTTGCCGAAATCACGTAAAAAGTTATCATGATTTCCAGGAGTATAAAATACTTCAGTCCCTTTACGACTGAGTTCTTCAACCCGGTCAAAGATCTGATTATAAATTTCAGGCCAGCGCCATTTTTTGCGCAACTTCCAGCCATCAATCAGATCGCCTACCAGATAGAGAGATTCAGGCTGGTGGGAATTCAGAAATTTCAGAAATTCATCTGCTCTCGAATGCATACATCCCAGATGCACATCGCTGACAAAAATCGTTCGAATCGTACGAGATACTGTTGCAGCGGGCTGGTTCTGGGACACGATCATATCATCCTCCTTAATGACATTACTCCGCGATCTCGGCGGTTCGCTTCCTGACTGTCACAGTTCTGACTGTGTTCTTTTTTGATTTGTTCCTCGTTCATTGTTGCGGCGGATCTTATCAAGCTTTTATTGGCTGATGATGAATGCGAAGTTAAGGTCTTGAGAATTCACACTTCTCTTAAATTGCTGGTCAATGCAGATTGTGTTAAGGTTTCCGCATCAATTGATGAAGCAGGATCGGTCACCATTTCAGAGAATCCCAGACTGAACTAGCCAATCCATCCGAAAGTAAGCTGATCAGGAAGTCGACATGTATGACTTAACCCCACTGAATATTTTTCTGGCAACACTGCTGGTGATGATCAATGGGATCATTTCTTTCTGGTTGAGCCTGAATCTGGAAAAGCGTCTGTTCCTGGCTTCGATTCGCACCGTGATTCAACTCCTGCTGATTGGCATGATTCTGGAATGGATTTTCGAGTTATCGTGGTGGCCCGTTATTCTGTTGCTGATGTTCAGCATGACACTTATTGCCAGCCTGACCGCAGTGCAACGTTCGCAAAGACGCTTTCCGGGCATCTGGCTTAACAGCACTATCGCTGTCTTTGTCAGCTCCTGGCTGGTGAGTGGATTTGCATTAACAGTCGTAATCCCTCCGCACAGCTGGTCAAACAATCCGGCTCAGTATCTGATCCCACTCCTGGGAATGATCCTGGGGAACACTTTAAACGGAATCTCGCTGGGCCTGGACCGGCTGAGTGAAGAGCTCGTGATGCGCAGAGGAGAAGTGGAACTCCGACTCTCTCTGGGAGCCACTCGCAATGAGGCTGCCAGAGAAGCACTGCAGAATGCCGTAAGATCAGGCATGACTCCCATCATTAATTCGATGATGGTCGTCGGGCTGGTTTCATTGCCCGGTCTGATGACAGGACAGATCCTCGCAGGAGCCAGTCCGTTGGAATCAGTGAAGTATCAGATCGTGATCATGTTTCTGATCGCATCGGGAACCGCATTAGGAACCGTGATCTCAGTACTGTTGGGGTATCGACGTCTGTTTAATTCCAGACATCAGTTTCTGTTCGAACGGATCACACGCGTCGAAAAATAATCCGGTAAACGACCAGAAGAAACACGATCGTGTTTAAGAGAAATGCAGCTTGTCGAACAGTTGTCGGAGCGTCTGTTCCGGATAGAGCACGAACGAGATCTCACGACTTTGAATCACTGCATTGGCCTGCATCTGTTGACGAACCAGTTCCAGGTCACCATTAATTTTTTCACGCAGAGGCAGAGTCAGTTCAGACAGTTCAGCATCAACTTCCCGTAGTTCACGAAATCGCAAACGATTCAGTCGACGGCGTTCGGCCTGAGCAAGCGACACACTGTGTTGTTCGGCTGTACGCTGAGCCTGAATCAAAGCCTGCTTTCGCTCAACTAATGAGGCCGCCTCTACCTGCTGTTCCGTTGTCAAATGCCGATCAGAATTGAAGTCCAGATCCCGCAAGATCCGCTGCAGACAGGTCTCATCGCAGTGCTGGACATCAAACGGCTGGCAGAAGGGCAGAAAACGAGTGGCTGACAAAGTCAGGTAGCGAGGCGGAGTCAGATGAAAGAAGCGTGTAAAAATCCGATCTGTCATCTCATCATATTTAGCACCACCAATGCCATGCACAAACAGGTCCCCCAGAAATAACCGCGCAAACAGGGTTGTCGTCAATGCACGGGTCCGCAGGCGAATTCCCTGCTCAGGCAACTGTTTGAGAACTTCGATCGCTGCCGACAAATCACAGTCTTCCTTCATCGGAAGTGCGGCAATAATATCAGTTCCATTTGAGAGTCGAATCTGCTCCTGATCACGTTTGACGAACAGCTGATGACGACGTGTCTCTCCGGTCTTCCAGATCCAGAACGGCGATTCAATCCAGCCATCTGATTCCGACAATTCCGGGACGGGATGTGTTTTACTCCGCACTCGATTGACTTGACGGTACTCACTGAGAACTTCGTTATGTGTCATCCGAAAAGCCCGGGCATTTTTAAAGAGATGACAGGCAAACCATAAAAACGGTCCGGTCTGACACATGCGGCTGATAGGGAGTTCCAGATTTTCGATTCCCCACATCTGCTCCTGCGCATGACGTGCTGCTGCCAGACAATCTGCCAACCGGTCAGATTTCTGCATGTGATCTATTGCTGCAGGCCAGATATTCCGAAGCAGGGGAGCGGGAAGTTCAGGCCAGGACTTGAGCGCCGCATCGACTCGAACTGGAAATGTGCGAAACAACTCTTCATTTTGAATTGTTGTCTCTTCCCATGGTTTCTTCTGGATTGATTCATCAAAGGAAACATCAGAGAAATACGGGTTGGCTCGTGTCCCTTGAGGTACTTTAATAGCAGTTGAACTGACCAGATCGTTATCGACGATCAGATTCAAACTCAAACCTGCCATCTGTTGTGCCGCTTTTCCGATCAACAGATTCTTTATCCAGACACCGGGATGATACAGAGCCGGCTGGTGACCTGTAATAAACAAAAATTGCTGATCAAGATCGCGGGGCAGGTCAACTGGAGAGCCAGTCAGCTCGGACGTGTACCGGGCCGCCTCTTCCAGAACAGCCCGTCGTGCCCAGGCCCGTAGACTGGAAATGATCTTTCCACTGCGGTCTCGGGAGCAGCCATGAAACATATCCCGGTTTGCTTCTGCATCACCTACGATCTGAGTCAGATCAGGGCGGGCAAACACAACATCATCATATCGTGGAACCCGCAGATCCTGTCTCACCCATTCTGGTTCCGGGACTGACTTCGTACCGGAATCAAATCGGGAATCAGGATTCTGACAGGGAAATGGAGTCACTGAAGACATTTCAATGCTTTAATGGAGTGCTGAATTTGATCTAGTTCATATCATGTCTGGCACACGACCAGATCTTTCAAGGAGAGAAGCGCTCACTCGAAATTCGTTTTCGTGTCGCATCTCACAGCCATCTGACTGGTGCTTACCAGGGTCTGTACTGCTGAAGGGCTGTTGAGAGTGCTTTAGTTTGACTAGTCTCTAACTGAATGTCGAGTCCTTATGGATAGATTTCAAGTGGAAAGTGGCTGATGCGTTCTAACCCTCACCTCACAAACAGCGCCTTCTGATTTACTCACTATAAGAATCGGTACGATCGTTACAATTCCCCGACGCGCAACAGGTCATGCCTGCTGCCTGCATTTCACGATCAAGTACTTCATCATAGTATGCCTTTCGCCTGATCGCATCATCCAGTGAACCACCAAAGCTGCGTTCCTCTTCCAGGTAAACCAGGGGAACAGCGAATTCAACAATTTTCATCGCATGTGCTGCTGCCTGGACCCAAAGTTGCAGAGGCATCGCGTATCCCAGATCCGTTACTTTGAACAGCGACAAGGCCTCCACGCGATATGCTTTCAAGCCACAAAAGGCATCCGTAATGTTGAAACCCAGTTGCGCGTTAATCCGATTTGTCACCGCGACATTGATCTGACGACGATCTTCCGGGGGGATACTGTCACCATTAAATGACTTCAGGTAGCGACTCCCAGAGAAGATATCAATCGGGTCCGATTCAAAGCGATCGCGCATCTGCTGAACCAGATCGGGAAGCAAGCCGGGTTCATGCTGGCCATCACAGTCAATCGTCACCAGTACATCATATTCATTCTGATGTTCCACCGCATAATCAAAGGCACTCTTCAAGGCGGCTCCATACCCCCGGTTTTCCGGATGAGTGATCACCGTAATTCCAGCAACTTTTTTCAGGATCTCGGGAGTCCCATCAGAGGATCCATCATCAACGACCAGAATCGTTTCTGCGTACTTTTTGACTTCGGTCAGCACATCCACTACATGGCATTCTTCATTGAAAACGGGTAAAGCAATCAACGCTTTCCGGTTCATATCGCAGATCCTTGAAAATCAGGAGTTTTCTATCGAAATTGACAGCTCGGTTTCATTGTAGACCGCAGCCCTCTAAGGTCAACTATTCTGCCCGACAGAAGGCCGGACCCCGCTGACAACTCTGTGAAAAGTTCATAGCCTGTTGGTTGTGAGAATGGTTTAATCTTCTACAATGGAGAAAGAGGATGTATTTGCACAGTCTTAGATTGTCCTCATTTTAATGAGTTCGACACACCCCGCAATATACATAAAGTCACCAACACCTTAGACTAATTACCCGGAAACACAAAGGAGTTCTCGAATGTCTTATTCGCTTCCCGATCTACCCTATGCTTATGACGCGCTGGAACCACACATTGATGCAAGAACAATGGAAATTCATCATACCAAGCACCATCAGGCTTACATTTCAAAAGCCAATGCTGCTCTGGAAGGCCATAGCGATCTGGCTGCCAAGTCAATCGAGGACCTGATGAGTGACCTGAGTGCAGTCCCCGAAGATATTCGTGGTGCGATTCGAAACAATGGTGGCGGACACGCCAACCACAGCCTGTTCTGGACCGTGATGTCTCCGAGCGGTGGCGGTGCCCCCAGTGGTGATCTTGCTGCTGACATCGACTCAACCTTCGGCAGTCTCGATGCCTTCAAAGAACAGTTTTCTAATGCTGCTGCTACTCGATTTGGAAGTGGCTGGGCCTGGCTGTCCGTCGATGGTGGAAAACTGGTCGTAGAAAGCACTCCCAACCAGGACACTCCGCTGTCTGAAGGGCGTACTCCGATTCTGGGCCTCGATGTCTGGGAACACGCATACTACCTAAACTACCAGAACAAACGTCCTGACTACATCTCGGCATTCTTCAACGTCATCAACTGGGATGAAGTTGCTAAACGCTACGCGGCAGCGAAAGGTTAAGTTACCGAAAGCGGTTTTTGCTGAATTTTGGTTCGACATTCGACCGCTGAACTACCGATATAAAAAAAGCGGCCTTCATATTTTGAAGGCCGCTTTTCATATCGGGAGAAGATTTTATGTCAAACCGCAACTGCTTTTTTGTCGTCCTGGCTGTTCTAGCCTGTACACAGACTGGCTGTCGGACTATCCCCGATTATCATCAACCCGCTGGTTTCAGCAGCACATACCATCAGCGAATCTACCCTGAAACCGCCTATGCTTCACTTGCAGATGCTTCGACTCGCGAAAAGCTCAAGGACCCTGGTGTCTTTTACCCTACCGATGTGAAGGTCAAACAGCCGAAATACGTTGCTCCCCTGGCTGAGATCAGAGAACGTATTTCAGATGAGGATCTAAGTAACGAACGAAGACAGCTACAACTGGACAGTTTAAAACGGGCCGATGATTATATTAATCAGGAACCCATTTTCAACCAGAATTTCCCAGCTCCTGGTAACTGGTAATTCCCAGCTGTTGACCGCTTTCTGACCATTGCATTGTAAAGATTACATATTTCAAAAAACTGAAATGCAGCTCCAGCTTCTGATTTTGACACAATGCTTAGAACGAGCTATCTTTCCAGTCTGCTGAAATGAAGATTTAGCTGCGTGGGAATCTTCATATGGATACAGTGCACATGGGAAGGAACCCAAACAGTGGTAAATGGTCAGCGTGTTGTTGTGTTTGACGGCTTAAATGAAACAGAAGAGGTCCTCAAGGCCATTCTGGAACCCCGGGGATGCAGTGTCGATCGAGTACGTCAACGAAATTCGAATGACCTGAATTCCAACTGTGAAATTCCCAGCATTGTTGTTGTCCACGATGATGACCTGAACGAGTCTAACACATCGCAACCCGGCTGGAACCAGGTCCCTAAAGTTGTCATAGGTTCAGTCAGAAAGTCTAAAATCACAAGTGCCGGCCAAACGACCCGCTTCCTGATGCAGCCTTTCCAGTACGCAGAACTGATTGACTCCATTGAAAGTCTGCTGCAGCAATCACCTGCCAGTGACTGATGCCCGGAAATTTCTTAAGCTGGATCAACCCTGAATCCTCAGTTGGGATTTGAACAGGGCTCCCGCCTGCGGTATGATCCTATGCAGGATCAAAGTTCAAAGCCATTTAGCTTTGCCTCAGGCGCACCATGGTGTGGCTCTCAATCGAAGTCTATCACAGGTCGTGCGAAAACGATGTCTGATCGCTTTCTGATGTTGCTACCCACCAGCACGTCATGAATTCATAATTCACGTTAAACCACATGTTTTTCGTATGAACTCAGAAGCAAAACAGCAAGGTAATCAGTATAAATGGAAATCAGCTTCAGCGGGCGCCACGCATTTCAGCAGACAGAGAAACCCTCATCTCCGGGGGGATCCAGTCTTTGACTGGGAAACAATACCATGAAACGGTTAACAGGAAATGATGTAGCCAAAGCGACGTTACTGGTCATTCAGGGCGTTGATCTGGGTACACGCTTTAAACTTGGCACTGAACCAGCCGGAGTAGGGCGGGGAGTCCGCAATGAAATTCGTATCCTGGACACCGAAGCCTCCCGCCAGCATGCCCTGATTTCTTATAAAAATGGCTCCTATGCCATTACTGACCAGAACAGTTCGAACGGGACCATGGTCAATGGCACTCAAATCCAGACTTCAAAACTGAATAATGGCGACCACATCCAGATTGGTCGCAGCCTGCTGCTTTTCTCCAGTCAGTCACTGGATGAAGATTCCCGATATATGGCAGAGCAAATTGACCTGATCAGTAACGAGGATTCGAACCCGTCCAGTATCACTCATGAAGTCAACCACCGGTTTGATTCGGTCGTTCTCGACACAGCCGATGTTTCCGGAGTGATACAACAACACGAAATCCAAAACGATCTGCAGGCGCTGTACCGGGTCGCCGAGGCATCCGTCAGCCCGACAATTTCTCAGGAAGAGCTGCTCAAACGAATTCTTGATCTTACCATCGACACAGTCGGAGCAGACCGGGGCTGCATGTTGATCACAGATCCGCATTCCGGGGAAATCCTGCCTCAGATCTACAGTAGCCGTGAAGAAAAAAAATCGGGTCCCCGAATGCCTGTGTCGCACAGTATTGTGGATTATGTACTTAATAAAAAACAGGGGGTTCGCACTTCCGATGCACAACGCGACCAGCGGTTTGAAGGGGGACGCAGTATCCTTCAAGCTGGTATTCGTGAGGCGATGTGTGTCCCGATGCAGGGGCGGCATGAGCTGATGGGGGTCATTTATGTTGATACGACGACTTCACACCCCGAAATGCTGTTGAAAAATGGTGCCGTCGAAAAATTCAGCGAGGAGCATCTGCGACTGCTGGTGGCCATCGGAAGACAGTCTGCCCTGGCGATCGAAAACTATCGCTTTCAGAATGCCATGTTAAAGGCAGAACGTTTTGCGGCGATGGGACAGACCATCGCCACCCTGAGTCATCATATCAAAAACATTCTACAGGGAGTCCGCGGCGGCAGCTATCTGATCGACATGGGACTCAAAAAATCCGAAGAAGATCTGGTTCGCAAAGGCTGGAACATCGTCGAGAAGAATCAAAACAAAATCTATCACCTGGTGATGGACATGCTCACTTTCAGCACTGAGCGCAAACCGGCTCTCGAACCTGGTTCGATTAATACACCCGTCAATGACGTGTTCGAATTAATGCAGGCGCGGGCGGAGGAATGCGGTGTGCAGCTCAAATGCGAACCGGCTGAAGACCTGCCGGAATCCGTCTACGATCACGAAGGAATTCATCGTGCGATTTTAAATATTGTCATTAATGCCATCGATGCCGTAGAAGGATCTGAGCATGGCATGGTACTGCTCGAAACCACCTATCTGCGCAAAGCGGACCAGATCCTGATCATGGTCTCAGACAACGGTCCGGGAATTCCCCAGGATCAGATCAACAAAATTTTCAATCTGTTCGAATCAACCAAGGGAGCCAGGGGAACCGGGATCGGCCTGGCAGTCAGCCAGAAAATCATCCGAGAACACGGGGGAGAAATCAGCATTGAAAGCGAAGCTGGTAAAGGCTCGCGTTTCACATTGTCCGTTCCGCGACTGGATGAAGATCACCCTCCAGCTGCAAACTGAGACACAGAAATTCAGACAGCTCTCAGAATGCCCGTTTAAGGCGGCCGGATTTATCCTGGCTCTGCTTGCCTTCAATGATCTTCTGTAATACAGCAGGATCAGCGCCCAGCGGTTGTTTTAGTGCGGACCAGGTTGCCGCCTTACATGTGGGTAGCAGTTGAAAATGAACTGGCTGCAATTTGACCAGGGGAGGCAGTTTCTGATCCTGTAAAATGACCCCTCCGCGCATCGACAACTCATGCTGATCGGCGTCTGCACCAAAGAGACTTTTCATGTCTGCTGAAAACTCCTTTCCTGCGCCCGGAGAACCGCCGGTTGCCCGATCGGTCGCATTGAATCGCTCCACCATATACCCGTTCGAAGTTCCCCACCACTCGATCCCCTCATGGCCCGATGAAGATTGTGGAGTTGAGATCAGCGATGCCGTGTTAGAGAAATCAGAGCGAGAAGCTGAGCTTGACGGAGCAGGCAGGAACAATGACTCTTCCGCAATAATCTGAATTGCAGATCGACCAGAGTTACTACTTCCCGATTCTTGTTTGATGGCAAAAACTGACCCCCGCGGGGCAAAAGTACTTTGATTCAATCCTACATGAATTCCGGGTGAATCGCCCGCTTTAGCTGGGAGAGCGAATATGTCCTGCTGGCTGAGAAACAGGCTATTGTTGACTTCCAGATCCAGCTGATTGGATCCGGATTGAATAATAGTACTTGAAGCAGTTAGAAATGAATGGTCAATCTGAATCTGATTGGATTTACCCTTGGAATCTGGTTCAACATAAATTGCGGACTGAAACCGGTTATTATTCAGTAACAGAGCAGACAGAGCGCATTGATCCAGCCCCAGCCGACTATTCTGACATGACACAAAATGCCGAGGCACAACACCTTTTCGATCCGGGGAAATTCGAAACGCCCCTCCTGACACTACCAGGGTTGAATTTTTTAAGCCGAAGAAAGCTTCTATCCCTGATTTCGAGCGTGACTTTGCAGTAGAGGGAATTAATTTTAATTCAACAACCTGTGGGCTCTCAGCACTCTTGTGCTCAAAAACCAGCTGGATCTGTTTATTCTCCAGAGTGACAGGTGACATGTAACAGTTGCCCTGACCACTTAGATTCACCCGTGTGGGCCCGGAAATCGCTGGACTATTGAGGAAGTCGCTAAGATTCCCTTTTGTCATATCGAACGTCACGGCTTTTGCTTTGGCAAACTGAGTCTGAATTGCCTGTTCAATGTCAGGCTTCCCCAGCACGGCTTTGATTCGCCTCTGTTGACTCGCTGTCAGGGTGGTAAGTCTAGCAGGATCACATCCAGCAGTGACGCCATCCGCTGATATGGCGTATACATTTTTCTGTTTGGAAAAATCCAGTAAGGGTTTAATAAATGCGGGGGTCAGTAAGTCATCCAGTTCTGCAGGCAGATTTGGCTGAAACATGTCGGCAGCAACATGATTTCCCCAACTCTGCTGCCAGGTTCGATGAGAATCGATTCGAAATAAATTCTGTGCATTTCCCTGTTCTGTAGAGCGAAGATAGGAAGGCCAACCCCAGAGGAGAGTATTTTCCAACTGTACCTTGATCTCATCAAATCGACTTGCACTCTGGCTTCTCAACTTATCCTGAGGCCAGTTTTCGAGATTCAGCATTGTGGCCTGTTTATTTTTTTGACTCCCAATCAAAACGGAATTGATTACAACAATATCAGTTTGACTACTGGCAAGTGCCGCTTGTTCAGACTTTTCCCCTTTTTTCTTTTCCTGGGGACCAGTTAATGCGAAGATTGTCTGGTCGGAGAGCAGGGTACTGGAAAATATCCTGGTGGTGCGGGGAACCTTGCGCTCCTGCAAAATCAGACCGGGGGTCAGAGCCAGCTCCAGACTGTCCAGTTCCAGACAGGGTGCTCCTTTGGATGAGAGGAAGCAGTTAGAGATCAGGACATCCGCATAAATCTGATCCACGCGAACCGCTTCGAGCTTCCGCCCCATGATCACAGAGTTTTCCAGAAAAATACGCGACTCACCTTCAGGTCGTCCTGTCGTTGTACGTGGCGCTCCCGTGGAGTTGATCAGTCGAATTGTTCTATCAGTTGTCCCGGTCAACGTGAAAGAACTGTCCTGGAATGTGAGATCACTCTGCTTTAAATCCAGGATATTGCAAACTCCGGAACCGGTAAGCCCGGACACATCACACAGCAGGTCCACTCCCTGAAAACGCAGTAAGCCGGAAGAAAACGAAAACTGGTTCACCTCAGCCTGTGTCTCGTTTTCACTTTTCGTCTGCATCAGAATTGTTGGCTTCTGATCTGCATCCGCCATGATAATTAATTGAGAAACATCCTGTAATCGATGAGGATTAAACAAAAATGGTCCTGTTCCGTAGAGACGGATTACCGCACCTCTGGAAGTTACCTCACTCAGAGCTTGATTTAAACTGCCCCAGACTCCAGACTCATTTTTACCCTGTACCACTTTTAAAACAGGTAAGCGAGGATCCAGGTTACCTGCATTCGGTCCAGAGAGTGCAGAAAACACTGCCCCCCAGTCAGGCAGATATTTTTTTTCCTGTCCCCGGACAGGCATGCCTTTCCAGGACTCTGCAGCCCCTCCTTTTTGATTTGATGAATCTACTGCAGTTTTCGCATCCGTAACAGCAACCTCTTCTTGAGTAGAGTCTTCTACCGGTTGTTCCCCCGTTGCTGCATTTCCGGGCTGATCTTCAGCATTCGCCAAATTACCCTGCTGATTCTGCTCTGCTGTGGCAAAAGGATTACTGGCAGGTCCCTGTTGTGGTCCGTCCGCCGATGAGTCCAGAGCATTGATCGCCCACCAGATCAGGAGAATCAGTATCAAGACTCCCCCCGCCAGCATGGCAATCTGTCTGTAATCAACGGCGATCTGACCTCCTGCCACCGGCTCGTCCACCGCAGTTACATTTGTAGTTTTCAAAGACTTTTTCGGTGGACGACCTGAATATCCCTGGCTTTTCCGAGCTCCCGTTTTTTCTGGAGTTTGTTTTTCCCGGCTTGCGGGTCTGGTTCCTTTACGTGGTGGAGAGGCAGCGGGGGAATCCTGTTTCGAAGAACTCGCAGTCTGGCGCGTTTTCATTGCCGAATCAGAAATGACAGAACCTTCCTCTTCCTCCTGTGGCTCCTGACGTTTCCCGGAAGATCGCCTGCGTTCAACCTGCTTTTTACCTTTTGCTGGTTTAGCTGATTTGGCAGGTCGCTTGAGTCCCGGTACGGTCACATCTGATTCGAATTCGACTTCTCCCGCGAGTTGCTGAAGATCGAAACTGGTGCTGAGTCGATCATGAGTCTCACTCTCTTCATCTTCCTGATCATCAGTCGGACTGCTGTAATCGGGCATGAATTGATTAATCAGGAAATCACTGCTGTCTGCTGCTGGAAGATCATCTGTCCCAAGTGCAGGTTGCTCTCCATCCGATTCATCGTTAGCCAATGCTTCCAGAACATCATTCCCGACATTAGAGCGTTTCAGATTCGAGTTCTTTAAGTCTTCCAGAAGTTCAGCCGGGGTCTGGTAGCGATCCGCCTGTGGTTTGGCCATCATCCGATGAATGATGGCGACAATCCCTTCCGGCACACGATCATTGAGCTCCCGAGGATCGGGCGGAGGAGTGGTAGCATGGGCTGCGAGTTTATTGGTCAGGCTTCCTTCAGAAAAAGGGGCTCGGCCAGTCAGCATGTGGTACCAGGTACAACCGAGCGAATAGATGTCGCTGCGGATATCAGCTGCCTTACTGTCACGGGCCTGCTCGGGAGCCATGTAATCAACGGTTCCGACAGTCGTACCGGCCCGTGTAATACTGGTTTCAGTATTATCATCAATGGAACGAGCCAGTCCCAGATCAGTCAACTTAACAACGCCATCCAGACGAATGAGAATATTGGCAGGCTTGATGTCACGATGCACGATTCCCTGCTGGTACGCATGTGACAGAGCCTCTGTCACCTGTGTAATGATTTCAAGTGACCGGCGAATTGGGATTCGTTTTCGCTTATTAATGAGATTATGAAGATCTGTTCCCTCGACATACTCCAGCGCGATATAAAGATATCCATCTTCTTCACCAGCATCATAAACTGAGACAATGTTTTCATGACGGAGATGCGCAGCCGCCTGTCCCTCCGCTTTGAACCGTTTGACCAGAACGGGGTTTTCGGCTTTATCACGTGGTAGAATTTTTAATGCAGCAAGACGATTCAATCTGGTATCGCGAGCCAGAAAGACGGCCCCCATACCTCCCGCACCGATCTCTTTCTCGATTTTGTATTTGCCCAGTGTTTCCAGTTTGGGCACGCGCGCGGACTGGCGTTTTTTTTTCTCAGGAGTATTTTCATTCCGCTTGGCCATTGCCTGCCCCAGAAATGTCTGAATCGACAGATTCAAAAAACGCCTTACGTGAGTTCGAACGCTTTCGGAAATTGTTAAGAACTGATTTGGAACCACCTAAACCCGAATGACAGAAGAACATATATCATAAGCTGTTGGCAGGGGAGAGTCAAAATAGACCCTGATTCTTTTCAACCTTCCTCCATAAGAAAATAAGGACTGCACATCACAACAGCAGACACCCTGGAATCTGATTAAATCGAATCACTCCAGTCCAGGCACTGTACGAGCCCGGATTTCAAACCACAAACACACCATTGACCAAACGGATCGCAGGCAACTTCAATCGCTTCATCAGGAATGACTCCCCCCCAAATCAGCTTACCATCCTGATTTAACCAGTACAGTTCCTGCTCAATCGTTGCGGAGACGATACGATTCCCTGAAAAATCACAGGCCAGAACTTTGGGAGTGCCTTCAAAAATCAGAGTCCCTGCAGATTCACCATCATGATCAAAAATTAAGATTCCATAATTGAATCCTGCCAGATACAGTCGCTGGCCATCTCCCGAAATTGAAATCCCCCCACAATTAGACCAGTGCTTTTCGGTCCAGATACAATTTCCCTCAAGATCATAGCAGCAGAGAAACCCGTTTTCCGCAGCCCCTATCAATCTAGGTTCTGTGACCTGAAATTCGAGATAACTCAAAGGACGCATCGTTTCAAAACTGGCAACTTTCTTTTTCTGCGAGTCAATCAAAATGGTCTTACCGCTGGCCAGACTGACTGCCAGATAGTCTCCGTAGGCATCCATGGTGATAGCCAGGCATTCCACCGAAAAAGAGATCGCCCACAAGACATTCAGATCACGATCAAAGCAGCAGATATTATTATCTGAGTAGATCGCAGCCCCTAATTTGCCACGATCACTCCAATGGACCAGTTGCACATCCTTGATGCCACGATTCAAATGCAGAAACTGCCCCTGTCGATCCAATAAATAAAGGCCGCCCGAAACATCGGCGGCCAGTATTTCTCCGGTTTCCCGTGCCAGATCCAGCGCAAGTAAAGGAGCTTCTGTTGAGAATGACCACCGTAATCCGGGGGTTGTTCCTTTTCCCTGTGTGAGCCAGGCGGCACGTTCATCCATCATGGTGTTACAGCATATTGCCTTTGTAGTATTTGTAAGCCGCGTTTGATATCAGAATCTGCAGCGAGTTTCTGCTCTCTCGAGGCACCATACATGGCTGTCTGCAGTTCGTCTTTTTCAACCGTGATTGTCGGTTTGATTCCGATCTTACCATAAGTGTTACCTTGAGGCGAATAGAATTTGGCAGTTGTCAGGCGTAAACCCGTCGAACCACGGATCGGGAAAATACTTTGAACAGACCATTTCCCATAGGATTTGCGTCCTACGACTGTCGCACGACGATGATCCGTTAATGCACCCGCCACGATTTCGCTGGCACTGGCACTGTTTTCATCGATCAGTAATACCAGAGGAAGTTTCCAGGTACCAGGACGATGTGCCGTATAACTCCAGTTCTGGTCGGAAACGCGTCCTTTAGTAGAAACGAGTTTCCCTTCTTCCAGAAAACGATCCAGCACCTCCACAGCAGCAGACAGTAATCCTCCTGGATTACCACGCACATCCCAGATGAGCGACCGCATGCCTTCACCGTGAAGTTTATGCAGGGCAGCATCCAGTTCTGCAGCAGAAGTTTTTTGAAAACCGGTCATTTTGATATAAGCGATTCCATTTTCCTTATCGAGCATTTTGACGACAGGAAAGCTTTTCACCTGGACTGCTTTTCTTATAACCCGTGCAGTACGTGTCCGGTCACTGCCGGGACTTTCCAGTTCCAGAACAACCTGGCTGCCTGAATTTCCCCGCAGCAGATTCGCGGCCTGGTCGGTTGTCATGTTCCGGCAGTCATTTTGATCAATGCCTACGATATGATCTCCCGATAACACCCCGGCCGCTTCGGCAGGGCTGTCTGGCAGTACGTTCAACAACAGCATGCCTTCTCCGATCTCGGCTTTCATTTCGATCCCGATACCGACAAATTCGCCTTCGATATTATCGTACAGGTCTCCCAGACGTTCCGGAGTCAGAAAGCTGCTGTAATCATCCAGGGCATTACAGCCACCGAACATGTATTCAGAAATCACAGCAGTATCCCGTAAGCCCAGATTCTGATAAGACACGGTGCAGACTTCGATAATCAGCTGATGTGCCCCGTGATGACTTGAGACAGATTTATTCCAGTAATTTTCTCTCAGAATTCGACGGACCGTACGAATCTTCTCTGGTGGCACTCCCTTCAGATGAGCTTTGATAAACTGATCATTAGCCAAAGCCAGATAGAGACTTTCCGTACCATGAGCCACAAAGGAGGTCGTACTGAGCGGATCGACGAAGTGTGATTGAATTTTGGATAAGATTTCGTCGAAGAGAATAAAAGCTTCCCTGCGGGACTGAGACAGGAGCACCTTTGAAAAGCTGTCATCCATATAACGACGGTCGATACCAAAATGAATTTTGGCACGTCGCAGACCATATTTGATATTGTCGTTCTCAGGCCACTCCTTCAGAGCCTCTTCATAATGCTCAATTGCCTTGATCCATTGTCGATTTCGCTCAAACTCTTCCCCCTTGGCAATCGTCTGGCTTTGCGAAACTGGAATAACAATGGGAAGTTCACCGGGATCAGCACCAGCATGATTTGAGCCGGCTGCCAGTAAACATCCCAGTAAATAAACCCACAAATGATTCGAATGGAATCTCTTCAGAAGTCGCATCTTGGTTGTAGAAAACATGGTTCCCCCTCTATAACCGGCGTTTTATCCTGTTGCTGATGGCCGCCACAAGCAGGGCTCATCGAAAGCAGGCAGGTAAACAGTCGCCGGTTCGCGCTACACAAAGTATGCACAGCGTTTATTTAAACAAGTATCTTGCCGATATGTTTAACATAAGCCACAAAAATCCGATGGTCAAACAATCGTTTTCGTGAAGATGCTCTACGACCTGTGTAATCGATTCATTTTTAAATGACCATTTGAAAATCGAATCAGGCAGAGTACGACCGGTGGAGGGCGGGTTGTCTTAACTCGTTATTACAACACGCGCAGCTGGAACCGAAGCGTTTATCCAGCTTCGCCAACCCCGGCAACCCGGATAATCAGAACCGGGAGGAGCAAGATCAGGAAAAAAGCAAAGAGAGTCTCAATTTCATTCAACTCGTCAGTTAGAAGCGCAACGTTCTTCACCCCAGAGAATCGCCAGTTGCAGGAGGACATCCACTGCCTGCTGCATTTCTTCCACTGTGGTCCATTCCAGGGGCGAATGCGGATTATGCTGTCCACTGGAAAGATTGGGGGTGGGTAATCCTTTTTCAGTCAACAGACTGCCATCCGTTCCCCCACGAATCACATTCAAATTGGGTTCAAGGCCAGCGGCGCGAGTCGCTTCGATTGCTTTTTCCAATGCACGAGGCTCTTTAGACAAACCATCACGCATATTACGATACTGTTTATGAATGTTGATCGTAATCTCTGCTTTGGGATATTTCTGGCGCAGTAGTTCGGCCAGTGATTCCAGCAGTTTGGCATATTCCGCAAGTTTTTCTGTTTCAAAATCGCGTAAGATCAAGCGGGCAGACGCCTCAGAAACACTGCCCTCTATATGGTAGGGATGAATAAAGCCTTCTCGCCCCTCAGTGGTTTCCGGACTTAACGTTTCTGTAGGCAACTGAGCAATTAATTCGCATAAAATGCGATTGGCATTCACCATCACACCTTTTCCGACAGAAGGATGAGTATTGATACCTTTGACAACAATCACAGCCTGATCTGCGGAAAACGTTTCGGAATCAATGCGGCCACTACCATCACTGTCCAGAGTGTATGCACAGCAGACGCCAAATAAATCCAGATCCAACTTTTCTATCCCGCGACCGATTTCTTCATCGCATGTAAAACACAGCCGAATCGGGCCGTGTGCGATTGAAGGATCCCCCATCAGTCTCGCTGCTGCGGCCATCATCACTGCCACCCCCGATTTGTCATCCGCTCCCAGGAGAGTCGTACCATCGGTGGTAATCACCGTTTTCCCCTGCATCTCCTTAAGACGAGGTTCTTCACTCACTCTCAATACGCGCGAACGATCTCCAGGCAGCACCAGATCTTCACCATTATAATTTTCATGCACAATCGGTTTGACGTCCGTGCCTGAGAACTCGGGGGAAGTATCCACGTGTGCCACCCATCCGATCGCGGGAACATCCGCTTGAATCGTGGAGGGAATCGTGGCCATCACAATTCCATACTCGCTGATGGTGACATATTCCAGTCCCATCTGCTCACACTCTTCAAACAGCATCCGACTCAGAACCAGTTGTTTTTTTGTACTCGGAAAGGTGGGACTGGTCTCATCCGATTGGGTATCGATTCGGACATAACGTAAAAAACGATCAAGTAATGAATCCATAAGAATCTATCTTCTAATATTAAATGGGTCGTCCGTTTCACCTAGGAACCGGGCTGAAGTGAAGCGAGTTTAAAAGAGACGAATTCAATGGTCCGATATCCGCTCCGTTCATAAAGTAGACCAGTTTCTCCATCTCCCATTTCAGCGAGACTGGAATACGCAGCAGAACCTGATGCCACCAGCCGCGCAGCAATCCAGGTCCTTCCTTCATCTTCACTGAGCCGCACCACCATCTTCTCCCGTTTTTTACTGGCGGGATTACTGAAAAGAATCTGTCCTGGTTTACCCGCAGAAGGAAACCGGACTCGAATCAAACTGGCCTGACAGACGGGGTCGATCAATGACTGATCCAGCGTCACATCAGACCAGGTTTTGCCGCTATCACTGGAATACGAAATCGCGCGACGATTTTCACCGTGATAGCTCCGCATATTCATTAATAACCGACCATCAGACAGTTCGACGACAGCACACTCATTTGTTTTTTCTCCGATCGGCTCGCTCAACTCCCATGTCTTCCCGTGATCGTCCGAGAAAATTGCATGCGATCGACGTACAACCTTTCCCTGCAGTGACGCATTATGATCACAGGGAATGACCAGACGTCCTTTCAATTTTCCCCGAGTCAACTGAATCCCATTACCGGGGCCTGTCGCATACCACGTCCATTCCGGCTTCTTGGTCGATTTGCTGATTTCATAAGGTTGCTTCCAGGTCACCCCGTCATCATCGGAATAACTCATATAAACGCGACGCGTATCGCGACCTGATTGATCTTTGATCTGATTTGCGTGGTCTTTACCGTGATTCCATGTCAAAGGCAGCCAGATACGGCCCGTCGACTGATCTACTACAGGGCAGGGGTTACCGCAGGTATTTTCGCCATCATTCCAGATCACTGATAAATCAGACCAGGTTTTTCCTCGATCCTGACTCCTTTTGAGAACCAGATCAATGTCGCCACTGTCTTTTAAATTATTCTTACGGCCTTCTGCAAAGGCGAGCAGTGTCCCCTGAGAAGTGGTCAGTAACGCTGGGATTCGGAATGAGTGATAGCCAGATTCACCTCGCTCAAAAACGATCCTGCGAATCACTGGATCAAGTGGAGCAGGCGATTTCAGAGAGTTCTCCTCAGCAGAACAGGGAAGAGTTAAAACCATGATGACCAGGAACAGTAGAAGCTGCTGCCGATGTAACATATTTTGAGTCACTCCCGATCCAGAGTTGTCTGATTTCAATTTAGACCAGAAAATGAGTATATCGCCACTGTAAATGCATCACAATCAACGAAATTCGAGGCATTTTCGGATGAAGGGAGCGGTTGACTTGCGATCAATCAGGATTTTGTTAAGCTTTCGACTTCCTAGGGGATGTTTTACCTATAAAGTGAGATACCTAAGCAAGTTAGCACTGAAAATGACTTTTCCTGCAATCGAACTTTTTGTAGGATAGCCCCATCTGGCAAAGCCGTGGGGTAACCCAATCTGGCGGTGTAGCTCAGTCGGTTAGAGCAGCGGAATCATAATCCGCGTGTCGGGGGTTCGAATCCCTCCACCGCTACTTGTGTCATAAGAAGACACATTGAGATAAATGAAAACGGCTGAGCCTTTATCAAAAGACTCAGCCGTTTTTTTGTGTGGTTTTGCTGCCATAGAATGTTTGAGTTGCTTCTATTTAGCAGCAAACGATCAGATATTTAAGCACTCTTCCCCCGATGCCCGCTAAAAGACTCACTTAGTCAAAAAGAGATCTTTGAATAAATAACATGGCGATTTTACACAACATAAATGATTTACTTCTGTTATTTTACGTGCTACATTCACTTTAGATAGCCGACTTTGCAGGGCTCCTGGAAAACGGCGTCTATCTCGAAATCTCCCTGCAAATTTGCATTTTTCCTGGAATTCTTACAACCATGATCCTTCTCGTCCGTCTATCCCTGGTGGTTCTTCTGTTTTCCAGCAGTATTTTGTTTTCCGGTTGCAATTCAGAAAGAGCCACTAGCCCGGCTCCCGATATCACAGGCACCGAAGACTTGGAGTCTCCCGAAGAACTTCTACAGAAAGTGGAACAGGCGATTGAAGTCGCCCGCCAGCATTATCTGGAATCCGAGCAGCGCTCCCCCTGGGAATTATACCACGGGATGCTGGCATTTCGGAAAGACTATGAGATCAAAAAGGATGGCAAAGTTGTCAATGCGCTGGAGTGGATTTCTACCGGCCCTACTTTTGAAAATGAACCCTGGTTCCAGAAAACCGAGTTTGGTGGCCGCGCACATCCCTATACTAAATCTAATGCCTTTGAGGGTCATAAAAATCAATCACTGGCGATTCTAGCCATGGCTGATGTTCCACTTGATCATCAGTTCCAGACTCCTGATGGGCCCATCACAGTTGCGGATATCGTTGCCAATGCACAAAAAGAAATCCAGGAGAACGAAGAAGTCACCTGGTCACTCTGGGCCCTGGTGCATTATCTTGGCCCCGACGCCGTCTGGGAAGACAAAAAGGGGGAAGAATGGCACATGGAAGATCTGGTTTACATGCAGAATGCCACACTTTCGAACGAATCGGCCTGCGGGGGAACACATGCCTTGTTCGCTCTGGCCTACGCTAGAAACACTTATCAGAATTCAGGACAACGCCTGCGCAGTTACTGGCTGGAAGCCGATCAGAAAATCCAGAAACACATTGAAGAAGCCAAAGCAATGCAGAACCTGGACGGATCTTTTTCTTACGACTACTTCTTCCAGAAAAGTGCCAGTGAAAATTTTCAGGAACGGCTGGAAACGACTGGGCATACTCTGGAATTCCTGATGATGGCACTCCCGGATGATCGCCTCAATGAAGACTGGGTGCGAAAAGCACTTTCATTGCTGGCGAATGATATCATTAACAATAAAGATGAACCCGTCGATTACTCAGCCCTGTATCATGCCATCGATGGCCTGGTAATCTACCGCAACCGGATGTCACCCGATCACACAGCACAACTGGGAAGCAAAAACTTTCCGACACAGGATCAGTCCAAGACGGATGTGAAAGTTCTCAAGCCAGTTGTGCCACCCGCGATCCCCGAACTCCCGGAATTACCCCCCAAGCCGTAAGGGGGACAGTTGAGAGCTGGAGTTTTCCATCCACATCAAGCGTTTCGCGTTACACATCGATTGTTTCTGAAGTCCCGGAACCTCCGCCTGTCGACTGATTTGCCAGGCTGATCAGGAAAAATCCGGTCAGTAGAAAATCGACTCCCACCAGTGTTCCCACTGCCCACATTCCAGAAACAGGCCACTGGCTCCAGATCAGACCTCCCAAGAGTAATGAGATCATTCCACTGAAGAGAATTCGGCTCCAGCCAGCAGCAGGGCGGATTCCCAGCGACATGATAATTTTCCAGACTCCCTCGAAGACAAAAAACATCGCCATCATTAAAGTCAGTAATTCCAATCCATAAAACGGATGGAATAACAGAGTGAGCCCGCCGAGCATGATTAAAGCTCCCAGGATCACATGAAATATTTTCCCTGCGACATCTCCCATCTGCATCGCCTGCAAAACATACAGAATCCCCCCCAGCAGTAAAAATGCCCCAATTATATAAACAACAGTGATACCGGTAATCAGCGGTATCAGCAGAGAAATAACACCAATGACACAAAGAATAATTCCTGTCAGTTTAAAGTCTTTGATCGCAGGCAGGGCGGGTTGAGTCATTTGGAACTCTCTTCCAGTAAAGTAAGTTAAGAAGGATAAAAACTACTGCTATTTGACCGAATCTCCTGTACAAGACAGATAACCCTGTCTTACTGCTGCTTAAAAACAAAGCAGTTTTATGTGTGTCATAGTCAGTTGAAGCTGCTCTTTACTTAGTCGGAACCACTGCAGCCTCGACTGGAGAAAATTCATAAAGTTGTTTTTTGAACTGATAATACCTAAAACGAGGGCCAATTTGAGCTCTTCTGAAAATTTTCGAAAAGTGCTCTGGTTAAGAAAGATGGTTTCTACACAAGTTAAACAATGCCATTACAGCAGATTCGATCTGGCAGACTTAGTTTTGGTTCAAAAATAGAAAACCGGCGCATAAAAAAGCCCGTTGACCACTGTCAGGTTAACGGGCTCAATGATGTTTATAGATTTCGTTAGCAATTAGAATTCGCCAATAATTTCACCTTCCGAGATCGTCCCCAGAGCCGCCCACGTGCGAATACTCATATTCTCACTCAGATATCTGACCGTGCCATCCCCCAGTAGTACATGGGCGCCCCCCGTATGCGTACTGCTGATGGTCCAGGCGTAATTGCCATTGATAATATATTCCGTGTCGCTGGTATATCGGTCTACCCTGGCAACAATATGAGCGATTTCAGTACTGGCTGAACCAACCCAAAGCGCTCCATTCGGAGTCCCCTTGGTTGTCTTTTCACCGATATGAATCGTATTGGACAGGCCATCGGTATAATCTCGAATTCGACGTTTTGAGTTTTCGTAGAATGAAGCGGGGATATCGGCGGTATCAGCTGCATTGGCTGCGCTACGCGTTCCCACATAGTTCGACTTACCATAATTACTAATCTCAGTATTAATCCCCCCCATAGGATCGGAAGGGCACTGAAATACTGTGATAGAAGTCTTGGCCAGGGGAGGATTACCAGTGGTAGCCATAGCTGGCACACCATACCAGCGAATGTTTGTTGATGTCGCCGTCGTGTCAAAAGCACCTGACGCACTGATCTGGTTATACAGATTTGCCTGATCGAGGAAAGGCAGAATCATTGTCCCAAAACCCAGCAGACTTGTTTCAACTCGACCGGGTGGAAACACGCGATGGGTGTCATGGTAATTATGCAAAGCCAGTCCAATCTGCTTCAGATTGTTTTTGCAGGAACTACGGCGGGCTGCTTCACGAGCCTGCTGCACCGCAGGCAGGAGTAAGGCGATCAAGATCGCGATAATCGCAATCACAACCAGCAACTCAATTAATGTAAAGCCTTTTTTCTTTATTGAAAATCCAGACAAATTCATAATTCCTCTCCTGAGACAAAGGTGTTTTAGAGGAAATCAATTTCGCTCGAGCAGCCAGCTACTATGAAGTTCCTATATGAATGTTCTGAATTCTAAACTTACACAACTATAATGTAAAATTAATAATCTAATTTAATTAAATATTACTAATTTTATAACCGGCGTCAATTATCTACATAACTGGCAGGATGTTACTTAAACGCAGCTGGGAGCGAAATCACTCCGTTTGAGAGGAAGGATTCTATCCACAAGTACACAAGACGGTTCTCATGTTTATCTCCAGTCCCTGCACCACTTAGTTGGATTTTATGGGATTGTGCTTGAGCCAGTATTCAAAGAACTGATACATTTGCTCATTCGACTGAGGATTCGGGGCATGATCTTTGCGGTTGGTCATGGCCACACGGTTTTCATAGCCGAGAAAGCGATTCACGGCGATTGTGTGATTCAAAGCCCGCCATTGCTTCGGCCGATCTTCAGCCCCTCCGGAAACCAGGAACGGACGGGGCGCCATCAAAGCATGCAGCTCATGCAGATCGTGCCCCTCTTTGATGAGATCTTTGTACAAACCGGTGCGGGGATTCTCCTTTGTCGGCAAGCCGCGTTTGCGAAAATCGGGGCCCGCATATCCCAAATACCAGGGCTCCCAGTAATTGACACTGGGGCGAGTTTCATCAAACACAATGCCTCCGTCTGACCAGGCAGCACATGCAAATTTGTCATACAGACAGGAAGCAAACATCGCCCATTTACCACCATAGGAATGCCCGACAATCCCAATCCGGTCAGGGTCCACTTCGTTTCGATTTGCGAGAACATGAAATGCATTCGCGGCTCCATAAGCCAGGGCAGACAGCGGTTGAATTTCAGCATGTTCCCGATTGGGATAATACAGTGAGTAATCGTGACCAACAGAAAAAGTCACGAAACCTCGCTTTGCTAACTGCAGTGCAAAATCCCGATTCTCTCCCTTCAAACCGACGCCGGTCTCCGGTTCATAATAAACTACGAGTACTGCGGGCGTACTGTGATCGGGTTTTGCCCCCTTAGGAATTAAGAGATAGCCCGTATTAGGATGACCGGGTGCAATATCAAAACGTACGGTGTATTGAGTGATGTCCCCCCGTTCTTTCTGTTTCAGATATTCCACCTGGGGACGCTCATTCACTGGAGGCCATGCTCCCATCTTCTGATGCCAGGTCTTCAGAATTTCCTGACGGCGCGCCTGCCAGTCTTCCGGAGTCCTCACGGGGCGACCATCATAAAATTTTAACGGAGATTCATAATTACCCAGATCACCTTTGAATTCTGCAGCAGGTTCGAAGAAGGGGGCAATCTGCTTCCAGAGTTGCTGTGCATTTTCAGAATCGGGACTCTTTGATTTCTCACCCGCTTTAGAGCAGGGGGCGGTAGCCAAGAAAATCATGCACACGATTCCACAATAAGTCACGGGTTTCATCTCTATTTACTCCACTCAAGCATATCGAATTGGCTTTTTTTGACAGAATTGCACAGGCTTATCATAACCTGATAAAACAGCAAAAGAAACTACCCAAGAGGAGAACTGGATCACATTGGGAAAGTGTCATTTTCACCATCCTGAAGTTTGTGATGATATCGAATGCACTCAATCGATTCGGCGGCAATCGAGGATACGGTACCGATACCGGGACAGATCTCAAAATCACTTTCAACCAGAAACTCCAGCTGTTCCAACGCCCTTATCTCGTTGAGATATCCTAAAGAATAAGCAGCATCGCCTCGCACCCCTGCGGAATCGTCAGTGAGCAAACTGAGCAGGAATTTCACGCCGCTCCGATAATCTTTTGTCCGCCGATCAAGGTAATCCAGAGAGTGACTCAGACCTTCCGCAGCCATACCCCGACAACTATCCGCATCCTGTCGATCCCGGTCAGTGACAACTTCAGCCGAGGGTCCGTTCTGGGCAATCTCGCCTAATCGCTCTGTCAGAATCCTGGCAGCATCCACACTCAGTTTATCAATCCACTTGAGTGCATATAATACATGATAGTGAATCCTGATCTCAGAATGTTTCGAAAGCAACTTCAGCAACTTTCTGAGAACCTTATCTCCACCAATCCGGCCTAATGAACTTCCACAGAGTCCTGGTAAAAAGGCATCTTGGGAATACAACCCCTGAAACAGAATCGGCAGGGACTTAACAATTTCAAATTCGCCAAAAATGAGGACAGCAACTTGCTGACTTTGGGAATCATACTGATCAAAACGATCAAGTAAATTTTTAATAGAGTCAATCTTCAACTTACGAAAAACGCGTTCGGCTTTTGAGAAATTAATCCCCGAATCTGTCTGTCGAGAAATCTGCTCTTGAAAATACTTTTCTAACAACTCACGTTCGTCGAGTGAACTCATTTCAGCATACTTTTTTAAAATTGATTCAGCAGACAACAGTCTAAACCCAGACTTGCCGTTCGCAAATTATCTGATCAGCATACACATTCACTTTGATTCCGATATAATAAATTTCCAACTGTTTCTGAGAAACAAATTCTATACATTTTATAACTTTCCACTATATGTAAAGGATACGATGACATGCTGCGACTCCTGTTTTCCTTACTGCTGACGATCTCATTTACCTCTTCCGCGATATTCGCAGCTGACAAACCCAAGAATCCTCCGCCGACACAGGCTGACGTTTCTTATGGTCCCGCTAAGATGAACAAGCTGGATTTCTGGCAGGCAAAAGGCGACGGACCTCGTCCGCTTCTGGTTTACATTCACGGCGGTGGCTGGATCGGTGGCGATAAGGACCGAATCAGAAACATTCAGCCCTTTCTTGAAAAAGGGATCTCCATTGCTTCGATCAACTATCGATTAACAGGTGAAGCGCCACTTCCGGCTCCCGTACACGATGCCGCCCGTGCCATTCAGTTCATTCGTTCCAAAGCCGGTGAATGGAACATTGATAAAGAACGCATCGCCTTAACAGGCGGCAGTGCCGGTGCCTGCACTTCAATGTGGCTCTTACTGCACGATGACCTGGCGGACCCCAAAGCCAAAGATCCGGTGCTAAGGGAATCCACACGTGTTACCGCTGCTGCGGTCGCAGCGGGGCAGACATCCATTGACCCTAAAGTAATCGAACCCTGGCTCGGTCCCAACGTCCTTAAACATGCAATGATCTACAAATCGGTAGGCGGAAAAAGCATGCAGGACGTCATGGACAACTACAAACAACACGAAGCGCTCTACAAAGAATTCTCACCTTACAATCACTTGACCACCGATGATCCTCCATTGTTGATGACGTACAACAATAACATGAAGCTGCCTTCTGAAAATGCAGGTCATGGAATCCATCACCCTGTATATGGCGTCAAAATGAAAGAGAAAGCGGACAAAGCCGGAACCGAGTGTCACCTGTTGATCCCCGGCGTCTCAAAATCAAAAAAATACGCGACTTCCGATGAATTCCTGATGGACAAACTTTTAAACAAAGATTCCTGAACACAAACTTCAGAACAATCAGAACACAGAGACGTCTCCACCGATTTCGTCTCTGTGTTTTTTTATTGCTCTCCAGCAGACTCATTTCTCAAATAAGTCTGCCGCCAGACGGGGATCGGATAGATCAAGTTGGTACATGATCTGATTGTAATCATAGCGAGGCGTCTTGACCTCATTTCCTGAAAACAAGGCGGTATAAGTTCCTTCGAAGTAAATCAGACGTCCGTTCTCCCGGGCAAACAGCGGATGCTGCTTCGGATTATAGAAACTGTACTTGTCGTGTGTGACGATTTTCCGTGCCCATTTCCACGGTCCCAGCGGGCTCGCGGCTTCGGAATACCATATTTCTCCCAGTACGGAAGTACCAAATTTCTGTAGTCCGATCATCGTCCATTTCCCTCGATACGTATTCCAGGCTACAGAGCTGTTCTGAATCTCGACTCTCTCTTTTGTTTCAATATCACGAAGTTGAAAATATTGTTCCTGTTTTGTCAGCTGTCCTTGCTGAATCAGTTTTTCCTCCAGCTCGCTGGTTAAAGGGGGAATCTGCTTTCGCCACTTGTAGCGTAACTGTCCCTCTGCATTCCGATCCACAATCCAGTTTTCAGCTTTTGTTCCCGGCTTCAAATAAGAATAAGTTTCATACTGTTTCAAGTCAGCCAGATCAGCAGGATTCGCCGGGACACGAATCAGTGGGGCTGCCAGGCCGAACAGAATATATTCGTCTCCTGACATTTCATATTTCACGGGATGTCCGACCGGATAGAGCGGGGCATTGAAATCAAACACCTCTCGCTTTTCAAATGCTTTCAGCTCATCATTAAATTCGACCAGTCCCCGTTCATAAACGGTCAGAAGATCCTTAATTTTGACGTATTTCGCGAACAGTCGTTCGTTGCCCTGCTCATCACGAATCGCTACCAGGCCATCAATCCAGGTCGGCCCCGTGCCAGGCATATCACAAGTTTTCTTTGCGAGGCCGTTCTGATCCAGAAAATAATTTAGATTGACGCCTTGTTGAATCGGTAGTCCTCCCTGACCTGGTAGATCAGAAACGGCACCTGGCACGGAAAAGTTCCCCAGAGGATAGCTGGGTTTTTTCGTATCCCCCCAGAACCAGTACATCCGATTATTGAACTTCGCATTAACGACACTGTCAGAACCGAGCACGCGTCCATTCAACACAGGCTGCACTATTGGAATCGCAGCGCCTGACAGCAGACTGTCTCGATAAATCCCTTCCCCCGTCACGCGATACAATCGTTCTGCCAGGTTGACCCGCTTCATTTCCAGGACGGCTTTTCCTCCAGGAGTGACCTTAATTTTTTTACCCTTAAATCCAAACCCGTCTGCAGGAAATTCGTATCCGTGACTGCGAACAAAAAAGTAGACTTCCAGATTCATTAATCCTGGTTCGTTGATCGCAGCGATGCCATTACTGTCAGTGACAAACAGAATCTGATTGACCGTCTCCAGTTCAACCAGTGGTATGCCTCTTCGTGACTCTGCATCGATTACCTGGAACTGAAAATATTCCGCAGCTATAATCACGCGAGGTATAGCCATCAACAGTACACAAAGCAGACATCGATTATATTTCATTGAATTTCCTGTTCGTTAATCTCCATATTTTTCCGCTCTTGAACAACCACATCTCCGCATTTAACACTTTCAACAGTCAGGTGAGCCACGATATACTTAAGCTTATGATAAAACAGCAGCTTATAGTGGCTGATCCTCCAGTTTGAGCCCACCTGATCATAATCACCTTCCTTATAGTCTTGAAAATCAATCTCATGAAACGACGATGTTTTTTACAGCAATGTGGTATCTACGGCTCCGGAATCTTCAGCCTCAATTTTCTCCATGCATTAGAATCACGCTCCTGTTCCGCAGCTATCCCACGTGAGCAAACTGCAGACATTGTCATCATCGGCGCCGGGCTGGGAGGCTGTGCTGCAGCGCTGTCAGCCTGTCGCAATGGTGCTCGTGTAATTCTGACCGAACCGACTGACTGGATCGGCGGCCAGATCTCTCAACAGGCGGTTCCCCCCGATGAACATCAATGGATCGAGACATTTGGTCGCACCGAGTCGTATGCAAAGTTGCGTACGCTGATTCGAGACTATTATAAACAATACTACCCGTTGACGAGCAAGGCCCGAAAGACGCTCAACCTGAATCCGGGCAATGGTTCTGTTTCCCGAATCTGTCACGAACCGAAAGTCGGGATTGCAGCACTGCAGTCAATGCTGGCTCCCGCCATCAGCAGTGGCCAACTGACACTCCTGCTGAATACGCAACCGCGGTCTGCCGAACTATCCGGTGATAGAATCACCGCTGTCACCTGTCAGACACAGGGAGCAGGACATCCCGTTGCCCTCTATGGAGCGTACTTCATTGATGCCAGCGAAGAAGGGGACCTGCTTCCATTAACAAAAACAGAGTACGTGCTCGGTGCAGAATCCCAATCAGAAACCGGGGAACCACACGCTCCCGAGAAAGCGAATCCCCAGAACATCCAGTCTTTCACACATTGTTTCGCCATCGACCATCAGGCAGGGGAAGATCATACCATTGAACGCCCCGCGATGTACGACTTTTGGAAAGATCATACACCGCCATTAAAGCCTGCCTGGTCAGGTAAACTACTCTCGCTCGCATATTCCTCACCACGAACATTAGAGCCGAAAGCTCTCTCGTTTGTTCCGTGTGGAAAAGAGACTCCTGCTCCGAAGACCCGGTCTCTGAATCTCTGGCTCTACCGACGGATGATTGACCGCAATAATTTCACGCCGGGATCTTATTCCAGTGATATTACCGTCATCAACTGGCCCCAAAACGATTACATGCTGGGCAACATCACCGATGTCTCTCCTGCCGAACGGGAAAAACATATCACCGCTGCCAAACAACTCAGCCTGTCTCTTTTCTATTGGCTGCAGACTGAAGCACCGCGGCCTGATGGAGGACTTGGCTGGCCAGGTCTGCGTCTACGGCGTGACATCACAGGTACTGCAGACGGTCTGGCTAAATATCCTTATATCCGTGAATCACGGCGTATCCGCGCAGAAACGACAATCAAAGAACAGGACCTGACTCATTCAGAACGCCTCAAAGCTCTGGGCAAAGATCACAAACCACTGCTGGCAAAACCATTTCCCGATACAGTGGGGATCGGCTACTACCATCTGGACCTGCATCCCAGTTCAGGCGGTGACAATTACATCGACATGGGAAGCGTTCCCTTCCAGATTCCTCTGGGAGCCATGATACCAGAACGGGTGGAGAACCTGATCCCGGCTTGCAAAAACATAGGTACCACTCATATCTCGAACGGCTGCTATCGACTGCATCCAGTGGAGTGGTCCATTGGCGAAGCAGCCGGTGTGCTCTGCTCACATGCCATTACCAGTCAAGCAACACCACGGCAGATTCGGAATACACCACAAAGGCTCCAGGAATTTCAGTCAACGCTCACGAAGCAGGGGCTTGAACTCGAATGGTCTCGTCTCAGTTAATATGAATGAATCACTGAATCCGGGATCCGAAAGCATTCTGAATTCAACTGCGTACCAGTGGTGGCAGATGCTGTTGTAAAAACCAGCGTCCCAGCAGAACATTCCGGGTAAACCAGTGTGTGGATATGAGATGTCTGCCTAAGAACTGACGCACAGGCGCGGGGACAATGCTGCCTGCAGGTTTGTCAGGCCAGGGTCCAAAACGATCCAGTATTTTCTGTTGATAATCTGTCAACCGGGATTGGACATACTGATTTTCACACTGTCGCAAAACATCAGCTGCCATCAGTCCAGACTCAATCGCAGGCCGGATTCCCTCTCCACTTTGCGGAGAGGCCAGACCGGCAGCATCCCCAATCAGTATGACTCCATCATCCACAATCGTGCGTTTCTGCAGTCCATACAGTCGATAGGCGTGCCCTTTGAATTTCCCGAGGATCTCCCGGGGAACCCGTCCTTCCAGATCCAGAAACTGAATGAATTCGTCTCGCGCAGCAGAAAGCTGTTTTTCTCCTTCTCGACCGATGCCCACATTGAGAAATCCGTCTTTTAAAAAGCACCAGGCATATCCCCGTAAATCAGGGCTGAAATACAATTCAGGCCGTTCCGGTTGCACACGACAGGCTTTTAACTGTTCCGAAGTCAGTGGAAATTCAGTCTCCTGAGCCAGCACGACAGAATGTTCGGATCCTTTGTCCGGGTTTAACCAGCGGGCCACAGGACAAAAATGTCCCCCCGCACCAATGATGACTTTCGCCCGCAGCGTTCCATTCACCAGCCAGCCAGATTCCGTTCGTTCAAGTGAGTGAAATTTTTCCCCCAGTCGCGTTCTTGCTCCACAACGGTTTAAGAGATACTCATCAAATTCACAACGCCGAATCCCATAACTGACGGTCTGTGTAAACTCTGTTTGAACGGCAGCTCCCCCGATGATCCCGGTTCGAAAGCGGGTTATAGGTTGCAGGACATGAGATTTCTGATAGTCAGATAAATCCAGTCTCAGCAATTCTGCGACTGCTGGTGTGATCCAGCCGGCACAGACTTTATCTCTCGGAAAGGTCGCCTGATCGAGGATCAGAACATCCAGGCCTGAGTCTCGTAAGCCCCACGCGCAGGAGGAGCCTGCCGGACCGCCTCCCACAATCAATACATCACAGCGATCGGTTTGCATCAGGTCTGCTCACCTTGTCTGGACTGTGCTTGTTCTTCCGCATACAGATTAGCACGTGTCCAGGGAATTTTGTTATTTTCCCCGTTTGCAAAAACGACTTGAAACAGCTGCAGCGAACCGGATCGGAATGCGGCAACAGAAGCAGACAGATACAGCCGCCAGGTACGAATGAATTTTTCGTCGAACATTTCACTCACCTCATCCACATGCTGCTCATAGCGTTGCAGCCAGTGTTCCAGCGTGACAGCGTAATGCAGCCTTAGATTTTCCACATCCAGGACGGAGAATTTATGGGGTTCAAATATCTGCATCATTTCACTTAAGCTGGGAACATGAGCACCAGGGAAAATTCGACGTGTCGTCCAGCTATCCAGCGTGCGCGGCGAATTACAACCGATGGAATGAATCAGCCCACGCCCCTGAGGGTTCAAACAATGTGAAATCACTTCACCAAGTTGCTCATAATTTTTCAGTCCCACATGCTCCAGCATTCCGACTGAGACAAACGCATCATAATTCCCAGTAATATTACGCCAGTCATCTTCAACAAATTCCACCTGCTGCGAAAGCCCCTCCCGCTGGGCTCGATCTCGGGCATAAACAAGCTGCTCTCGTGAAATATTAAACGCCCTGACTTTCGCACCATAATACCTGGCCATATGCAGTGCCAGAGCCCCCCAACCACACCCCGCTTCCACGACCGTATCACCGGACTTAAGACCCACCTTGCGACAGACGTGATCCATTTTTGCAATTTGAGCCTCTTCCAGAGTCATCTCCGGATCTGCAAAATAAGCACAGGTATAAGCTAATTGCTCATCCAGCCAGAGCTGATAAAAATCATTGCCAATATCGTAATGATGATGGATATTGCTTCGGGCTGCATCAATGGTATTACGTTTCAACCACTCCAGACTGCTGCGCACCCCGTCTCGATAAAAGTGTTTTGTATCTACAGCATGTGTGCAATGATCGATCGCTTCATTGAAGGCAACCAGACCACCTTCCACCTCGATCAAACCCTGAGCGTAGCCATCTCCAAAATACAGGCTGGGATCGATCAGCATTTTATAGAGCGTACTGCGATTGTGTATCACCGCACGAGCCCGGGGTGGAACAGGAGATGTGCTGATCACTGACCGATCCCAGAGCATGACTTCAATTTCTGGATTGCCAGCCTGATTCAGCATCGTCCGCATCAGCCAGCGGTCAAATGCCGTTGACTTCGATAGAGGGGAAGGGGAATTGCCAGAAAGCTCAGGCAGCATGGTCTGATTTTCCCTGCCCGGCGACTCGTCCCCGGGCTGGTTCTCTCCGGGAGCATGTTTGGGTGTCACTTCCGATTTGGGTGGATTCACTTTTGATCTCCCGAACTGTAACGATCAGAATCTCTCTGTAAATAAACGCTTTCAATTCCCTGTTTTTGAATTAATTATCTCTCTATGCCTGTGAGCTATTTTCGCAGTACTCTTGCGAATTTCAAATTATTTTTAGAATTCTCAACAGGAATCCTCCTTTTTTTATCGTTAGTTACATTTTCTACTTCAATTTTGATCAGATCTGAGGTGCCGGCAATCTTTTGACATTAACGATTGGATAAACTATTTCAGCAATCCTCTATTTTCGGCGAGATCCAGTTCCGCAGTACTGATTTCACATCACCGGTCGATAATACATGAACAATCTGCTAGCGATTATTTTTCTCGCTTCCAGCGACTCTTTTAGTATTTGGGCTTGGAAAGCACTGATCGGAAGTGCTACAATTCAATACATCAATAAACCTTGATCATTGATCCACACCAAAATCGCTCACCACAAAAACTCCACTAAACTCCTGCCTGTCCTTGAGAAAGGAATGCCGATGCTGTCAATCTGGGGACCAGAGAAGAAGCTCTGTGATCGTATTTCGCGGCGGGAAATTCTGAAAATTGGCGCTCTGGGACTGGGCGGAATGAGTCTGCCACAGTTACTTCAGGCGGAGTCACAATCGGGTAGCACTAAACGCCAAAAAGCGGTCATTATGATTTACATGTGTGGTGCTCCCTCGCATCAGGACATGTACGACCTGAAAATGGATGCCCCTGCAGAAATTCGTGGCGAGTTTCGACCGATCGAAACCCGTGTCCCCGGGTTCCAGATCTGCGAGCACCTACCTCGCTTGGGAAACATTGCCGATAAAATCATTCCCCTGCGTTCCGTGCATGGTTCCCCCAATGGTGCCCACGACTCCTTCATCTGCTATACCGGTCGTACCACCCGTAATCAGCCGGCTGGTGGCTGGCCTTCCATTGGTTCTGTCGTTTCAAAACTTCAGGGTCCTGCGAACCCTGCTGTTCCTCCGTTCGTCGGGCTTTCTCCCGACACGAGACATCCTCCCTATGGCTCTCCCGGTCTTCCCGGATTTCTGGGAGTCAGCAACTCCGCATTTCGTCCTTCGGGCCCCTCGCGTAAGAACATGGTTCTGAATGGGATCGATGAATCACGACTGAATGACCGCAAACAACTGCTGGCCTCTTTCGATCAGTTTAAGAGAGAAGCTGACTCCAGCGGTTCCATGCAGGGTATGGACGACATGAATCAGCAGGTGTTCAATATCCTGACTTCCAATCGACTGGTCAATGCACTTGACCTCTCTCAGGAAGATCCTGCCGTCCGCGAGCGCTACGGTAAAGGGGATTCAAGAAACTTCGGCGATGGTGCTCCCAGAAACCTGGAACATTTCCTGATGGCGCGACGTCTTGTCGAAGCTGGTGCCCGCATCGTCACTCTGAATTTCGGACGCTGGGATTTTCACAGTAACAATTTCGGTGGCTTGAAAGATACGCATCTCCCGCAGTTTGATCAGGGCTTAGCCACTTTGATCGAGGACCTGCATGAACGGGGCATGGCGGATGACGTCGCCGTGGTCGCCTGGGGAGAATTTGGCCGGACCCCAAAAATCAATAAAGATGGCGGACGCGATCACTGGCCCGCAGTGGGTGGTGGACTGCTGGCAGGCGGCGGATTTAAAACCGGTCAGGTCATCGGCAGCACCGATCGAATGGGAGCCCAGGTCGCCGATCGTCCCATACACTTCGGTGAAGTCTTCGCCACACTGTATCGCCATCTGGGCATCGATTATAACACTGCTCCCATTCAGGACCTCTCAGGGCGTCCGCATTATCTGGTAGATGGATACGACCCTCTTCCTGAAGTATTTTAAGCCTCTTACCATAGCTCAAGAAATCCATCCTTTAGCTTTTCTGCGCAACCCGTTACGATATGTATCGACACGCTGACTGCCTGAATCAGACGATACAGATAATACGGAATTAATGATGACCCGCGCTGGAATGGATGACGCTTTACTGGATGTGCTGCACGAATACTGGGGCTATGCGGAGTTCCGTCCCCTGCAACAGGAAGCGATGACCGCCGTATTGGATGACCGGGATTCACTCGTCGTCCTGCCTACAGGCGGAGGAAAATCACTCTGCTATCAGGCTCCTGCGCTCTGCAGGGAAGGGACTGCTGTCGTAGTCAGCCCTTTGATTTCACTCATGAAAGATCAGGTTGATGCACTACGCGTTTGCGGCATCTCTGCAGCCTGTCTTAATAGTTCACTGGACCAGGAAGAATCTCGCCAGGTCTTACGCGACGTCCGGGCCGGTAAGATCAAACTCCTGTATGTCGCCCCCGAACGACTGATGCTGGAAAACATGCTCTGCCTGCTGGCAGAGATCAACCTGTCTTATATCGTCATCGATGAAGCGCATTGTGTCAGCATGTGGGGACACGATTTTCGCCCCCATTATCGTGAACTGTCGGAATTAAAAACCATCTTCCCACAATGCGGAATCCATGCTTACACAGCGACCGCGACGGAAGAGGTTCGCTCCGATATCGCCGTACAACTGGGGTTAAAAACCCCCGAAATTCTGATCGGTTCCTTCGATCGTCCCAACCTGACTTATTCCGTCGCACGACGCGCAGACCGCTTTAACCAGGTTTGTACGGTACTGGACCGTCACCCCGGAGAACCTGGAGTAATCTATTGTATTTCCCGCGCTGATGTTGAATCGTTGAGTGAATCGCTTAACGATTCTGGTTACGAAACACGTCCTTACCACGCTGGATTACCGGATGGAGAACGCGCGGCAAATCAGGAAGCCTTTATTCAGGATCGGGTCGACGTCATCGTAGCAACCATCGCGTTCGGCATGGGCATCGACAAGCCCAACGTACGATATGTGATTCACGCCGGTTTGCCCAAATCGCTGGAAAATTATCAGCAGGAGAGCGGCCGAGCAGGGCGAGATGGTCTGGAAGCAGAGTGTGTGCTGCTTTATTCAGAACAGGACGCGATGATCTGGAAGCGAATTCTGGAAGACCAGCCCGATGAATCGAAAACCAGCGCGCTACAGTCACTGCGGGCCATGCAGAACTACTGCCATTCATTTGATTGTCGGCACCGTTACCTAATGCAGCATTTCGGTCAGGATCTGGAACAGGATTGCGAAACGGGCTGCGATCTCTGTCGTGGTGATTTTCAGAAAGTAGAGGATGCTCAGATCATCGGACAGAAAATCCTCTCTTCCATTTTCAGACAGGATCAGAATTTTGGCGCTTCCTACACGGCTGCCGTTCTGAAAGGTTCCAAAGATAAAAAAGTTCTGGCAAATGGGCATAACAATTTAAGTACGTACGGATTGCTCAAAACAGAAAGTCTCTCGACGATCCGAAACTGGATCAATCAACTGGCATCTCAGGGGTACTTAACCAAAACTGCCGAATATCAACAGCTACGCATTACCAAAACCGGCAGGTTACTGCTGAAAGGTGAAATCACTCCCCAGCTCATGCGAACAACAGAGACCGGCAAATCTGAGACGAATCGCAGCTCTAAGAACGATTTATCCAATTTGAACTGGAAAGGTGTCGACCAGGACCTCTTCGAAAGCCTCCGCTTACTGCGCAAGCAGATCGCCGGGGAAAAGGGGATTCAACCGTATATGGTGTTTGGCGATGCGACACTCCGAGAACTGGCACGACACAAACCCCAAACACTGCCTCAGTTCCTGGAAATCTGGGGGGTAGGCCAGAAAAAATGTGACGACTTCGGGCAGCAGTTTCTCGACTGTATTGCTTCGCAGTCAGAACCACACCCTCAATAAGCCCTTTCACTCATTACCTTTATGATAATGCTTCTTCCACCCCATGGTAGCGGGTCGCTTAACGGACACGATTCCTCTTCGGAATGGACGTAACCCGTAGATTCCTTTCCCAATTTCACCAGAGCCGAATCCTTTTTCGATTTTTTCCACAAAATCGATATAGAAAACTTGCAGGACAGGGGATCTCTCTATACGATCCCCTTATTGAGATTGAGTTTCAATTTCAATCAGCCAGCAAGCCAAGATGGCATTTCTCCATTAGTAGCCAGCCAGCCAGACCCAACGGGCATTGAAAGATCCAGCAATCTTTCAAATTCATCACACTGGTAATTTTCTACGAATCAGGAGAAACCATGCTATCCCGCTATCGCAAGAAACGCGCCTTCACACTGATTGAGCTACTCGTCGTCATCGCGATCATCGCAATTCTGATCGCCTTACTGCTCCCCGCCGTCCAGCAGGCACGCGAAGCAGCCCGCCGTAGCCAATGTAAAAATAATCTGAAACAAATTGGCCTGGCGATTCATAATTATCACGATGCTCATACAGCATTACCTCTGGGAGTTCGTTTTCCGAATTTGGTGAGCCCCCTTGTGGCGATCCTTCCTTTTCTAGATCAGGCGAATGTCCAGAATATCTATGACTTTGATTTAGGTTACAGTGATCCATCTAATATCGAAGCAATCAATAAAACGCTACCGGTTTACCTCTGTCCTTCCATGGTAATTCCTCGTGCTGTTCCGACTCAAATCTGTGGTGAAGAAGGGGGGCCTACCAGCTACGGCCTTTCTACTGGTACCGACGAACAAGGCGATGACGGTTTGTTCGAGGGACGCGGCGGAATGGGAACAGGATACATGCCTCCTTATATCACCCGTGTTTATCGCTTCCGTGATATTACTGATGGTATGTCGAACACGATTATGGGCGGAGAGTTTAACTATAATTTAAAAGATTATACATGGAGCAGCTGCAGTGGTGATGCCAGTAAAGTTGGCACAACACGCTGGGGTTATTCACGCTGGTCATCTTCCTACCCGGGTGCTTCATTAGGTAATACTGGTGGTCAATTCAATGCAAAAACAGGATCGGGTATTTCACTCTGGCGAAGCGACCATGTCGGCGGGGGGCATTTTGTCCTGGCGGATGGTTCCGTACGTTTTGTCAGCGAAAATATTGACGCAGGCACACTAGACGCTTTAGCCACTCGTGCTGGTGGTGAAGTCATTGGAGAATTCTAATCAGATCTAATGTGATTTTGATTTAAACTCAGAGATTTGATTGACCGTCGTTTTCCAGTGTGTACAGAATCGATCATTCTGTCAGAGCGAGCAGAGATATGCTTATTATGTTTGATTATCAAAGATCAATAAAATCAGTTTTATTATTTACAGCATTAGTATGCATGAGCTTCAGTTGCAGTGATAGTTCAAGTTCTTCAGTAGAACGCGTCAAAGTATCAGGAACCGTACTCTACAATGGAGATCCACTCTCCAGTGCCAAAATTCTGTTTATCTCTGAAACACCGGAAGGAATCATCAAATCTTCTGGCATCGTGCGACAGGGGATTTATCAGATTCCCGCAGCAGGGGGCCCCCCTGTCGGAAAGGCGCGAGTCGAAATTGTCCCTAGAACTCCGGAGTTAGAAGAATTAACCCAAATTAAGGCAGAAATCAAATCTGGCAAAATTCTTTCTAATCCACTCGATCTCAAAATCCCCGACATTTACAACAAAAAGAGTCAGCTGACTGCGATGATCACAAGAGACGGTCAAAACTCCTTTGAGTTTAAAATTGAATCAAAATAAACAGCCGCCGCTAAACTATTTAACATCTGCGGAGCAAATTTATGAAGTTGTATGAACTAATTCAGAAAGAGTTAAAATGTTGGGGGCTGGCTGGCTTAATTGTCCTGCTCACACTGTCCACAACCATTCAGTGGTCACCAGCCCGGGATCAACCCAGGCTGGTTTCCAATCCCAATAAAGTAGCTGCCACTCAGTTGTACCAGAAAGTCCGGGAAGCCCGGGCCACCTGGCGCGACTTCCCCGGCTTCACAGCCGATGTCCGCGTCCAGTACAATGGTAAAAGTACGACTGGCAAGCTCACGGCTGACAAAGATTTCAAACTGAATCTGACCCTGAAAGACAATTCGTTGTCCGAGTGGAGCCTGCCTAAACTGAACTCCGTGATCGGTCATCGTAAGTACCGCAAGCAGGAACCCATCCCGGCTACGTTTGCTGATGATGAAGTGAATCACCCCCTGGGCCGACTGGTCAACATTGATGGCAAAAGCGTATCGTTTCGACTGCGGGGTGATGTCATGACCGAAGTCCATCGTCGTTCGGACAAATCCTGGTTCACGATTTCCACCTTGGATGTCTGGCGTACGAAAGAAAATGAAATACTGCCCCGCGATACCTCAGTGATCTATCGCGATCCCAAATCAGGGAGCATTACAGGCAATCGCAGCAATACGTTTGCATTCACCCGCATCGGAAACTTCGATCTGCCATCCCACATGCTGACCGTCGAAACCGGTGAGAAATTTGAACGAAATGTCGGTTCAATCACACTCTCCAATCATCGTTTAGCTTCGCCTGAATCATTGTCTCAGGCTCAATCCAGATAAAATTCCTACTACCACTTTCACCCGTTAAAGAAGAGTAACCTTATGAAGACTTTTCAATGGACCGCAGCTGTCATCTGTCTGCTGGCTGCTTCAATTACTAATCAGGCATTCGCGCATTTTCTCTGGCTCCTGCCTCAAGCAGAAGGAAAAAATAATGCCGCCAAGGTTCAACTATATTTCGGTGAAGCAGCCGAACCCGATGATCCGGATCTGCTCAAACCACTGACCGGTATTAAAGTCTGGGAGAAAAACGCCAAAGGCAAGCTGGAAACGTACTCGCTCACCGCCGGTGATGACTCACTGTTCATCACACCAGCCCCCAAGGGAGCAGGACGCGCCGCTTACGGTCTGAGCCACACCTATGGCGTTATCACTCGTGGAGAGAGTCAGTTTCTCCTCCAGTATTATGCCAAAACCTATCCCCAGAAAAGCCAGCGTGTCTGGAGTAAAATCTCCTGCACCGAACAACTGCCGCTGGATATTGTCCCTACCCTCAAAGGGGACGAAGTCACTCTGCAGGTTAACTGGGAGGGCAAACCACAGGCAGATATCGAACTCAAAATCATCGGCCCCAAAACCAGTGATTCCACAGTCACTGCTGCCACCAACGCCAAAGGCCAGCATCAGTTGAAACTGGCTGAAGGTGTTTACTCCATCCGGGCAAAATTCGTCCAGGAGAAAAAAGGCGAACACAAAGAGGACAAATATGATAGCGTGCGTCATTACTCCACTTTGACTCTCCCCTTTGTCGCAGTCGCTGAAAACAACAAAACAGCAGCCGCTTCTGAAGCTGCTAGCGACAGCAAATACCCTCACCTGCCCGAAGGGATTTCCAGTTTCGGTGCCGCCGTCAGTGGAGATTATCTCTACGTTTACAGCGGTCACATCGGTCGTGCTCACGCTCATAGTGCTGAAAACCTTTCGAAGAATTTTCAGCGTCTCAATCTCAAACAACCTGCCAAATGGGAATCACTGCCGATCAAAACCCCGCTGCAGGGTTTAGCGATGGCTCCTCACGGTGAAAGCGTCTACCGTGTTGGCGGACTCTCTGCTTACAACAAAAAAGACGAAGACTCCCTGATGGAATCGCTGCCGACCGTCGAACGGTTTTCTCCTGATAAGAAAGCCTGGGAAGCTGTCACAGACATGCCCACCGGTCGGTCTTCTCATGACTCCGTCTTTTTAGGCGACAATTTATATGTTGTCGGTGGCTGGACCATGCGAAAAGGGGACGAATCAATCTGGCAGGATGAGATGCTGGTTCTCGACGCCACTCAGGAAAAACCAGAGTGGAAAACCATCAAACAACCATTCCAGCGTAGAGCACTCTCCGCAGCTGCACATCAGGGTAAAATCTACGCCATGGGGGGCATCGACGCTGATGGCGACATCAGTCATGAAGTCGACGTCTTTTCTCCTGAAACCGGAAAATGGACCAAAGGCCCTGAGCTTCCCGGAAGCACGATGAATGGCTTCGGAACCACTGCCTGGAGCATTGATGGCAACCTGTATTTCAGTGGCATGGATGGTGGCGTCTTCCAGCTGGATCAGAAAAATAACAGCTGGAAAAAAGCAGGTACTCTGGCCACACCACGCTTTTTCCATCGACTACTGCCTGATGGTAATGGTGGTCTGCTCGCCATCGGCGGTGCTTCCCGAAAAGGACACCTCAAAACTATTGAGCAGGTCAAACTGGATTAGTGCAGACACTCTCTGTTTGAAGAGACAAGAGCTCTGCTCTGGATACGCCCCATTTCCGGGAGCTCTTGTCTCTCCTCTTTTTTGTTACATACTGATTCTTTACCGGAGAGTGCGAGATGGACCATCAAAACACACTACAGAAAGCAATCGGCCTGTTTCGACAGGGTCTGCAATTTCAGGCACTCGAATGCCTCGCAAAACTGTTCGAGGTACAACCTGACTCCGGTAAAGCGTGGGAACTCAAAGGATTGATTGAAGACTCTTTGAGCTGGCAGCATGCTTCCATTCACTCACTTGAAACAGCGACTACTCTGATTCCACTGTCTAGCTCGGGACAGTACATCCTGGCAAAAAACTACCTGGAAACCGGCAAAACGGCTCTGGGAAGTTCTGTCTTCGCAATAATACTGCAACGTGACGATATCCCGACTCGTCTGCTACCAGCCATCGCTGCTTATCTTAGTCGATACCCTGACCTCACCTACCTGGCATTGTCCGCCTGTCGCAAAGCAGTCGAACAGGACCCCGAATGTGGAGACTCCCTGCTGGGTATGGCTTATTTTATGGAGAAGCTGAATTACCCTTATCAGCAGACCGCTGGCGTACTTCGCAAAGCTGTCTCCCTTGATCCAGACAATCGACACTATCGGATGGCCCTTAGTAACATCCTGGTTCAATCAGATCAGCTGGAAGAAGCCTGGCGAACTGCCAAAGAAATCAGCCAAACCCAACTCAAGCAGATTCAATGTTCCAGTTGTCTGAATAAACTGATTCATATTTTTACGGAAGCGGAAGACCACGGCCGACGCGATTACTGCCTGAGCCTCCTGCAGCAACTGTCATCAACAGAGGCAACGTCCCCTCGTAACCCGCTGCCAGACAGTACATCCAGGCCTTATAAATTTCTGAATCGGTGAATTGTTCTCAGCCCGTGGTGGCTGTTCGAATTCGATTCGTATTCAACATGAACCAGGAACAAGTCATTGACATGATATCTCAAACCGAAGCATATGCTCTGCGAGCTATGACCTGCCTGGCATTTCGTTTTCCCGATTATATGACTCGAAATCAACTGTCCGAGGCGGCAGACGTCCCCCATGCCTATCTCCCAAAAATCATGCTGGAACTGAATCGCACTGGCCTGATCCGCTCGCAGCGGGGACAGAATGGCGGCTATGCTTTGATTCCGACTCCACAGGAAATCTCGTTACTCGATGTGATTAAATCAATCAAAGCAGGATCTCAGCGCGAGTTGTATCAGTGGAACTCGGATACTTCGAACGAAATCCGACAACTCGATCAGCATCTGAATCACACTTTTTCCATGTTGGAGACCAGTCTCGAACAGACATCCCTGGCCGACATCTTTAACAATTCAAACCGACCAACGACTGAGGTAACTGATCGTGTTCAATAATAAACACTGCCTGCTCTTAACTACGATCGTCTTGATGAACGCTGCATCTACACAAGCTGCAGACACCTGGACCGGATTCCGTGGCACGGGCTCCAACATTTCCACCGCCACAAATCTCCCATTAAACTGGTCTCCCGCTCAGGGAATCCGCTGGAAGCAGACCGTGCCCGGTTATGGGCAGTCTTCACCCGTCGTCTGGAAAGATCACATTTTCGTCACTTCCATTGAAGGCCCTCAACAGGAAAAATGTTTCATCCAGGCCTTTGGACTGACGAACGGAAAACTGCTCTGGAGCAAAGAATACCCGGCCAGCCAGACTAAAAAGACTTCGTCCATGGTCTCGCGTGCTGCACCCACGCCCGCTGTGGACGAGCAGGGTATCTATGCCTTCTTTGAAAGCGGTGACGTCATCGCCTGTTCGCATGACGGGGAAACACTCTGGCAGCGGTCCCTGGTAAAAGATTACGGTCCCTTTGTCAGTAATCACGGGATCGGCAATTCACTCGCGCAGACGCAAGATCAGCTGATTGTCTTAACCGCCCATGATGGTCCTTCCTATCTCTTGTCGCTCGATAAAAAGACGGGGAAGAATCTCTGGAAAACCGACCGGGAAGAAGGCGTCGCCTGGACATCCCCCGTCATCGCCGATCGTGCTGGCACCCCCGAAATCATCGTCAGTGCCAAAGGGACGGTCACAGGCTACCAGGGAATCACCGGCGAGCTGCTCTGGACTCTGTCCGGAATCAGCGGAAATACCATTCCTTCTGCTTCTGTCTTTGATGACTATATTCTGATCGGTGCCGCCACCGATCGTCGTAACCCCAATGCAGCCAAAGCCAGTGAATCCAACTGCTGTCTGAAACTGGTTACGAAAGATGGTAAACCAACCTATGAAATCGTCTGGAAAGCGGAAAAAGCCGTCTCCTATTACTGCACGCCACTCGCCTATGAGGGCTGTGCCTACTTCGTAAATAAAGTCGGTGTCGTCTATTGCCTGGACCTTAAAACCGGTAAGCAGATCTATGCAGAACGACTGTCCGGCCCCTGCTGGAGTTCGCCGCTCGCCGCTGGTAACAGAATCTATTTCTTCACGAAAAAAGGGACTACTGATGTCGTTAAGCCCGGCTCCGAATTCAAATTGCTGGCCTCCAATGAACTCTTTGCTGACGAACCCGAAAAACCAGCACCCAAAGATAGTTCGCAAACAGGACGCGGCTCAGGAGGCGGTTATCCGCAGCTGGGGCCGACCATTTATGGCGTCGCAGCAGTAGACCAGGCCCTCTTGATTCGTACGGGCACAGAACTCTACTGCATCGAAGCGCAAGGTAAATAACCATCGTCATGCGGAATCCAAATCCACTCTGAAATGTTCAGGGTGTTTTTTTTTGCATCGCTGGATGATCACCACACATTATTGCAGTTGACAGCTCCCCGCGGCTCGAGATACTGCGCAAACTGTGTCGCGCGCGTGTCCACTTTTACAAGAACTGCTTATCGCGAATCACTGAACCGATTCGTCTTGTATTGTACTGGGCATCCATTGTTTTTCTTTTCCTTCAGAAAAATATTCGGTGAATTTACCTGCGGATCAACACACATCCGCCGACATGGCACTGGAATCGTTACCACATCGGCATATATCACCACTATATCGCTTCCTGTCGCCATATGCTTGCTTGGAGATTGGCGTGCAAAGCGGACCCACTTTGGGGGAGTTATTGGCGCGTAAAATGGACCCATCGTAGCAAGTTCCTGATACTGGAGGCTTTTGACCTTCAGTTTCGGGGTGAAGGATGCTTACGGTGGACGATTACGGACGTATACGGCGTGCTCATCGCGACGGGATGAGCATCCGGGAAATCGCTCGGACATTTCATCATTCACGGCGAAAGATCCGCGAAGTATTACACGGTGCAGGGCAACCGCAACAATATTCGCAGCGCCAGACTCAGGCGGCTCCCCGACTGGGCCCCTTCCATGAGACCATCCGACAGATTCTCGCCGATGATGAATCGCAACCACCCAAACAGCGGCACACAGCACAACGAATCTTTGAGCGACTGCGGGACGAGCACGGCTATCTCGGCGGTTACGATGCAGTTTGTCGATTCGTGCGGAAGCACCGAACCAATAAACGTGAAACATTCATCCCGCTTGATCACCAACCGGGCCAACGGCTGGAAGCCGACTTCGGCAAGATTTATGTCGATTTTCCCGACGGACGACGACGGGTTTCAGTGTTGATTCTGGTCTGGTCGTATTCCAACGCCCCCTTTGTGATCGCTCTACCGACGGAACGGACCGAAGCGATTCTGGAAGGCATGGTGCAGGCGTTCGAGTATTTTGATCGCGTTCCCAAAGAAGTCTGGTGGGACAACCCGAAAACGGTAGCCGACGCGGTGCTCAGCGGGCGGAGTCGCAAAATCAACCAACGTTATGCAGCCCTGGCAAGTCATTATGTCTTTGAACCACTGTTCTGCCTGCCGGCCAGCGGGAACGAAAAACCGGTCGTTGAGAATCGCGTGAAGACGTTGCAGCGGAAATGGTCGACTCCGGTTCCCAAGATGGAAGATTTCGAGGAACTCAACAACTATCTTCGGCAATGCTGCCTCCAGGAACAGCAGCGTCTCAGTAGTGGTAAGACAGAAACCATCGGCACACGATTGGAACAGGACAAACAAAACGCCGCCGGGTTGCCCAGGCACCGCTTTGATCCGTGCATCCGCCGGGAAGTAAAGGTCAACAAGTATCAGTTCGCCCGGTTTGAGAACGTGGATTACAGCGTGCCGCGACAGTGTGCGTTTCAGACGGTGAGCGTCAAAGGTTACGTTGACCGTGTGGAAATGGTCTTTAAGGGAACTGTGGTGGCAACCCATCAAAGAAGCTATGAGAAAGGGTGTCAGATTCTTAACCCGTTGCATTACCTCGCAGCTTTGGGGCGGCGACCGGCTGCGTTAGATCATTCCAACGTCTACCGTCAGTGGAAGCTACCGCCGGTGTTTGACGAACTTCGCGAACGGCTGGAAAACCGGCATGGCTTATGTGCGGGAGCAAAACAATATGTACGAGTGCTACAGCTATTGTCCGCACATCCAGTCCAGCGCGTCCAGAAAACCATCGAACAGTTGCGTGGCCCCGAAGGAGCGGATGCCGACCGGATCATTCGCCGGGTCAAACGCAGTACCGCGCATGCCCGCAATCAGCCTGATTTCTCTCCGGCAACTCTGAGCAAAGAAGAATTGAGTCGTCCGGAGGTCTTGTCGGTACAGGTTCCCTGTCCGAGCCTGAACCATTTTGATTTGTTTCTTTCTACGTCAACACAAGGAGATCATCGTGCCCCCACAAACAATACAGAAGAAAAACGATCCGAATCTACTGCTGCAGAGCAATCTCAAGCAGTTAAGGTTACCGGCCATGAATGCGGAGTTCGAGAAGTTGGCCCACGAAGCGGCCAACTCAAATCAGACGTTCGAGCAATATCTGCTGCAGTTGACTGAACTGGAAGTGGCGGCACGGTCCACGAATGCGCTGACCAGCCGGATCAAACAGGCTCAGTTCCCAGTGGAAAAAGGGCTGGAAGATTACGACTTCGCGGCCATGAAATCAGTCAACAAACAGAAGGTGTTGGAGCTGGCCCGTGGTGAATGGGTCCGGCAACATACCAATCTCTGTCTGCTTGGTCAGCCGGGAACGGGCAAAACCCATCTGGCGATTGCACTGGGCCTGGCCGCCTGTCGTGAAGGAATCCGAACGAAATTCTTCACCGCTGCGGCACTCGTCAATCAACTGGAAACCGCGCAACAGCAATACAGTCTGGAGCGTCTCCTGAACAGGCTCGACAAGCTCGATCTGCTGATTGTCGACGAGCTGGGTTATCTGTCTTTCAGCCGTGCTGGTGCGGAACTACTGTTCCAGGTGTTTGCTGATCGTTATGAAAGACGAAGTCTGCTGATCACCAGCAACCTCGCCTTCAGCGACTGGGGCCAGATCTTTCAGGGCGAACGGATGACGGCAGCACTTTTGGATCGATTAACGCACCATTGTGAAATATTTGAGATGAATGGTGAAAGCTATCGGTTCAAAGAGTCGATGAAACAAAAGAAGCCACCTCGCAAAAAAGCCTGAGTCGCTTCCACACTTTGGCATACTGACCACCACGTTACCCCACGTGGTTAACCCAACCCCAGGTGGGTCCCATTTCCGCGCCAAAGTGGGTCCGCTTTACACGCCAATCTCCACTTGCTCTTGACCTGCTGTTGTCCTTAACAAAAATAGTATCCATATCTTGACCTCTCCCTGACAACTGATTCTGACATCGAAATAGAAAACCCGCAACATACCATTCGCGCGGCGCAGGATCGGAAATGATCCACTGGGATTCTACTCGATCTGTCGTTCTCAGCCGTAGATGAAGATTCAGCAGTAGTCGATTGACAACCCTCAGTCTCCCCGATCCTGCTGACCGACCGCGATCACCTTCGTGGGCACGCCTGTCACAGAAAATTCGCCCACCGGTACCAATGTCTTCAGTGACAGCGCTTTAATCATCCCCGTACCCGGCTCCGACCAGAATCCATAGCGGCCCGCCTGATCGAATGCGATCGTGTGATGTCCATAATGCCCCTCCACTTTGCTGGCTCCCACTTTCATTGTTTTCAGTAGCGTGGCATCCTGAAAATTCAGATCTCCATCAGGGTCCAGGTCGATCACACTTAAAAATTCATCCTGATCCAGTTCCTGCGGATGATTGTGAAATACAAACGCCAGCCGTTTCCCCCACGCAGTTTGACAGACCTCTAATGAGACAGGGGCGTTCCCTGCCAGCATTGATAGTGGTATGGAAATCAAAGCTGGTGTATCATGTTTTGCATCCAGCAGACACAGGCGCGCTTCCGGTCCTTTTCCGGATACAAACAGGACATAATTTCGATGCGTTTGGAAGGCCCCCGTACGCTGGGGCTTCTGAGTTTCGGTATCAACACCTAACGTAATATGCTGCACATTTACCTGCTGCTGCTCAGAGGGCAGGGGATTCCGATCTGCTTCACACCAGCAGATCCCATCCGCGGGCGCAAAAAAGACTTTCCCTGCACAGGTCGTCACACCGTGAATGGCCCCCGTGGGCAGCGAGAAGGAATAACAGATCTCCGAATTCCCCTCTGGTAGAACTCGGGTGACATCGATTAGACCTTTCTTTGGTCCACCGCCGGCAATCCAGGACGCGTACCCGGTCGTCCCCTCTACTACCGCCAGAGTGATATGCTGGCCGCCGCCTCGATGAAATCCCGCCATGATCGGTGATTCCGTTCGATCCCGGTATCTTCGCGGGTCAATCCGCGTGTATCCCGAGTTCCGATCGTTGGCCAGGTAATAGACGCCCTGGTAACAATACAGGTGCGCCGGATTCCCCTGTTGATCGTCCAGTTGAGACTCCACAACGCGTGGCTCCTGTTTGAATTTCCAATGCGCGTGGTCTCCGTGAGATTCTTCCTCTACACCCGTTTCCAGAAAAACCCAGCCACTCTGATGGGTCCCGTCCTTCCGATCACGTACCCCGACCAGCATTGTCTGCAAGGAACTTTCCATCTGTACCAGATTCTGCTGCTCCGCATCCAGCCTGGGAAAACCAGGAACGACAGACGGCGTCGACATTTCCAATGTTTCACCTTTCAGAATATCCGCCCAACGGACCGTTTTTCCTGCATGATCCTGAATAAACAGGCGACACACCGTCGGCTTATTGTTCGTGGATTCAGCGATTCCCTCCTTTTCCTTCGTCTCAGCCTTTGATCCTTTCGAGTCGGCATCGGCGGTGACACACCCTGAAATCGTCCATGATATCAGTAACAAAATAGAACATCGCTTCCAGAATCCGGAATTCATTTTGCACCTCTTCCATTGTTTCAAATCTTGTAAATTCAATCTTAAAGATAATTCACTCACTCATTGCGAATCCGACTGATAAGGATTTCCTGTCCCCTCCAGCAACTGATAACGCCCGCGATGAAATTGCACGCACGACCAGAGTGGTTCCTCAGCCGTTCCCTGAATCCAGTAAAACCGCCTGCGATTCTGAATTCCGTGATAGATCACAGGTATGCCTGCGACTGCGGGACTGCCCTGCATTCCGGGTTGTAACTGGAAGAAACGGGATAACACGGCGGCATCGGAACCGCTGAAGCCAGCTTCACGCTGCCAATTCAATCCGTCAGCTTTAAACGTCTCCGGTGCTTCAAATCGGGGAGCGACAGATAAAGTCGTCCTCTCTTCAGCACAACCGCCTCCTGTGAGGAGACAGCCCATCAATAGACAGCCTATTAATAACAGGTCATAACGGAGGGACGGCGCTTGAATTAAAATCATGTTCAACTTTCACTGCTTTCGAATCAGCTCTCTGAAATGAGTTCAAGGGGTCTGTCAAAATTCGCCGAGTACATTCCCGTCCGCACGACCAAACAGGTCACGTAGCGTCTGCAGATGAACATTCTCGCTCACAAACCGCACACTCCCGTCGCAAAGCAGAACATTCGCGCCGCCAATATGCAGACTGCGTGCCCCTGAAATCACCTCCCCATGATGTGTCACATCCGGGTGGGGAGAATTGGGCGGATAATAGCCGTGTACCAGCGTGTTATAGCCCAGAGCACGAATCCAGCTCGCCGCGCGTCTTCCCTCATATTGAGTCGCGCCTCGTCCTGTGAGATCGTCAGATGTTGCAGAGCAGGGGCCACCACCACTCACACGTTTCATTTGACGATCCGCATTCAGCAGAGTCGCCGTATCCGGACCTCGATCTCCAAACAGAGTTTCCGCCATGAAAATCGTGTTCGATGTCCCGTCCGTAATATCGCGAAAGCGGGTAGAAGAGCCGCGCCAGAACAACCCGTCGTTTTCGCTGGTGCAATATGCAAGACTCTGCCCCGAGCCACCATTCACCATATAATTTGATCCGGCCCAGATCGTTCCATTCTCATCAGCGTAAAAAACCGAGCCCGCATCACTGGGACACATAAACACGGGCAAAGCCTGCTGCGCCACGACTTCCAGCGCCGGATTGATCGTCGCCGCCCAGGCAGGCCCCGTTAACAGCGGTTCCCGGAAATCAATCAGATCATGCAGGTTTCCCTGTTCAAGATGAGGCAGCAGCTGCGCCGAAGGAGAATATCCATACAGCGAATCAGCGGCTAATAAAGGCAGACGCGAGTGTGTTTCATGATAATTATGCAGCGCCAGTCCCAGTTGCTTCAGATGGTTCTTGCATTGAGTCCGCCGTGCCGCCTCGCGCGCCATCTGGACAGCCGGCAGCAGTAACGCAATCAGAATCGCAATGATGGCAATCACTACCAGCAACTCAATCAAAGTAAATCCTCTTCGCAGACGTTTCATTTCCCCTCCCGATATCGGTCTATCATTTTTCAGACGGAACCACACAGCACAAACAAATTCTGCCTGTTTCCAGTCCTGACTTCATCACGGGAGACATCCTACAACAAAAACAACAATTGTAAATACAATTGCATTGCATTTACATATTTTATTCATATATTTTTCGAATCCTTGAATTTCTGATGAAAGCGGATCGTTAAGGTTGTCTCTACTCACCGATTTCCAGTAAAAGCAGTCTGCTGCTACTTTTACACAGCTACGATTTGACCAGTTGACGGGGTTGATGTGGTCCCGCTGCAATAGAAGAACGAGTAGATTTCATCAACGTCTGTTTAATCAACCCGCATGAAAACAACTCTATTGAGAGTCCTATGAAACCGATCACCATCAGACAGGCTGTTCTCTCCGACCTTGATGCGCTCGCGCCTCTGTTCGACAGTTATCGTCAGTTCTATGGACGCGCCAGCGACATCACTGCCGCCCGGGAGTTCCTGCTGAACCGCTTTCAACAGGAAGAGTCTGTCCTGTTTCTCGCCAGTCAAGAAGAAAAACGTCTGGGCTTCACTCAGCTGTATCCTTCATTTTCATCAGTTTCGCTCGCCCGCACCTTCCTCTTGAATGATCTGTTCGTGATTCCGGAAGGGCGGCGCAAGGGTATCGCGACGCGACTCCTCTCAGTAGCTGCGGATTACGCGCGCGGTGTCAACGCAATTCGTCTTTCTCTCTCCACTGAGGTCACCAATGCAACAGCGCAAGCCCTCTATGAGTCCGCTGGCTGGAAACAGGATACACAGTTCCTGGTCTATCATTTCCAGCTTTAGTCAGGCCAGAATGCCTCAGAACACAATCAAATAGCATTCGTGTCAAACATATTGATATACTTGATCCCATCGTCTGTGAATACCCGGAGATGCGGGGAAGCAGATGCGAAGATCAGATGGACGGAAATGCTTCTTCAACATAGGTGAATTCCAGCTGCAAGATACCAAATCATGACAAACACCAGAACATACATGTGTGAGGTCTGCTCGAAAACGTTTCACCACCGTGGAGTGATTTCAGCCCCCCTGGTGAGAAAGCCGATCACAGAACTGATCCAGCTTGATTTCCCCAACTGGTCGGACACCAGTTATTTCTGCCATGTTGATTTATCCAGCTACCGCGCGAAGGGTGTGCACACTCTGCTGGAATCGGAACGGGGTGAGCTGAGCCGGCTTGATCGAGAAATCTTAGCCGCGATGCAGAATCATGATCTGATCTCATCGAACGTGGAACATGAATTTGATCAGTCATGGTCGCTAGGCGACAAGATGGCAGACCAGCTTGCAACCTGGGGAGGCAGCTGGTCCTTTCTGATTCTGTTTGCTATCTTTATGACCATCTGGATCCTGCTCAATTCCGTCGTACTGCTCTGGCAACCCGTTGACCCTTATCCCTTCATCCTGTTAAACCTGCTGCTCTCCTGTCTCGCCGCCATCCAGGCTCCCATCATTCTCATGAGTCAGAATCGGCAGGAAACAAAAGACCGACGTCGCGCACAAAATGACTATCAGATTAATCTGAAAGCAGAGCTCGAAATCAAACTGATTCATGAAAAACTGGACCATATCCTCTCCCGGCAGTGGGAAAAGCTGATGCAGATACAGGAACTGCAGATTGAACAGCTCTCTGAGATAAATAATATTAAAAAGCGGTCATCCTGACTGTTCTGGCTGTAAGCAAATCAGCAGACGGCTAAGATGACAACCGATTTCCAATTAGATTATGATAGAAATGAACCATCAGTTCCATGAAAGAGAATCCAACCAAGCAGATTATTGGCTGTGAAGAATGGTGTGCCTTTCCCGACCTCGGTCTCCCGGCAATTAAAGCCCGCGTTGACTCAGGCGCCAAGACGTCCTCCATTCACGCGTTCAACGTGCAGAAATTCCGCAGACAGGGGGAGACCTGGGTCAGTTTTGAAGTCCACCCTCTGCAGAACAACCGCCGGATTGTTGTTCGCTGCGAACGACCGATTGTCGATAAACGGGTTGTCAAAAGTTCCAGTGGCATCTCGGAGACCCGCTATGTCATTCTGGCCACACTTAAAATCGGCGATCAGGCCTGGGAAATTGAACTGACGCTGGCTAACCGCGACTCCATGGGATATCGCATGCTGCTTGGACGCGAAGCCATGAGCGGTCGCATGCTCGTGGATCCCGCCATCAGCTTCTGCATGGGCCAGGTAACCAGCGAGACCCTCAACCAGCATTACGGCAAACGCGAACAGGCCCGCAGTGGAATGAAAATTGCGCTGCTCGCCAGCAACCAGGAACTCTACAGCAATCAACGTATTCTGGAGGCGGGAGAAGAGCGTGGACATGTCATGGAATTTCTGGACATCAAACAGTGTTATATGAAACTCGACGCGGTCGAGCCCGAAGCACATTATCGTGGCGGCTCTATTCTGGATGACCTCGACGCGGTCATTACCCGCATTCGTCCCAGCATTACTTATTATGGTTGTGCACTCGCGCGTCAATTTGAAAGTATGAACGTACTCACCGTGAACAACTCCACGTCGATTACGCAATCCCGTGACAAACTCTATTCGCTGCAACTGATGCTCAAGAGCGGCATCAACATCCCCACCACCGGTTTTGCGAATTCCCCCATCGATACCAACGACCTGATCGAAATGGTCGGCGGTGCACCGTTGATCGTCAAACTGCTGGAAGGCTCACAGGGAAGAGGCGTCGTGCTCGCGGAAACACGTAAAGCAGCCGAGTCGGTCATCAACGCCTTCAAGGCCCTTCGCGCCAATCTACTGGTTCAGGAGTTCATCAAAGAAGCTGACGGTAAGGACCTCCGCTGCTTTGTCATCGACGGGAAAGTCGTCGCGTCGATTCAGCGCGAAGCAGCCCCTGGGGAATTCCGCGCCAACATTCATCAGGGGGGTACCGCCTCGGTAGTCAAAATCACCCCCACCGAACGCCAACTGGCCGTCAAAGCCACCAAAGCCCTGGGACTGATGATCGCCGGCGTCGACATCATCCGCTCCAAAAATGGTCCGCTCCTGCTCGAAGTCAATTCCTCACCCGGTCTGGAAGGCATCGAAGCTGCCACCGGCAAAGACATCGCCGGCATGATGATCGCCGCCATCGAGAAAAAGCTGGAATGGAAGCGAGAACTCAGCGGCAAACGCCATAAATGACAATCTGCTCTCGGCGGATCACATTTCCTTAGTTAAAATAGAACAGAGTTCATCGACTAATGCAGGAGTACTCAGTTTCCCTGGAGCCGATTCCATGCAAAAGACAGCAATCCCGCGTTGGTTCAAATTACTGCTGTTCCTGATTTCTCTGTCTCTGCTGCAGATCACTGTTCTCGCAGCGCAGAAAACAGAGACACCCCCGCGCGAACAAATCGGCACCTGTCTGGGCAAACCGGTCTACCGCGACCAGATCGGGATAAGCCTGGAATTGAGTGAAGAACTACAAATTCTTTTCGGCTATCCTGTTTTCAGCCAGTTTCACCAGGAGCACCAGGCGAAATTCAAACCGACTGAAAAAGAAATCGCCGCCGCAATTGCCTACTACTCCAGAGACGAATCGGTGATTAAAGATTGTCAGGAAATCGATAAATTAACTCAAAGTGAACTCGAAGAAAACAAAAATCAACTGAAGCGTTCTGACCTCAAACCAGCAGAGCGAAAGCGACTCGAACAAAAACAGCAACAGCTGCAAAGGGAATTAAAGAATGGCGCTCTCAAATGGATGCTGCTCGGAATGCTGGAATACTGGAAATTCGAAAAGCACCTGTATCTCACTCAAGGCGGCGGTCGCATTCGTTCAATGATGTTCGGAGAAGAAGCCTTCGATGCACGATTCAAATGGCTGGAAGCTCAGGAGAAACGGGGAAAATTCCAAATCACCGACCCCCAACTCCGTACCACATTTTTTGAATTTTGGACTGACAAAAATAATCGAGGCTATAACACAACCAGTCAGGAATCGATTCAGGAGTTTCTCGAACCTCAGTGGCAGAAAGAACTGAATGCGGATAAACCACTTACAGCAAAAAAGCCTTGACCGCTCACTCGGCTGATTTTTCGGTTGGGTTTTCCGGTGTTTCGGCTGCGATACACACCAGCTGTTCCTGGCGTTTGTCGCCGACCTGTTTGCCAACCCGGAGAAAGATTTCACCATCGACTACAGCCGGACTGGCGTAGCTGTCGTCGCCAAGCTTGTTGAACGCGACCTCCTGATAGCTGTCCGGACTCGCCTTAAATACGAAGGTTTCGCCTGACAGGTTCGAAACATAAATCAGTCCGTTACACAGAATCGGAGAGCCACTGAAGGAACCCCGCAGACGATTTCGCCAAAGCACATCTCCTGAGTCGATCGACCAGCAGTATGCGATCCCGTCATCGGTCACGCCATACAGTTGCCCGCCATCCACCAGCATCGACGGTTCATAAATCTTGGTCTCGTTCGACCACAACAGTTTTCCATCGGCAGAAAGACAAACCGTCTCCCGTTTGGGATAGCCACCGCTGGCAAAGATTTTATCGGCACTGGTCACAATCGTGCCACATGTCGCTTCGGCCAGACAGGGGGTGCTCCAGATTTCTTTCCCGGTCGCCGGATCATAGCTGGCGACTTTATCACAGCCGCTGATCAGTAACTGGTCGCGGCCACCCACATGCGCCACGATGGGGCTGGAATACGTACTGACCGCAGGCCGCGATACACGCCAGGCAATGTCTCCTGTTTTGCGGTCGAGCGCCGCCAGGTAACCGCCGCCCCGATTGTCTGCCGCAATAATCACAAATGATTTGTAGAGCAGGGGGGAAGGGGCATAGCCGAACTTGGAATTAAATGCTCCCAGTTCCTTCTGCCAGACTTTCTTACCTTCCAGGTTGAGGGCCGTCGCAATGATTTTCCCTGAGTTCAGAAAGACCGCGTAAATCTGATTCCCGTCAAACAGGACAGTCCCGTTGGCATTCGTCCCTTTTTTATGCAGTTCCCCTGGTCCGGGAAAGCCTCCTTCATGCAACACCGTTTCCCAGCGCACCACACCGTCCGCGCGATTATAAGCGATCACCATCTGTTCCTGATCCTGGTCATCCGCAGTGGCCAGGACCACCATGTCTTCCGTAACGACAGGGGAACTGTGGCCGCGCCCGGGGATATCCGTTCGCCATTTGACATCTTTTGTCTCGTTCCACACGGTTGGCAATGGCTGATCAGGCACATGACCATTTCGCTCAGGTCCACGCCAGCCAGGCCAGACATGGGACAGATCAGGCAGGTCGGCATCTGTTAAAGAGACGCCACTCGCTTTCACCGAGATTTCTTCGACCGGGGTCGTCTTCGTACAGCCGACTACCAGCAGCATTCCCAGCAGGAACCATCTGTGTGACATGCGAACCATACGTGAACTCCTCCGTGATCGAGTTGAGTGATATTGAAATCAAATTCCAGAACACACAACCGGTATCCCATCCGGTCGGCACTCACCCTGCCGGAGCGACAGAATGAGTGTTTTTCCAGAATCCGTTTTCTGTCCTGTTTATAGTTTTTTCAGAAAGACATTCTTGAAGCGAATCTCGCCGCCATGTGTCTGTAACTGAATCGGACCCGTTTCATAAATCGGATCGTCCTTCTCATAATAATTATCCATCTTTTTGTTGTCTACCACGAGTTTACCATTCATGTAAACGGTAACCTTGTCTCCCTTCATGATAATCCGGAAATGATTCCATTCACCAAAAGGTTTGTCGGCGTGGACCAGCGGATATTTTCCTTCGCCTTTATTATTAAATAATCCTCCCGATCCCAGATTGGCTTTGCGGTCCCATTTGCCACCTTCTTTTGTGGTATCCCAGATCTGAACCTGTGGCACGCCACGCAGATAGATCCCGCTGTCCGCTTTCGCTACGGTTTTGTAATCCAATAGCAGTTCAAAATCGCCAAAGTCTTCTGCAGTCGTCAGGTAAACCCCATGTCCGTCGTTGACCAGTTCGCCATCTTCCACCGACCAGTGTTCCAGTACATCTTCCCAGTTCTTTTTCAACAGTTCTTTCCGCTCAGCGGCAGGCATGTTCTTGACAGCCACAGGGCTTTTGCCTTTGACTTTGTGGTAGTTCATTCCAATCCAGCCAGACAGGTCTTTCCCGTTAAACAGAGCAATAAAACCTTCCGGAGGCTGATTCAGCTTTTCCGCTTCCTTTTTATCCCCGGCAAAACCAGGGGCACTCCCCAGCAGGGAAAAAACCAGCAGGGAATACAGACTCTGTTTGATAAACGACGATGGATTCATTATTTGTTCCTCTTAATGCCCGCTGTTGCGCAACAGCGAATTAATTCAGACCAGCCGAAGATTCAGCAACCTTCCTAAGTAATTACTCTAATTGGGCCAGTGAGGAAATACAATGAGTCTGTGAAAAACAGTGGGATTTTTCGAAACCCGCAGTTGAACCAGCAGCCTCTCTGTCTTTACGGGCTGGAGCGCATCACATTTCACGATAGCGACTCTCAATCTAATATACTTGAGCCAAACAGCCCTGGAGATGCTACAGTCAAACTGGACCAGTCTAATCTGTTATTTCTGGTTCGACCAGTTTCGCCAGATGAACCAGTGAATCCTGCCAGCCCAGATAACAGGCCTCCGGGGGGATCACCTCCGGAATGCCTGACTGCTCAATTTTGATCTCTGTGCCACACGAAACCAGTTTCAGATCGACGCTCGTTTTCATTTCACCAGGCAAGTTGGGATCGTCAAATTTCGACGTATAACAAATGCGGGTATGGGGTACGAGTTCGAGATACGTGCCTCCAAAAGAATGGCCGTGGCCAGTAGTAAAATTCGTAAAAGACATTTTATAGCTCCCCCCCACCTGAGGATCCATTTCGTATACTCTGGCAGTGAATCCATCTGGGGGAAGCCAGCGGGCCATCGCATCTTCTTCCAGAAAGGCACGGTAGATTTTTTCAGGCGTCGTTCGCAAAACGCGGTGCAGTCGGACGGTATTGTTGGACATGATTTCATTCCCATTCTTAGAGTGATGGTGAAAATCGGGTTAATGCCAGCAGGCAACGTTATGTAGTCGCTGAGTAATCGCCGGTTTCGACAACTTTCTGTCAATAATCATGGAATCTCAAATTTAATTTTATTGGGGAGCCGCCAGTACCTGCAATCGACAGTACCCAAAGTGCAACAGATTGCACCCCTCATGCAATTTATTGCAGATCCAAACCTGGTATTGCAGATATTTCACCAATTTCTGGAGAAACAAAACCAAATATTTCTATTAGTTTACCAGCCTGCAATCGCAGAAACTCACTACTTCGGCGTCTTTTTTTTCAACTTATACTCAACTGGTATGCGAATTGCCTTAACAGGCTTCGTGCATTCGAAATTGAACGGGAGATGGGTAATCATTTCCGTGATCTGGGAATCAAAGGCTTTACCTGTATGAATTGCTGAAGGCAGGGTCACCAGCAGGTCTATGATGAGCCATTCCTACGTCACTCACAGACACGCATCGAAATCATCACAACTGATGAGGTCGCTGATGCCATCGTCGACTACAGCCGTCAAGCTCGTTTTGAAAAACATACAGTCGCCGCTTACCTGGAATCGGTACGCGTGCGCGATACCGCTCAATTTATTGCCTGATCAATCTTGTATTTCACCATCGGACAGGATTTAGCGTAGTTTGTCAGTCACCTTCATGTGCTTACTTTGGCGGGTAGCTAACATGATGGGTGACTGACAGCTTCGCAATTCCTGTTGCAGATTCTGAGCATCACTTGCGAACTCATTTTTCAGATTCTATGCTGATGGAACCGAGAGGTAATGAAGGGTATCGGAGTAATTCTCTATTGATCCACATCAACGAGAGAGCCACGTATGATGAAATACACGCTGACAGAAACTCGTTCCCTTAAGTGGTTCTCCCTGTTCGAGATGGCTATGTCATGCACACTCGCCCTGATCTTCCTGACGACGGTTGCCCAGGCCAACGAGCCCAAAACAACCCCCACCTTTCAGAAAATATTATTCCTGGGCAACAGCATCACGCTGCATGGTCCCTCAAAGAAGATCGGCTGGGACGGCAACTGGGGAATGGCGGCCAGCAGCCAGAAAAAGGACTACGTCCACATCGTCACAGCTTCTCTTTCGAAATCTTCTGTCGTCAAACCGAAAATTCTGGTAAAGAACATCGCTACCTTTGAACGACAATATGCGACTTACAACCTGAAAGAACACCTGCAGGATGCCTTCACGTTTCACCCTGATCTGGTGATACTCACAATTGGAGAAAACGTCCCGCAACTCAAAACAGCAGAAGAACAGGCAAAGTTTCAATCCAGCGTGGAACAATTGCTCAAGCAACTGCAGAAGGACCATCATCCGACCATCATCGTACGCAGCAGCTTCTGGCCAAACAAGTTGAAAGACGAAGCATTACGCCAGGCCTGCCAGAAAGCAGGCGGGACGTTTGTCGATATCCGCAGCCTCAGTAAAGAGGAAAAGAACTACGCTCGCTCAGAACGTGAATTTCAACACGCCGGCGTCGCCGCCCACCCCGGCGATCAGGGTATGCAGGCAATCGCTGACGCAATTCTAAAAGCAGTTCAACCCTGATAACTGGTATTTTGAAAGCGGTTCTCTCACGATTTGAATTTCTGTTTATCAATCCCGTACTGTTTCATCTTCCTGAGCAATGTTCGTCGGCTGATACCCGCTTCCTCAGCCGTCTCAGCCACCCGGCCTGAATGCTGTTTGAGCTTTGCCTGCAGATATTCCCGCTCCAGTTCTTCGAGCACCGGGTCCAGGTTCTCCTGCAGGGAACGGGCAGGGTCCACACTATTCCGCCACACAGCCTGTTGCTTATGTTCCCGAGTCCCTGTTATCTCCACCAGATTCGTATTCCACAGCTTGTCGAAATCGCGGGCCGTCAAGGCGGACTGCGAACGTTCCAGCACCAGTCGTTCACTGAAGTTTTCCAGTTGGCGTACATTGCCCGGCCATTCGTACTCTAGCAATGCGTCTAAAAAACTGTCTGTAAAAGTCGGAGGTTCAAGACCATAATGTTTCGCCAGTCGTTTCGTGAAATGACCAAACAGCAGAAATACATCTTCCGGACGCTGACGCAGTGGAGGCACATTCACACGAATCACATCCAGCCGGTAAAACAGATCCTCGCGAAAGTTACCGTCACGCACTGCTTCATCCAGCAACACATTCGTCGCCGCCACGATACGTACATCGATCTCCGTCTCTACCTGGCTGCCCACCGGTCGAATCCGTTTTTCCTGCAGCATACGCAACAGACACTGCTGCGCCTCAGGAGGCATGTCGCCAATTTCGTCCAGAAACAGTGTCCCCTTATTCGCATGCATCACCAATCCCTTCTTAGCCCGATCCGCTCCGGTAAACGCACCTTTTTCATGACCGAAGAGTTCGGAATTGATCAGGTCAGGGGGGATGCTCGCACAGTTGGCCGCCACAAACCGCCCCTCGCGTCCGGAGCGTCGATGCACGGCCCGCGCCAGTAATTCCTTGCCCGTGCCGGTCTCACCGACAATTAACACGGTCGCATCAGTCGGTGCCACACGCGCGCAGAGTTCAAACAGGTCCCACATTTCGGTGCTGCGACTTAACATCGATTCAAATCGCGCCCCCTTATTTCGTTGACGACCCAAGTCATGTATCCGTGGCAGAAACTTCTGATTCTGCAGTGTTGTCTCAATCACTTCCACCAGCTTCGACTCCTGCCGCTGCAATACGACATCATGAGCGCCTGCCTGAAAGTAAGTCCGCACAGTGCTCCCCTCCGCCTGTGGTGCCCACACCAGCACATCTGTCAAAGGCCATTGACCGCGCAGAGAAAGTACTACTGCCCGCGTCGCGTCATAATCGGGAGGGACCGTCTGAATCACAAACAGCCGAGGCGGTCGGGGGAACTCTGTTGTCAGTAACTGATCCGCAGAAGGCAACCGGAGAAGCTCACAATCCAGCGACTGTAGTGCCCCTTTTGAATTGCGGTTCAGCAGACTGCAGACTATCAATGGTTTTTGCATCTCACCTCCCGGGTAGCCTCATTAGAGATTCCCTGAGCGCATATAATGTGAAATGCGTAAGAAACGACTCAAATCAGGAATCTCAGAATGCGACACCAGCTTCCCATTCTATCAACACAACCAGATATGAGACAAGCCTGTCACATATTTTGGGTCACACATGTCTCATTCCATCGTTTCGACTGAACCCGGTATTGGCATGCCCTTTGCTACCTTAATCAGACACAACATCGGCTCGAGGATGAACCAGTCAGGAGAAGTAAGATTAACAAGACTTGTCGTAACTCCCCTCTGGGAATCAGGAACTCTTGTCACCGGCTGTTGAGCAATCAATCTGATCGCTCAGCGTACGCTATAAGTCCGCTGCCTGAATCATCGGTGATCAATTTTGAAACAATTCAGAAAACAATCAATCACTCTTTTAAAACGTCTCGCCCCGTCCTTACGAATACACAACCACCAAGCCCACGTGTATTCACCACCCCAAATATTCACTCTTTGAATTTGAACTAACAGGACTAATCAAATGGCCCGAAATGTGTTAAAAAAAACGTCACAAACAGAGTCCAGTGCCGCCAGGCTGACCAGAAATAAACACGGCGATCTCAAAATCACTCTGATCAGTCTGCATGGCCTAATCCGCGGACATAATTCGGAATTAGGCCGCGATGCCGACACAGGCGGTCAGGTTAAATATGTGCTTGAACTGGCCCGCGAACTGGCAGCGCACGAACATGTCCGCGAAGTCGAACTGCTCACCAGACAGATTATCGACCCCAAGGTAGATGACGATTATGCCCAGGTCGAAGAACAGATTTCCGAAAACGCCAAAATCATCCGCATTCCATTTGGCCCCAAACGCTACCTTCGCAAAGAGTCGCTCTGGCCTTTTCTCGAACTGTTTATCGATCAGACTCTGCAGCATTTCCGACGCACTGGACTGCCAGACATCATCCACGGCCACTACGCCGATGCGGGAGCCGCCGGTGCACAGCTGGCGCGACTGTTGCATATTCCCTATGTTTTTACCGGACATTCGCTGGGACGCGTCAAACGCCAGCGGCTCTCTCTGGGAAAAGAAGAGAATCAGGCCATCGAGCGACTGGAAAGCAAATACAAATTCACAACCCGCATCGAAGCCGAAGAGCTGGCGCTGGAAACCGCTTCCATGGTGGTCACCAGCACCAACCAGGAAGTCCAGCAGCAATACGAACTCTACGATCATTACCAGCCCGCCCGCATGGAAGTCATCCCACCTGGTGTAGACCTCACGAATTTTTCGCCCGCAGGAAAAGACTGGACCACGCCGAAAATTGCCGAAGACTTGAACTGTTTTTTACAGGAACCAGACAAACCCATGATTCTTACCATGGCCCGCCCCGATGAGCGTAAAAACCTCGAAATGCTGGTCCGCGTATATGGTGAGAGCGAACAACTGCAAGAGATGGCAAATCTCGTTCTGATCATGGGAACACGTGATGATGTGCGCGACCTTCCCAAGGCGCAGCGTAGAATTATCAATCATATTCTGTATCTCATTGACCGCTACAATCTCTATGGGAAAGTCGCTTATCCCAAAACACACAAACCCGATGATGTCCCCGAACTCTATCGCCTGGCGACTTCGCTGAAAGGGGTCTTTATCAATCCGGCGTTGACCGAACCGTTTGGACTCACACTCCTCGAAGCCGGTGCCACCGGGCTCCCCATTGTCTCAACCAATGATGGCGGTCCGCGTGATATTATCGCCAACTGTAAAAACGGTCTACTCGTCGATCCGCTCGATAAAGCAGATATTGAACATGCACTGCTCCGCGTGTTAACAGAGCCCGAGCAGTGGGCCGAATGGTCTAACAACGGTATCAAAGGGACCCGCGAACATTATTCATGGCATCAGCATGCAGAGCGTTATCTGCGTGACCTGGATGATATTCTTGAGCATTCGCCCGCTCCTGTTCTGGCAGAGATGGCAGACAAATCGACGATGCGTCGACTTCCCGAATTTGATCGGTTGATTATCACAGATCTGGACAATACACTGACCGGTGACGACGAGGCACTCAAAGAATTCATTGAGCTGATTCGGGAACATGATCACATTGGTTTTGGCATCGCCACAGGTCGGCGACTCGATTCAGCAATGGAACTCATTAAAGAACTGGGGCTTCCTCAGCCAGACCTGATCGACACAGATGCCGGAACACAGTTACACTACGGCGAAAAGCTCACACCGGACCTCAGTTGGCGGAAATCAATTGACTATGCCTGGAAGCCGCAGGAAATTCGTGATGTCCTTGACTTGCAACCCGGTTTTTATCCCCAAATTGAAGAACATCAGTCAGAATTTAAGATCAGTTATGAACTCGACACGAGTGTCAGCCCCAGTATTTCAACCATTAAAAAAATTCTCCGGGAGGCAGGATTACGTGCTAAGGTTATTATGTCACTCGGCATGTACCTCGATGTCATTCCGGTGCGCGGTGGAAGCGACCTGTCCATGAGGCACGTACTCTGGAAGTGGGGATTCGCCCCCGAGCATGTCCTCGTTTCAGGTGATTCCGGCAACGATGCCGGCATGCTGCTGGGCCGTACATTGGGTGTGGTCGTCGGCAATCATAGTGAAGAGCTCGAACGTCTCCGCAACCGACCCCGCGTCTATTTTGCAGAGGCATCCCATGCGGCGGGCATCCTCGAAGGCATCAAGTATTACAACTTCTTAGACAAGATTACTATTCCCAACGATCGGATCGAATGAGCATCGCGCAGGATGAGATTGACTTCAAAGCGGATCTGACACTGCAGCGCCTGCAGCCTCAGTTGCAGGAAGTCTGGCAAACCAGCCAGATTGATGATGTCAAAATACATGAATTTGAATCAAGACTGAATGAGCACTGGCGTCCTCTGTTTGGACTGCTGTTTCAGCTTTATAGCTCCCGGTACGATTTCTTTTATCACATTGAACAGGTTCTACTGACCGCGGCCCGGGGCTGGGCTGAGCGCCCCGAGGATCTTTGCGCGCTCGACCGTCATCGCATCAATGAACCCAACTGGTTTCAGTCAGAACGCATCAGCGGGGGCGCCTTGTATGTGGACCTCTTTGGGGAAAACCTCAGTAAACTCCGCGAGCAAGTCAGCTATTTCAAAAACCTGGGACTCACCTACCTGCACTTAATGCCTCTATTTGCGGTCCGCCCCGGTAACAATGACGGCGGTTATGCCATCAGCACGTATCGTTCTGTCGACCCGCGACTGGGAACCATTGATGACCTCCGCCTACTGGCAGCAGACCTCCGGGAAGCGGGGATCTCACTGGTGCTCGACTTTGTGTTTAACCATACCTCCGACGACCACGAGTGGGCTAAACTGGCTCAATCGGGAAACCGCGAGTATCAGGAATACTATTATATTTTCCCCGATCGGGAAAAACCCGAACAATACGAACGCACGCTGCGGGAAATCTTTCCCACCGTCCGCCGAGGAAATTTCACCTGGCACGATGGGATGCAGCAGTGGGTCTGGACCTCGTTCAACAGTTTCCAGTGGGACCTGAACTACACTAATCCCGCCGTCTTTCGCGCCATGCTCGAAGAAATGTTTTTCATCGCCAATACCGGCATCGACATCCTGAGACTCGACGCCGTCGCCTTTATCTGGAAACAGATGGGCACCAACTGCGAAAACCTGCCCGAAGCTCATACCCTGATCCAGGCCTTCAATCGCCTGGCACGCATCGCAACTCCTGGCCTCTTGTTCAAATCCGAAGCCATCGTGCACCCCGATGATGTGGTGAAATACATCAGCGAACACGAGTGCCAGATTTCTTACAATCCCACACTCATGGCGCTGCTCTGGGAATCGCTGGCGACGCGGAATGTCTCATTGCTCGTCCAGACGCTCAGACATCGCTATAAGCTCCCCAAAAACACCGCCTGGGTGAACTACCTGCGCTGCCACGATGACATCGGCTGGACCTTCGATGATGCCGACGCCCAGGCCATCGGTATCAATGCCTATGACCATCGCAAGTTTCTCAACGATTTCTATACAGGTCAATTCCCCGGATCCTTTGCGCGAGGCGTACCGTTTCAGGAAAACCATGAAACCGGGGACATGCGAATTTCCGGCACGATGGCGTCGCTGGCCGGACTGGAACAGGCGATCGAAGAAGAAAACGAAGAGAAAAAAGAACTGGCACTGCGCCGCATGCTGCTGCTGCATGGTGTCTCTCTCAGTATTGGGGGTATCCCGCTCCTGTACCTGGGAGAAGAGTGGGGTATGCTCAACGATTACGATTTTGTGAAAGATCCCGCCAAAGCGGGAGACTCCCGCTGGATTCACCGCCCCAAAATGCAGTGGCAGTTTCTCGAAGAACTGGACGACCATATCAAAGCCGGGAATGGTTCTATCCGCTCAACGATCTTTCGGTCCACACAGAAACTGATTGCCCTGCGAAAATCGTTGCCCGCTCTCGCTGGTCAGGATATGGAACTCATCGCCACAGCCAATGAACATATTCTCGGTTACGTCCGTCTCTATGAAGGCAATCGCCTGATTGTCCTCGCAAATTTCTCTGATGAAGCGCAGGTCATCGAAGGCAACAAACTCCGTACCGCAGGACTCGGACGGTTCTTTCAGAACGTCATCGACGATAAAACTTACGCCACGTCAGAGCAACTGGTTCTGGCACCGTACCAGATCCTCTGGCTGAACCGCGTTTAATTGAAGGAGCGTTTTGATGGCCACTCAGAATTCTGCCGGAAATACTGCTGCGCAACTCACACAACAGGTCCTTGCCACCGATCTGGATGGAACTCTGATTCCCCTAAATCAGAATCCCCAAAATCAATCAGATCTGCGTCTACTGGCTGACCAGTTTCAAGCCCGTGGCAACTCCCTGATCTTTGTGACTGGCAGACATTTCCAGTCGGTCTCACAGGCGATTGAAGAGTTTCAACTCCCCATACCGGAGTGGGTCATCTGCGATGTCGGCACTTCCATTTTTCAACGACAGGAATCAGGCGAGTTTACACTGGTCACTGCCTACCAGGACTATCAGGATCAGATCATCACCTCCATGCCCATTGAGACATTGCGCGATCAGTTAGAAACAATTGACGGACTCCGTCTGCAGGAACCCGTCAAACAAGGCCGTTTCAAACTCAGTTTTTATACAGACGCTGCCCAACAGGAAACGCTGGTCGATCGCGTTCAGGAAATCCTGACTCAGACCGATGCCCCGTATTCGATCATCCATAGCGTCGATCCCTTTAATGGTGATGGCCTGATTGATCTTCTGCCGGCAACTGTTTCCAAAGCACTCGCGCTGGAATGGTGGACCGAAAACAATGGATACGACGCAGGAAACATTGTCTTCTCCGGCGACTCCGGTAATGACCTGGCGGCACTGACCGCCGGCTATCGCACTATTCTGGTAGGAAACGCAGACCGCCAGTTGGCGCAACGCGTTTACAATCTTCACCGGACGTCGGGTTGGAAAAACCGACTTTACCTCGCGCAGGGGACGGCAACTTCAGGTGTGCTGGAAGGCTGCCGCTGGTTTGGTCTCGCAGAACAGATTCAAACTGACCAGCTAAGACTGGGAGCGACTCCACTCACCGTTGATTCCACCTTCTTTCGAGTCTGGGCACCGCATCGAAAGCAGGTCGTTGTGGAATTACTGACAGGGGACCAGTCTGATCAAAGTAGTTTCACATTGACTCGCAATCAACATGGTTACTTTGAAGGCACGCTCACCCACGCCCGCCCGGGAGACTACTACCTGTATCACCTTGATGATCAGGTCTCGCGACCCGATCCTGCTTCACAGTATCAACCAGAAGGAGTACACGCTGCTTCTCAAATCTGTGATCCGCTCGATTTTCCCTGGTCCGACCAGAACTGGCAGGGAATTGCGAAACAGGCTCTGGTCATCTATGAATTACACGTCGGCACCTTCACAAGAGGGGGTACGTTTCAGGCCGCCATCGAACGCATTCCGGAACTGATTGAACTCGGCATCACGGCGGTTGAACTCATGCCGGTCGCTCAGACTCCGGGTCGCTGGAACTGGGGTTACGATGGAGTTAACCTGTTCGCTGTTCGCAACACGTATGGTTCTCCTGACGATTTCAAGGACTTCGTTGATGAATGCCATCGCTCTGGTCTCGCCGTCTTTCTCGATGTTGTCTACAACCATCTGGGTCCCGAAGGTAATTATCTTTCGGAATTCGGCCCCTATTTTTCAGACAGACACCACACTCCGTGGGGAGAAGCCCTGAATTATGACGGCCCCGATTCCGAATACGTCCGCCGATTCATCACCGAAAATGCAGTCTTCTGGCTGGAAGAGTATCATCTGGATGGCCTGCGACTCGATGCCGTACACTGCATGTATGATGACAGCCATTTCCATATCCTCGAAGAAATCAGGCAGGCTGTCTCAGAGCACGCCGAAACAACGAACTGGCCTGTACATCTTTTTGCTGAAACCAATGTCTATAACCACGACCTCATCACAGCTGATAAGAACAGGGCAGCCTACACAGGCATCTGGTGTGACTGCCTGATGTATTCCCTCTATTCTCATGCACTTCCCAACGTGCATCTCACCCATCGAACGTACCATGGCGCCACCGATCTCACAGAAACGCTGCAACACGGTTACATCTATGCCGGTCACGAAAACACGCGGGTGACAGCATCTCAACGAAACACCGATCAAACCAATCAGCATCTGCCGTCCCTGGTGATCGCACTTCAGACCCACGACAGTGTGGGAAATCATCCACACGGCAAGCGCATTCACCAGTTGACGTCCAAATCCTTTCAGAAAGCTGCTGCTGCACTCGTCCTGCTTTATCCCGGCATTCCGCTGATCTTCATGGGAGAAGAATTCGCGACATCCGCCCCATTTCCATTCTTTGTCGACTTCGAAGACCGTCACCTACGCGACGCCGTCGACGTCGGTCGCCGGGGAGATTACCCGCCTCATATCTGGCAGGACGCGCTGCTTCCCTCACAAGCCGAAGCGTTCTTCAATGCGAAATGGAACGAAGCGCCACTACAGGACCCCGGCATGTTTCACTGGTACCAGCGGCTACTTCAGTTACGAAAACAGGGTATCAATGACGGCTGGCTTTCACCAGTCAACCTGCAGACAGCTTATGACAGTCAGTCCAGTCTCTTTACCCTGCAGTACCAGGACATCCGGATTCAGGCACGCCTGACGCCCCAGGCAGACATGCAGGCACAACCACTGCCCGTCCCGTTGACAGGTACAATACTCCTCACATCAGAACCAGAGCCTGTCATCGAGAATAACCAGATTCACCTCGCCCCCAATCATACCATCATCACTCGATTGTAACCGGGCTCTGCGTTCAGTCGTTCTGCAACGCGGACATTAACGGTTTTCCCTGTGCCGTTGGCAATTCAACACCCAGTAACCGGGCCATCGTAGGCGCTACATCAATACTCTGTACTTTGCCCAGCTTCGTTCCCGGTTTGATACCAAATCCGTTGATCACCAGCGTCGCCAGCATATCAGGTTGATCGGGCAGATAACCATGCGTGCCGCCAGGCGTCTTTCGCGGCGCGACGACATCATCCCCCGTTTCACTGTTCGTGAATGAATACCCCGACTTCGCCGACAGCCAGAAATCAGGTGCATGCGAATCTTCCGCAGGAGTGGGTAGTCCCAGTTTCGTATATTCAACCTTATCCAGAACGGCGTGAATCCCTTCCACGGCAGCAAACTTTTTCTTTAGTTCTTCCTTCATTTCGTCCCGCTTCGCGTCATCCAGCAGATAGACCATACATCCGCCCCCCTGCGACAGACAGTATGCCTGCTTCTTTTCTTTAGACAGCAGTCCTGCCTGTTTCAAGATCACGTTCGGACGGATGTCTTTCGAAATCGGGAAGAATCCATGATCGCTGGCCACGACCAGCGTCGTCTTATCACGATGTGGTGATCGCTCAATTGCATCCACAATATCCCTCAGACGGTCATCGGCGTAGCTGACGGCCCAGTACGCTTCCGGGCTGCGTGGACCATATTTATGCTCCACATGATCAACTTCGACGAGGTGAATCATCAACAGGTTCGGCGGATGTTTTTCAAACAGCTGCCGGGCCATCCGGGTATATAGCCAGTCCCGCTTCACGCCGCCCCCACTCTCTCCCGTCCAGTCTCCATGCAGATCCACAGGCAGTCCTGCAGCTCGCAGTTCTTCCAGCCAGATCGGCGTTCCGTATTTTGGCCAGGCTTCTTTGCCGAACATGTCAGGCACGGTCCAGTCCAACGTCCGTGCGTTTCGCGTTGCCGGCCAGACAATCCCCGCAGTCACCAGTCCCGCATTATGAGCGGCATCGTAGATCGTCGGTACTTTGACGATCTGGTCTTTATCGAACAGGGGATCAGGAATGAAAGCGACCGACGTAGCACTTTTGCGATCCAGATAGTTATTCCCGATCACGCCATGCTTCGCAGGCGTCGTGCCGGTCACCAGCGTAGTGTGGTTTGGCCAGGTCACCGTCGGAAACGAACAGACCATTCCGTCGGCCCGCGCCCCGGTTTTCGCCAGCTTTCTCAACGTTGGCATATCCGCCAGGGGATCATCCAGATAAAAATTGGCCAGCCCGTCCACGCTGACCAGAATCACACACCGGTCCTCATGAGGTTCGACGGCCCGGGCACTGTCACCCGGATTAAACAGCCACACCATAGCCAATAGAGAAGCAACAATCGTCCCGCGCATGGAAGAAGTCTCCAGATGATAGTCTAACAAAAGCGATTCCCGGCCTGAAAAACAGACCGGCATCACTCCATTCTGAATGACCATCGGCAACAATGCAACCACGTAAAGCCAAACTGGCAGCGGTCAGGTCAGGTCGGTTCTGTTTTGGCAGCGATTTCCGGCTGTTTGAGTTCACGTTTGCCTTTACGGGATTTGCCCCGCAGTTCATCGGGTCGGAAAGAACGATACAGCCCGACAGGAAATCGCAACATGCGGAACGGTGTAACTCCAACCAGCTTCATGACCACTTGAGATGTCCAGTGTGAGTCAGGCTCGCGAATGGTCCGGGCATAGACGGCGGCCACCAGCCGCATTAGCAGACTGATCGCGAAGATCATGTGAAAATTGTTGTATTCAGAGCCAAAGATGGTCACACTCCAGCCGGAAGCGAGTACCAGAAATCCACCTGCCAGAATAGAAGTCACGCCTCCTACCAGTCCTGCAAAGGCGGTTCCCGCAGCGATATACATCGTCCGGTTTTCGGAAGGGGAATTCTTCAGCATGAACCCGTTATTGGCAATGGCGATACCCGCGTTGAGCAGAGAATCCACAATAAATACTGGTACCATAATCCAGAACGCCAACGTGGGGTCGCGTGGCAGAAAGAGCAGCCCGATCATGTTTGTCGACTTAAAAGCCGTACACAAAATTAACACGGGCCGGTTGCCGTAATGGTCGGCCAGTGAGCCCAGATGCTTCGAAAAGACAGCTCCCCCGAGCCATGCACACGTCCAGAGCAGCAGCAGACGGAACACATCCATCCCGATATAATCCAGCAGGTAATAGCTGATGAAAGGAGCTCCCAGCATCGCTGCAAAATGCCAGAAGCAGGTAAACGAAATGAAAGACCGGAAATTCGGATCCTGAAAAGGCGTCAGCAGTACCTTTTTCAGTTTGGGTTCTTTTACTTTGGTGACCGGCGGTTCTTCGATCTTCAAATAGAACAGAATATCAAACACGCCGAAGAAAGCACCGATGCCGACCAGCCAGGCAAATCCATCTCCGATCTCCAGACCACTCTTCGCCAGAAAGATCGCACCGCCCAGCAGCGAAATCGCACCGGTCCAGTACATCCAGACCTGACGATATCCCCAGTAATGATTGAGCCCTTTGTGAGGTAGATAATCACCCAGCCACGACAGCCAGAGCGGCGTTGTAAAGTGGATCAAGGCATGGTTTACAGCTGTTAACCCAATCAGCCACCACAGTTCGGCTGCGTTAGACATGTCAGGCAGCAGCCACGCCATCAGCGCAATCGGAATCAGAATCAGCCTCTGCAGGATTGAGATCGGCAACCAGAGCCAGCGGCGGTACTCCAGGTGATTCGCCACCACAGCCGCCAGAAACTGGAAAAACAGCATCATTGTCGGCAGTGCACCCAGAATCCCGATATGCCAGCCTGTCGCGCCCAGGGAACGGGCGAACTCTATCGTCGCTGGCGACATTGTGAACTGAGTATAAATCATCGCCATACAACCGGCGGCGATTAATGCCCGTTGTGCTGCTTTCAGAGACCACACGTAAAATCTATCCTTGAATTAGGGTTTGCTATTTGAGACGACCCTGTTGTAGTCCACACTCCAGTCGAACTCTCGCGGGAATTCTGCGCGTTCACTCACGGCGGGATTGGTGCTGAACGGAGGGTTAGAGCGCATCAGGTTTAACCATAGCGTCACTCAATCTATCATGCTCGGTTCAAACAGCTCTGGAGACGCTACAGTAAAACTGGACACAGTCTAAAATATGGGGCAATAGGTGTGGCCAAGATCTAATTGTTGTTGCTTGCGATTCATCCACGTTTGTCAGCAGATGGCCATTACCGCGCATCATATCATCGTTACCATTCTATTGCGACCGTGATTTTTGCAGGAATATTCGTGCAAACAACATGCCACGAAATTGTGTTTTCACCAGCGTTTGGAAGACTGTTTCGCAGGCAAATCAAGTGAAACCCCAGTCTCTGGCAACAGAATCGCCAGCAATTGAGCGGGTATGACAAATTGACCATTCCAGTCTGTGTGGGACTAGTGGAGTGTCATTTTTATAATTTGGGTTGATAGATATCACGAGAGTGCGACAACGGAGCACGTAAACAACACCCCCCAACCCTCAATTTGCAGCTTGACAAAGCACTAGACAGCTGGGATGAATCGCGAGTTCACAGCAATCGGCTCTTTTTCCGCGCCCGATCCCAGGCGAATCGTGCCCCCAGTCGGATCAGCAACCACCCCAGCCACGCTTGAAACAGATTGGCATGACACTCACCAGACTGAGCCATCAACCGCCAGATTGTATCCGTTTCGCAGCGCGTGAATTGACCTGTCACATACAACCGGTCATGAATTACCCCCGCCAGATCAACCCGGGCAGAGTCGATCAGAATCTGGCTGAGAAGGGGCAGGGAGCTGAAGTCAGAACTAAAACCTGCGGGAACCATAATCTCTTTGTCACGTACTTTTACTTTAATAGAACGCAATAACCTGCGGCTCCCATCGGGGAGACGCTCTGTCTGCAGGGGACCACTTACCAGTTGCACCGTGCGGCCTGACTCATTCATCTAAAACTGCCCCCCACTCAAGAAATCCTCTGGCAAACGAGTTTCGTTCAAAATTACCAATTGCCAATCGCGCAGATCTGTCTAAAGTCTTTATAGACGGCTCTTTCTGATTTTTGTAGACAAAAAAAGGCAGCACAACTGTGAATAATCAGACTAAAAAGCTCACGCGAAAGAGAAAGTGGATGATCTATCCTGCCATTGCTGCAGTTCTGGTCTTGTTGTTCTATTTCGGCTGGAAGCTTACAGCTCGAAACGCCTACGAATCAGCCCGGTACACAGTCATTGAAACCGATGGCTCCTACCAAATCCGCGAGTATCCTGATTTAATGCTCGTATCAACAGACAGCAAAGCACAGGCTGTAGACCGGGACGGACGATTTATGCGTTTGTTCCGCTATATAGATGGTGCGAATCAGCAGGAGCAGAAAGTCTCCATGACGACTCCTGTATTTATGGATCCCGAAAACAAACCTTCTGACAGGCAGATGTCGTTTGTGATCCCCCAACAGACCGCAGCACAGGGAATACCGGTTCCCACGGGTGAAAACGTCCGCATCCAGCAACGCAAGGGGGGACGATTTGCCGTCTACCGCTTCAGCGGACGAATGAATCAGGCCACCACTGCCAAAGCCGAGCAGAAGCTGCAAGACTGGATGAAACAGAAAGGATTGAGCCAGACAGGCAGCGTCGAATCAGCCGGCTATGATCCCCCCTGGACACCAGGTCCGTTGCGTCGCAACGAAGTTCTGATTCGACTGGTACAACCTGAAAAGACAAATTCGGTCTCTGAATAATCCAGCCAGAGCGTACTAAGGCGTCCTTCACTCGGAGCACCAGATGTCGTGAAAATCCTGTTCCTGCTGCAACTGGTTTCTACTTTCTATATGGTAGGCCTGATCTGGTTCGTACAGATCGTGCATTATCCGCTGTTCGCCCTGGTCGGTCGCGCCCGCTTTACCCGCTACCAGCAGGCTCACCAACTCCGCACAACGTTCGCCGTTGGCCCGATGATGCTGACCGAAGCGGCCACCACCATCGCTATTGTGTACTGGCCTCCCCCCGGCATGGGCTCCGCCTTCACCTGGACCGGCGTCGGTCTGCTGTTTGTCATCTGGTTCTCCACAGCTCTCCTGCAGGTTCCCCGGCATCATGTGCTCGCGTCCCGCTTTTCCCCAAGCCATCTCCGCAGACTGGTAATCTCCAACTGGGTTCGTACTATCGCCTGGACCGCGCGAGGTGTGTTACTGCTGATTTATCTCTTTCAGGTTTTCCCGGATCAGTAAAGATTCGGCGAGTCCAGATGCCCGTCCGGTGTTATTCGCCAGAGCAGGGGATTACAATCGATAGTCCTCTAACCCCGGTCCCGTATGTCAACTGAAAGAGACGTCAATGAGAAATCGCTACTCGCTGAGCCTGTTTCTGCTGCTGTCACTGTTCTCTGTCCCGGAAAGGAGTTTTGCTGTGAATTCTTACCAGCAGATCACTGACATTGAATACGCAACCGCCGACAACCATCGACTCCTGCTTGATCTCTATCTGCCGAAAACCAAACAGCATTCGCCGCTCCTGGTCTGGATTCACGGCGGTGCCTGGCGCGCGGGCTCCAAAGCAAATATGCCACTCATTGAACTGGTACAACACGGCTTCGCCGTCGCCAGCGTCGATTACCGTCTCTCACCCGTCGCGAAGTTCCCAGCCCAGATCCACGATATCAAAGCCGCCATCCGCTTCCTGCGGGGCTCTGCTGAGAAATATGGATACAATGCAGACAAGATCGGCATCCTCGGTTCTTCCGCCGGCGGCCATCTCGTTGCCTTAATGGGTGTCACCAACGACAACCAGCAACTCGAAGGAGATCTCGGCAACTTCGACAATGAATCATCCAGCGTGCAGGCGATCGTCGATTATTTCGGACCGACCAACTTCATGACGATCCTCCCCCAGTCCACGCCGCACGGTTTAAGCGTCCGCATCCCTGCGCTGGAACTCTTACTCGGCGATCGACCGGAAAAAAAAACCGATCTCGCCCGACTCGCCAGCCCGGTCTTCCATGTCGATGAGCAGGACCCGCCTCTGTTAATCATTCACGGCGATCAGGATCCACAGGTTCCCATCAACCAGTCACACGAATTACAAGGCAAATACGAACAGCGTCAGCGCGACGTCACCTTCAAAGTCATTCACGGCGGCGCACATGGCGGCCCGGAATTCTTCGACAAAGAACGCATGCAGCTCGTCGAAAAGTTTCTGCGAAAACACCTTACCCCTTAGAAATCGTCATTCTCAACTCATATTGTCCATTTTGCCAGACTGGACGTCCCTCTCTATTTCTGCCGAAGATAAGAGTACACAACTCTGAATTTTCATACCGTTATCGAAAACGTTGCGCAAACAGGGAGCGTAACTGTGCGGCTTAAGGTCTTCCTTTCATACATGTTCCTGCTGGTGGCGCTCCCTGCCTACCAGTCAGTCGGGCAGGAATGCGCGGTAGAAAATGTCGTAGCAGAGGACGCCTCTATAGGTTGCGTGTCCAAAAGTGAATCAGCAGACACACCAGAACAGATTTTTCTCGATTCTATACTGTATTCAGATGACGGTATCACGTTCCAGCCGGTCTACTATGGTGAAGTTTTCACCAACGCACACGGCGGAATATCAACCAGTAACTCAACACACTATGAAGGACTGCTCGATCTTTCTCTCTCGTTTGACCTCGAAAAGCTCAACGCCCCCATTCCAGGTCAGATCAATGTGCTGTTTCAAAATACACATGGTCGAGGGTTGGAACAGAATGTCGGCGCCACGCAGATCATCAGCAGTATCGACTCACTCAACAACATTACTCAAATGAGCGAACTCTGGTGGGAAGTCGATCTGTACGAAACCGGAATCACCATGCGCATCGGCAGACAGGATCTTAATTCTGAATTTGTCACCATGGATACCGCCAGCGACTTCATTAACTCTGCTTTTGGCCTGTCCCCCTCAGCCGGTCTCCCTTCATTCCCAGCTCCCAGCCCGGCGGTTGTACTCATGAAGGACCTCTCTAATGAAGTGACCGTCAAAGCAGGAATCTGGGATGCCTACCGCAGCAATGAAGTCGGTATTTTTTCCAATAATGGTTCCGCCCTCTTGATCGGCGAATTCGAATATCGCTACTCTACTCCACTCAGGCAACTCCCCGGCATCTTGACTGCAGGCATCACCTATGAAACACCCGGAGAACTCCCCTCCGGTGCTATACCCAGAGCATACGGCTACTATTTCCAGTACGAGCAGATGCTGATTCGTGAAGCAGGCTGTGACACAGACAACCCGCAAGGCCTGTCCGCCTTCGTCCAGCACTTTCCCACCTACAGCAGTGGAAACTCTCCCTTCCCGCTGATACCGCGTGACGCATTGGCCGGCATCACCTATACCGGCCTGATCCGCAATCGCGACGCAGACGTTACCGGTGCCGGTGCAGGCTGGGTCGACCTTGATCAGGGGGGCACCGACCAGGAAGTGATGATCGAAGTCTTCTACAAGGCAATCGTGAATGATAATCTGATCATTCAGCCCGACCTGCAGTACATCACCACCCCTTCTGGCATCTACCCCGACGCCTTCGTCGCCGGCATCCGTTTTCAGTTGGATCTGTGATTTCCCTGGGGCAGACTCTTCTGGCTGCCAAATGACGCCATTCACACAGCTTCGTGTTTAATTATCTTGGCCTCTCTGCTCGCGCGTTTGCGCTGGACGTTCTCATCACGAAAAACAGAGATTCCCCCATTGACCGCGAGAAAGCCTACACATTATCGAGCAGGCGGTAAACTTCAAGAAAGTTCATTAAAACACTAACAGCTGACAGATTGTCGCAGTCGTTCTCTGGGTGCTCCCACGAATAGTGGAAGACAGGCGTTATGTCCTGGACGTGTTTCTTTTATCAATGCCTTATTCAGTGACGACATTACCCCTCAATAATTAGTCGCATCCCCATCCTTAGCACTATTTTTCAAATGGGTTGTTGAATTCTGCAATCGGACTCCATAAACTGTACAAAGTCTGAGATGTGATTGTTACTTTTTTTGACGGAGATCTGTGCGTGACTGACACGGCCCGTATCTCTGCTCACATGCTCAGAGAGGGGCGACGAAGTATCGCGGAAACCATTTGCTTGCATTTGGAGTCCTCGTCTATTGTGAATCAGGGTGTCTCTCCTGTTGAAAGACTTGAACAGTCTGAGACCCACATTCATATTCTCGCTGCCTGTATTGAATTCAAAAGCCCGGTTCTACTGAATGATTATGTACAATGGGTAACCCGGCTTCCCCAATCAGTTTCCCCTTATTTTTGTGAGATCTCTCACTTTCTGGACGAACTGGTCTGCATCGTCGAAGCAGAGTTTCCACAAGAAGCCGCTAGCGTCGTTAAACATTATATAGACACGGCCAGAAAATCGCTTCTCGTAGAATGCCCTCCAGAGCCCCCCGCGCGTGCCAGTCCCCCGCAGGCACAGCTCCAGAGTAATTATCTGGCAGCATTGCTCGACACTCGTCGCCACGATGCACTAAACATGGTGCTGAAAGCCATGGAAGCAGGGGTAGAAATTGAATCAATCTACCTGAATGTCATTCAACCCGCGCAACACGAACTGGGCCGTTTGTGGCAGACGGGACAAATCAGCGTGGCCCAGGAACATTATTGTACCGCCGCAACGCAGTTTGTCATGTCCCAGCTTCAGCCCTGGTTTCTCACAACATCTTCCGCTAACCAGACACTCGTCGCAACCTGTGTGGGCGATGAGTTGCATGAAGTGGGTCTGCGGATCGTCGCTGATCTCTTCGAAGTCAGTGGCTGGAATACCATTTACCTGGGAGCAAACGTACCACCGGAAAGCATTGCGGAGACTCTCGCTTCCAGCAGCGCACAAATACTCGCTATTTCCTGCACGATGACACAGCATTTGTCGGGCATGGCTGATGTCATCCGCATCGTACGTTCCTACCCGGGATGTGAACGGGTGAAGATCCTCGCAGGAGGCTACCCCTTTAATATCGATCCCTATCTCTGGAAACGTATCGGAGCCGACGCTGATGCCCTGGACGGAAAAGCCGCGATACGCGTCGCCAGTCGACTGATCCAACCCCAAAATCAGGCTGACAGACAACCACCTTCGTCTTCAACTCCTCAACAGGTAGAATTCCAGGCTCCTGCCGGACTCCACCAGACGGACGATGATCTCAGCCGTTTGAATAACAGTCTGATCACTCTGCAACGTAAGCTGAATAAAGCGAATGTGGAACTGGCTGCGTTGAATAAGACGAATCAGGAGAAGGCAGAAGCCTTACAGCAGGCCGACCGTCGTAAGGATGAATTCCTTGCCATGCTGGCCCATGAATTGAGAGGTCCACTGGCACCTATGGAACTGGCCATGGGACTGCTGCAGATGGATGATCTCAATCCGTCTCTCATTCGTGAGTCTCGCGAGACCATGCAGCGACAACTTCATCAAATGAAACATCTGATCAATGATTTACTGGATGCATCCCGAATTGCACACGGCAAGATTGAATTAAAAAAAGAAACACTCGACCTGACGAACGTTCTCTATCGTGCCATCGAAACCGTTCATCCACTCATTCGAGAGAAACAGCAGAATTTGAAGCTGCATCTGTCAGACACACCGATCCAGATTGAGGGAGATGAAATTCGGTTAACACAGGTGTTCGCTAACCTGTTGACAAATTCCTCGAAATATACAGACAACGAAGGCACTATCCGGCTTACCACAAAACAGGATAGGGATACTGCCGTAATCGAAGTCTGCGATAATGGATTTGGAATTGATCCCAATTTACTGCAGGACGTCTTTACTACATTCACACAGGAGCAACGCTCGAAATTGCATTCTAATGGAGGGCTCGGCTTAGGACTCAGCCTGGTAAAACAACTGGTCGATCTCCACCAGGGAAGTGTCTCGGCAGATAGTGAAGGCGCGGATCGGGGCTCTACATTCTCCGTCAGACTGCCCGCTCTGGAACTGGAGGAGATCAACACTTTTGTGGAACCCGAGTCAACACCTTCGTCTTCTGAGAACATTCGCTCCCGTCGAGTTCTTATCATAGAGGATATGGTCGGGATTTCCCGTATGCTATCTCTCCTGTTTGATAAACTGGGACACGAGCCGCTGGTGGCTGCCAACGGCGTCACTGCCATCCGAATGTTTCAGGAATATGCGCCGGAAATTGTCATATTGGACCTGATGCTGCCAGACATGAATGGCCTGGAAGTTGCCCGGGAACTACGACGCCTTGATCAAAATAACACAACACTCATCGTTGCTTTAACCGGACATAGTGACGACCTACGCCGTCATCAGGCGCGAGAACACGGTTGTGATGAGTTCTTCGTAAAACCCATCGATATACAGGACCTGCAGGAACTGGCGACGCACCCGAAACTGATGTCAATTAACAGATGACATCAGGCGAATAGAGACGCCCTCTTCAATGCAAGGCATAGACTTCGTCCACAAAGCCTGTAGCAGTACTAACCTTGCTCTGGTATCCTTGTAAATATCATGGAGAAAATGCGTGGCGCGCCAGTGTGATCAGTTACAATCACATTCGCGTCGCCACTTCCATTCGATCACAATTTTAATACGGTTCGCGGTTAATGATGATGATGGAAGGCCGCATCTTTAGCGTTTCCACCTGAGAGCACATACGCGAGCAGATCGAGAATTTCTTCTTTGTCCAGCGTATTAAGCAGGGCAGCCGGCATGATGGAGACAGGAGAGGTACGTTGAAATTCGATCGAACTCTTTAGAACCTTCTGCTCCTTCACCTGGGGTGGCCCCGTTACAATGGTCATTGATGTCTCATCTTCAGTGACAATATTACCGTTGAGACTCCGTCCGTCTTCCAGCAGAAGTAGTACCGTTCTGTACTTTTCCTCAATCTTGCGGGAGGGCTCAAGGATCTCCGACAGAATTGCTTTGGCATCGTTCTTATGCTTCTTCACAACTTCGTCCAGATTGGGACCAATCGAAAGATTCTTGCCAAGAGCGACGCTGTCCTTATTTATTTTGTGACACTGGGCACAGGCAAGTTTAGTGAAAACCTGCTGTCCCCGAGTAAAGTTTCGATGCTGTCCCACCCGTTTCAGGTCTGCTTCCAGATCGGACAGTTTCCATTCTGTAATCTTAGTAACCTGTTCCGGATTTTTCGCGAGAAACTCCTTCAAATCGTTGGTTATGTACATCGTTCCTCGCATCAGCAGGTGATGCCCGGGAAACGAGCAGATGTAAGGATACGCGCCTTCTTGCGTCGGAGCGACGAACTCGATCGTCTCTTCCTGACCATGGTCCACCAGCTTGCTGGCCCACAGAATCTCTTTACTCTCGGGAACAAAGCCGACGGAAAACCCGCTGGCTCCCAGATCAATTGCCGCCAGCCCCACTTCATCGGCTTTCCCGGGATTGACCAGCATAATGTTATGCGGCATATAATCCGGGTTCGCAAACGTCAGTTTCACTTTCTTACCAGGCTTGACGGTCAGTTTTGTCACATCATATCTCATCCGTTCGCGGATCGTCCCAATGCGAATCGTCGTGAGTTCAGGCGTATCACTGAGAATGCCTGACTTCTGTGTCGCCGCTTCTTCCGATTCCGCGATCACCCCACCACGCATCGTACTTTCAACATTGAACCACAAATGCTTCACCGTGTTGGCGGCAATGCGTGCGTGAGGCTCAGGAGACTTTAACAGCACTCCCAGTAATTCCAGATTCCGATCGTTGTGTTGCTGATGCAGCCAGAGTGCTTCCAGCAGATGATGCGCATCTTCTTTTTTATTCGGATCAAATTGCTTAACCCACTCCTTCGTGGCGGTGAGCACGGCGTCTGAATCGCGTTCACTCAGTTCGACTCGGGTACGGTGGCGGATGCCATCGATGGGCGATTTCAAATTGTCGAGCAAGGCGGCAATCGGCTGGCCGTCAATGGCGACCGGTTCCTGCAGAGGACGTCCCTTGGCAGTCATTCGATAAATACGACCATGTTTGTGGTCGCGGTTGGGATCGCGAACATTATGCTGCATGTGACCAATAATCACGTTATGCCAGTCGCAGAAATACAGCGAGCCATCGGGGGCAAAAATTGCATCGGCAGGGCGGAAATTCTTGTCTCCGCTCATCATCAGACCTTTTGATTTGTCCTCCGTTTTGGAGCCGTCTGCATTGACTCTCATCACCGTCAGATCAGCACCGGCAGGTTCACCCCACACGGTTCCATCTTCGCCGTTCCGCGCCAGGTCATAATGCTTGATGCCCAGAAAACCGATCACGTTACAGATCAGGAAGTCACCCTGCATTGACTCCGGGAAGTGAGCACTGCTGACCACTTCGCTGGCTGTCACAGGCCGCACTTCTTTCTTCAACAGCTCGTGCATTTTGAACCCGGCCTTATCCGGTCGAACCTGGTACGCCCGGCCACCAGTACCATCAGTCGCGTAATGATAACCCCAATAATCAAACGAAATGCCGTGCGGGTTGGGAGAATTCACCGCATGCATTGAAATGGTGAATCGTCGCGGGTCGAAACGATACATGGCCGATTCCGCGGCCTGAAGCGAAGGTCCCCAGGGATGCTCGTGGTTATGCACCATAAACACACCACTCTGCCAGTAAATTGCACCATCCGGACCATAGATCAGATTGTTCGCGGCATGATGGGTATCAGAAGAATCGAGGCCCTGCAGCATCACGGTGCGCACATCAGCCACGTCGTCGCCATCAGTATCCTTGAGGAACACAATTTCCGGCGCAGAAGCCACCAGCACGCCCCCATTCCAGAATTCAAAACCCAGTGGATTCTGGATCCGGGCGAACTCGGTCACGCGATCTGCTTTGCCATCGTGGTCATCATCATGCAGAATGATTAACGCATCGTCCATCTCTTTCAGCGGTTCCCACTTGGGATAGGTCGGCCAGACAGCCGCCCACAGGCGCCCCTGGGTATCGAATTGCATTTGTACCGGGTTGACCAGTTCAGGGAATTGTTTTTCATCGGCGAAGAGGCTGACCTCAAACCCGTCAGCCAGAGCCATATGCTCGATGCCTTCCTGCCCACTGATGTAGTTGAGGTTCCCCTCTTTCACGGCACTGGAACTCTTGCTGCCTCCACCCACATTCGAAATCACCTTCACCGGCTGCGGCACATTGCTGTCGTCGACTTTGAAATCCTGACCTTGAGCGACCGCCCAGATTCGGGCATCGCGATTATTCGTCATCACATCCAGCATCGAAAGCTCGTGCTGCAAAACAACGGCATTGGTCTGATCATTCGTAAATGCAAGAATGGAGCGGCCACCCCACACATCGTTGCCATCGCGGGCGCGATAGCGGTTATTCCACTTATAGGCCTTATCCAGTACAGCAGACCGCAGTGGCTCCATCGTTTGCGATGCGCTCACCTGGTGACCAGACAGAGCCGACGCGATAATTTCTCCAAGCTTTTTGTTACCTTCCTCGGTCAGATGTACCCCGTTGATGGTCAAAGGCGTGCTCGACTCTTTAAACATCTGCAGAGAAGGGTGGAACAAGTCAACATACGCGACGCCCGCTTCCCGTGCTGCGGCTGCCGTTGCCTTGGTATAGGCGGCAAGTTGAACGTTGTGCGCCTTGCCGTCAGGCACGTTTTTGTTCCCGGTATCTTCATGTGCAATGGGGCTGAACAAGACAATTCGGGGGAATGATTTTCCGTTCGCCTTGGAACCACGTGTCTTTTTAACAAAGTCCACAAGCTTTCGCTGATACGCGCCCGCCTGCTTTACTCCCTCAAATGATTCATTAAACCCGAAGAATGCGAATACCACGTCCGCCTTCACATGCCGCAGGTATTCAGTGATCGTAGCTGCCCCCTTGCTGCGCGGGAACGAATCCACGCGATCGCCGCTCGCGCTCATATTCCGAAAACGAACCTGTTTCCCTGGCAATTCACTCTGTAACAGCGTTTCCAGCCACCCGTCATGCTGCATCCGGTCGGGCAGTCCATTCCCCAGAATGGCAACGACATCCCCCTGTTGAAATGCAAACGGCAGGGGATCACGATAACCGGTCGGCACATCGGCCAACGTGGGATCCTCGACTTGAGTGGGTGAATCCGAACCGACTGACTTGGAGGTCGACTTATAAGGGACACCGGGCTTGCCGTTGAATGTCAGGTATTCCAGTTTGCCCCGGTTCTTGACATCAATCTCCATGGTAAAGGGAGCCGCCACCTTCGTAACCTGAAACACTTCTTTGCGATCCGCATCAAGTAATGTCAGCGTAAAATTTTCGAGGCGGCCCTCGAATCCCTGACGGTTCCAGATACCAATCTTTTCCACATCGACAGGCTGCCCCAAGTCGACTTCCCACCACGGATTCTTTGTACCCGCGTTGGCGGTATGTGTCTGCCCCCCTTTTCCCCAGTCTGAACTTTTATTGCCATCCAGCGCCTTGGCGGCGACTCCGGACCCCATCGTGCTCGACTGCGAAGCCTTGCCGTTCTTCGCAATATTTTTGCCTCCACTGAATATTTCGACTTCCGCCAGTGTGAGAATACGCTTATTGCCCGGGAGTTCGATCCGCACAAAACGCGCTGGTTTACCTGTCACAAGTGCAGCCGTTGACTTCTGTGATTTTTTGGCCTGTGCCCCGTTTTTCTTTGCCCCGTGCTCGTGACTGTGATTCTTCGCGGGAGCTTTCTTGGGACCCTTCTTTTTTGCTTCAGTTTTTTTCGTGTTGTGATTGGCAGGAATTGGACTTTCGAATCCGGCATATGCATCTGGCTTGATACCGTGAGCGTACGTTCCATTGCCAAACGTATTGGGTTTGAACGGCCCGACGAAGTCAACGTTCGCGTCCGCTTTGATCGCGTTTTCCATACCCAGAGCCCAGAAACACGCGTTGACCAGCATCCGGCGGTAGCCTGCATTCAACAGATCTTCAGGCGTCCCGTAGAGCGTTGTGAAAACGCGGCCCTTCTTTCCGGACGGGGAAGTATAGGTCCGCGTCCATTCCGAGGGCATAGGCGGCTTCGTTTCATCAGCAGGGGAATCCTGTTTCATGCCGTTCAAAGGCTGCGCCATTGTTAACACTTCACCATCAGTGGGTTTGCCGACATAGCCGCCGGCCTGCACCCAGATGTCTTTCACCCCCCGCAGAATCGGGTGATTCTTTTTGTCGTCAACAACTTTGATGCGCGTGCTCTGCTTATGGTTGGTTCCATAGTGCCCCACCCAGGTCTGCCCTAACACCTGATGACCAAAGCCTAACTCGTAGTCTTTATCTTTGCTGTTGTAAGAATATTCCGAAAAGGGAGCAGTCTCAGGCATGTTGAATGCGTGCGTCGCGGTCCGCATTCCCACCACCGGGCCACCCCGTTTGAGGTAATCGACGAAATACTGCATCTGTTCCTTGGGGAAATTCTGAAACCGCAAAAACACAACCGCGAGATCCGCAGTCTTGAGTGCTTTGAGTCCCGGCATGTTCGAGTTTCCCGCCACGATTTCGCCAGTTTCCGGATCGATATTAAACAGAACTGTGCACTTGAAACCATGGTGCTTAGCCAGAATGCGTGCCAGTTCCGGCAGCGATTCCTCAGACCGGTACTCATGATCGCCTGCCAGAAAAACGATGTGTTTTCCTTTTCCAGGCCCTTCAGTCCCTTCATAAACCAGCGGCGCCGCACTGGCAAAGCTGGTCACACAGAGCGTCAGACACAGAGCAACGGTCCAGCAGGCGGTTTTCAGGGAAGAGTCTGCAATGGTGAGCAAAAAATGTTTCATTGTTCGAGCGTAATCCGTATAAAAGTGCGACAGAGGATCGGGGTGCGAAATTTGATTGATATTCCCAGTTTAATTATAAACAGAACCAGAAGCCAGTGTTCTGCTGCTCAACGGGGGGTAAAAAGCAGACCATCCCGCAACGCATAAATGCTATTGAGCGCAGAAAAGGTCGTTGTCTTAGAGATCAGATGGCCCCGATGACCCCCTGTTTCAGGTCAATTCGGTAATCAACTCCCGGCGTTCAAGAATATACCGGGGCCTACCACTATGATCCAGAAACGTAGTGGCAGGGTCGATGCCCAGATGGCGATACAGCATCGCCAGCACATTTTCGGGACGATAGGGGGCGTCGACCGGTGTACCACCTTGATCATCAGAAGAACCAATCACCTGACCGGTTTTGATTCCGCCCCCCGCCAGAGCAACGCTCATTACGCGTCCCCAATGGTCGCGGCCGGCAGTCTTATTGAATTTTGGAGTGCGTCCAAATTCTCCCATGGCCACCACCATCACCTTTTTGTCGAGACCTCGTTCATGAAGGTCTTCAACCAGTGCAGCAAACGCACGGTCATAAGGGATGCCCTTTTCCCGCATACGTTTGACCAGATCCCGATGATCGTCCCAACTCGGGCCGGTCACGCGCACGGAAGCCACGGTCACACCATGTTCCACCAATCGACGGGCGAGCAAGATGTTTTGACCAAACGAGGTCCTGCCATAGCGATCACGCGTTTTCTCATCCTCCTGAGAGAGATCGAACGCTTTGCGTGCCGTGTCACCTGACACCATCTCAAAGGCTTCTTGAGTGTATTGATCGAGCGCATCACCGACACCGTTGTTGTCAATAATTCTGCGAGTGGCATCGAAGCTGGCCAGCAAAGCCTGACGGTCCTGCATCCGCGCTGCAGTCAGACCGCCTAATAGAGTAAGGTTGGGAACCGCAAAGTTTTTTTCATCCGCATCGCGTGCGGTGATGAAAGGATTATAGCCTTTACCCAACCAGGCCGCACGACCAAAACGCATATCGCGTGGCAATGAGACATACGCCGGAATTCCCTCTGTATTACTGCCGCGCACTTTGGATGTAATACATCCGATACTCGGCATTTCATTTTCTCTGTTCTGGCGATCGCGCAGGTAATAACCGGTTTGCGTCAGATGGCTGCTCGTGCCATGGCTGCCTGAATCGTGATGAATGGAACGGATAATTGCCATTTTATCCAGTACCCGTGCCTGTTCTTTCATGAACTCACTGAACTGCACTCCAGGAACGGCCGTGCTGATCGGATTGAGGGGCCCCCGATACTCAGAAGGGGCATTCGGTTTGGGATCATAAGTCTCATGCTGAGCCGGCCCCCCCGCCAGTTCCAGAAAGATGATCGCCGTATCCTGCTTTGAATGTCCCCGTTTTGCAGTGTCTGCCTTCAGGCGAAGAATGTCGGGAAGAGAAAGCCCTATCAAGCCGGTCAAACCAGCTTTCACAACAGATCGTCGTGAGATGCCATCGCAAAATTCTGCAATTTGTCGAGACATTCCTGCTCCTTTGCCTGGTGAGTGTGGCGGGATAAACTGTGTCCAGTTTTACTGTAGTGTCTCCAAGGCCATTTGGACCGAGTATCATAGACTGAGAGACGCGATGGTTAAATGTGATGCGATCTAGATACGGAGTTAGCAATCATTGCCGGTAGGGGAGGACAATTACACATCTATGAATGTCAATATATCAAAACCGGCACCACCCATCAACACTTGTCAATATATCTAGGCAGGATTCACAAAATTTACTATCCATATGCGCATGGAATCATGACAAGCCCCCAGAAATTTTGCATCACCCAGGTAGGAGTCGTCCCACGAGTTGATCCGCCTTGCGACGCTCCCAACGTTTCAGACCATAATGAAGCCAAAACAGATCCGCACGGCACAGTAGAAATACGCCAGGCTATCCGCCGATAGACCAGGACGAGATCTACAAAGAAATCTTCGAGCGGTGGAAATTTCAAGAAGCACCAGGGACATAGCGACAGCGGGAACTGAAACAACAGAAACCCGCAAAGAACTACAAGAAAGTAGTTAAAATTACGCCCGGGTGGATTCGAACCACCGACCTACGGATTAGAAGTCCGTTGCTCTATCCAGCTGAGCTACGGGCGCTTAGGTTTCCTGATAGACCCCGTTCCTGCGAATCATGTTCGCAGCGGCGGGCCTGTGGGAAGGTGCTGGATTTTAACGGGAAAGTGCTTTCATTCTCAATACTTACAACACCGAATGCTGTGCCGGAATTGAAAAAATATCCACATCGGCCCTCAGATCGATCAAAAACAGCCCGATCAGCTCAGGTGGTGAGCAAGCCGAACACAAGCAATTTCAGTAAACAGGGTGAAGTATGTTATTCCGCCTGCTTTTCCAGTTCATGAATCCGGCGGATCAGTATTTCTTCAGTGCCTTTGTCCCAGCGACCGGGCTGGTTGTAATAGATCATTGAGAAATCAACTTCATAGCCGCCTTCAGCCCGCATTCGTTCAGAAGCGACATAGCCGAAGACGTCATTGGCATACGCAGTCACCCAGACCGCTTCGCTGTTGAGTTCTTTCTTGAGCCGGAGTGCATAGTCCACAACGACTTCACCTCCCAGAAAAATCATTGTGAGTTGCCGACCGAATTTCCAGACCTGGACCGGAGCAGGGTACGATTGCGGCAATCCGCCCGGTTGTTGATAAAGGGCCAGCATTTGCTCAGCATGTCGGTGCACCTGAGGTCGTGTACTCTTCAAAGCCTGTTTGAATTCCATTTCGGATGGTGCATCAAACGGAAGCCTGGCAACGCCATATGCAGTTTTCATCGGAGCGGTGATCGGTTGCATTGGTTGCTTGAGCAGACGTGCGACTTCGACTGCAATCGCCCGACCGTGACCAATCGCCAGATCGCGGGCGACCTCTTTGTTTCCGCGCACCGGATTCTGGTCAGCCCCACAACCGATCGTGCAGATCGCGACGATGTCTCCCTGCTGTTCCTCAATGCTTTTCGCAGCATAACCGGCCCAGTCCCCGTTCAGTCGATTAAAATCACTACCAAAGGTCGTGCAGTGACAGGCATAGTTGAAGAGTAAGCCGCGCAGTTTTCCCGCTGAATCAGTTACCGTAAGCACTGGCAGACTGTGATCCACAGGACCCTCCGGATTCACGCCGAATCCCGTCCACTTGCCATTCTTCAACACGCGCCGGTTCTGAGCAAAACCGACTTTACCCGTCGCCAGAGACATGACTCCCGGCTGCAGATCTGCAATCGCCCGCCCAATCGTCTGGACAATCCGTTCTTCCACGCTGTTCCAGTATTTTTGTGCAGCATCACGTTGTGCCTCGGTCAATGGAGTGGAAAATATATTGGACAGTCCTTCGACGGGTTGCGGTGCGGTATGCGAATGCGTGCTGCAAATGACCAGTTGATCGCGGCTCAGTCCATACTTCTGATTGACCTGCTTCGCAATGCGGTCTGTAAAACTTCCGGCAAAACCGATCGAGTCCAGCGAAACCAGCGAACAGATTTTCTGCTCCGGTGTTTTGATGGCGATTGCACGAACGAACAATGGCTCGTCCACTCCTTCATACACGACGGCACGATTTCCATAACCGGAAAGTCTAAGCGGGGTCTCTGGAGTAATTTCCGTTCTGGCAAATCCGAAGGAGCAGGGGGGCTCAGCGGCAGAAACATCATTCACTCTAATCTGACCTGCTACTATCACAAGCAACAGGCACAGCAGCCAGTGCGGAAATCTTTCAGTCATTGGTATCTCCTCAAAACCCAGGCACAATTCTCAGACGGCAATATCTATTTGATTATGACCGGAAACCGCCAGAGTGTGAACCAGTGCCCCAGCAGAAATCTGAGATTGAGTTGACCCACATTAAAACACAAAGCCCATTGAATGAGTGTTGTCGCGCCAGAAACACACACATATCAACGGGCTTTGTTGTGATGTAGAACGCGGACCGGGTTGTGTTTGTCTGTTTATTTTCTGTTTTCCTCTATGAATTTCTGGTGAGGAATCTCAGTCAGATCTTGCATTCCAGACATCGAATTTCTATCTATCGTATTTGTCAGTCTTGTAGTGAATATCCAGCTAGACTGTGTCCAGTTTTACTGTAGCGTCCCCAGAGCCATTTGGACCGAGGATAATTGATTGAGAGACGCTATTGTTAAATGTGATGCGTTCTAGAAAACTTTATCTTTTGATCTCAGACTGAATCCTCATTTTTAACGACTCTACAGAGAACAGACTACATTCGCTAACAGGAGATGCAGCCGATGCCCGAAGTAACGGTAACCTGCCCGCATTGTCAGAATAAGTTGAAACTCAAGAGCCCTGATCTGCTCGGCAAAAAAGTCAAATGTAAATCGTGTGAGACCCCCTTTGTGTTAGAAGCCGACGGCAAGAAAAAATCGAAGCCTGCCCCCAATGAATATGAAGAAGACTTTAGTGACTTCGACAACTCTGCCATGGAACGCGCCCGACGTGCCCGAAAACGCAAAGGAAAGTCGGGCACTAAAAAAAACACTCAGTCAGCGAGCACCAAGCCTGCCAAGTCAGAAAAGAAATCGGAAGCCAGTTTACCACTCCCACTATTAATTGGTGGCTGTATACTGGGTCTGCTGATCACAGGGGGCTTGGGGTACTTTGTATTTACAACGGGCAGTTCGCTGAGTGCCGGGCAGTCGCCCGCCAATAAAGTTAAGGTGCCACAAAAATTCGCCAAATTCTCACCCGAAGTCGGCGATATTGGCGCTGAGTACCCTGAAGGCTGGAAAGTGGAAAACGGAGGCGGACAGGGGGGCGTGCAAAGCTGGGCTAAATTCATTTCTCCCGATGAAGAAGTCACGATCTCCATTCGTGGGAACATGGCCGGCTCTGCTCTGGGAAGTGCCGGGCTGGCAATGAACCAGGGTGGCGACGCCGATGACATCGAACCCCCTGTGGTTGGCATTCACCATTTAATGAAACGTAAGTTTGAAGACGACTATTCCAACTACGAAGAGTTGGGTAACTACACATTACTCAAAACTAAAATGGGAGATGCCTGTCAGTCGATCTTTACCACGAAAAGTCTGCTGGGGGGGAAACAGCAAGGCTACCGTGTGACGCTGTTGACTGGCCGGGTGCAATTCAATCTGATCTGCCTGTGTGATCCCGCGATCTTCGATAAAATGCGGCCTGCCTTCGATCATGTCGTGAATACGGTGCACGAAAAATAATTCGCTGTCCCCGGTGGTTACCCCCAATGCCAGGCGAAGCGTGTCTTGAAGTGATGATAATACAGGCCAATCATCCTCAGCGCGACGATTTCCAGGTAAAGTAAGACGGGGATCATGAATATGACAACAACGATACCGTGTTCGCCAGCGACATAAGCGGTAAAGAAATAGACGATCGCAGTGATAAACATCGCGCCAGCTGTAAAGAAATAAGCTGAGAATGATTTGATAATCGTGAGCAGCATCAGATCGATCCGGAATACAGTCTCAAAGCCTCCTATCGCTACACAAAGCGCCAGGATCGGCCAGAAAAACAGCCCCGCACTGTACAGAGAAATCAAAATAGCGATCTGTCCTCCTGTCAGCATCTCAGACAGTTCTTTATGATCGACTCCGACCATAAAGATTTTCATCAGTAGAAAACCTTCGAAGTTGACTGCATAAGCCAGAAAAATCATCGCCGGTAAATGTACGAGGAACCACGTGGCAATCCACTGCAGCATCGGAATGAAGAAGCCTTCTTCGGGACTTAATTCGGGAAGTTCCTTGCGTCCCGTGGCCGATTCGTAAATGACGCTGAAGCGATAATTGCTGTACCAGCCCAGAATGATCAGTCGGCCAATCAAGCCTAAAATTGCGGCAAAGGGCAAAATAACATCTTTGGCAAAGAGCAGCATGCAGATAAGGACAAAGGTAAACAGGTTGGCAGGGTCAAGCAGAAACAGAAAAGTCTGAACCAGATCCTGTGTGTAGTTATTTTCCTTTTTACGCGTGGCGGGACCACCTTCATCCCCCTTGTACTTCTCGGCCTTGACCATTGGCTTACGTACGGGGCTTCGAATCGTTTTTGCTTTCGCTTCCTCTTCGACGGCGTCATCAAGCAGCTTTGAGAAATCATCTCCGTCACCGAAATCTTCTACCGGATCGGGAATCCTGAGGGTTTCTCCACACTCTTTACAGCGGAGTTTTTTTCCGGCTGCTGCATCTTGAACTTTGTAGTTCTTCCCACAAATTCCACAACTGATTTTAATCGTCATCCTGGTCTCTCATCAGAAGAAGCGCAAGGAGTGTCAGTTCTTATTTCATAACGCTGTATAGAATCAGCTGGATCAAATCCTTTTATCATATTCTGTCCAAATGACTCAATCCGCATCCTACCTGTTCGGGTGACGACCAGCAGTGTCTTACTTTCGAATTCTGCAAACTTCATCCAAACTTTTCAGACTGTGATTGAGGAGACGGATTTGTTCGCAGCATGCTCTTCTCGAACTCTTCACACTTTGACCATCTAATTTTTAAACAAGCATGATAAATACTCTTTCAACAAATGCATTACTGCTTCACCTGCCTGATCATTTGGATCTTATGAAATAGATTTCCCCACCACCGCCTCACTGAGAGCAACAGAAGTCATATTCGCCCACTGAATCACAAATACAATTTCAACCCGACCGCTGTTTTTTTTCTCTAAGGAGATTCTAACGTGCTGCAACGTCAACGAAGAACTAAAGGATTTACCCTGATTGAATTGCTGGTGGTTATCGCCATCATCGCCATTTTGATCGCTTTACTGCTACCAGCAGTACAACAGGCACGGGAAGCCGCCCGCCGCAGTTCCTGTAAGAACAACCTGAAACAGATTGGCATCGCCATGCACAACTACAATGACGTGCATAACACACTGCCTCCCGGTTATCTGGACGACGATCCCCTGGCCAATTCCAGCAATCGTAATCTTCTGGGGTGGGGCACATTCATTTTGCCTTATGTAGAGCAGTCAGCACTCTACGATTCCATTGGCTCTGTGGGTGGTTTTAACAACAACTGGACAACCATCCCGGAAATCACCACTGGTACTGCCAGCGTTCCGGTTCCTTATTCCAAGGTGAAACTAAGTGCCTACATCTGTCCCTCTGATCCCATGGGCGGTATCAATACCGATGTGGGAGGCTATGGGAAATCTAACTACACGGGAGTCGCTGGCAACACATACCGCAGTACTGCCAGCGCAAAACCGACCGGTTCTTTTTATGATAACTCCAATGTTATGTTCCGTGATTATCGGGATGGATTGAGTAACACAATCATCATTGGAGAGCGGGGGACCGAAGGCACCAAGAACGGTACGATCTGGATTGGTAATTACTCAGATGGCGCTTATTACACACAGAACGCCATCACTTCTCCCACGAGTGCCTACTATGGCATTAACGGCGCAGCCGGTTCCTGGAACTTCACCAGTTCACACACCGGAGGCTGCCACTTCCTGCTCGGCGATGGAGCGGTTCGCTTTCTCAGCGAAAACATGGACCTCGCCACGTATGGGAATCTTGGATATATCGCAGACGGCAACGTAGTCGAACTGCCTTAGGTTTATCACTACGCCTTCACTATTGGTCAGAGTACGTCGTCCAGCAGAGACGGTGCACCATCTGCTTCAACCTTTTTATTAATACAGACTGCAGGCACAATGAAATATTTCGTAATCCTATTTTTGACTCTCAGCCTGGTTGGCTGTGAAAGCAGTTCCACTGCTGCTCCCGAAGTCAGCCCCGGCCTTTCACAGAGCCAGTTGGTTCCTACCCTCGAGAAAATCGCAGAGACCGGTGAATACTCGGCTGTGCTTCAAGACCTGACCGTCGGACTGGAAAACGCCGGCCACATGGAACAGGCTGTCACCGTACAGAGCTTTAATGATCTCTCCGATCCCGAAGACGTGAAGAAACTCGCTGCACAGGTAGCAGAGACGATGAAGAAGTAATCTGATCAAAAGCAGGCTGGATATCCCGGCCTGCTTTCATCTCTATTCGGTCCAGTCTGTACGAGTCACTCCTAAAACCCGCTCCGCCTCTTCCTGTGCTGCATCCAGTGATTCATGCCAGGTGTCAGCAGAAAAATAGCCCTCAGGGCTGAAGATCAGCAAGTATCGACTTTCATCATCTCCCTGGATCTCCAACTCCACTTTACATTCCTGGAATGCTTCACAATCCCGCGTCTGAGTCGAAAATCGCCAGGCATCGGCGGTCCCGAGAACACGAGCGCGTGTTGTGGCAAATAGCGATTTCATTGAAATCCGGCTTGTTAAAAATACTCACAATCGTTCGTGGTATAAAAACTATCGGGACGTTCGTAGAGCATGTTCTGAAATTCTTTGAAAGAATCTGCGACCTTGATTGTATATTTGGGCTCTGCCCAGGACATTTCAAAACTCCAGGTGACAACGGAAGGTTCTCCTTCATTTCCATAATTGAGACAAAGCAAATCCATTTCACCCATTTCCCGCGCATTAAAACCACCTGCGGTGTCGATCGCCGCTATGGGTACCAACGTACCTTCAGATTCCCCTAATCTGCCACAATAGGGGTCTGCATCCAGTAATAATCGTATACAATATTCAAATCTCGCATCAGAGCCGCCCCGCCAGCTAGGTTCTGCGGGAGGGAGTAGATCTTTTTTTCTGAGGATATTACAAAAGCGGCAGATCATTCGTTGTGTACCGTCAGGCTCATTGAAACACTGTTTTCCAGGAATGCCACCATGAAAGTTAAGTAATTGATCAATGAACTCATCGGGGAACTGGACCGGTTTTTCGAAATAGAATGTCAACCATTCTTCCAGTGAAGCTACTGCCTCCCTCGTAGTCGGTGGGACCAGGCTGTTCATATCGTAGTTCAAATCCGCTTTGCCTCGCATGACTGGACTCCTGAATTTGTCTTGAACGGGGCTCGTCTGTTTTTTCGATACTTCTAATCTACCTTGACGCAAAACGAATTTCATATCATTTCGAATCATTTCTCTTTATGATTGATGGAAATAATCAGCTCTCACCCAGCAACGCTTACCATAATTGCTTCACCCCCAGGAGCCTACTTCATGCCCCCCACCGATTTTAAACAAAAACTGTTAGCTGGTCTGGGCGGAGACTGGCCCGCGCCGCCAGACCTGAATGTCAAACATCGTGAAACGATTCAGAAGGATGGTTACCGGATTGAATCGCTGACCTACGAAGCCGAGGTCGGCGATCCGGTTCCCGCCATGCTGCTGATTCCCGATATGGTCTCGCCCGCGCATCCTGCGCCGGCTGTTGCTGTCTGGCATCAGCATGCCGGGCAGTACCATCTGGGGAAAAGCGAACCGGCAGGCCTGGCCGGAAACCCCATGCATCACACCGGAGCGGCGCTCGCCAAAGAGGGCTTTGTCGTACTCTGTCCCGATGCGCTCTGCTTTGAAGAACGACAGGATCCCACTGGCAAACTCAAAACAGGGAATTTTGAACGCTTCGAATTCCTGCGCTACGTCGTCGACGGTAAATGCATGGCCTGGAAAAACATTCTGGACATGAAACGAGCCATCGACTTTCTGCAGAGCCGTGCCGAAGTCATAGACGAGAAAATCGGCTGCTACGGACACTCGATGGGTTCCACACATACCTGGCTCATCGGCCCTTGGGAACCACGCCTCAAATGTCTGGTCGGCAACTGCTGTCTGCCCACTTACAAAGGCATTCATCGCGAACACATGCTGCACTGTTTTCCGAATTTCATTCCTGGAATTTATGAATTTGGTGATACCCCCGACATCGCTGCCCTGATCGCTCCCAGGCCGTTGCATCTGAATTTCGGCGAACTGGACGGAGGCAGCCCGATCGACGAAGTTCGCAGCGGTGTCAAAATAATTGCAAACAACTATGCTGTCATGAATGCAGAAACAAACTTTACTTATTATATTGAAGAGGGATCAGGTCACGTGCTCTCCCCCATCATGTGGGAGAAGACACTGTCTCAGTTCCAGCGTTACCTGAAGACATAACCACAATATATACGAGCATGGAATTCATTCATGGATGCATTGAACTATACCAGAGAGCTGGTGGCTTTTGAGTCGACCAGCTGTTTATCAAACCTGGCAGTCAGCGATTACGTCGAAGCGGTCTTAAAAAATCTGGGGTTCGCGATTGAGCGACTGGAATACAACGACGCCAAGGGAATTCGCAAGGCCAATATCATCGGCCGTCGCGGATCAGGGCAGGGGGGCATGGCCTATTTTGCTCACACCGACGTCGTTCCCGCTGATCCCTGGTTCACAGATGAGTTCAGTCCCTTCACTCCCACACAAATCGATGACAAACTCTACGGTCGTGGCAGCTGTGACATGAAAGGTTCCATTGCCTGTATGCTGGCGGCAGCCAAGCAGTATGTAGAGCGAGATTTGAAACATCCGCTTTACATCACCTGTACTGCGGATGAAGAAGTCGGCTACCACGGTGCCCGGAACGTCGCGGAAAAATCAGCCATGTATCAGGAAATGGTAGCCGGGGAAACACACGGGATTATCGGAGAACCGACCCGTCTGGAAGTGGTTTACGCTCACAAGGGGACTTATGGTTTTCAGGCGATCTCACACGGTCGAGCTGCTCATTCCAGCCTGAGCACCGGCGTGAATGCCAATCTTGCCATGATCCCGTTTCTCGTCGAAATGAAAAAACTGTATGACGAATGCATGACCGATCCCCGCTGGCAGAACGAGGAATTCGATCCTCCCACCAACGGCTGGAATATCGGCATCAACGATAAGACGGCGGCTGTTAATATCACACCGCCTCAAAGTATCTGTACGGTTTACTTCCGCCCCATGCCCGGGCAGGAGCCCGACGAACTGGTAGAGCGAGCCCGTAGTGCAGCAGAAAAGTGTGGCCTCGAATTTCAGTTCAAATGCGGTGGCACTCCCGTTTACACCGATCCGAATTCTCCCTTTGTTAACGAAGTGCTGCAGATCGCCGGTAAAGACAAAGCGAAAACGGTTTCTTATGGCACGGATGGCAGCCTGTTTCCCGAGATGAAGAATATGGTTGTATTCGGGCCAGGAGACATCGGCCAGGCGCATACCCATGATGAATTCATCGAACTGGAACAACTGGAACTGGGAACACAAAAATTTGCGAAGCTCATTGAACACTGGTGCTTCTGATTGCAGCCGGGTACGTTATTCTGGAACGGCGTCATTGTTAAACTGTGCCGGGTCAAACGGATCAGCGGGCTTCTCTTTGACCAGCTCATTGATTTCCTGATCGGAGAGCTTTTTCGGTTCGAATCCGGAAATCAGAGAGATGTCCCCTTTTAATCGCGCCGGTTTAACTTCCATGTCTGCCTGCTGGATGTTGTTAATCGGCGCTGTCCCGGCAGCCTGATTCAACAGATTTTCCCGGGCCGATCCGCTTCGACGTTGTGCCCGCTTCGTAAGACGGTCCGCGCGCATCTGATCCTGTTTGATACGATCAGCTACGATATCGGCGACCCATGTTTGAATGACCTGCTGCTGCTTTCGTCCTGCATAACCAGTGTAGACAACGATTCCCTGCTGTGGATGTTCCTGCTCTGACTTGACCAGTAACTGGCTTCGCAGCGGGTCATCCAGATTAATCCAACGCAGTACTTCTGCCAGGTTTTTCTCGGCGTAAAATCGATGGTTTCCATAACGACGGGTGACCTGGGTCAGCCGAAATTCTGATTTCGCAGCATTGCCATGACAATTGGCATTCCCACACTTATTCAGCATGATCGGCTGAATTTTTCGCACGAATAACGCTGACTGCTCGCGCGAGATTCCGGTCAGCGATGTCGCCTCATCAGAACTTTCCAGTTGTTTCTTAATCAGTGTTTCCTGGATCTTTTCCTGAACTGTAGGCTGGTTCGCTTGTGATACCCCCATCAATCGACGCAGCATCAATTGAGGTTCCGAACGTTTAGGTTCCAGCCGAATCGCATCCCGCAATTCACTTTTGGCCTCTTCATAAAGCTCATTGGTAATGCACCAGCGGGCCAGATCCAGATGCGAATTCGCCGTCGGGTACTTCATTGCCGCCCGCTGTTTCAGATAGATTTCATGTAGATCTTTTGCTTCGAACAGCACACTCTCAAACGGAACGACCATACTGCCAGTCGGGTTTTTGACCAGATAACCTCCCGCACTTTCACTGATTTCACCGGAAACCATGCGGCCAGTTTTCATCAACAGCAGTGAAGTCTCGGAACGAACTGCTGCCGGCAGGGCCTCTTGAGCGAATACCAGACCTGGATTTGACAAGCTGAGCCATACCAGGCACGCACAGCTTAGTTTCGCAGACAATGATTGAGTACGAGAATTCTTCATAATGAACCGTTTCACGAATGTGAGACAGAAAAGGTCATTGATCAACGACCTGGCTAAACGGAGCCTAAGCGGTTGATATATTATGACTTGGATTGATTTATTATGTGGGGATATTTATCAGATGATTGAGAGAGGATTCTGAGCGTACTTTCATATTGCATTTTGCCAATCTGGTCAAGCCGGGTTTTCCCGTGACAACTCCGTGAAACGTTCCACGCCCAAAATCTTAAAGACTGCCTGTGCTCCGCAGGTTGATTTCAACGGAAATCCAGTCAGAATAAAGACTCAGATGTAAGTACCTCCGCTGAGAGCAGCTCGGCATCCTGATAAGGATAGAACATAAAATGAGTGAGGATTCCCAGTACCTCGAACAATTGATTGGAAAGACGGTCGTCGTTGACCTATCCAGTCTGTATGTGATCGCCGGAACTCTGATCGGCCAGGATCAGCATTACCTGTTTCTGGAAAATGCAGACGTGCATGATCTGCGCGACACAACCACCACACGGGAAACGTACGTCCACAAAATTGGTTTGCACGGGATCGCCGCGAATCGAGAGCGCGCGCTGGTCTCGCGAAGAGAAGTCGTTTCACTTTCGGCGCTGGAAGATATTATTCGCTGATCCGTTCATTTCAATCGAAAATGCCCCGAGGAACCGGTGTCCCGCGGGGCGTATTTTTCTAACAGATCATTTCAATTTAGAGAGACCATCCATCACGGTAGTCACGGCTCAGGAATTTATTAGCTTCGGGAGCATTTGTGAATTCCATTTTCTTCGCATCCCAGTCCAGCTTTTTGCCGGCACGAATAGCAGCATTCCCGAGCAGAGTCGTCTCTGTCAAACGGCTGGCATAGTTGAAGTTGGACATCGCGGGATCGCCGCCTTTACAGGCCACGACAAATTCTTCAAAGTGACCAGGTGAACGAGGCAGGCTCTGTTCTGGCTTTTTGAAATCTTTGAACTTGTCTTTGGGAAGCAGAATGTATTCTGCACCGTAGTCATCGGGCGTATAAAAATTACCTTCATCGCCTACCAGAACCACTCCACTGGATTTCAATTTCTCACCCATCAGCAGTTCTTCCGGCGGTAAATTCCCACCATCATACCAGGTCAGCTTCAGCGGGCAGAGTTTCTTTCCTTCACCACGCTCACCAAACTGATACGTAATTTTCGTCGATTTAGGATAGGTTTCGTTTTCAATCATCCCTTCCTCTTCTGCAACAATCGACTGTGGGTCGTACAGATCCAGCGCCATAACATGCATATTCATGGTGTGACAGGCCATATCGCCCAAAGCCCCAGTGCCGAAATCCAGCCAGCCACGCCATTCAAACGGGTGGTATAATGTGCTGAATTCACGGTAGGGAGCTGGCCCCAGGAACAGATCCCAGTGAATGTGTTTGGGAGCCGGTTCGCCTGCAGGAGGACGATCAACACCTTTACCCCAGACAGGTCGGTTGGTCCAGACATGTGCTTCCCGTACGTTACCCAGTACGCCCGAACGAATGACTTCGACGGCTTCACGGAATCCGTCCTTGGCAGTCCCCTGGTTCCCCATCTGGGTCGCCACACCATGCTCTTGAGCAGTTTCACGCATCACGCGTGCTTCGTGAACCGACCAGGTCAATGGTTTCTGAGTGAAACAGTGCTTGCCCTTTTTCATCGCCATCACACTGGCTGGAGCATGCGAGTGATCGGGAGTACTGACGGTGACCGCATCAATCTGGCCTTCCATTTCGGTCAGCATTTCCCGGTAATCATTAAATTTTTTCGCTTTGGGATATCGGGCTGCCGCTTTGAGGAGACGTTTGTCATCGATATCACAAATAGCGATCAGATTCCCATTGTCGGCAGCAGATTTTGAATCGCTGGAACCTTTACCGCCGACACCAATGGAAGCAAAATTCAGTTTTTCCAGCGGCGATTTTTCCACTGCCAGCAGATTTTGTCCGCCAACCCAGAACGCGGCGCCTAACGCCGATGATTGTTTGATAAACTCGCGGCGAGTGGTACGTTGACTCATGAAGTGCTCCTGTTTGAATTTCTAATGTAATCGTATTACGCCATTTTACTTAAGTCGGTTAAAACGTTTCTGAACTTTTAGGAATCTCATATCGGAAAAGTTCTATTTATTGTAGTTATTGGCCGAACGAAAGAAAACAGAATTACGCCCAAATCAGGCAGGATCCTCAAACAGCAGCAACCCGGCTGAGACTTGAGAGCTCCTGATAATTTTGAAATATTTTCCAGCGGGACTTTTCTCTGAACAGGAATCATGTCAAAGTAAACTGAAGATTCAGCGTTCCCACCCAGATCACCCCACAAGATGAAATTGACGTAGTCTATGAACACCCATGATTCCTCAGGCGTGAACCCGGTTTTTGATATATTAATCTCAGGTGGTACTGTGATCGATGGTACCGGCTCTCCCCGCTATCAGGCAGATGTCGGCATCAAGGGGGATACCATCGCCGCGATTGGCGATCTGCCTGAAAGTTCTGGAATCACCGTCATCGACGCCTCTAACAAAGTCGTTGCCCCCGGTTTTGTCGATGTACATAACCACTCCGACAGCTGGCTGCTCAACACCCCCAACTTCATCTCCAAAACCTCTCAGGGCTTCACCACCGAAGTCATCATGGCGGATGGTATTTCGTATGCCCCCGTGGACCGCTGCACTGCTGCGGACTGGGTTTACTATTTGCAGTCGCTGGACGGGCTCTACCCCCATGAATATACCGGCTGGGAATCGCTGCAGGATTATATGAACCTGATCGATGGCAAGAATGTGCAAAACGTGATGACTCACATTCCCTATGCGAACCTGCGATCGATGGCATGTGGCTTCGGTCGTCAACGTGTAGATGACTTTCAGATGAAACAGATCTGCGCCGACGTCCGCAAAGGGATGGAAGCGGGAGCGGTTGGCCTGTCGACCGGGCTCGATTATGTCGCGCAATGTTTCTCAACCACCGATGAACTGGTCGAAGCCTGTCAGGCGATGGCCGAATACGACGGACTTTATGTCTCGCATATCCGCTACAAAAAATCGCTGATGCCGGCCATCGAAGAACTCGTGGAAATTGGCAAAAGAGCAGGGGTCAAGGTTCATATTTCCCATATGAAAGGACAACACCCGGGTCAGGCGGAAGAGGCACTCGAATACATCGACAAAGTCGCCCGCCACGAAGTCGATATCTCGTTCGACGTATATCCCTATCAGCCCGGTTCTACCATGCTGCATTTCCTGCTGCCTTACGAAGTGTTCGAAGACGGTCCCAAAAAAGCGATCGAAAAACTGAAACTCCCTGAAATGCAGCAGCGTTTCAAATACGGACTGGAAAATTACCTGCTGGATATCTCGGCGATTCAGATTGCCTGGGTGCTCACGGAAAAGAACAAACAATATCAAGGCAAATCACTGAGCCAGTATGTGGAAGAATCGGGTCTTCCCAAAGAAGAAGCATTGATCAATCTGTTGATTGAAGAAGAGATGGCTGTCCTGCTGGTCTTCAACATGGGAGATGACAGGCTCGTTGACCTCGTCTTAAAGCATGACCTGTTTATGATGGGAACAGACGGCATTTATATGGAAGGGGGCATGATTCACCCCCGACAGTTCGGTTCCGCCTCTCGTCTGCTCGGCCCCTGCGTGCGGGACCACAAGCTGTTTTCGCTGGAGGACGCTGTCTATAAATTATCCGGTTGTGCTGCCAGACGATTTGGCATGGCGAACCGTGGTTTTGTGAAAGAACAGCATTTCGCGGACCTGGTGATTTTTGATCCGGAGACCGTGCAGGATCATGCCACCTACGATAATCCGCAGCAGTTCTCCAGCGGCATCGACTATGTCTTCACCAATGGAATCCCCATCGTGCATAATAACCAGCCGCTGGAAATCACTTCACAAACACTACCCGGTCGTTATCTCCGTTATCAACCCAAATAAGGTTGCAGACGGTCTGTTGTCTGTGGATCTCGATATTGATCTTTACCGATGCCGTACACCGCTCCCACCTCAACAGCCTGCTCCTGGTACTCCGGGTAATTGGAGACCAGCATCAGTGGGCTGGATTTGACCTCTGAAGTGGCTTTGATTTTCTGGATGAGTTCGATGCCGTCACTGTAGTCGGCATCCAGCTTACGGTTGATCAGCACCAGGTCATATTCACTCGATTTTAATTTCTCCAGTGTATCACTCTCCACGTCCGCCTGATCAATCTCTACATCGAAGTTGCTGGTCAGAAAGCGTATTATTGAACTGGTATCAGGCACACATTGTCCGACACTTAAGACACGTTTTGTCATAGAAGTAAATCCTCTCAGATCTATATTAAATATTAGTATTTTAACAAGGTATCAGATCAACCGCACAGGCGTGACAGTTCCTGAATCGCTTCTAAAGCATCTTCTACATCAGGAACCTCGACTCCCGGTTCGCGACCGTTATGATCACAATCTTCCAATAGCAGCAGGTCTTCATAGCTTTCGTTCGCCATCAACCGCCTCCGTGCGCGTGCTCCCAAAGTTCCTGCCCGGATAGCATGCGCATCCATATGATGCTGAATCAGCCAGGCAGTCCGTTCAGTAATTAATCCTTCCAGAGCCTGTAAGCCTGCTTCCACATGATCGTGTGGATCAATGGCTTTTCCCACGTCATGCAGTAACGCCGCCAGTTGAAACTCTTCGTCATAAGGAAGTTCATCACACGCAAGATCATATACCTGCAGGCTGTGGTACAACGCATCTCCTTCCGGATGATATTTTTTGGATTGTTTGACTCCTGCCAGGGGCAGCAGCAACAGTCGGTACATCTGAAACCGGTCGATGCTTTCTTCGACTTCCGCCAGCCGCTGATCCAGATCGATGCCCGGATATTCTTTTTCCAGCAGTTGTTCAAACTCTGGCAGTGTGGCGCGTTCAATCCGTTTCCCTGTGATCGAACATTTAAATTCATAGCTCGACCGTTCAGTCGGATATAAAGTCAGTTCTACGGGAAATTCATCCTGAATATGAATGTGCGTAAAAATTCGTTCTTCACCATGCTTTTTCACTGTTTTGTGTTCGACACGATATGAAATCCCTTCCTCATCCAGTTGTGCTGTAACCGCTTCACAACTGTGTGAAAAGACATGGATATCGATATCCGACCCCTGCCGAATATGTCCGGTCAGGGTACTGCCAATCAGTTTTGGATGAAACGGCTTGAACATTCGCAGGAACCGTAAAGCCTGCAAGCGCATGCCCAGCAGATTTTCGGTTCGGGATTCGCCTTCAAACGTGCAGGCAAAACGCTGGATTTCGTCTCGAATTTCGCGATTACTAGGCAGATCGGCGGGTTTGACCCAGCCCTGACAGACTTTGCGAGCCGCTTTCATTTTGGCCCGATAATACTCCGTCTCTTGTCGCGAATACATCAGTCGTGCCGCTTCAAAAATTATCTGGCGGCGCTGTTTACTGGAATTCATTCATAAATCGGTGAACGTTCTCACCGTCGAATCGTTGACAGGGTGAAATGACATTGATGAACAGCCATGAATGTCAGTCAGCAGGGAATTCTAACGTTTCATGAAGAAAAAGCAAATCGCTACCGACTCGATTTCCGTTTACTTCGCATCTGCCACCTGTCTCTGCTTCCATTCATTGTACAGAATACTGCTGCGAAAGCGGCTGAATCCGGGTCCGGCACCGACGCTGGCTGGTTTGGCTCCAAACTCCAGTCCGCGCGCCAGCAGCGGAGAAGTGTCCGAGACTTCCCAGTCCTCCGGTTTGTAGCGATGATTGAATGAATTATTGGGTCGACGAAACGCAAAGGCCAGTATATCTCCCACAGAAGTCTCATCGGTCTTACCCCAGAATTGGCTCCAGCTTTTGACATCGGTCACGCCGGACTCCGTCTTACCGCTCAACCCCAGCCATTTATCCACGTCATAGACATTCGCATCTCCGGTAAAAGAACGATTCGCTTTTGAACCCTTAGCAGACAACATTGATAGGCCTAAGTCTTCGACTTTGAAAGCACAATGATCACTCTTCACATGGATATTTTTCACGAAACGTTCAAACACAAAACCCTCTGCGCCCTGAACCGTGCAATGAGACAGATTCAGATTGATATCACCTCCTGCTGTTGTACCGGAGCTTTTTAACACCGAGAATATTTTCCGGGAGAAGACAATCGAGTCATCCACAGAAATCGTCTGCTTTCCAGTTCCTTCAATTTCAAAAGTAGCGCGTCCTCCCACAAAAAAGCAGTTGGTAATAGTAGAATCCGTGGGCTTTAAAAACTGCACCGCAGCCATGCCTTTATCGTTCTGTTCTGAAATCGAACAGTTCAGCATTTTTAAATTCCCGCCATTCACAACAATCGCCGCCCAGGGCACATCCTTACCGACTTCAGGAGGATCAAATTCAAAACCGATGCCTTCCAGCGCCAGCGTCCCTTTTGAAACCCGCAGGATATGTCGAACATTCGGGTCACGCTCCGGTCTCGATCGCAACCCCAGACTGTTCTTTCCCCGTTCATACTGAAAGATCGGGGCATAGCCAAAGCCGGCTTCGATGCTCAGGGTTTTATCAATTTCGAGATGCGGTACACCAAAAGGTCCGTCCCCATTCACTCGAATTAAATCACCCGCTTTAGCAGCAGCGACCGCACCCTGCAGTGTTTCGAACACCGGTTTTTTTTCCTGAGAATAGATCTGAAACTTCTTCTCAGGTTCCCCGTTGAGCATACGTGAGATATCACTACCCAGGTTGGCTTTACGCAGGAACAGGATCGCAAAAGCAGTCTCTGCCAGTTTACCACGCGAGTCTTCCCAACTGCCATCCTCTTTCTGTGTCTTAATCAAAGCAGAGGCTCCTTTGGAAAACCAGTCCGTTTTACCCAGAGTTTCCAGCCCCAGCAAGACGCCTACGCGCTCAGTCGACCAGAGAAAATATCGGGCAGAGGAGGCACTGATTCCTGCAGCATAGGTTCCCGCCATCTCCAGCCCCTTGGCAAAAATCGGATCGGAAACCAGAGTATCTCCTTCCTTCTGTGTTTCAGCCCGGTCACCTGCTTCTTTGACTATGTCCTGATTCATTGACCTGATTTTCGTCGCGCGGGCAACCGTCAGACAGAAGAGGCCTGCCAGCGTCATCGAATTCCGTGACGGTTCCTTCATTTCTTCCGTGGGCAGCTTGTAACTCCAGCCCCCGTCTTCGTTCTGCGTTTCGACAAACCGTCGTGCCACGCCGCTCATCGATTCGTCAATGTTGATGTTCGAACGGGAGGCTGTCCATAGCCCAAGTACTGCAAACTGAGTGCAACTGTTATCGCCGGGAGAAGTTACCAGTTTAGGACGAGCCCGTGGATTATTTAAACTACTCGCAGACGCCAGCGGACAGGTATAACTCCAACCCCCGGTCGTGGTCTGACCGGCGATTAAACGTGCGGCAAACCGGCGAATATCAGCTTTGTCCTCACGATCACCAATTCGGGATAATAACAGAATTGCCAGAGAGAGATCATAAGTCGATTTCAGCTTCTCTGATTCTTTCAGAACAAACTGTCTGCCCTTCTGAATCAGAGGGTCGTTGACGGGGATTCCATTTTCCAGCAGCGCCATTGTACAGAGCGCAGTGATCCCCACCGGATGACCTTCAAACTCCCAGCTGCCATCTTCCTGCTGCTGGGACTTGAGAAACTCAACTCCCTTGAGACGGGAAGCGGTCACCTCCTGCTCGGTCTGTGCCTGCGAAGTCGAAGACACGACAGTTGAGAATAAAACGAAGCTAAATACAAAACACACATTCTTGAACAGCTGACGGCGCATCACTGTCTACTCCAGGCGGGAAAAAATAGAGCCTTAAAGACAATCATATCTTTAACAAAGTTTCATGTATTCTAATTCAGACGTATGGAAAAGCGAACCGGAAAATTGAAAATCCAGGTACTTCAGGCAAAAGTAAAACAAAACAGCGACCGGATTCATGACTACTTCTGTTGAGTCGATTTTCTGGCCTGATTTGTCAGTTCTTGAATTTTGGAAACCACCCGCTGTTCGACCGATTCGGCAAATGGACCAGGGTACGAGGTATATATCATGGCCCTGTTGCCTTCGTAGCCTCCTTCTTGCAGGACGCGCGAACTGGGGAGATAGCCGAATACATGGTTTGAGTAGCCGGCAACCCAGATGACAGGCTCCTGTTTGCTGGAATTCTCAGTACCTGATTTCAGTTCCTGCTGCAGCCTGAGAGAATAATCCACAACCGTTTCACCACAAATGGCTGCTAATGTCAGATCATTCCCAAACTGAATTACCTGCAGAGGAAATGCATAGCTGGTCTGAATACCCCCGCGTTCTTCGAGCTGATCCAGCAGACGGACCGCGTGGCTTTGTTCATATTTATTGCCTGTTTCCTTGCGTTTGAGCAGTTCTTCACGGGCAGGGGGAGTCGCAAATTCCAGTTCGACCTCTTCCATTGCGATTCCCAGGGGACCATGAATTTCACGAGGCTGTTTGACAGACAGAGCCACTTCGACGGCGTTGGAAAGGGCGCGACCGTGCTGTTTCGCCAGATCCAGAGATCGCCGCGGATAGGGATTCTGATCTCCTCCGCAGCCCATCATAAAAAGAGCCACCGTACCCGGATGTGCGGCTTCCAGATATTCCTGGGCATACCCGGCATAGTCACCACAAAACTGATAAAAACTGAGCGTTGTATTATGACAGGCATAACCAAAGAGCACCGCCAGCAGGGAACTGTCTGGGCGTTCTACAATTAATACCGGCACCCGTTGATCTACGGGACCTTCCGGATAGGGACTGTTTACCACTCCCCCAGAAGTCGGCAGGCGGCGATTCATTGAGAAGCCAGCCCGTGCGGAAGCATACTTCAGCTCAACCGGCGCCAGACGAGGCAGTGTTTCTTCGATTGCCTTGAGGAGTTTCTCGACCAGCAAATTCGTATACTGGCGGGCTTCTGCACCTCGATCTCCTCCCAGTCCCCGGCGGGTCGCTTTGTCTTCCCGTAATTCGGGTCCGCAATGCGTATGCGATGCGTTCATCAATAAGGCAGCTGAGGGTATTTTAAACTCCGATTCCAGACGCGCGGCAATCGGATCGCGCAATGCAGGCGTAATCCCGATCAGGTCAGTCGTAATGATCACGACTTTTTGCCCTCGCGTATCTTCCAGAATCAACAGCTTGGCGTACAGATCATGCACTTTTCCCTCAGAGGGTTTTGTGCGGGCTGCGTAGCCGGACATCCACATGGGTTTATCGGGCGTGATCACGACAGAGGCAGCGGCACCGCGCCATTCGGTTTTGCGAGCTGTTTCTGCTGCCGAGGCTCGTATTACTGCGGCAGACGTCATCCAGGTAATCAGTAAAGTCAGAATCAATATTTGACGGAAGTAAAAGTTCATAGAGGCACCTCAGCGGCTTAAATAAAATGAAATCATTGATCAGGCTCCACAGACTGCGCAATCTTTTCGACGCAGAATCCGGTTTCTTTGAAATGTCATATCCCGCAAATCAAACATCAGCAGTTGATTGGCCAGCGTATCACCCAGACCACTGAGCAACTTGATCGCTTCCATTGCCGCCATACAGCCAACCGTACCGGAGACAGCACCAAACACCGGGAACTCGCGTTTCCAGGCAGGAGGATCGTGGGGGTAGAGACAGGCCAGACAGCCTGTCTGGCCGGGGATAAACGTGGTCAGTTGTGCTTCGAGGTCATACATGGCACATTCCACGAGCGGCTTATTCTGCAAGACTGACTGCCGGTTCATCGCATAGCGTTCCGGGAAGAGCGGGGCACAGTCGACAATCAGGTCGACCTGATTCACAATCGATTCCGCATTCTCTTCACTGAGGTTGTTCGGGATTGCCACAATTTCCAGCCGGGGATTGAGTTCCTTTAATCGCCGCTCTGCTGATTCGACACGAGGTTTACCCAGCCAGTCATGGGTCATTAAAAGCTGACGATTCAGGTCACTCGGTTTGACATTCCCTGCGTGGGCAATCACCAGTTTTCCAACGCCTGCCGCTGCCAGTTCGTATGCCACCACACTTCCCAGACCACCACATCGCGAGATCAAAACAGACGCGTTTTTGAGCTTCTCCTGACCGGCTTCTCCAAATTCGGGCACCCAGATCTGCCACTCATAAACTGCTCGTTCTTCATCCGACAGGGGAGCGAAACCGGACATCATGACTCCTGTAGCTTGAGGCGGGATTTCTATTTTACAATGTTAAGGTGGGTTCCTCATCCCCCGGAAATCGGGGAGAGAATCGTCACGACCTGGTGAGGTTCCAGCGTCAGTGGTTCTTCCCATAATACCTGTTCGTTCGAAACAAACAACAGGATGGATGGGTGCAGTGCCTCTGAATCCGGAAACAGTAGAGGCTTCAGAGCCGTCGAGTGTGATTCCGCAACTTGCTTCACCAGATCCTGCAAAGTGCTTCCCGGTGAAACGTCATATTCTTCAGCACCTGTACCGGCCGCCTTTTTAACCTGGGCCGTATATTCTACCTTAATCTTCATTCTATTGCGCTTTCAATCTTGCTGAAGGACCGGCCTTCGATTCGGGTTCCTGACTACTGGTAGTAGTGTCTTCCGCGAACTCTGCTGTCTTTGATGGCAGGCTGCATACCACTCCATCAACAATCGCTAATTTAATATCCCCCAGCCGCTCTGATTCGGAAGCATTGTGCGTGATATGCAAGGTCGTCACGCCGGTCATGCGCTGCACTTCACTCAACAGAGTGCACATATCGCCGCGCGTGTTTTCGTCTAACGCACTCAAAGGTTCATCCAGGCAGAGAATGGAAGGTTTCGCAGCCAGAGCACGCCCCAGAGCAACCCGTTGCGTTTCCCCCCCACTCAAACCAAAGGGAGTTCGATTCAACAGATTACTGATTCCCAGCAGTTCTGCCAGTTCTTCGACACGAATATTGATTTCCCGCTGACTCCATTTTCGCAGTTCTAAAGCAAACGAGAGATTATCTCGCACCGTCATTGTATGAAACAGCACTCCATCCTGGGGTACATATCCAATTTCACGCTCAGCCGGGCTGGCATGCGTCATCTGGTTTCCGTTCAGAGAAACGGTACCCGACTGGACTTTCTTCAGGCCACAGATGGTTTCCAGAATGGTGGTTTTCCCGCTGCCGGTCTTACCCATCAAGACGGCATAGTGCCCCCCGGGTACTTCAAAGCTGACGTCTTTCAACCGGAATTCGCCAACCTGGACACAAAGGTTTTTTACGGAAATCATAATCAATCAAATCAGGTATTTGAGATCTTTGTAGTGGCAGATCTCAATCAAATCACGTTTAAATTGCTGCGCCGCGGGTCAGACCGAACATACGGGCAATGACCAGTACAATCAAGGCAGCCACAACCATAATCAGTGAGGCGGCAACTGCACCTTCGATATTACCGACCGTCAGTTCCAGGAACACTGTTGTCGGAAGCACTTCCGTTTTCATACGGGTTGCCCCGGAAAAGACCAGAATCGGACCGAACTCACCCAGCGAGCGTGCCCAGGCGAGTGTGCCCGCTGCCAGCAGTCCGCGATAAGCCTGAGGAAAGACCACAAGCCAGAAGGCCTGTCCCCGACTGCAGCCCAGCGTTAACGCCACCTGTTCATATCGCGGGCCAATCTGATCAAAGGTGACCCGCATCGTCCGCACCGCGAAGGCACAGGCCACCATGAACTGAGCCAGAATCACGCTGGGTATTTCGTAGGTCACTCCGATTGATTTTCCGAAAATTACTTTTGTCACTTTGCGAATCAAATCATCAACCGACTGCCTGTTGTCTATCGGCTGCTCCTCATAATCCGGCTTCTTCGCTACGAATGGTTGTTCATCTATAACAGGCTGCCGATCTTTTATCTGATTTGGCTCAGTGACAACAACTTCTTTAACTCTCGATTCTTCTGCAACCAGTTCATTGAGCCACTCGACCTGTGGCACTTTAACCTGAAACAGGATCAGCAGGCATAGTCCGATCACCAGAGGAGGCAGGACGATTGGAATGTCCAGGATTGCGTCAATCAGCGTTTTACCCGGAAATTCGTGACGCGACATCAGATAGCCAATCGGCACGGAAACCCAGAGCGACAGCACCGTCGTAATTGCGCAGGAGATCAGACTCAGCCAGATGGCATAGCGAATTTCCGGTTTGGCAAATGCATTCCAGATGTGGTCTGGCGTGGTATAAGTAGTCTCGGCGGTCAGCATCGCCACGATCAGGAACACATAAAATGCACTGATGGAAATAAATATGGTGTAGAATGCCACATCAGAGCGTGGCTTAAATTCCCGGATTTTCTGTTCGTTAGTAATCGGCTCTGTCATAGCGACCCCGAAGCAATGCGCCAGCGAAAGCCGCTGGATTCGAAGATTGCCCGCGAAGGAGCCGCTGTGAGTTTAGCAACCAGACGCTGCATCAGATGCGGGTACTTCGTCGATTTCAGGATCGCAATGGGCTGTTCCGCCAGAGGTCGTCCCTCTTTGATTTCAACCACGTCCAGCTTGTCCGTCACTTTCGAAATATTGGCACGATACACAATGGCTGCATCCAGTGAACCGGTCCTCAACTGATTGACGAGCAGATCCGCAGTGGGGGTGTTGGTTTTGACGTTCGGCTGCACAGCGTCATACAGACTTTGATCGTTTTGCACCAGCGGTCCCAATAATCTTTTGGTCAAAGCCCCCAGGGCGCTCTGTTCATGATGCGCCAGCCCAACCTTGATATCTTTTCCGGCGAGATCAAAGACTGTTTTGATCTGTTTGGGGTTTCCTTTTTCTACAATGATGACCATATCGGTCTCAGCGACTGTGAGAGGCAAGGTAAACTTGGGCTGGACCTGCACCATATAAGAAGTATCACAGGCAAAGTAGGCATCGGGTCGCTGACCACTGTTGATCTGTCCCACCAGAATCCCACACCCGTTATACACTGTATTGACCGTCACTCCCTCGCGTTGTTCGAACTCTTTTAATGTATCCTGAATCGCCAGTCGATTCACTCCGCCACTGAAGAGCAAGATCGTCGGATGGGGATCCCATGCGTCACCTTCCACTGTTTCATAGCCCATCTCGGCAAACTGTTTCTGCCCCTTTTCAGGTGCCTGTAGATAACGGGCAAACAGGAGCGATTTCTGAGGTTTCTCAGAGGAATTCAGAACGCTAACGGTTACATTTTTAATTGTTCCTGAAAATTCTGGTACATCAACCATAGTCGCTTTTTCAGGATGCTGGTTTACGGTGGCATCCCAGACAACCGCGGCATCGACGGCCCCCAGCAGGACATCAGTCGCAATTTCGGATACTGTTGGTTTAAAGACATGTGCCGACCTGGAAACCGCATCCCACTTACCGGCTTCAGTCAATTTCTTTTTTGTCAGCTTTCCAACCGAAGCCGCATCGGGATTGGCCAGTGCAAAGGTCACATCTGCTTTCAACAAATCATCGATCGATTGAATTTTTTTCGGATTCCCTTTTTTGACCATGATGACCGGATGCATACGGGCAACGGATACCGCCTCGTTAATCAGCCCTTTCTTACGGGCAATTTCGATATAGCTGGTGTCGGCTGCAAGATAGAGATCACCTTTCTTCGCCACCTGCAGGTTACTGAGCAGGGTTCCCGAACCACCATACTGCAGATGCACGGGCACACCAAATTCTTCTTCAGCAAATTGTGCAGCGGCGGCGGCCACCGGTGGTTTGATCCCCGCAGCACAGAACATTACCAGAGCATCATCTTCATTAGCCGTTGTTTGATTTTTCTCTTTATCTTTTGGGGGAGAGTAAACCAGCAATGCCACCATCAGGATCAGAAACAGAAGTGAACCTCCTCCGATTGCCAACCCACTATTTATGTTTCCTGTCCGGCAGGGAGTCGGTGTTGACTGCTTCCCATTCTGACTACGGAGATATCTCATTATTCCCACCTGACTTTGAGGTTTTTTAAATCAATTTAAGAGTTAATTAATGCTTCTTTTTCGCTCTGGGGCAGCAGGCGTCCCGCATTGATACCCAGTACACGCTGTGCCGATTGCACTGCCTGATCATCATGCGAGACCATTAAAACACAACCGCCGTTTTGCGCAAACTCATTCAGAACATTTAATACAATTTCCGAGTTTTCCGCATCCAGATTACCGGTGGGCTCATCTGCCAGCAGAACTTTTGGTTGATGAAATAAGGCACGTGCCAGCGCGACGCGTTGTTTTTCGCCGGTACTAAGCTCAGCTGGTGTGTGATGCAGACGCTCCTGCAGACCAAACTTCTGGATCAGTTCTTCGGCTCGCTGACGTGCCTCAGGCAAGCGGGTTGCTAAGGCAGGAGCGAGTACATTATCCAGCACATTCAGGTAAGGCACCAGGTGGAACTGCTGAAATACGAATCCCAGATGTGTGGAGCGGAAGCGGGCTCGCTGATCATTCGACAATGCATAAGGATCAGTATTTTCGATCAAAACCTGACCGGCATCCGGACTCAACAGTCCCCCGACCATTAACAGCAGTGTCGATTTCCCACAACCACTGGGCCCCTGGATCGCCACGAACTCGCCGGCCTCTATTGACAGACTGACCCCATCTACAGCCTGAACACGGCGGGAACCTGATTTAAATGATTTAGTAAGCGTTTTCAGTTCCAGTAACATATCCGGTCAATCATCCTTCCTGAAGTATCGTGGCAGGATCCTGTCGTGCTGCCATCAAAGCGGGAACCCAACTGGCTAAGCTGGCCAGAAGCGGAGCAAACACCAGGCTTAACAGTAACCAGCGACCTGAAAAAAGCACTTCCTGGGGATGAATCGATTCAGGTAACTTGCCCCAGGTCACACCGATTCCATATCCCAGAAAATAACCGAGCAGGGCACCGATCAATCCAATCAGCACTGCTTTGATGATAAAGATCCCAAAAACCTGGGAGGAGCGCAGTCCAATCGCCCGCAGAATCCCGATCTCCGTAGCACGGCGTCGTACATTCTCAAGCGACAAAAAACCAATCCAGGCACCACACCCCAGTACCACCAGGGGAACCAGCACGGCCGCAAAATCGGCGTGTCGCTCGATCAGTTGAATCCGATTGGCTTTCTCCTGCTCCAGTGAAGCGACAGCGGTCGCATGTGCTTTATTGCGGGCTTCTGCCCGTGCCAACGCAGGCGGACCACGTTCGATAATCTGCGTGCCGGGAAGAATTTTGCCAACATCATTGCGGATCTCAGCCACGCGGTCTTCGGTTGCACAATTACATTCGAGCGCCAGGATCGCATTCACCAGATTCTGCATACCCAACAGTTCCTGAGCCTGTTTCAAATTGATCCAGACCGTGCTGTCATCTGCAGTTCCACGCTCGGGATAGGTCAGGGTTACCTTGAATGGTTTTCCCATCAGTTCGACCTCATCTCCCGCTTTTAATCCCAGTTTTTTCTGAATCTGATATCCGAGCACCATCGCGCCCTCCGGTACCTGCTGCTGAAGTGGTTTTTTCAGGGCACGTTCCATTTGGGGAACTTCTCCCCGTGTCCCGGTCAGAATGACTTCGCATTCTTTTTCCGGCCAGGTGACTTTTTTAGCTACCATGGGTAGCAGGTGATTGACCGTCACGATATCTGAATTAGCCAGTTTTGTTACATTTTCTTCAGGCATGGTTTTCGTGACAATTCCCGTCAGGTGAAATTCGCTCAGATCTTCATCCGCCGGTAAAATCAAAATATTGAAGCCCAGGCCTTTGGTAATTTTGCGCATTGCGTCTTCTAGTTTTGCGCCCGCCAGTTTCACTTCCTCTGATTTTTTCTCCAGAATCAGTTCTGTCTGGATTTCATCAGCCTGCAATAAGGTCAACGCCGCCACCAGACAGGCCACTGCCACCACAACCGATAACAGTCCCAGCAGAAAGTTCATCTTGCGATGCTGCATTTCCTGAATGATCAAGTGAAATAACGACATTGATTTTACGTCCTTCTGAACAAGCCACTAACGGCACTCTGATATTAAATTCAAGTTATTAGTTATTGTTTTCGGGCCAACAGCATGTAGCTTCCTGCCAGAATGATGACAAGCACAACAGAGCCAGCAAGCAGGAATAATTCGATCTTATAATGTACGGGAACAGGTCCTGGCTCCTCTGTTTGTAATAAGGTTCCCTCACTCGGTTCTGTGGAAACAGTCTCTGCTACGGGATCACTCTGGCTCTCAACTTTCACAGTGGGTTTCTCTGTATTCGAACTCTCGGAGCCTGCCTGCTTGTTTAATAACTGTGCCATGGAACCAGGATCATTTTTTCCTGCATCGCTATTAGAAAAACTGGTCAGTCCCGTCAGCGGGGGTAATTCCTTTTCATCCTGTGCTGTAGGCGTCACCAGTTTTTCCCACGGAACAGACATTAACAGATCGGTTCCCGGATTCTGATCTTTCACTTGACAGGTGCACGGGCCGGTCAGATCGCGACAGGCCTGCTCAATCGTACCCGGATTGATCCCTTTTCCAATCAAAGCATACAGAACCCTTCCCCGTCCAAATACGGGTAACGCCATCGGTTCTGAATCAAAGTCTTTCAGATCACTCTCCGTCGCCAACAGCATCTGTGTCAGATACTGTTCTGCAGAATCATCGCGTGAGCAGGTCACAATACTGAATTTCAACTTTAAACTGTCAGGTGAAACACTGACCAGCCCCTGTTCAATATCAGCCTGTTCGATCTCGGGCAGTTTCAGGGTTTTCTCCATCCGCTTAAGTTCTTTGACCAGCAGTTCACGAGCAGCCTTGTCTTTTTCGGCCTCACCACTTTCCAGAAAGACCCAGACTGCAGTTTGACCATTCACCAGCTGTTTTGCGATATTTTGACGAAGGGGCGAATCAATCAGTCGTGTAATATTTTCCTCGGTTAGTTCCCCCGACCAGAAACCGGCGGGAACGGGGGCGGGCAGGGGAGTCCGCACCACCAGCAGAGGCAGTGTTTCTGATTTTTGCGCCTTCCAGAGTTCTAAGTCTGCCGGAGCCGGGTCGGCGTCCAAATCGACCAACTTCAGTTCAACATTGGCCGACTTATGAACGATCGCCCCTTCCTGATCAAAGTGGGAAATCAGCGTCTGCTGTTGCGGCGTTAAACCACCACGGTGGAATACGACCGCGGTGTACTTGTCGGCGGGCCAGCGTTCTAATGCATATCGAAATACTGGAACCGAACAGGCCCAAATCACCGTCGTTGTTAACAGGATTCCAAGAACAGCCAGTGATGATAAACACCTTCTCATGTATTCACCTTTCGCGGAGGGTCAGGTCGGGCGGGTCGCTGTGGTTATTGAAATCGGCAGTCTCTCTATAACTTTAGATCTCATAAACCGAATTCAATGCATACTATGATGACAAAGTATGAGGTAAATGTGAAGAAAAGATGATTTCAACACGAAACTTTTGTCAGAACTGAATTTGAGAAGCTGTTTTGCAGAGAAATCCGTGGGTTTGCCAGTGGATTCACACTTTTTCAGTATTTTTCAGTTTCCCACGATCCGGGCGCGCTCAGTGGCTCAATCAGAAAATCGCTACCTGTTCCTTGAGCAATGGCAGCCGGAATGGCATTCAAGTCCACCAGAAGGGAACTCATATGACTCTAAGCCTGAAGCTCAGAAGGACTGAATTATGAGGCTTGATGTCATTTTGAAGAAGTCAGGAGCATCCACTACTGAACAAAAAGCAAACCATCTGGAAATTTACTGAATCCAGACGAATATCAGCAACAGCATAAGGGATCCAGCTAACAGCAGCATGGAAGCACAACCCGATTTCATCTGAATGTCATACTTCTCGATCAGTGCCTCAATGGCCTCTTTTGATTCTTTCAAGCCCTCACCGGTTGATTCGCGGTAATCTTTGATGGCTTGAATTTTATTGCCTTGACGGAGCGATTCCAGAATGTGTTGGGCGACCTCAGACTGATCGTGTGCTGCATCATCCTGGCCTGATGCACTCGGCTGGCTCTCATCATTCACGGTGCTATTTCCTCTGAGAACGATTACAGTTAACAGGGAGACCAACAACAGATCTCCACCTGTTTTTTGCAAACCTGATTCAGACATCAGCAGGATGCAGCACTGTTCTACCACCACGATGTTTGGTGGTTCAAGTACAATTTCAATTCCGCTCCCTGAATTACTGAGAATAATTCAGGGAACGGGAAATGTTAAGATGCAACCACGCAATCAGTGATCCGTCGGCTGCGTTTCTGTGTATCCACACGCGCCTGGTGGCTATAAGCACGCGTCAGCAACGTTTTCATCTCTGACAGTGAGACTTCCTGTAGATCAACATTCAACTCAAGCAGACGATCAATCACTGCATTCGCCAGATCAGTACGATCTGCTGCAGGTGACAACCCATTCCACAACTCTTCCATGACCTGTTCTGACATGACCCTGTTCTCCTGATTTATCATTGCAACACTTTGTCTTAAAAACTCGAATTCACAGTCTCAAGCCCGACGGCTCAAGAAACTGGAGCTCTTCACCCCTGGAAAAGCCTGATGAGTAAGAGAATCGCAAGGACTGTACCAAACTGACCGAAAAAAACGTCTGGCCAGACAAACTCGCGTAAATGCCTGACATGATTGAATCTTACGAACCAGCTGGGATGGTAAATTCCACAATCACAATTCTGACGGGAAAATAACTGTCGTCAATTTGCGACAATCTTACATCAACATGATAATTCTTACGAAATCGCCTGCCGAGGCAGGAATTCCCTTAAGTTTCAACAGAACCTGCCGGTAGCGCTCTTTACATCAAAATGACAACACAAGTCAGCAGTGAGTTCGCCTGTTCCGGTATCTCAATTCGAATTTCCAGCAGGGTCTCAACAACTCCCGAGTGACGACTGAGTACCGGCAGCAGGAGAGGTACCTCGTTTCTGGTCCCACCAGCGAATCGCTGTGTCACGTTCGTCGACGGTTTCTTCCAGAATTGAGACCAGCAGCAGACGCTGGGCAGCAGTCAATGAAAGAGCTCGGCGACGCATGGACGTATCAGCCAGCTCAAACAGATCAGCAATGTCGAGCTGACCGTCAATTCGCCCCAGCCAGAAACGTGAAAATGAGGGGATATGTTTCGGTAATAATTCACCTACCGGGAGGACCATCGACATCACCCCCACAGACGAACCAGTATTAAACAGGCTGTTGAGGGCAGTCTTCGTATGGTCCCCGATAAAACACCCGATCTTTACGGAATGCGTATCAATAGGAATTCCCGCCAGAGGCACTTTGACATGAGAATAATCGTTTTTCAAATCGCTGTTGCTGGTCTGTGCCCCGAGATTGACCCAGGGACAGATATAGGAGTGCCCCAGAAACCCATCGTGATATTTGTTGGCATAGCCATGCAGGATCGATTCCTCAATTTCGCCACCCAGTCTGCAGTGAGGGCCAGCAGTCGTACCCGCTTTCACATTCGCGCGGAACAACTGCGTCCCCGGACCGATATAGGCGGGACCTTCGATGCGTGTGAAAGCCTGAATCCGGGCATCCCGTTCAATTACAATCGGTCCCTGTCGGGTGTCGAGTACCACAAAAGGATCAATCTCAGCGCTATCATCAACGCGGATCAACTCCGATGGCCCTACAATAGTCAGATTTCGGGCTTCGTCTGTTGAGGGACGTGTTGAAGTATCTAATGCGAAGTCGTCCAAAAGCTGTTGCCGGTTCTGATTGACCAGATCCCAGGGATAATGCAGTTCCGTTCCTTCGACTGCAACCGGCTTTCTGGTCGACGCAATTTTCTGAATCGCATCATCCCAGGCATCAGTTGTCAACAGCGTCGCTTCCTCCGGTTCCAGCAGCAGGTAAGCAACGGACTCACCGATCATCCCGACGGTCTCTGCGGTGACATCCGCCAGGCGAGAAATTTCATGAAGGGCAGGTAACCAGCGTCCATTGATTAACAGTGTGGGTGCTTCGCTGAGCCAGATGGCATCATTGATTCGCGCCTGAGGAAATTCCTCTGCATAGACTTCCGTCAGAGCAGGGCGAATCAGAACACCCCATTCCTCGACGGGCAGTGATTTCAACATCCGTTCTCGCGCGGTAAACTGCCCACACAGCAGTTCAAATACCGGCCGCATCAATGCAATGGGGGTAAACTGTAGCGCAGAACGGTCTTCAAATAATGCAAGTCGATTCACTTTGCACTTCCCTGTGCGAAATCGATGAAAAGAATCTGGTTGAAATTATTGGTGCAGAGCAACTGTCTACCGTGCGATAAGTCATAACAGATATTCAGAATTGAGGAAAGACAGTTTTTGACCTCTGGTTTAAGAAGCCAAAATCCCCATGCAATATTGATTTCTCTCATTTTTTTTCGCAATTTTGCGCTCTGAAAAGACAAAACCCGAAAAAGCAATCCAACCTGGAATTGATCTAACGGGTTCTGAAAATCGAATCTATTATTTCGGACACAGGCGGTCCCAACAGGTGAGCCTGCTACCGAGCGATCGGATTTGCCAGAGAATTACCGGCTAATTTGTAAATAGCAGATTGACACCCAGTCTGCTTGGTATATTTATCTGAGATCCCCAGTACTGTTTCAGCAGCCCCCAATAAGAGAGTGCCGCTGGAATTCAACTGGCTGCTCACGCGGTTTAGAATGTTTTTTTTCAATTCCGGTTTAAAATAAATCAGGACATTACGGCAGAACACGATATCAAATATTCCTAAATGCCTGAAATCTTCCAGGAGATTCAAATGCTTCCATTGAATTCCGGCCCCCAGTTCAGGTTTGATTTTCCAGCCCTGCTCGCATTGATCAAAATATTTCATCAGCAACTGTACGGGCAGACCACGCTGGACTTCAAATTGGGAGTAGACTCCTTCATGGGCTCGTTCAAGAGCTTTCTTACACAAATCCGTCGAAATGATTTGAATATTCCAGTCATTCAGTTCCGGATAATTCTCACGCAACAGCATCATGATGCTGTATGGTTCCTGACCATGAGAGCAGGCAGAACACCAGATTCGCAGCTTACGCGTCATTTTACGCTCAGCAATGAGTTCTGGTAATATGTTGGCCTTGAGTTCATCGAACGGGCGACGGTCACGGAAGAAAGACGATTCATTTGTCGTCATTGCTTCCATGATTTCCTTTTCCAGACTCGGATCTTTTTTTGATTTTAAACTCAAAACGAGATCTTGAATCCCATTCATACCATGAGTTTGTGCCAGAGGAATCAGGCGGGCTTCCAGCAGATACTCTTTATTCTCACCGAGAGAAAGACCTGTGGTTTCCAATAAAAATTTGGTTATGTAATTATAATCTTCTGGAGACACGAGATCACCACTTTCTATAAAGAACAGAGTCGGGCCAGTTCAGGAGCAATATTTCTGAGAGGTAAGACCTGGCTGGCCAGTCCTGCCTTGGCAATCGCGCCAGGCATTCCCCAGACAACGCTACTCTGCTCGTCTTGTGCGATAATATAACCTTTACGCTCACTGATTGATTCCGCTCCTTCGATACCATCATCCCCCATACCGGTCAGCATGACTGCCAGTACTGAGCTGCCATACCATTTGGCGGCAGAAGCGTATAATGGATTGACTGAAGGACGACAAAAATGTTCCTGGGCATCCTGATTTAGACGGATTACCATCCGGTCATCCTGTTTATCAATCACCATATGAAAATCACCAGGAGCAATATAAATATGGCCTCGTTCAATCAACGCCCCGTCTGTGGCTTCAGAAGTAGGACGTTTTGTTTCCCGTTCGATATGCTCAGCCAGGGTCCTCGTAAATACAGGTGGCATGTGCTGAGCAATCAGAATTGGTAACGAAAACTTCTCTGGTAATGCGGTCAACATGGTTTTGAGTGCATTCGGCCCACCAGTACTCGAACCAACCACCATCACCATCGGTGTTTTGGTCGGTCGTCGAACGGCTGACGTCTGAAAACGAGAGTGCTCCGACGGGGCTGTGCTATGTTTATTCACCAGCGCTTTAATGAGAGGCAACAGATCTCGGGCAACCTGCGCGATCGCTGCTGCCGCATTGGTGGCAACGGGCTTTGGTATGCACCCTGCTGCCCCCAGATCAAGTGCCTGGAGTGTGACCTCTGCCCCTGCACGGGTCAGAGAACTGGCCATGATTACCGGAAGATCCGGATAATTCTGTTTCAACTGTTTCAGACATGCGATCCCGTCCATGACAGGCATCTCAACATCCAGAACCACAACATCAGCCCGATTCGTCTTCAGCCAGGTGAGAGCAGACTGACCATGCATCGCAGAGCCCACTACTTTCACTTCCGCATCCAGATTAATCGCCTGTGTCATCAAGCCCCGTATCACAGCTGAGTCATCGACCAGCAGTACTTTGATAGTCGAATGGCTCACAGAACACCTGTCTCTTCCAGTTTGTCCCGAACAATGTCTTCGGTGAACGGCTTCATAATATACTCATTCGCACCGGCCTGCATGGCCTGCACGATTTGAGGCATATCGTTTTCTGTTGTGCACATCACCACAATGGGCTGCTTCTCACGTGCATCAGCTCGTAAAGCCTTCAGAAATTCCATCCCATCCATGATGGGCATGTTCCAGTCAAGCAGCACTGCATCCAGTTCTGGATTCGCACGCGCGACTTCCAGCGCCTGTTTTCCATCCTCTGCTTCCAGAACGTTCAATCCGAATGTCCCCATGATACGTCGCCCCACCAGTCTGACTGCGCGGGAATCGTCTACTAGTAATATTGTCTTCATTTCACCGGTCTCCCAGTATGTTAAAAAATAACTCTGTATTATTAAATTGACGCCAGACTCAGAGTGAACTGAACATGAGCACAGAACTCACTCTGCCCCTGACGTGAAATTAAACTGTCTGAAGGAAGTCTAGGACACGTTTAATGATGTGAAGCGAACAAAGCACAAAATCCTGAATTTTCCGTTACTTTGAGCGATATACCTCAATTGATTGTGTATCCATAAAAAAACCGCCAGGCTAAACCGATGTTTTAAAACACTTGTCTACCCTGGCGGTAATAACGATTTGATTATTTGAGCCCCTGAAAAGTCAGGCTCTGCGGATTAGACGGCTCGCATCCGTTTCAGGAACGCTGCAGCAGCCTCATCCAGTTTCACTGATTCCTGTGTCAATCCTTGAGCAGCAGCCAGCATGTCATTGGCAGCAGTACCACTGTCACTCGCTGCTTGAGAAACACCAGAGATGTTATTGGTCACCTCGGCTGTTCCACGAGCAGCTTCAGCCACATTACGGGAAATCTCATTGGTGGCAGCAGTCTGCTCTTCAACAGCACTGGCAATGGTCGTTGATATTTCATCAATCTTACGGATGCTCTCACCAATCGATCCGATTGCAGAAACAGCGATATTTGTTGATCCCTGGATGGCACCAATCTTTTCACTGATCTCTTCTGTAGCACGGGCAGTCTGGCGTGCCAGTTCTTTCACTTCATTAGCGACCACAGCAAATCCTTTACCGGCTTCACCGGCACGGGCTGCTTCGATGGTTGCATTCAAAGCCAGCAGGTTCGTCTGCTGAGCAATGGAGGTAATCACTTTCACGACCTGACCAATTTCAGTGCTGGCAACACCCAGCTGTTTAATTGTATCATTGGTACGATCTGCTTCTCCCACAGCCTGAGACGTCATGTGAGACTGCTCCTGAACGTGGCGTGAGATTTCGCTGATTGAGGCACTCAATTCTTCTGCAGCAGAAGAAACAGTCTCAACGTTTCGAGTTGCTTCTTCACTGGCAGCGGCGACCACTTGAGACTGTCGTGCCGTTTCATCCGACATATCTGACAGACTCTTGGAACTGGCCTGCATTTCGGTAGCGGATGAAGTCACAACACCGACAATGCCCTGAATTTCGGTCTCGAAATCATTTGCCATTTTAACCTGCTCTGTTACCACAGACCAGGAAACCATCGGACCAATATAATTGCCTTCTTTGTCCATAATTGCTGTTGCCAGCAGGTCCAGGGTTTCATCACCAACTTTAATCTTGGCACGGTGCGGCAGATTTGAAGGATCTGCCAGCATCCGTCGCTGCATTTCCGGATTCTTATGAAAAATGTCGATACTCTGACCAATCAACTGATCTACCGGTTTGGGAAGCAGGTGTTCGATCTCTTTCAACTGCTTGTAAGAAGCAGGATTCATGTAGACCATCTCGAAGTCTTTGTTCGCGAGCAGAACATTGATTGGAATATTGTCCATCATGTTCTGTACGCGAACCATATCATTTTCCGCTAGTTTTTTCGCTGTAATGTCTGATGCATATTTGACTACTTTAAACAGCTTGCCAGCTTTATTTCGAATGGGATTATAGGAAGCAGAAATCCAGACTTCCTTGCCTCCCTTGCCGATCCGCTTGTATTCAGCAACCTGGTTTATACCTGCATTCAGTTTTTCCCAGAATTCTTTGTATTCATTACTGAGCTGGTACTCAGGTTCGACAAACATTCTGTGATGCTGACCCTGAATTTCTTCCAGCGTATAGCCAACTGTTGCACAGAAATTGTGATTGGCAGTAATGATCGTACCATCCAAATTAAATTCGATGACTGCCTGGGCATCACTGATGGCTCCCAACTGTCCCGAATAATCACAATTAGCTTCTTCCAGCTTCACCTGCTCAGTTACATCTTCCCAGGTCAGGATGGTTCCAGCAGAAGCAAGCTGATTTATACTGATTTTAAGGGATCGATTTCCAAGAGGAGCCGTGATAGACGACTCTCCGGTTAATCCCGACAGAGCGGACTGCAGTTCCGGTAGTTTCAAAAACAACTGGCTGATCGAACCACCTACGAGCTTCTGTGGGCTGACGCCCAGATCAGTGCTCAGTTCCTGAAGGGTCTCCTGACCTTTACGATTCACATAGGTTACTGTTCCTTCCGTGTTCAGAAACAGAATGGCTTGAGGGCTGTGTTCCACAATACCATAAAACTGATCTGTATCCTGCGACTGTTCAGTAGCCGCGCTCTGTCCCGTATTCTGTACTGAATCAATCGACATATTACTCTTCTCCTTCGGATGGTTGATCTGTGACTCAGATCGTAAAGGTGGTTCTGAATTAGTTTGGTTGTCTTTCTCTGAAATCGATTGGTCTTCCACCAGGGAATCCACTTCTTCAAAGCTGGCTCCCACGGAGCCTGATACTGCCGTTGATTGAAGCTGCTTTGCGCGGCTTGAGTCTTTGGCACCTTCAATCATCGTTGTCGAAACTGCTTTGAGAGCCTGACGCCAGGCCTCTTCCAGCTCTTCACTCCATTGATCACCCGCATACTCTTCCAGCACACTGAGCAAAGTATCCGTTACCGGCGGGTAGTCATCCTCCTGGATGCCCATTTCGCCATGTTCTTTCCCCAGTTGATGTAATACTTTGGTCAGGGCAGGGGGGTTCTCGAGCGACTTGATAACCAGGACCAGTGCCTGAATCAGCTTCCCACGCTGTTCTGAAAAATCGGTATGCGTGAAATAGCGCAGCAGATCGGGATAATCTTCGAACAGCTTTTCATAAAACCGTTCGGCCAGCTGGTCTGCACGTGGTGCAACCAGTTCGAACGATTCTCGCAATGCAGTGACATTGAGATCCACAGGCAGGGCCCTTAATCAGTCAGCAGAAAAAAAATAAAACATCATTCAAAATTTAAAATCGTTTCTACATCCAAAATAACAAACAATCCTTCATCCAGCTGAAACACACCGATAGTCACCGATCGCCAGTGTGGATCCAGGGTTCGTGGTACCGGCTCCATGGATCGGCCTGACACATTGATGACATCGCCGACCTCATCAACCAGCAGACTGAAGGACTCTTCACCTACGCGGGTAACGACATTCATTGATCGATCATCTTCCAGATCGGGCAACCCCAGACGCCTGCGCAAGCTCACGGCTGTTACGATCTGACCTCGTAAATTCAACAGGCCTTTGATCTCTGCACGGGCTAAGGGAGTCGGTGAAATCATCTGTTCTGTCAACACTTCCTGAACCATATTGACAGGCATCCCCAGCAGTTGGCCATCGACGCGAAACGAGACATACTGACTCGAATAATCTAACTGTGACTCCATCCCGCTTCCTGAATCAGTAATTGCGGTGCTCATGCATTAACTCCCGTTTTATATTTCAACCGTGCAAAAGACTCATCCAGACAGGAAATCAGTTCATGCGAATTAAATTTCACCAGAAACTCATCAAAACCAGCTTCCCTGGCTTTCGCCTGATCTGCAGAACTGTTTGCTGACGTCAGTGCAATGACACTCAGCTCCTGAGTATTCTCGTTTGCTTTCAGCCATTCACAGAACTCAAAGCCATCCATCATAGGCAATTCCAGATCTGTAATGACGGTATGGAACCTGGAATCTTTCTCCAGGATTTCAACAGCGGCAACACAACTGTCACTGGTCACCACTGTGTACCCTTCCGTTTCCAGCGCCGTTGCCACCAGTTGCCTGAAGAACATCGAATCATCAACGACTAAAACTCGAAACGATGTTTTATCTTCAACTTTGCCAAACCAGTTCGGGGTTGAGCGGGTCACATAATATTGCGTATCAATCACATCGATCGCATTTTTACCTATGATGGCAGTCCCCAGTACACCAGGCCTGTCTGACTGCATCCGGATCACAAGCTGCTCATCAATAATGTCTTTGATCTCATTGACTATCAGACCCATCGAACGATTATTTTCGGAAAAGACGATGACGGGTTGCGGATCAACGGCTTCTCCACCGCTGTAACCCGCACCTTCAACCGAGAGCAGTGGCAACAGATTGTCGCGATATTGGACAACCTTGCGGTCACCGTTCAATTCAATACTTTCCAGAGGAAATTCTTCCAGTCGTGCGACCAGTGACAACGGAACAGCCATTGTCACTTCCTCTTTCACACCGAACAGCAACATACTGATGGTATCCCGGTCAGAACTGGTTGTTGTTTCTTCTGTAAGCGATTGAGAATGAGCTGAACTCCCACCACATTGGTTGAATATCCCCCCCACATCGAGAATCATTACAACACGGCCATCACCTAGAATTGTTGTTCCCTGGTAGAGTCCAATATTCTTCAACAGACGGCCCACCGGCTTGACCACGATTTCTTCGGTATCAAAGATTCGGGAAACAATCAGTCCGAACTGATCTTCACCCACCTGAACCACCACGATATTTGTGTCCTGCAGATCGTGATCTTCTGGAGCTTTCTCTTCCAGTTGCAGAACTTCATTCAGATGCACAAGAGGCAGCAGGCGATCTCGCAGGCGAAATACCTTTTTATTGTGAATCGTTTCAATTTTCTTGCAGTCTTCAGCAGAAAGTCGAACCAGTTCCACAACACCCAGCTGTGGGATGGCGAAAGGCTGTGAGCCGCTCTCCAGCACCAGTGCAGATATAATCGCCAGGGTCAATGGGATTTTTATCCTGACAGTCGTCCCTTTTCCCATTTGGGAAGCGAGATCTACTGTCCCCCCGATTTTTTCAATCTGAGTACGCACAACGTCCATGCCAACGCCACGTCCGGATATGGAACTGACCTGTTCTGCTGTTGAAAATCCTGCCTGAAAAATCATGGAAAACACATGACTGTCAGTCACATGAGGTACATCGACCTCTTTGATCAGTCCCTGGGAAACCGCCTTCTTCAAAACTCGCTCGCGGCTGATTCCGGCACCATCATCTTGAATCTCGATGATCACATGCCCGCCTTCATGGTATGCATTTAAATGAATCGTCCCCGATTCTGATTTACCGGCTGCTTTACGGACTTCAGGAGTCTCAATGCCGTGATCGGCAGAGTTTCTCACCATGTGAGTCAGGGGATCTTTAATTGCATCCAGTACGGTTCGGTCCAGCTCCGTCTCAGCACCTGTCATTACCAGTTCGATATGTTTACTGGTCACCTGAGTTAAATCACGTACCAGACGAGGAAGCTTGTTCCAGGCATTCCCGATCGGCTGCATACGTGTCTTCATTACGCCTTCCTGCAGATCAGTCGTCACGCGATTCAAATGAGTGATGGGGGCGGCGTATTTGGATTCCTCATCCCCCCGCGCCAGTTGCAATAGCTGATTGCGTGTCAGTACCAGCTCACCAACCAGATTCATCAGACTGTCAACTACATTTACATTCACGCGAATAGACAGGTCCGCCACACTCACTTTGGAAGTGCGGGCAGCTCCTTCTTCTGCTCCAGCTGCAGCGGGAGCCAATGGTTCCACAGATTCTGACAGTACCTCAGGGTGAGTTTCAACGATTTCAGTCAGATCTTGATCGCCGAGAGGTGCTTCATCTACCTGAGTTTCAACAGTGTTTACTTCGGTCTTCTCTGATTCAGGAGTAGCGGGGGGAGTCTGCTGAGGTGTTGGCGGTACTGGAGCAGTTGCCAGATTGGCCAGTTCGTCTAACATGAGCGTTAAAGACGAATGGTCTGTTTTGGGTTCCTCACCGGTTGCTTCCAGTCCCTGCAACAACTCTTTAATCCGGTCAATTGCTTCCAGAACCAGTGAGATGGCTCCCGGAGAGACTTCGAGCATTCGCTCGCGCATCTTTCCCAGAACATTTTCGGCGGAATGCGCGACTGCTCCGAGATTGGTGAGACCTAGAAAACCACAGGTTCCTTTTATAGTGTGGATCGTGCGAAAGATACTGGCAATCAGCTCAGCATTCTGGGGATCTTTCTCAAGCTCTACAATTTCCGAGTCTAATTGACCTAAATTCTCCCAGCTTTCTGCCAAAAACTCCTGCAGAATATCGTCCATCAGCCCGTCCTGGTGATTAGGGAACGTAATTGAAGTGTAAATAAGACTTAGGGGTGGAGAGCTAAATCAAATACCAGCAAGATCTTATCAACAAGCTTTTATGCAAGCTTCGTCCATATAATCCCCCTAATAGTACGTGATCTCCCCTTAAGCACTATCGTCATTTCTGCTTAAGCCCCTTGACCTCCTGTTATCCATAGAAGCAGAAGTGAGGGATATTCCCCATTAAATTTTGATTGCGATAATCACAGACGCACAGTGCGCACACCTTCTAATTGAGTGATCACTCCAATTGTATGGACAACAGATTAACGGTACGCGAAATACTTAAGTTTGTTGAATTATTAAGAAATCAAACCGGAGTCTGCGTTCGGTTGTGTGGCTGTCCAGAGACTATTACAATCCACCCCGACTGAAAGTTACCCGACAGCGGACAGAGGAGCTTATTGGAATCGTTCTCCAGGACCTCTGCCGTCAAATATACACATCTAATAATTCATTAAACGAAGGAGTAAGTCCTGTGGCTGCGGTAAAGGTTGGTATCAATGGTTTTGGGCGTATTGGGCGTATTACATTCAGAGCACTCGCTGCTCGTCCAGAAGAATTCGAAGTCGTTGCCATCAACGACCTCGGAGATCCCAAGAAACTGGCATGGTTGTTAAAATACGACAGTGTTCAGGGTCGATTCCCCGGAACTGTTGAGGTTGATGGAACTGATCTGATCGTCAATGGTAAAAAAGTGCGTGTCTGCGCGGAACGTGATCCCCGTGAGCTTCCCTGGAAAGAACTGGGAGTCGAAGTAGCCTTGGAATCTACCGGTTTCTTCACAAACCGTGAAGCAGACGGAAAACCAGGTTATGACAGCCACCTGACTGCAGGGGCTCGTAAAGTTGTCATTTCTGCACCTGCAAAAGATACACCAGACATGACTGTTGTTTTCGGTGTCAATGATGACCAGCTGACTTCTGAGCACATCTGTGTTTCAAACGCCAGCTGTACAACAAACTGCCTGGCTCCCATGGCCAAGGTCCTTCATGAAAACTTTGGCATTGAACACGGTTTAATGACCACCGTGCACGCTTACACTAACGACCAGCGTGTTTCAGACCAGCTGCACTCAGACCCACTGCGGGCACGAGCCGCTGCTTTGAATATCATTCCGACAACAACAGGTGCTGCAAAAGCAGTGGGCCTCGTCCTGCCAGACCTGAATGGCAAATTAACCGGTCTCAGCCTCCGCGTTCCAGTACCAGTAGGCAGTATTACTGACCTGGTTGTGAATCTGAGCAAAGATGTGACCGTAGAAGAAGTCAATGCAGTCATGAAAGCAGCTGCAGATGGACCGATGAAAGGCATTCTGGAGTACAACACTGATCCCATCGTTTCCAGTGATATCGTGGGCAATACCCACAGCTCCATCTTTGATGCCAGTTGGACGACTGTTATTGGTGGAAATATGCTCAAGGTCTTGAGCTGGTATGATAACGAATACGGTTATTCAAACCGGACTGCAGACATGATTGCCCGACTGGCACAACTATAAGCTATATCAGAGCTTGTCAAACACAAGCCTTGATTCAGTCCGACAAATTCAGCCGAGATGAGATCCATCTCGGCTGTTTTTCGAACCGACAAACAGATACACGCGAACACCTAATCCAACTTTCGACTAGACTCTGCCCAGTCAGATTGTCAAAATGTGACGTTTACAATTAAAGCCAGTCTCATTATTTAACTGATGATGAATTCAACGTACTGACTCCAGGCCGCATCCAGTTAAATCCTCACAACTTCAATCCGAGATCACATGGCTTGAGTACATGGGAAAATGCAGCAGTCAGACTGGATAATCACTCAGGTACTTGTTTTTGACTTTCGATCGTATATTATTTCTGGAATCTATGACTAACTCTGAACTTAAGCATAAATTGAATTCGAACTCTCCCGTGATCGCACCCTCGATGCTAAAGTGCGACTTCGGTAATCTGCATCGAGAAATCGAGCTGCTGCAAGCGGCTGGTGCTCATGTACTTCACTGGGATGTCATGGACGGACATTTTGTTCCCAATCTTTCCTATGGAGCACTGTTGATTGAACGAGTCCGCCCATTGACCAGTATGGTCTTTGATGCGCATTTGATGATCAGCCATCCGGAAAAATACATCGACGACTATATCAAAGCCGGCTGTGATTCCATCACCGTCCATATTGAAGCTGTCTCTGATCCGACTGAGATATTGAAACATCTGAATCAATCAGGCGTGCTTCCCGGATTGGCTATCAGCCCCAAAACTCCCTTGAAAGCTGTCGAGCCTTATCTGGATCAGTGCGGAACAGTCCTGCTGATGAGCGTGGAACCCGGGTTTGGCGGACAATCCTTTATCGAATCGAGCATACAGAAAATCAAACAACTGAAATCAATGATCTCCTCCGACACGATTCTCTCGATCGACGGCGGAATTGCCTTAGATACGATCGCTGAAACGGCCGGCGCAGGCGCCAATTATTTTGTTGTCGGAAGTGCGATCTTCGATCAGGCCGACTATTCTACAGCTGTCAGCGAACTGGCTGCCAAAGCCGGGAGTCAGACAGCTTCCTCAACTTAAAAGAGATACATAATAATGCCAACTGTGGTACTGATACGACCTGGTTGTACAGACTTTGATAAAGACGAACGAATACAAGGTACACTCGACCTTCCTCTGAACGCAAAAGGGGAAGAGCAGGTCAAAAATCTCGCTGCGCAGATCGAAAATTCCGGGATTGAAACAATTATCACATCCTCTTCAGAACCAGCCTTGTCAACCGCCGAACAGCTGGGGGAAAACCTGGGAATTCCCGTCAAGGAAAAAGAAGGGCTGAAAAACCTGAATCAGGGTCTCTGGCAGGGGCTGGAGTATGAGGAAGTTCGCCGGAAATACCCGAAACTGTTGAAACAATGGACGGAATCACCAGAAACGGTTTGTCCCCCTGAGGGAGAACTGGCCTCCGAAGCAGTGAAACGCGTCCAAAAAACACTACAGAAGTACCTGAAAAAGAAACAGAACTTTGCCATCGTGGCTTCTGAGCCTCTGGCAACCATTATTTCCTGCCTGTTACGAAATGAGAATAAAGGAAAAATTTCCTTTGAGCACAATGGGAAATTTTGCCAGAATGAAATGTTCGAAATTCTTGAATCGCCTCCCAAAAAAAGTGATTCAAAGCAGGTAAGTTCTGACGATCAAACTGAAAAGAAGGATTCCCCCCCAGGTCAAGGAAACCACACAGAGAAGTGGCGGTTCGAGGAGGCCAAATAAAATGAGTTCAGCTCCGAAATCTAATATTGATTCATGGTTAAGCCATTCTTCCCGCCCCAAACGGGGAGTGCCGGAAGGGCTCTGGCAACGCTGTCCCGCCTGTAATGCCACAGTTTTCTGTAAACAGGTCGAGCAGGGACTGGGGCTTTGCCCGGAATGTGACCACCATTTTTATATCTCCGCAGAGACCCGTATTCAACAACTGCTTGACCCGGACAGTTTTGAAGAATGGTTCCCGGACATCACCGCCGGTGACCCATTAGAATTTGCAGATAAAAATAAAACATACAAAGATCGGCTCGTGATTGAGCAGAAGAAAACGGGGATGAAAGACGCCTGTATCGTAGGGCGTGGCTACATGCGTGGTCGTCCCCTGGTGATTGGCATTACCGACTCTGCTTTCATTATGGGAAGCATGGGGTCCGTCGTAGGAGAAAAGCTGACACGGGCCATCGAACAGGCGACCGAACTGAAACTGCCTCTGATCATTATCAGTGGTTCCGGTGGTGGTGCGCGTATGCATGAGGGAATTTTCTCTCTGATGCAGATGGGTAAGGTTTCTGCCGCGCTGGGTCGCTATCATGAAAAGGGAGGGTTGTTTATCTCTGTATTAACCAATCCCACTATGGGAGGCGTGGCTGCCAGCTTTGCATCGCTGGGGGATATTGTGGTCGCAGAACCTGAAGCACTGATCGGATTCGCCGGACCGCGCGTCGTTGAGGCCACAATCAAAATGCCCCTGCCTGAAGGTTTCCAGACCAGTGAGTTTCTGCTCAAACATGGGTTCGTCGACCGAATTATTTCCAGACCCAAACTTCGCTCGGAACTGGCACGTCTGATCGACTATTGTGCCTGATCTCATAAAGCAGGAAATACGACGCCACCAACGGCATAGAAATACAGGGTTTTCTTCAACAGTAATATTTGAAGCTTTGCCTGGCAGCACTTTGCGTATTACCTCAAAGACACTTATACTAGTGGAGTGTCATTTTAAAAATTTGGGTTGATAGATATCACGAGAGTGCGACAACGGAGCACGTAAACAACACCCCCCGACCCTCAATTTGTAGCTTGACAAAGCACTAGAGCGCATCATATTTAACCATAGCATCTCTCAATCTATTATACTCGGTTCAAACGGCTCTGGAAACGCTATAGTAAAACTGGATACAGTCTAGAGCGCATCACATTTAACCCAGCGTCTCTCAATCTATTATATTCGGTCCAAATAGCTCTGGAGAGGCTACAGTAAAACTGCACATAGTCAAATGGTATTGGGCCGGTTACTATTCTTCTGAGCCCGGGATAAACCTGGTCCTGAATTCACTCTTTGCCTGCTGGTGAATACATGAACTTCTTAAAGCGTTTCTTTTCGAAAGAGTCCCGCCAGCCGCGGGTCAACATCAAGCAACGTTTTGAACTGATCGGTCGTGTCGGGCAGGGGAGCATGTCTAAAGTCTGGCGCGCCCGTGATCTCAATTCTGGTAGAACTGTCGCACTCAAGGTTCTTCATAAACAGAAAACCGAAGAACTTGAGGCAAGATTCGTCGGGTTAGACAAACCCAAAGAAGGCGACATTGCGGTACAGTTTCAGCATCCACATATCGTCAAAACATTTGAGCATGGGCTGACTACCGATGGTGAGCAGTTTCTCGTCATGGAGTTCATCGAAGGCTATAGCCTCAGCTTTCTTGTAGAAGCACAAAACGAGGACATGCGGACTAATTGCCTGAAATACATGATCCAGCTCGGCGAAGCCATCCAGTATTTCCATACCGAAAACTGGATCCATCGCGACATCTGCCCTCGCAATATCATGGTCGATAATGAGCAGCAGCTCAAATTAATCGATTTTGGCCTCGTGGTCCCCAATACACCACCTTTTTTACAACCTGGTAACCGGACTGGTACTGCAGCTTATATGGCGCCTGAGTTGATCAAGCGACAGAAGACCAGCCAGAAAATTGATATTTTTTCCTATGCGGTCACCTGCTACGAAATGCTCACCAAACGCCTCCCCTGGAAAGCAGCAGAAACAATGGAAGCGGTATTGCAGCATATCAATTCACCACCAAAACCAATTCAGGAACTTCTGCCAGGAATCAATCCCATTTTAGCAGATGCGATCATGAAAGGGCTTGAGCTTTATCCGCAGGATCGCTGGCAGACAATTGATGAGATGCTGGCGCCGTTCAAAGAAGTCTATCAGTCACAGAAAACGGCTGTCTCACAGCAGAAAACTGAAACCACGATAAGTTCAACTCCCAGCCCTACATCTACAGTGCCCGGTAAAAAAAGAGCGAAGCAGAAATCAGATCCGAGTTCGAAACGGCCGCGTTCTTCGCAAAAATCAGGCAAAACTCCAGAGCAGCATCTCCGTCGCAGAAAACAGAAACCGCCGATGGAAGGAACTTCTGAATCTCCTGAAAGCCAGCCACAGCCTGGTTGTTCTTCTGCAAAAGAACAACCTGCAGCCAGAAAGAATAAATCCTCACGGCCCAAACCAGGCAATCCCGATGAAAGTCACTAAATTCGCTCAACTGTAATGGAGCATCTTACGATGAGATAATTTTCGCTCCTGTATTTTCACGACTGTTGATTAAGTTACATGACCCTGACTACCAGCCCGAACCAATCGAATCACCTGGCCTCTCTCAATCCGGCGCAGCGTGAAGCTGCTTCCACTCTTTCCGGGCCGCTTCTGGTGTTAGCGGGTGCAGGTACCGGGAAAACCAGAGTCATCACCTATCGCATGGTGGAACTCATCCGTAATGGAATTGCACCTGATAAAATTCTCTCTGTGACATTTACTAACAAAGCAGCGAAAGAAATGCAGCAACGTATGGCAGCTCTGCTGGGCAAAAGACTGCCTGCCAAGCCATTCATTTCCACGTTCCACTCGCTCTGTGTCCGGATTCTGAGGGAAGAAATCTCTCTGTTGGGTTATCCTGAGAAATTCGTCATCTATGATCGAGGCGATCAGGAGTCAGCAGCCAGAACCGCGCTCCGGGAAATCCGGGTCAATGACAAAAGTCTGCGGCCCGGGGATCTGCTCAACAGAATCAGTAACTGGAAAATGGCAAATGTATCCCCTGAAGACGCTACCAATTATACCGAAAATGATTTCGACTTCCTGGCAGCCATGGCCTATCGAAAATATCAGACCAAGCTGCGTTCCAGTGGGGCAGTAGACTTTGATGATTTACTGATGCTCACAAATCAGCTCTTTTCAGAACATCCGGAAGTCCTCGTACGGGTTCAGACAAAATTTGATTATGTTCAGATCGACGAATATCAGGACACCAATCTTTCCCAGTTCAGCCTGATCCGTGCTCTGGTGAAACCACATCAGAATCTGTGTGTGGTCGGCGATGATGATCAGTCGATTTATGGATGGCGCGGTGCCGAAGTAAAGCATATTCTTGGATTCCAGCAACAGTTCCCGGGAGCCAAAGTAGTCCGACTCGAAAACAATTACCGCTGCACGGACAAAATCATTGAACTGGCAAACCGCCTGGTAGCCCATAATCGGGATCGGCATAAAAAACACCTGATTGCCCACAAAAAAATGGGTGCGCCTGTACGCTTTCTTGAGCTGGCAGACGAATTAACAGAAGCCGAAAAGATCATCGGTGAAATCAGATATCTGAACGAAGCTCAGGACATCCCTTTACGCGACTTTGCCATCCTGTTTCGAACCAATGAACAGCCCCGGGTCTTCGAGACAGAATTACGCCGTACCAGTGTTCGCTACCAGTTGATTGGCAGTCAGTCATTTTTTGATCGTCGAGAAATCCGCGATCTGCTAGCATACCTGAAAGCACTTGCCTTTCCGCACGATGAACTTTCCATGCTGCGAATCATCAATACGCCCACACGCGGTATCGGCAGCAGTACGGTTGAGAAATTAGTGAATCAGTCCGTCAAAGCCGGAAACCGCTTCTGGGAGATGGTCGAATCCGCTCAGCTGACGAATGATCTGAGTGCCCGCGCAAGCAGCGCACTGAATGGATTTCATGACCTGCTGAAACGATATCGGGCCCGGCTCGAACAGTCTCCACGCGATCTTTCTCGAATCATGCACGATCTGATCAAGGAAATCGACTACGAAGGAGAAATCAAAAAACAGTATAAGACCTCAGAACAACAGCAGGCACGCATTGTCGTTCTCGAACAGTTCATCGAATCAATCAATGAATACTGTCGGCGTTCGAGTGATCCATCCCCGACTGGTTTTCTGGAAGAAACCGCGTTGGGCGATCGTGATGACCTCAATGAAAAAGAAGACCAGCTCGCCCAGGACGCCGTCAAACTCATGACGCTCCACAGTGCCAAAGGGCTGGAATTTCCCCGTGTTTATCTCGTAGGAATGGAAGAGGGACTGCTGCCACACAAACGCTCAGTCGAAGGTACCGATGCGGAAATCGCAGAAGAAAGGCGAATCGCATATGTAGGAATTACCCGAGCTCAGGACTACCTCACTCTCAGCCGTGCAGCGACGCGAACCAAATGGGGTAAGAAGCAGCCCACCCTCCCGTCACGCTTTCTGTTTGAAATGCGTAACACCGATGGGGAAGAGTAACACTGCTTTACCCCTCACTCTCTTCCCCCGCACGTTTATGCTTCATCAACTGCTGATTGTAATAACCAATCGTCTCTTTACGATTCAGCATTCCCAGCAGGATGCCGGAGTCTTCCTGATCAACCACCGGCAAAGCTTCCACATTAATCGCAGTAAACCGCTGCATTACCGTATTCAAATCATCATCCGGTCTGACCTTCACAAAATTGGACTGCATGATATCTCGTGCTAATGCCAGCTTCCAGATGGTCTCATCATACAGATAAGCGCGGACATCATCCTCGGAAAAGATGCCGATAATGCGTCCCTCATCATCCACAACGGGGAAATAATGCTGCTGAGTTCCCGCCAGAGAGTGCACAATTTCATCGAGCGTTTTCGACTGATGAATTAATTGAATCTTTCTGCCTGGATCAAAAACATCTGACACGTGGCTCCCTTCCAGCACATCAATCAGGAAATCACCTCGATGTGCCGGTGAATCGAGTCGACTGGGGTACTGCTTCTGATAAAGATGGACCTTCTGACACAGCACAAAGCAGAGTGTAGAAGACAGCATCGTAGGTAACAGCAGAGAATAGTTGCCCGTGATTTCTGAGACCATGATGATCGTTGAAATGGGGGCATGAGCGGCCCCGGAAAAAAATCCTGCCATCCCGACCAGCCCGTAGGCTTCCGGCTGTGTGACCATTTCCGGCCACAAATCCTGCAGTATACGACCGGTTGCTGTTCCGACGCAGCCACCAATCACCATCGAAGGTCCAAACACCCCACCTGAACCTCCCGAGCCGATCGTCAGTGATGTCGTAAATACTTTGACAACGGCGACCGTCAATAACAGGGGGACACTGATCTTTGCGGCGGAAGTTAATGCATCCTGCAATATTCCATAACCTGTCGACATCACTGACAATGCCTGCAGATCTTTATTAAATAGATAATACATGCCGATCCCTACGATACCTGTCAAAAAGGCACCGATCGCAGGCTTGAACATCGGCTTGATTGGAATTGCTTTGAAGATCCGGTTCGTCCCATAAAATGTCTTTACATAAAACATGGCAGCCAGACTCAGGATGACTGACAGAATGGTATAGGGGATCAGCTCGAAGTGTGAGTCAACGGTATGATGCAGGCCATCACCAAACAAAGGAATAAACTGCAGTTCCTGTGGGAGTGACATACAATAGACCGAATAAGCAATGATCGAGGACATCGCAGCGGGAACAATGACATCCGATTCAAAATCAGCATTGCTGTACATGATCTCCGCAGCAAATAACGCGCCTGCCAGTGGAGCACGGAAGATAGCACCGATTCCCGCACCGACGCCCGCCGCCAGCATGATCCGACGATCTCGCGCGGACAGTTTTAAGACTGTCGCCACCCATGACCCAAAACCCGCACCGATCTGGGCAATTGGCCCCTCACGCCCGGCAGAACCGCCTGTTCCCAAAGTCAATGCAGAGGCAATCGTCTTCACAATCGGAACGCGGGGTAATATCAGCCCCCGCTTGTTATGAAATGCATCAATGGCCGCGTCGGTTCCGTGTCCTTCTGCCTCGGGAGCAATATTATAAACAATGATTCCTGACGCCAGACCACCTAAGGTAATCACTCCCAGCATCCACCAGGGAGAAAAGGCGACTTCATTTTTTTCTGACTCGTAGATTGAATGCTCGCCTACCGTCTGGGGGTGGTCAAACCCAGCGATCGCAACCAGAGTATTATGTTGGACGACCTGAATTAATACATCGAAGACAATTCCACCCAGACCCGCCACAATACCAATCAGGCAGGAAAGCACAAACCATTTGCCACTGGTCTTCAGATCAAAAGAAGTTAGTAGCGCACCCAGTTTCTTAAAATAATCCATTTCGATTTTTACAGTCTGATTGTGGAAGATTAATCTGTACGTCGGCAGCCAGAGGGAGAGTTCCAGCTACTAATAAAGCGGCGGGCTTACTGTTTCGACCTGCTTCTGCTGCAGTCGCGGATTAATTCTGACCGCTTGACTTGGAAGCATTTCAGGAGTTTGTCATAATCTGATACTCGGTTGTAACGGATCTGTCCCATTTTTTCGATGTATTTTGTTTGAGTCCGCGTGGAAAATTCTGAGTTTTATTTAGGCATTGAGTCTTCGGGGCTCTCCGGATCCGTAGCAATCTATCGCCCTGGTCAGCAAATCACCCAGATTGAGCTTCCGCAACAAGGTCGAAAACACGCACAAACCCTGGTCGCAGAAGTCAAAAATCTCCTTGAGCAACTTAATATCACTGCCCGACAAATTACAGGTGTAGGAGTTAGTCGCGGTCCTGGTAGCTTTACCGGTTTAAGAATCGGCATAACATTCGCCAAAACTTTTGGATATGTGACTGGCTGTCCCGTACTCGGCATTGATACGTTCGAAGCCATCGCGTTGAAAAGCCCCTCTGAGATCACGGAAACCTGGGTCATCTCCAATGCGCAGCGGGGAGACCTGTTTGTCGGCAAGTACCTGAAAATCGGGGAACGACACTGGCAGAACACTTCAGAAATCGAGCTGCGCGGTATCGAAGAATTTGGTATTTCACTGCAATCCAGCGATACCGTTTCCGGGCCGGGAATCACTCTGTTACCAGATGATTTACCGTCTGACCCCCGCCTGTTGCAAACGGAATTCCGCACACCGCATGCGGCTGAAGTCGCGGAAATCACAGCAAGAATGATGCAGGAACACGCAGCAAAGCATTCCCCTCGGAATGAAGTCTGGAATCTGGTTCCCTTTTATCTCAGAAAAAGTGCGGCAGAAGAAAAGTGGGACGCACAACAGAATAGTTGAGCTATACCTCATCTCATCAGAGCCTGTTGATCAATGCATTTGCCGCCAGCCCCGGTATTCCATCGAGTCCACCAGACTCTTCAATCTGGTTTCATGCCGCCTCTTTGTTCCGCTTTAAAGGTCGACTGGAATTCATGTTAAATGAAATTCCTTCATAATACGGGATTTTTGTTTTTCTTGAAACATTTCCCAGAAGACACTCTCCCCGGGAATCCTGCTTGGCTATAATAAAGCTCACGGAAATGTTCGATTTCAGACTCCTGAGTTTATGTATGAACTGTCACGACTATTTCGAAAGAGTCCTGTCGTTCGATGTCGTTCGTCAGATTATCACTTTTCCATTCTTCAGACTGGAGTTGAATTATGGCTCTTTATGAGATTGAAACAAACGCACATATCATGGTGGGTTGGGCAAATACTCAAGAGGAAGCGGAAAATGCTGCTCAGGAAAATTATCCTGAAGACGAGATCTTAAGAGTCACTCGACGTCCCCGCGACATGTGGGTGATTTCAAAACGCCTGCTCGGAATAGAAGGGCATACAGAACCTTGCGATATGGCACGCGAATGCCTGTTCCGCGCTTCCGGTGACAAAGTCCACGCCATTCGCCTCTATATGCGTGACACCGGTGCTGATCTCCACGAAGCACAACTGGCAATTGAGACTAATATGTCAGTCGGCTGGTAAGCCAGATCGTATCCCTGCCATTGAGACCACCCACCGCAGAAACGGAATGACTTCAGTCCGATGATTATACAAGGAACTCTCGTCAGTTCTTCAGGAACTTCTCACAGCCAGATCCGCCTCGAAGGAAACCAGATTGTCGAGACAGGCTCAAACCTGGGCAAAGCGGACTACTCTTTTTCCGATGACTGCCTGGTTTTTGCCGGCATGGGTGATATTCACATTCATGCCCGCGATGATGTCGGTGAGTCACAAATCTACAAAGAGGATTTCTGTACCGCCGCTGCAGCCGCTATCAATGGCGGTGTTGTGCACGCAGCTGACATGCCTAACAATCCGGTTCCCCCTATTACCGACGAAAGCTACCACGACAAACTCAAACATCTGGAACAGCGGAATCCTGCTATCCATTTTACTCTCTATGCAGGTATTGGCCCCGGAACCAGGCCACTTTCATTTGCAGTGCCGTACAAAGCCTATATGGGCCCGAGCGTAGGTGATCTGTTTTTCAGAACACTGGAACAACTGGATGAAACCCTGTCACACTACCGAGGTTGTAATGTCAGCTTCCACTGTGAAGATCCGATCCTGCTGGACGAGCACGCCAACGCTGCCACACACGAAGCGCGCAGACCTGCTGAATGCGAAATTTCTGCCACGCGATTCGCTTTGCAGATGATCGAGAAATATGAACTCCGCGGCAAGCTCTGCCACTATTCCGTCGGGGAGGGGCTGCCTCTGATTCGCGAGGCCCGCAGCCGTGGAGTGAAAGTCACCTGTGAAGTGACACCCCACCACCTCTATTTTGATCAGTCTGATCTGACCGATGAGAATCGAGGAAAGATGCAGATGAATCCGCCATTGCGAACTGTCTCAGATCGCAAAGCCATGCTGGCTGCATTACGTGATGGGACTCTGGATTACCTCGCCACTGATCATGCACCTCATACTCTGGATGAAAACGAGCAGGGGATTTCAGGGCAGCCGCATCTGGATACCTATGGGGCGTTTGTGACCTGGCTGATTCTGGACCAGAAATTCACTCCAGAACAGGCAGCACTATTCTGCTCGGAAAACCCGGGCGACTTTGTGAACCCTTATGTTTCACCGAAAAAATTTGGACGAATTGAAGCAGGCTATACTGCCAGCCTGACAGTGCTCAATCTGAGGCAGCCGGTTACTATCAAACGGGAAGACATGCAGACCAAATGTGGCTGGTCTCCCTTTGAAGGAATTACGTTCCCGGGCTCGATCGAAGCCGTCTTCATCGAAGGCAAACGGGTCCGCTAAGCATTACGTATATAACGATTGCTGCTGTTTCCAATAGCTGTATCGCACGCATTCAACCATAGCGTCTCTCAGTCTTATATACTCGGTCCAAATAGACCTGGAGACGCTATAGTAAACTTGGGCACACAGGCTAAGAACGACATGATCTGATCGAAACCCGCACCACGAAAAAAGGGGCTCACCCGAATCAGGTAAACCCCTTATTATGCATGTCAATTCTAACCGTCAGTTGCTCACACTGGCACGCTTCTGATTTTGTTCAGTTGCCCGAGCTGTTGCACTACCAGGTCGATTCATCAACCAGAGCAGAACCGGGCTGGCAATAAAGATTGAACTGTAAGTACCGACAATTACCCCCAGTACCAGACAATATGCAAACCCATGAATTCCCTCACCACCGATGGCATACAGAATCAGAACCACAATCAATGTGGTAAACGATGTCAACAGGGTACGGGACAGGGTCTGGTTCAAACTTTCATTCACCATGTTGGTCGTCAAGGCGGGGTTCTTTCCGCGTACTTCACGAATCCGGTCAAAGACCACAATCGTATCATTCAATGAATAACCAACGATTGTCAGAAACGCAGCGATCATCGGCAGATTGATTTTGAAATCATTCAAGCCCAGGATCGGCCCCAGGGCAGAGTTGCTGAGATAAGCTCCCAAGGCAACCATTCCCAGCACAACCAGCACATCATGCACCAGAGCGGCGACTGCAGCCAGACCGAAGGTAATCCGCTGGAAGCGGAACCAGATGTAAGCCACAATCGCAATCAGGCTGATCAGCATCGCCATGAGGGCAGATTCTTGCATCTCACTGGCCACAGAGCTGTCGAAACTGTTCACTTCATCCAGAATCGCAGTTGTCTCCATGACATCCTGCATGGCTGCCAATGCAGTCTTCAAATCTGCCTCCAGCAGATCCGGGCCGGCCTGCATGGACATTTTCTTGAACCGTTTATCTGCTTCCTCTGCTTTGTCGACCGCAATGCCCTGCAGTTGAAACTCAGGAATCCGGTCATATTTATCAGATCCGTCGGCATTTTTGATGTCTGCAATAGCTTCTTTCAGATAGTTATCAATGGTGGAAGTTTTCAGTTCGCCACTGAAAGTCAAAGCGACTTCGGTTCCACCGGGCGAGTCCTCACTTCCTGCCAGTTTTTTAACGTCACCATAATCCATGGTCACTTTTCGCAACTTATGAGCATCGTCGCTGAAGGAAGTATTTAATTTTTTACGAATTGTATTAGTTGCCGTAGTATCGTTATCTCCCTCATCTGCATCATTTAACGTCGTCCGCAGACGGAAGAATCGACCTTCAGAAGCAGGGTCGTTCGAAAGCTCCAGTTGTTCAAGCGTCAGACTGTTCCCAAATTCATCCTGCAGGAGTCCCCGAACATCATCAATTTCCTGTTTGTCTTCAAACTCAAAAGTGACCATGGTTCCACCAGTAAAATCAATATCCAGATTTTCCTGGCCACGGGTCACTACAACAATCAATCCGATTAGAATCAAAGCGCCTGAGAAAAAGGCAGCAACCTTTTTCTTTCCAATAAAATCGAGGCTGGTCGTACCGACAATGCTCATCATCTTCAAATCGCTGATCCAGCGTTTCCGTTCGAAGATATCGAAAATCAACCGTCCCACATACAGAGCGGTGAACATGCTCATCACAATCCCGATGAATAAAGTAACTGCGAAGCCGCGTACCTGATCGGTTCCGATGATATAGAGCACTACTGCAACGATCAGCGTTGTCAGGTTGGCGTCAACAATTGTGGTGAAAGCTCGGGAAAAACCGTTATTGATGGCCATTCTCAAGCTGGAACCACGGGCTTTTTCTTCCCTGATTCGCTCGAAGATCAACACATTCGCATCAACGGCCATACCGATCGTTAATACCAGACCAGCTAAACCAGGCAGGGTAAATGTCGCATCAATGAACGACATGCAGCCCATCACCAGCAGCAGGTTCAGCGTCAGACAGATGTTCGCCACGACCCCCGCAAACCGATAATAAATCAGCATGAAGACAATCACTGCGAAAGCAGCAATCAGAATTGCCTGTTTCCCTTTTTCCTGCACATCACTTCCCAGCAGCGGGCTGATGGAGAACTCAGAAACAGGTTCTGGCTTCAAAGGTACTTCCAGAGCCCCGGCATTCAAAACATTAAGAAGTTCGTTCACTTCTTTCTGATTAAAACTACCGGAGATAATCCCTTCAGTACTGATCGTATCCTTAATACTGGGAGCCGATTGAACTTTACCATCCAACAGAACAGCCAGATGCCGCTCAAATCCGTCCTTACTGGGACGATTTAAAGAAGTCAGCTGACCGAAGAGGCTTCCGCCTTTTGCGTTAAATACAAACCGAACAGCAGGACCACCGTTCTGGTCAGTCGTCTGACTGGCGCGTACCAGATATTTCCCGGTCACACGCCGATCTTCATTGGGTTCAATCAGAATCAGAACTTCTTCACCCTGAGTACCATCTTCGCGGGTAAACGGACGGGCTACGATCTGGTCTACGCCTTCGTAATTGTCATCGCCTTTGACTTCACGCCAGCTGGCAATCACCCGTCCTTCTTTGTCACGAATATCTTTTTTCTCAGGATTCTCCAAAGCTCGCGCAACAGCTTCCGCGTGGGCACGGTCTCTGCGGTTGGCAACAATCGCGAACTCCAGGCTTCCCAGCCGGGTAATCAGTGATTTGATTCTCTGAACATCTTCCGAATCCGCACCGGGAACGATGACTTCAATTCGATTCTGACCGACTTTGCGAACGGTAACTTCTTCCGTACCCGAGGGATTGATACGTCGGCCAATAGCACCAACCATCTGATCCATCACTTCGTTAGAGAGCTCTTTCTCACTCCTTGATTCATCAACCTCGAAGACCATGTTCGAACCACCGGCAAGGTCAATCCCCAAGCGAATAGCATCACGCCAGTTGTGCCCGTGAGTCACTTGCCAGATAAAAGGAGTCGCGGCAACCACAGCAGTGAACAGGACCAGTCCAATTTTTTTCCCGTAGTCCTTCATTTTGAGTGCGCGGGCAATCACTACCCCCAACACGAAAGGCAGAATGAAGACGGCAAAAATAACTAAAAAGATAGTCATGCCGGAAATACTTGATGGCGCCTTTTCAGTCACTTCCGCAGCCAGAAGACCTGCTGTGTGAAATTCAATCCCTGTCATTCATTTAGTCCTGAAACGATACTGTTTTATTCGGGCCGATTCATTCGGCGCTAGAGAATTAAGCTGGCTGCTTCGAGCCAGATACTGACGGTCTGTTCGATATACTGGAAACTAACTCGTAGTCTCTTTGTTTTCTACCTGATAGAGCCCCTGAATCGCACTGCGGCGGACCTTGAGTTTCGAATTATCATCGATTTTCAAAGTTACTTCCTGCTCTTTCTCTGCGATGTTGGCGATCGTGCCAATGATTCCGCCGATCGTCACCACCCGATCATTTTTCTTCAGTTGACCTAAGGTCGCCTCACGTTTTGCCCGTTCTTTCTGCTGAGGGCGAAACATGATGAAGTAGAAAAAAATCACGATGGCGATCAAAGGCAGAAACGTCACAAGGGGAGAAGCAGCTGGTCCTTCTTTCACCGGTGCGTCTTGTGCAAATAAATAAAGGGTCGCAAGTAAAATGTTCATTAAGTTCTCTTCCAGTGGATGCTGGATTCACTTCATAAATTAACTGATTGTCTGTACTTAGGAGAAACCTAATTCCTGCCGGGCTCTGCAGTCCGCTGTTGTTTCACAGTCAGAAAACTGCCGCCGCATAGAATAATTTGGCCCAAACCTAAACAATTTCAGGAGTTATCCTGAAATAAAGTAAGCTGTATCTTAGAAAGATGCGTTCCAGCGGGCAAGGTGAACCGCCCGAAACTCCTCAACTTGATCATTGAGAATTGCCTGACGCAGATCTCGCACCAGTTTCTGGTAAAATGCGATATTATGCAGAGAAATTAAAATGGGGCCCAGCATCTCCCGAGACATGAATAAATGCCTCAAATAAGCCCGGCTGTAATCCCGCGAACCAGGAGAATCAATCTCAGGGTCCAGCGGACTGGGGTCACGAGCATGTTTCTGATTTCGCAAGTTGACCCGTCCCTGGCTGGTAAACGCCATCCCGTTTCTGCCATTTCGGGTAGGCATCACACAATCAAACAGGTCAACCCCTCTGATAATAGACTCAATCAAGTCTGAAGGACGTCCCACCCCCATCAGATAACGGGGCTTTTCGACAGGCAGCATTGGAGTGGTAAAATCAAGCGTGGAGTACATATCCTCAGGTTTTTCTCCGACACTCAACCCGCCAATCGCGTAACCCGGAAACTCCAGAGGCAGTAAACCCTCTGCTGAACGTTCCCGCATTTTCTGATCCGTCCCCCCCTGAACAATTCCAAACAGTGCCTGGTCATCACGTTTCTGTGCATCACGACAGCGGGCAGCCCATTTTGTAGTACGGTCAACTGCGTCCTGCATTTTTTCCGGTGGTACATCATGCGGCGGACATTCATCCAGGCACATAATGCAGTCAGCTCCCAGTTGCTCCTGGATTTTCACCGCTTTTTCAGGCGAAAGTTCAAACAGACTTCCATCGATATGCGAACGAAAGACAACCTGCTGATCATTCATTTTCGTCAGCTGTGCCAGACTGAATACCTGAAAACCACCACTGTCCGTCAGAATGGGCCCGTCCCAGTTCATGAATTCATGCAGCCCCCCCATCTCAGCAACAATGTCTGCCCCTGGACGCAGAGCTAAATGATACGTATTCGCTAATACCTGCTGAGTTCCCACCTGTTTTAACTGTTCCGGCAGCAATCCTTTGACCGATGCCAGGGTACCCACGGGCATAAAAGCAGGGGTATCCACAATTCCGTGGGGAGTATGCCACCGCCCCGCACGGGCCGAGGTTTTAGAATCCGTATGGAGCAGTTCAAAATGAAAATGAGACACGGGAGTATTTCTGTTTACTGGAAGAATCGAAGCAATTCGTCGCCCGGGCAGTCGTCAAACCTGCTGGAGCGCATCGTTCAATATCCCCAGATACCAGAAAGCGATGCGGAAGACAACAAAGATGATGAATACGGCCACCAGAGCCCAGACCAACCAGCCGAAAACAGCCGCCAATGCCGTCAGGCTTCGCTGCGCATCCTGCTGAAACTGCGGACTTAATCTCTCCAGAGTTTCTGGCACTGTCCCTGATGTTTCCCCGACATCAACCATATGGATGTATTCTTCTGTAAACAATCGGGTTTCCGCCAGCGCATCTGCCAGATGCTCACCATCATTGATGGCCGTATTAACCTGGGGAATGGCTGCGATAAAGGCACCATTCCCTGTCGCTTTCAGGCTGGCCTCCAGCGAATCCAGAATATTCATCCCTGCCTGTTGAGTCAGTGCAAACGCCCAGGAGAACCGGGCGATGGCAAAAGAACGCATACAATTGCCCAGCACGGGGATTTTCAGAAAGAGACTGTGGAAATAGCGCTTCCCACCGAACATCCGATCCAGAATCTGATACAACACATACAGTACAAACAGCGAGCCGAAGGTACAGGTCAGCCAGATGATGGCACCAGAAGGCCCCGATAATCCCAGTCCCAGAACATCGATCGGGACACCTCCCTGTGCAATTAACCCCAGGATCAGAATCATCAACGCGATGACCAGCAGAGCCACAACAAACTGAAATACCGGCCAGGCGATCATCCGCAGGAAATTTTTCCGCATCTGCACCAGGTTATCATAATGATCGGCCAAGGCCTTCAAAACTTCAGGCAGCCCACCACTCTGTTCGGCGACACTGATCATATTCACCAGCAGTTCCGGATAATAATTTCCCTGCTTCTGCAGGGCGGAAGTCACATCATTTCCTGATTTGAGTTCAATTACAATATCACTCACGGACTGCTGTAAACGATGGTCACCCAGTTTTTTTCCAGCCAGTTGAAATGATTTGACGATCGAGACTCCCGATTCCAGCATCGTACCTAATGAACGACACAGCAGCGACAGGGATTTCAACGAAGCACGTGACTTGAACATGGAAGTGACCTTCAGCGGGCAGAAATGAATCTGACGGGGTTCTCAGAACTGATGAAAGTATTTTCATTATTGCGAATCAGGACTTATCTGAGAGTGACAATCCCTTCCACATTGCGAAAAAAAAGAAAATTTGTCAGAGTGAACCCTCGTTGAATCGGGTTTTGTTTAGATATATCGCTCTCTGGAAGAAGTAAATGGATTTTTTGCAACTGGCAGGCAAACGGATACTGGTTTTTGGAGTCGCCAACCGAAAAAGCGTAGCCTGGCAGACAGGCAAAGTCCTGGAACAGGCCGGGGCGGAAGTCATCTACGTTGTCCGTTCTGAGGCTCGGAAAGAATCCCTTGCGAAACTGACAGCACACGCACCGATTTATGTGTGCGATGTCGAACACCAGGAACAGATTGACCAGTTGGCGACAGAAATCAGTCAGAAATTTGATGTCATTCACGGACTGGTGCATTCGATTGCGTTTGCAGACTATTCAGCGGGCTGGCTCCCATTCCATGAAACTCCGCGTACCGCGTTTCTGCAGGCAGTCGACGTTTCCTGCTTTTCATTGACCGCACTCTCCAATGCGTTCAAGGATCTGCTCGACCCGGAGCAGGGGAGTGTGGTGACAATTTCAATCTCAACAACGCGGATGGCTGCAGAGAATTATGGCTACATGGCTCCGGTGAAAGCAGCCTTGGATTCTTCGATCTGCTTCCTGGCGAAGTCGTTTTCCAACTTCTCTAACGTGCGGTTTAATGCGGTCTGTCCTGGCTTACTCAAAACATCCGCTTCTGCCGGCATCCCCGGATATGTTGACAGCTATCTGTTCGCTGAAAAAGCCACACTTCGGAAATCGGCCGTCCAGACCAGCGAAGTTGCAGATACGGTTGCTTTTTTACTCAGCCCGCGTTCCTCAGGTATTAATTCGCAGGGCATCGTCATCGATGCGGGTATGGGTACGAATTATTTTGATAAAAAAATCGTTTCTGAGGATCCCTGATCGAACAAAATAAAAAAGCCGACTGAGTACAACACAGTCGGCTTTTCCGTTCACATCACTGTAAAGACAGTGGAACCACAGTCATGTTTGATGAACTGATTATTTTGAATTCTTCTTTTTTCCGCCAGCCCCTTTAGGGCCTTTCCCGGCGCCTTTGTTTCCACGGTTTTTTGACATCGCTGCTCTCGCTGCCTGACGTTCCGTTTCATCGAGTTTGCCGTCTCCGTTCTTATCGAACTTTTTTATCAGCGCTTCGCGATTCATGCCCGGTCGTCCCCCCATCGATTTGCGGGCTTCCTGACGTTCCGCTTCACTTAATTTTCCGTCACCGTCTTTATCAAACTTCTTAACCATTTCTTCACGACTCATACGTGGGCGATTTTGCCCCATTTTCCCGCGTGCTGCCTGGGCTGCTTTCCGCTCAGTCTCATCCAGCTTCCCATCTCCATTCTTGTCGAATTTTTTAATAAACTGTTCCCGGTTAAACCCCGGTTTTCCCTTGCCACCAGGGCCTTTTCCCCCTTTATCTGCACGGGCTTCTCGAGCCGCAGATCGTTCTGCTTCACTCAGCTTTCCATCACCGTCTTTGTCAAACTTTTTGAGAATTTCTTCACGATTCGGCCGCTCCCCTTTTTTTCCATCTGCTGCCTGTAAGCCGGATGTTCCGGAAAGGCTGACAACTCCCAGAATAAAAGCTGTAACCAATACTGGTTTGACATTCATCAATGTATCTCCTCAAGTTAGAAACAGGCAGAATCAGGTTTCTGCAGTAGATATCTTTTACATCAGATCAAACTCACATAACGCGCTTTGGTTTCGCAGATTCTCAAAAAACAGCTGTTTTTGTGTAATTTCAGATAAAACGGGGCCTGTACATTACTCATGATAAGTGAGAAGAATACGAAAGCTGATCTTGCCTCATTTCCACCTTTGACTGTATGATGCCGCGCCTGTTGGCTTTAGCTCTGTTTCTCTATTACCTGTAAAATCAATTGAACAATTTATATCGATGAGTTCACAGCACAAAACTTTATCTCAAATGAACCAGATTGAAGCCAGTCGCATCTGCCTCATCAAACCCAGCGCATTGGGAGATGTCGTTCAGACACTCCCCATTCTACCTGCTCTCAAATCAAGATTTCCTGATGCTCAGATCTCCTGGGTGATTCGTGACAGCTTCGCAAATCTACTGGAAGAGCATCCGCACATTGATGAGATCATTCCCTTCAGTAGACGAAGTTCCGTCCGTTACTGGTGGAGTTTTCTGAAAGACCTGAAACAGCGACAGTTTGATCTCGTTCTGGATTTGCAGGGATTGCTGCGAACCGGAGTCATGACCGCTGCCACACGAGCCCGCTGGCGCATCGGAATTGAAGCAGCCCGTGAAGGTTCTCATCTGGCTTACAATATGACTATTCCAGAAACGAGTCGCTCCATTCCCGCATATCAAAAGTACTGGAATGTGGCAGATGCTTTCGGTTCTGGAGAAAAGAGCCGGGAAACCAGTATCTCTATCAGCGATGAAGACAAAGCCTGGGCGCGAAAGACCCTCTCTGCCGGAGAAAAATCCTGCCCTACGCTGGCCATTCATGCCGGAGCACAATGGATTACCAAACGTTGGCCTCCGGAAAGCTTCGCTGCCGTCGGCGCTAAAGCGATCCGACACTTTCGCTGCAATATCGTCCTGGTAGGCACTGCTGACGAACGTCCATTGACCAGCCAGATCGAGAAGCTGTTGCATAAATTTGTTCCAACAGGCCGTGTCCTCAATCTGGCAGGACAGACGACCCTGAAGCAGTTAGCTGCAGTATTAATGGAAACAGATTACTTACTCACCAATGATTCCGGTCCGATGCATTTGGCTGCGGGTCTGGGAACTCCCGTCACCGGGATCTTTACCTGCACGAGTTCGCTACGCTCTGGACCTCCAGGTGACCAGCACGAACTTGTCTCCACTAACGTTGATTGCGCAGCCAGTTACCAGAAACGCTGCCCCAAACGTGGTCCACAAAATTTGTGCTGTATGGATGAACTGGAGGTTACCCGTGCCTGGCAGGCACTGTATCGCCTGATCACACGCCAGAATGTCCAGCGTGATTCCAGCGCCGCCTGAACAGAGCACAACCTCATCGTTCCGGGCGTCTCAGTTCATAATAGCGGCTGAGTACACTGACCCGGTAGATCTGGTATGCGGTGATCAGCCCCAGAATCGCCAGCACCATCCCATAAATAACCGGATACTGCCACAGCTCTGCCAGCTCAGGCCTGACCAGTACCAGCACCGCGACTGCCAGCAGTGAAAGAACCGTGGTAAACAGCACCAGTCGCACATAGAAAAACAGCCCCGCCGAAACAATTAACATGGGATAGCCAATCAATAATATCCCGATCGGTGCATCCGCAAGAACCAGCAATCCGGTTAAGAGTGACACATCAGCGGCTGACCAGCAGAAACGGACCTTGATCTTGTTTTTCAGGTGATCGAGCCCCCATTGAAAAAACAGAGCTAGAATAGCCCAGAGCGCAAACAGAGTCATGAACTTCACGTGGTAAATGAAATCGACCCCCTGAGTCGAATACACAGTCTGAATGATTCCGCTCGCCAACACGATCGCAGATAACCGCGACACCAGAGCCGGCTGCCTGCGGAACCAGCGCTGGAACTGCTGTCTGAAGTTCGCTGGCTGTGCCTGAACGGGTTCCCCCGCGATAAACCGCTCCAGGTCATCCGCCAGTTCCCTAGCAGTCTGGTAGCGTAAAGCCGGGTCTTTCTCCAGGCACTTCAGACAAATCAATTCCAGAGGTTCAGGGATAGTCGCGTTCTGTATATGAGGCAGGGGAGGTTCCCCTTCAATCACCGCCACCAGGGAGTCCAGCGGCCTCTGTTGCTTAAAAGGAGAAACTCCTGTCAGCAATTCATACAAAATGATCCCCAGGCTGAAGATATCACTGCGAGGTGAAATTTCACCCAGCTGCCCCGCAGCCTGTTCAGGAGACATGTAACCTGGAGTACCAATAATCATCCCGCTCTGAGTTCGTGCCTCACACACACTATCAATCTGCTGCACCTCAAAAACTTTGGCAAGTCCGAAATCGGTTACGTAGGCAACCCCCTGTTCATCAAGCAGGATATTCGAAGGTTTTAAGTCGCGATGGATGATCTCTTGGGAATGTAAATAATCAACGGCTTTGGCAACCTGTTGCATCAACGAGGCAGTCTGGTAATAGTCCGAGCCTGCAGCGTGCTTCAGAAAGTCCGGCCGGGAATTCGCTAACGAGCCTCCGGGAATGAAATCCATTGTGAAGTAATGCTGTCCCAGGTGCTGACCGACTTCATGAATTGAAATAATATTGGCATGCTGTAACCGTCCTGCCGCCCGCGCCTCCTGGTAAAACCGGCGAATCTCTTCTTCTGATGCAAACTGATGACTTAAGATCGTTTTTAAGGCAACAATCCGGTTCAGATCTTTCTGACGGGCCTTATAGACGATGCCCATGCCGCCACGCCCCAGTTCTTCCAGCAATTCATAGTTACCGAATTCCATCACCTGACCACTGGGAATCCGTCGTGAATTAACTGTCGCATGGAGCAGGGTGGTGTCAGCAGGCCCTGAAAACTCAGCAGAATGATCACTGTCTTCGCTGCAGGGGGCCAGTTGCTCCAGCGAATCCAAACATGCCATCAGAGGTCTTAGCTCCGGATTGACGGCTTGTAAACTATGGCAACTATCCTGATCACTGCTTTGCAGATAGTCCACATATTGATTCAGCACTTTAATCACGGACTCTGAAGATTGATCCTGTTCGTTACTCACAGTTTTGCACTCTCTCTCTAACCCGTCCGTAGCCCGAATATCATTTCCGTTTTAACGATGTTCCAGACGCTCCTGTAACTGGTTTAACGCTCTGAGCCAGAGCATTTGAACGGCTCCCGGACTGCGATTCATTCTTTCCGCGACCTGTTTAAACGAAAGCCGTTGCAGGTTCCGCAGCATGATCACTTCCTGGTAATCTTCCGGAAGCTCTGAGACCGCATCCGCCATCAGGATTTCCTGCTCGCGATTCAACAGGATTCGACTGGGAGTTTCCATCGAATCCTGCAACTCCCATTTCTGAGCAGCAGACTGCCCGGTATTCGCTCCGTTCTGATCCAGTGAAAATTCTCGTTTCACATCCCGTTTGGCTGCCCCCTGATATTGCCTGGCAAAATCCAGAGTATTGTGCCTCAGGATTCCCCGCAGCCAGCCCAGCCATTCGGCTTCGGTTTCTCCTTTGAACTGCTCCAGTCCCTGATGCGCTTCCAGTAACGTCTGTTGTACCAGATCTGATGCATCGACCTTCGTACGCATCCAACCTTCGATTTGTGCCCTGGCAATCAGCGAGATATAGGCGCGACATTTCGACAGCAATTCATTTTCAGCAACCCGATCACCGGCACGCGTGCGTTGAATCAGCTCTTGAAAATGGGATTGCGACATGTTTGATTCCCGGACTCCAACTTGAATGTGTTTGCCGACAGTTAATCCCGACAGAAAGCAAATCGACTCTTAACCGTCACCTCTTTTTATACTTATTGCTGGCCTCTTTGAGCAGAGCCCGCTCCTGATCGGTTAGATTTGCTTCTCCCTCGCGACTGATTTTTTCCAGAATCGCATCCACTCGCTCGTCAAGGCTTGCTTTGGAAAGGTGAGAGTCTTCTTCAGTATATACCCGGAGTTTCTTTTTTCTGGCGGAGCGGTTTACCTGCAATCGGCTCCATTTACTGTTGAACTGCTGAGTCAGATTCCAGCCATAATATTTATAAGCCACACCGAAAGCAGCCCCCCCCAGGTGAGCAAAGTGTGCGACAGCATCTCCACCGGGGTTAATGAAACCGAACAGATCAACGGCAGCATAGAGTATGGCCAGCCAGCGCAATTCGATGGGTATCACAAAAAACAACAGGACCGTCATGCGAGGGAAATACATGGCCGTCAGAAAGACAACGGCCATCACTCCACCCGAGGCACCAATGACCGGATTAGGACTGATTCCAATATGACACAGGCCACTGATCACGATTGATGCCAGATAAAAGCTCAGAAACTCACGGGAGCCCAGAATCGGTTCTACCGCACGGCCAAACATCCAGAGAACAAACATATTGAAAATAATATGCGTCAGCGGATTCAGCGCGTGACAGAAACCGTAGGTCAACAGCCGCCAGATCTGAAAGCTGGAAAAAATTGATTCACGATCCAGCGCCAGATAGTTCAGGAGAGTTGATGAGCCCCGCCCGTTAGCTGTAGCCATTTCAATCAGAAAGACAGCCACATTCGCTATCAGGATATACTTGATGGCCCAGCCACCAGAAGAGGCTCCAAATGAGCGGTAATTCCCCCCACCACTTTCATGCCGCAGGTAATCCCGGCTCTCAATCCCCATTGCCCAACTTATCCTTATTTGTCAGTTCGTAATTCAGGGCGTCTGAAGACGGGACGCCTGCCATCCATGCTGGTGTGGAGTGAAGTCATCCCCACTCATCTGTGAGATCATGATTTGGGTTTCGGTAGCTGATTGCTGAGTTTGCTCACTTCATCAATCAGTTCCAGTTGCTTCTGGTAGACCTTAATCAGTTCACGTCGTAACTGATCTGTTTCGACAAATTCCTGGTTCCGTTTCTGTTCTTCTTCTTCAAGGCCAGTGACCAGTCCTTTGCGGAGTTCGACAGGCAGAAGTTCATCTTGAGGAGCAGTATCAGAACCGATCAGTTCACTCACCCGGGCTTCCAGCCGCTCTTTTGCAGCCGCCAGCAGACGATTCAGATCCTGTAAGTGATCCTGCTTTAATTTGTTCTGTTCTTCACTTTGTACAAGCTGATCCCGCAGACTTCGCAGTGTGTTCGTATAATTCAGTGGGACCAGTTCCCTCAATCGCCATGGTCCATTTTTCCAGGTAGCCACTTCTCCGGGCTGGGGAGGATTGATGAGTACCAGCGCATCCCGACTATTGGGAGCAAAACGGAAGGCACCGACATAGGTGGAGCCCCCCGGTTTACCAGCATCAGACGGCTGAAACGCGTAGAAAACCTGTGAAGCCGCTGCTGTGGCTGACAAGCCTTCACCACCGAGCGGCTGAGCTCCATTCAGTTTCACCTGAATCTCACCGCTCTGCCGATCCTTAACACTCACTTCCACATCCCAATAACGATCCCAGCCCAGCATGACCTGGGTTAATTTGTTGAGAAGTTTTTTACGCTCTCTTTCTCTGGCATCGATTTCAGCCGTGTTCTTCTGAATCTGTGCTTTATTCTTTTCGACAACTTTGAGCCAGCTTCCACGGACATCTAGCATCTTGGATGTCAGCAGAACTGCCCCTACTGTTGCAATGGCAACGAACCAGACCAGGATTACTCCGGATTTATGCATCTGTATTAAACCTTGATGGAATCAGTCGAGATTCTCTCTCGTTATCTTGATTTGAATCTTAAAATACTTATGTTCTGTGTAATTCGATCACATTTCGCAGCTTCCACTGCTCCGCACGCTCTACTGGAGTTATCTGCAGTGATACCCTGTTTCTAACATCGACGCCCGGCAACTCAAGATCGAAAATAAATTATCTGGTATGAATTATTCGCACAGATCCCCAAGAGATCTATCCAGAGGGACTGGAAAGCGACAAAAAGTCAATCAGGACTTTTATTTAATGATAAGTCCCTCTGTAAATCAGGGTCAAGCAGAAACCGAGATTATACTACTTCTCCTGGCTGGATAATCAATAAAACCGATATAAATAGATCAAAAACTCTGACGCGAAGAATATTAACAGCAATACCTGCTGAACAGTTTCCTGAAAACGAGACTGGCAGACTGCTTGAATTCATCCACTTTCTATCCCCGGTTTCCGTGCAATTTGCGCTCGAATGGCTTATAAAACATTCAGAATATAAACTGGTTCATATTAACTGCTTCCATAATTTTTCTGTATTCCTTATTGTTGCGTTTTACCAGACACTGATTACTCTATCAAAAGCAGACAGCGTGAGAAGTTTCAGATTTATTGACAGTGTTTTTCAATATGCGCTTCTCACAGCAGGTGATTTTGCCCCGTTTGCAGCAATCAAACTCTTCTCCAGAGGTAACAAAATATGTCAACAATGACAGTCAAACGAGCTGAACTCAAACCGGGCGAAGTTTTGTGCAGCTATTGCACAGCCCGCTGCTGTCGTTATTTTGCACTGCCGATTGAGACTCCCGAAACCTGGGAAGACTACGATCATATGCGCTGGTACGTGATGCATGGGAGTTGTGCGATATTTGTCGATGAGGATGTCTGGTTTCTGATGGTTTATGGCGACTGTAAATATCTGCTGGAAGATTATCGCTGCGGAAATTATGAAGATCGACCTCAAATCTGTCGAACTTACACCACTGATGAATGTGAATACGACAATGATGGTACTTACGATCGCCTGTTCGAAACCCCCGAACAGATCTGGGAATATGCCCATGCCGTCCTGCCACCTAAAAAGAAGAAAAAAAAGAAAAAATCTGCCACTGAAGTGTCCCACCAGAAACTTCCCATTGTCCATATTTAACTAAAAGCTGAAATCATTCGCTTTTCATAATTTGATCCAGGCAGTAACCAGCTCAGCTGCCCTCCAATCCGGTAGAACGACAGTGAAAAAAGAATTAATTGAACCAAGGACTCTCAAAGGGTTCCGAGATTACCTCCCCTCGGCAATGATTCCCCGTGAGCAACTGATTGAAACAGCCAAGTCAGTCTACCGCAGTTATGGTTTCAGCCCCATCGACACACCAGCACTGGAATACACCGAAATCCTGACCGGGAAAGGTGGAACCGAATCAGACAAACAAATGTTTCGTTTCACTCAGGGAAAACGGGATGTCGCCATGCGGTTCGATCTGACCGTACCTTTTGCACGCTTTGCCGCACAAAATATTGGCGAACTGGGGACGCCATTCAAACGTTATCATGTCGGCACTGTCTGGCGTGGTGAACGTCCTCAAAAAGGTCGCTATCGCGAGTTTGTCCAATGTGATTTCGATACAATTGGAACTACCTCGAATTCAGCCGATATCGAAACCCTGTTCATCATTCATGATCTGATGGTAAAAATCGGCTTCTCTGATTTTACGATTCACATCAACAATCGCAAAATTCTGAACGGTCTATTGGAAAGCCTTGATCTCCAGTCACGTTCGGCTGAAGTGCTGCGCGCACTCGATAAGCTGCCTAAGATTGGTGCAGATGCTGTCATCAAAGAAATGCTGGAGCAGGGGAACCTCACTCAACAACAGGCAGAAAAAGTGATTTCCCTGACGACTCTCGAAGGGTCGACCGCAGACATTTTAAATTCACTGGAGAAACAGCTTGTCGGTAATGAGTGTGGAGAGCAGGGAGTCGCTTATCTGCGGGAAGTCTTTGACGCCGTGGATAAAGCAGGTATCGTCAGCGAGCGGATCATCCTTGACCCCTCGATTGCCCGCGGTCTTGATTACTACACGGGAACGATCTACGAAACATTTCTGAACCAGCTCCCTGGAATCGGAAGTGTCTGTTCGGGCGGTCGTTACGATAACCTCGCAGAACTGTTTACGACACAGAAGCTGCCAGGCGTGGGAGCCAGCCTGGGTCTGGACCGACTGCTGGCAGCTATGCAGGAGCTGAATCTACTGGACGAAGTTTCGACTCCCGCTCCGATTCTGGTCACACAGATGGATGCAAAATATACCTCCGACTATCTCAGACTTGCCCGGGATCTCAGGATGTATGGCTTTAATGTCGAAGTCTACCCGGACACGTCATCCATCAAGAAGCAGTTTAAATATGCCAATCGGCACGGTTTCAAAATCGTGATTGTCGCCGGAGACGAAGAATTCGAAAAACAGGATTGGCAGGTCAAGGATATGCAGACGGGGACTCAGACTGCCGTCCGCAAGGAAGAACTGCTGGAACTCATCAGACGGGTGCTGGCATAGTCGCCATTCACTTTTCTGTCAGATTTCATCCGAACTGCAGTTGATATTACCTCCCCAAGTATAGATACTTACAGTACCTCGTGCTCCTGCTCACAAATGAACAGATCACCTGTCTATAATTCATACACGGGAAAGACAGAACACATGGTACTTCGCAGAAACCATTATGAAGCTGCGTTCGAAGCATACCTCCGCGCCCAAAAAATCCCCTATGTGGCGGTAGACGAGAAACGAAGAGCGCTCGCGCAAGACGCTTCCATTAAGTCACTCGACTTTATCGTCTATGCCAGCCAGGGCCCGAATCTCCTGATTGATGTAAAAGGCCGCACCGAAATCTCTCCCAATCAAAAGCAGAGCCGTCGCTGGGAAAACTGGGCCACTCTGGAAGATATACAGGGACTCCAACAATGGCAGGAACTGTTTGGGAATGACTTTGTCTCAGGTTTTATATTCGCTTACCAGCTCCCGGAGAACTCCATCTCAAACAGTCTGGAAAAACTGTTTGAATTTCGGGGAAGCCTCTACGCGTTCTACCTGGTCAACATCGACGAATATCGACTGAAAATGAAACCCCGTTCACAAAGCTGGCAAACAGTCTTCCTGCATCAGCAGGATTTCTACGAACTGCGAAAACCCGTAGACGCCATTATACAAACCTGAAACTGACAAGTTCCTTTGAAAGCCAGTACAGTGTCTGGAGATTAACACTCGAATTCCTGCAGGATTCACTCCTGTTTTTGTCAGGAATTGTCTTTTCTGGATGCAGGAAGCCGGGGCTGTTGCTACAATCCCCTGTAGGAAACATGTTCAATCCCAACCTGAGTTTTAAATCAATGGTTATGAAGAGAAATCAAAACATGCCCGGACGCTTCTGCCGATTCTGTGTGACAACAGGCGTTTTACTGGCTTCTACCGGAACTGTGCTTGCCCAGGAAGAAACACGTCAGAGTGGTCTGGTACAGACATCTCAGACATCAATTGTCGAATATATCCTGGTGGCGGCCCTGGTCGGGCTGGCATTATTTGCCATCTGCCGTACCAGCCATCGAGTCTGATAAATCCTATGCTCTCCTGTCGGCTGAGTTCAGTTCCTGAGCGCATCTTCTGTAACAACAGCATCCTTCATTCCTTGTGGTCCCCATACCACTGGAAACGCTACAATTAACCTGGACACAGGCTAATGCCACCAAAGATTTCGGTCACAGAGGAAACTTCCCGCAGGGTTGTCATTACGGGCATTGGTCTGATTACCCCTTATGCTGTCGGGCGCGAACAGTCCTGGCAAAAACTGCTCTCCGGCCATTCCGCCACCAGACTGCTGCAGGATCTGTCGAATCAGTTGGGACGCCCCATCGCTGGAGGTATCATTCCCGACGCTGAACTCTCTTCCACATCCCACACCCGTACTCCCTTCCAGATGGATCCTTCCATCGATTTGACTCTGAAAGCGACCAGTGAAGCCATTGAGGATGCGGGCCTCGATCGAAGACAACTCTCAAGTGAATCAGCCGGGTGTGTCATAGGCTCCAGTAAGGGGGGTATCGCCGGTTATGCCGAACTGACTGCCGCTTCTCATAACAAGTCAACAGCAAACGACTCAATCCCACCGGAATTCTGGCTCCAATGCCTGCCCACTGCATGCAGCCAGGCGGTCACAGCCGAGTATGGCCTACAGGGAGCGGCGTTGACCCCTGTTTCAGCCTGCGCTACTGGTCTCTCCAGCGTGATGCGAGGTGCTGATTTAATTCGAGACGGTATTTGTGATACTGTGATCGCGGGAAGCGCTGATGCTTCTCTGGTACCAGCGGTTCTGGGCTCATTTCAACGGATGGGAGTACTGGCAACTGACTTCCCATCATCAGCACAAGCTTGTAAACCTTATGACAGTCGGAGAAATGGATTTGTCGTAGGCGAGGGGGCAGGAATAATGATCCTTGAATCCCTGGAGCACGCTTTGGAAAGAAATGCGACGCCCTATGCAGAATGGCTGGGGGGAGGCCTGGGCGCTGATTCCACTCATCTGATGCAGTTCGATCCCGCTGCAGAAAGTCTGGCACGATTGATCAAGGATACGCTGCAGCGTGCACACGTCTCAGCTGCAGAACTGGATTACATCAACCTGCATGGTACGGGGACGCAGATCAACGACCTCTATGAAACTCGGGCGCTGCAGAATGCATTAGGTGATCTGGCATCCTCGATCCCGTGTTCCAGCCTGAAGGGAGGCATGGGACACCTGCTGGGTGCAGCAGGCAGTGTCGAACTCGGGTTCACTATACTGGCCATGCGGGATCACATCATTCCCGCAACACTGAATCTGGAACATCCCGATCCACAATGTAATTTGAACTACACTCCGCGCGTCGCAGTTCCGAAAACCATCCGCACAGCGTTGAAACTCTCATTCGGATTTGGCGGACATCTGGTCGCAGGCTTACTGCGTAACTGGCAGGTCACGCGTTAAAGCATTCTGCCAACTAGACTGTGTCCAGTTTTACTGTAGCGTCTCCAGAGCCAATAGGACCGAATATAATAGATTGGGTGACGCTATGGTTAAATGTGATACGTTTTAAAGTATCAGCTGAGCTGCAGCAGAATTATCGTTTCTGTGTGTCGCTCAGGGCACAAAACGGGCCGATTTCACGAAGTCTTGAAATTCTGTTTCGATAGTTAAGATCTGTTCGCGAGGACCTGTCAGTTTCAGATAAAAATCTCGGGGACTGCGGGGGATAGCGACCCCGATCATACGCACTCCAGAATCCACCTGAGACTCAATCGCTGGACCAGCATCAAATGCTCCTCTCAGATCCAGCCAGACAGCATCGACACCATCCACACGTATTGTCTTTTCGACCGGGCTTTCCCCGGGCTTCAGCTGAAACTGCCCCTCCATCTCTGCAGATTCGCAACAATACCGCCTCCTACGGAAGAGAGGGTCAGCTTGACGTCTTTGCCCGCATGAGGAATCCGAAAACTGGCTGAAATCATTCCCTGTTGAGCAGGGGAGAGCGCAACTTGTTCCCAGCCAAATGGTACTTGAAACTGGATACCATCGATTTCCGTAACCCCACCGGTAGTTAAATCAGACTCTATCGTATCGAAAGAAGAGTCAGCCTGGGCAGGTGCCATGGGTACTGGTGGATCATCCTCTTCCGTCAACTGTTCTGATCCACATCCCTGAATCATACAGACAGAAAACGTCAGAAGATGAGAGAGAAAAATCCATTTTAGGGGGAGGTAAGATTTCATCTGGCAGCTCGCGGTCTACAGATCATATTTTAAATAACAAAATGGTCTGCAGAAGTTTATCAGTTCGTGCCAGTCCCAGCCAGGGATTCGGCCGCTTCATTATATTTCTGAGAGAGCCGGGTAATCTCATCCCGAATTTCAAAATACGCATCAATGACATCAGAATCCCACTGCAGTCCTTTTCCCTCTCTGAAGATATTCTCCAGACGTTCCAGTGGCATTCCATTTCGATAGGGACGATCACTGCCCATCGCATCGTATGCATCGGCAACCGCAATAATCCGAGCCATCAGTGGTATATCAGATCCCCGTAAACCATCCGGGTAACCCCGTCCGTCAATCTGCTCATGATGATTGCGAATCCCCGGAAGAAGATTCTTCAGTTTTTTAATACCAGTCAGAATTTTATAACCGATCATTGGATGCTTTTGAATCTGGGCAAATTCCTCGTCAGTCAGCTTTCCTTCCTTACGAAGAATTCCGTCATCAACGCCAATTTTCCCAATATCGTGCAACAGACCCGAAAGGTAAATTTCCTGAATAAACTCACCAGAATACCCCAGCTGTTTAGCCAGTTGCTGTGCAATCAAGGCTACCCGCTCGCTATGACCGCGTGTATATGGATCTTTGGCATCCAGAGTGGAAACGAATGACTTCACAAAGCTCAACATCAGTTCTTCCTGCTGAGCATACAGGTCAATATTCCTTAAATGTGTTCCCAGGAATGAAGCAACCGAATTCAACAGACTGGCTTGTATTGTTCCGTACTCTTCACTTTTGAGTAAATTACAACTGAGAATCCAGCCAAAAGAATTGATGCCATCTGAAACAGGAACCAGAACCAGATTATGCAAATCTGGAAACTCGAGCGACAGCAGAGAACTCTCCACCTGATTGATCACCAGAGGTTGATTCCAGTTATATCCATCAAACTGGGCTACAAGCCGTGCCAGCTTCAGTTCATCAAATTCAGCCTGGCTGTCAGACAGAAACCGTGATGTATTATTCTGATCTTCAAACCAGATAATATTTGTTTCTGCTTCAATCAGAGTACTGATGCGATCGAGGCAGAGTTGGCCCAGTTGTTCCGGACTTTCTGAGATCTTTAAATGCTGTGCGACTTCATGTAACAGGCTGATTTCTTCAAAGGTCTCATCCAGACACTCCGAAAGATTATCAACCTCTTCATTTAATTGTGAGAGCTGCTGTTCTTCATCAAGGTGCAGAACAGCCAGACTTAATAATGCATGCAGGGATTTCACATCCAGGACCCGCTGGCTTTCCAGCCAGAAATCCAGTTCCTCTGAACTCCACTCCTGTTTGACTGCGGATAAAACCATCTCCGTCAGCTTCCGCTTTTCTCGGGAAAACACAAAACCGGCTGCTATAAACCGCTGTTTCCCATCTTGCAACAGGGGAACCAGAAAGTGAGTAATCCCGTTGGTGTTTTCAATGAGTGTGAGCCCTTCTATAGCCCCAATTTCATTGAGAACTTCTGCTGGGAAATAGGCGAGTGACTGCGTATTCGATTTGTCATGCAGAATCTGTTGATTACTGTCGAAGCAATACATCGAGAGTCCCGTCAGCTCTGAAATCCGCTTCATACGACTGATGGCAAGATCATTCTTTGCATCCAAATGCAATTCCAGATCCCAATCACCGCCGCATTGACTGAAGTTGGACAGCTTCTTTAATGAGTCAATTGTGCCTAAAACCATAATCTGATCTCAACTTTCTAAAGGTAATTCCCCTTAAAAAGCTAGTTCGCAAACACAAGTCCGCAAATCAGAACTTATATCTGAACTATGATTGCAGGCCTTTTCACCAGTTCCAGGTGTTTTAGAACCACAAACGAATACAAAATGCTCAAAAAAGGCTTTAAAGCAGGAATGGTGAACAACATCTGCCCTATTCCCTGTAAAATATGATCATTTGAATCAATAACCGGAAAATAATAACTGCGGCCAGACACTTCTTAATTCATAAATCAAACAACGAGAGAGAATTAGCTCTTTTACGCCGTACTAATTGACAGGTAATGAGACAACATTGCAGGCTCATCCGTGTTCACCAGTAACGAACAGGACTAACAACGCGTTGGGAATCCACGGGAAGGGTTTTACGGCCCAATCGGATTGCATTGATTATTCAGGCAAAGTCTGCAAAAGAAGAAGGGCCAATAGAAAAAATGAGGCGCAAAATCAATATAGGACCAGAGAAGGCTCTAAAAGAACAGAAACCGTCGAGCTGAGACACCTTATTTTCAGGTCTCGGAGTCACTCTTGCGATAGCGGGCACTCACCTGATTTAATTGCTGGCGTTCTTTAGGAGTGAGCGACTCTAAACCGAATTCGTGAACTTTATGCAGGAGCAAATCAAGCTGTTTTTCGGCATCCCGATTCTTTTCACGCTCACGCATTTTTTTCTGCAATCTGCGTTTTTCACGCCACTTCTGGAAAAAGCCGGCCTGCTTTTCTACCAGCTGACTACTCGAACGCTCCAGACTGGTATATCCCTGCGAAAAATCATATCCAAAGATTGAATCATCGTATGAATCTTCTCTCTGCCCCGAAGTGAATTCGATTAAATTCAACATCAGTAACAGGGCGCTGAAAAAAACGACCCATACACTGTGGGTACTCAAACCAACGACCATGCCAATTCCACCAATCCAGAAACTGACACTCAACAAAATCCGATGCACAACAGTTTCATCAAATCGACGTGAGAGAAGTATCTGGAGGACTTTTCCACCATCCAGCGGAAGCACTGGAATCAGGTTGACCAGCAGTAACAGCCAGTTCAGATTGAAAACCATCAGTAGTACCGCCTGTCCCAGTTGATTACTCAAATCGACGGCAGGCAGTTTGATCGGGTTGAGTGAGTCCGAAAGATGCCCAGACCAGATGACTGCAGGCAGGGTGATCGCACAGAGCAGAAGATTGACTGCAGGGCCTCCCAGTACGGTCAACAGCCGCGCAGAAAAAGTTCTTTCCGGGCTGCAGGGAACCAGTCCCCCCAGTGGCCAGAGAACAATCTGATCTGCCTCCCCTCCTGTCAGTCGGCAGGCGACGACATGCCCCATTTCATGCAGGAATACACTGATAAACAGGATTCCAAACAGGGTTACTCCTAGTCCCAGAGAATAATGAGACCAGAAAACCAGCAGCAAAACAGGTAGAAAGATACTGACTCGAACCTGGGTCAGGAACCAGGTTCCGATTGAAAATGACCAGTGCAATGGGTTGGAACGACTCATCTTTACGAAAACCTGAAGAAGATCATCATTGAAATACCAAAGTCAGGTGGTAGGGCAGATCAATCCGGAAATCGGAGGTAACATTTCACGGAAGGTATAGCAGCAATTACTTAATGTTATACACCCGGAATCCCATTGGCAATTCCACTCTTTTATACCTTATTAAATCATAGTCAAATTCAGCGGCTAAAGCATCCCCAAAAGTTGTTTTGCACCTATTTCCCGGGCAACCTGTGTCTGCAACTCCCATTCCGGATCACCTGCCTGATGTACCTGGTTTGTGGAAACTGCCAGAACCCCAACCACCTGATCTCCCTCAAAAACAGGTATTGCGTAGGACTGTTTTGCTTCAAATCTCTGCAACCACTCTGAAGATCCCTGTAATCCAGACTCGTTTGCCTGCAGGGTTCCGATCGCTGGTTTTTGATCAATGACTGCCTTGACGATACCTAACCCTGTATTCTTCAACGAAACCTCCAGAGTCAAAGCAGTAAACTCTCGCTTTACCTGTTCTTTCATTTGTGAATCTGCACGAAAACCAAGCTGTACCAGACTACCTGATTGACAACGCCATAATCCTATCGCCCGCCCGCCCAGAACTTCCAGTAGCCGATCCAGAACATCAGAAATCGATCGCTGATGCTGTGAAACCGATTCAAATTGTTGCACAATTTCTGTTACCTGATGCTGCATATCTGATTTTTATCCTGAACTGATGGAGACTGTCTGAACATTATCAGATCCCAAGAGTGATACGTTATAAGCTCTTAACAGAACCCGGCAGACACCTTTGACCTGAATCAACAGGGACTATATACAGATAAACCTTGAAGGAGAGGATATCTACGGTATAGAATAGACTTAGCTCGCTGTAATTTAGACAGTATGTTATATTTTCACTTCTGCGTTACTATCATACAGCAACCGTATCATATATCCAATCTGTCTCATATCAACGACGTAAGACTCCCAAACCACTGACCATTCAATTATATCGGACGAAATAATATGGATCTGCCAACTTGCCCATCGTGCGGAGCATCAGTTTTAGATGAAGACGCAGCAGAATGCCCATTCTGTGGCGCATCTATGACGGCAAAGTCCACCGCAAAAAAACCGGCTGCCAGCAGTAAACAACCTGCAAAAACAGGTGCTGCCACATCGGGTCCCTCAGTTACTCGAAACAGGCGCGAAACGGTTTCTGATGATGATCCGTTTGAACTGGAACGCCAGAAACAGACTTCAAAGGTCATTCCACTACAACGCAAGCCGGTGAAAGGCAAGATGTTTCGTGTGGTATGCCCCATGTGTGATACCCCGGGATTCGCCTCTCAAAAGGTGGTTGGCAAAGAAGTCAAATGCCGAAACCCGGAATGCCTGGCGCCAGTCTTTCTGGTACCTGACACAGACGCTGCGGAACGGAAAATAACTGAAGAGAAAAAAACAGACACAAATCAGAAATCAAAACTGCCATTGATCGGGGTCATCGTTGCCTCAGTCGTTGTTATTGGGGGGGTTTACTTCTACTTCACCACATCAGTACCCGACGGTTCCGATCTGGCAAAACCGTTTAAGATCCCGGCGATTTCCGAACAGTCTCAAAAATCATTTATGCTTGACAAAGACAAACCCACAATCAATCCGCTGGCTAATAATGGACAACCGCCACAGAACAAGAACAACAATCAGAAAAAGCCCCTTTCGCCGGAAGAGGTTCAGAAATCGGCTCTGGAATCAATGGTAGAATTGTCACGCTATCGAGAAAACCGCAGCAAGCCATTCAGTCGTCGTCTGGCGGCAGAAGCATACGCAATTTCCGGCGATCTGGCAGGCTCCCGGGAGCAGATTGGTCGAATTGACGCTGTCGATCAAAATCTGCCGTTTTACAAAATTTTTCCCCTGATTGAGATTGGCTGGATCCAATTAAAGGAAAAAGACACAGCTGGTTTGAAGAAGACATTAGATGAAACGGTAGAACTGTCTAAGAAGATTCCCGATTTTGGAGGTCGTGATACCCTGGATCTCGTCTCGCGTCTGGCTGCATTCTGGGTCGCGGCTGGTAATGAAGATGCAGCAGAAGAACTGACCAGAAAATATCAGGCAGAAAACAGTCTGGCGCAACTGTCAGCCTATCTGCAGATTGCCCATGAAACCAATCAGTACGATTTTGAATCAATGATTGATTTACATCGGCGTTGGAACGCGCCTCAGGCCGTAGCAACCACATTAATCCTGATCTCTCATAATTATGATGAGGCTGCTTTGAACTGGGCGGCCCTGGCTCCAGAAGCTATGGACCGTACGGAAGCTGTGACACAATGGTCATTGGCTGTTCTGGAACAGGCGGTCAAACAGAACAAAAATCCAGGAATCGATTTGATTCAGCCAGCAGAAATGAAACTATCTGCAACCGGGAATGCCCTGATGTATGCCCGCTGTGCGCGTGAACTGGCTACCCTCAAAAAATCAGAGCAGGCGAAAGTATTTCTGACAAAGTCAAAATCATTTCTGGAAAATGTCCCGGTGCCTGCCCCCATGAAACTAGGCAGCCTCAAACAAATTTATACGATGAAATTGCCCGCTTCAGCTCCCCTGGAACTGACTTCACAGGCTTACGTTCAGATTGCCTGTGCCGAAGCCGAACTGGGTGAGCAGGCAGAAGCGAACCGTTTCCTGAAAAATGCGATTCAAGCAATTCAAGCTACGGCCCCCAGTCTTGCGGCAGTACAGTCAAAGCAGAATGAGTCATCGAATTTCAATTTCAAAGAGCAGATCAAAGATGATTTAAACCTTAATTCCACTGATCGCATTAATCGCGCGATCAAAGACTACCGTGACCAACTCAAGACTCTAAAGTCTGCGGCTGAAAACAGGTCGACCCTTCTGATCAGTTTATTATCTCAAGCGGCAAAAACAAAGTTGTCTGCCAGCGTATGGAATTTTGCTCAGGAAAGTCAGCAGGCAGCGGATATCAGCCTGAAAGATACACTTCTGGATTCCAGTCTTCCAGCCACGATTTTAGATTCAAATCAAAAAAATACTGATTTGACAGCTCAAATCAAAAAGGCACTAAATAATAAGATACCACCCATGAAAAAAGAGGACCTGCTGGTACAGCAGACTTTATTCCTGATCAAAAATGGTAAACCGGAACAAGCCGCGCACGAAATTAATCAATCTGATGATCTGCAGAAAGCCTGGAAGGGACAACTGTCACTCAAACTACTCTCGGGTTTAATCAATGAATCTAAATTTGAACAGGCAATTCAGTTTGTCACAGCGATCAAAGACCAGGTGCTGAGAGAAGATATGTTAAACTCGATCGGCAGTATCGCAGCAACTCAGAACAAAGTGGCTGAATTTTCTACAGTTCTGGAGAGCAATGGCTATACTCCTACAGAACGGATTTCCGGTTATCTCGGCCTGGTCAGTGGTCTGCAGATCGCGAAAGCCAGACCGGCAAGTCCTGAACCGACTCAGCAACCGGCTCAGCAACCGGCTGGCAAACTGTAATATGCGCTGCATATCGATTGTCCTGCAACAACAAATACAGTTCCTCTTTTTTTTCAAATGTTGTTGAACATCATTAAGTATTTCCCTGATTTACCGCCGAATCAGATTATGGACCTGTTCTGCTGAAGCCAGATATACATATACACAACAACACACATCCTGCTACGCTAAATTCACCTGCTCTACCTGACGTATAAATCAACGATTTCAGACTTTAGCTATTTCTTCATCCAGAGTTCCCTATTCATTACTTTTGGTATAAACTAACATTCGCGAATGGGTCGCTTGAAAAAAAGCTGACAGTTTCTGATGAGGCGTCGGACCCAGCCCAGACTATAATGATTGATCAACAATGATCCCCAGATATACATCATGGAGGAAATGTATGAGCCGCATTGCTCATTTCGCGTTTATCCTGTTAATTTGCCTAACCGTCTCCAAATCAGTCACCGCTGAAAACAAATCTGCCCCCAATATTTCGCTGGCACAGATCAACGCAGATGGCATGATTGCCGATCTTAAGTATCTGGTTCTGGACCTGGCAGGTGAAAAGAAGGGCTGGAGCAATCTCGAAGAACTGCTCCCCTCGTTTCTGGAAGGGATCGATAAAACACGCCCCCTTCGAATCGATATTTTACTGGGTGAAGATCAGAAGGAACGCTACCGCCTGATTCTTCCTGTCAGCGATCTGGGTGATTTTCGGGGTAACCTGGAAATCTTTGAAATCTCTTCAAAAAAACAGAGAAATGGTCCCTATATCTTAGGGAATCTGTTCGCAGGCTTCATGAAATATCTCCAGAAAGAGAAATATGTTGTTATTTCTGAGAAGCTTTCTGAAGTCGAAGAGATTACAGATCCTCTTGGTAGAGTTCAGGAGTTGCTGAATGAAAAATATGATTTCAGCGCTTTGATCACCAATGAGAAAGAGGGAGTCGCTGATCGCAAAAAATCGATGACCAGCACCCGTAAACAGTTACTCGCAGCTGTGAAGAAAAAACGGGATGAAACAGATAATGCTTTCGAATTGCGTAAGCTTGCCTTCACACATCAGATGGATGAACTGGAGCGTCTGTTTGTCGAATCAGAAAAAATGGTAATTGGCTGGACTACTGATGCTCCTGCGAATGAAGGGCGTCTTGTTTTTTCACTAAAAGCTCTTGAAGGGACTTCCCTTGCTGCGAGCATCCAACAGTTTGCAACGAAACCCAGTTACTTCGCCAATGTTCCCGTCAAAATGGATGGCATACTGAACGGCAGAATCAATCATCCCCTGGACGAAATGCGTAAAGAAAATTTCACTGCATTTTATAAGCTGCTTCTCCCAAGTCTGCAGGATCGCATCGACGCAAATAAAGATCTGACGGACGAACAGAAAACGTCAGGTAAAAAAGTTGCCGCGTTGATTATTGAAATGCTTGATGCTGGTAAAGAATCATCACTCGTTGATGGCTTCATCGACAGTAATTCGACTACAGATGGAAAGTACACGCTGCTGGGCGGAATTCGTTCCACCGACGGCGCCAAACTCAAGGAAATAGTGGAACTGCTCCCCAAGGTAATGAAGGACCAGACTGTTGAAACGGATGTTGTAAATGAAGAATCCCTGAAGATTCACAAGATCATCATCAAAGATCAGTACAAAGCCGGTTTTGAAGAACTCTTCGGAGCAGGGGAGGCCCTCTATGTAGGCAGCACTCCTGAAGCTCTCTGGGTTGCCGCCGGTGCAGATTCCATTAAACGAATCACTGATGCTTCCAAACTGGTGAAAGAACCGGCCCCAGAAAAGATCAGCCCGGAAGTCATCGAACTGAATGTAAAAACGCTACCCTGGCTAAAGATGATTAATAAGCTTCGTGGAGAGAAAGGAAATCAGGAAATTCGTGAGATGCTCATCAAATCACTCACCAATACGGATGATACTTTTTCTTTCGTCATGAAACGCGAAGGAGAGACCATTGATGGCAAGGCAAAGCTGGATAAAGGAATTCTAAAATTCATCGGGAATGTGATCGCCAAGTTCTCGAAAGAAACCCTTTAATCTCCGACTCTGTGCTTTAGAAATCAAAACAGCCGCTACGATGGAACTCTATCGTAGCGGCTGTTCTATTTATTTTCTGAGAGACCATGTTTTCAGTGAAACACCTGGAGCATTCTCAAGAATGCGGCACTTAAATTATCGCGATCTGCTCAATCCCAGTCGTCCATAATATCTTCCAGTTGCGCCTCTTCACTTTGATCGAGTGTCAGCCCCGTCAGTTGATCTTCCACTGATTCGGACACAACAAAAACCGGCTTGGGCTCCACTGGTTGAACTGGAGTACTCTGAACCACAGCCTTTGAGGTTGCTGTCGTCTCTGGTTGTTGACGTTTTCCGGAATTGGGTGTATTGGCAACACGTGTCGCTCCAGGTTGTGCAAAGCGTCTTACCTTTTCCAGAAATTCACTTTTCGAAAAACTGGTTTTGATAATATAATCATTCGCACCACCCTGAATCGCAGCAATCACGGTTTCCTTGCTGGCATCGGATGTCAACATAATGATCTTAGTTTGAGCTAGAGTCGGATGCGACCGAAATGCCTTTAAGGTCTGCAAGCCATCCCAAACAGCCATCTGCACATCTACAATCGCAATGTCTGGTGGATATTCCAGAGCTTTATGAAAACCTTCTGACCCATCACTGGCAACCGAAACGAAGTACTCGCGGCGTAAAAAAGAGACCATCAGATTTCGGAATAAAGGATCATCGTCAATCACGAGGACTCGAGCATTTGTTTTTTCTGACGAATGTAGCATGTGAGGAACCCACTACTTATGTTTCAAATCGATCACTAAGATTTACTGGCGGAGACGAAAGAATCAAAGACCTCATTTAATACAAGCAGCATCTCCTGGGAGCGGTTATCCACTTCAAGTTCATATTGAACTTCATACTTAGCTTCAATTTGAGATGTTTCAATACTCTCATCAGTTAACAGTTCTGCATTGCTCATAAGTACTTCTCTCAAAATTGATAATGATTCGGGTTCCTAAGGACCTGATCACAAACTCATCAATGTGATGTCCGTTGCTAAAAAATAGGTCAACTTTTTCCACTCTGCTGATTTTTATAAGAAAAAGAGAGGGGAAGCTGCCTGCTCCTTTGACGCAGTCCACCCAGCCGGCAAAATCAGAACTCAGTGAAACTTCGAGTGCTGACAGTTCATGTAAGCTTAATAAAACTACTTACTGTCAAACCGGATCGTTCCATCCCAGTCCAGCGGGGCGATTCGGTTTGTGCGCGTGATTTGCAACGCAAGGAAATCTTGAGCACGATCAGAAGGGGGAATCGCATGCAGGAGGCGGAACGCCTCTTCCCACTGGCCTTGTATAAAATGTTCTACGGCCATTTCATAGCACGTAACCTCCTGATCAGTCAATGTTTCAGCGATTGACTCTGGGGGCAATAACTCGCTGACGACCACCGGTTTTTCCATTCCGTAAGGCAGAATTCGGGCCAGCTTTCGTACGCGGCCTTCTTCCCGATGCAGTTTTGTTCTTACAATTTGCGCGGTTGCTTCATCCATTAAAACCGGTACACGCAGATGCTTGGTCAATCCCTCCAGTCGACTGGCAAGGTTAACGACAGGCCCGAATACAGTGACCTTCACCTGATCGCTCGTGCCGATTTTACCGGCAACAGCTCTGCCGTGGGCAATCCCGATTCCCATTCGAAAATCAGAAAGTGGATGATCGGGTTGTAATTTGATCTGCTCAAACGCATTTCGAATCGCCAATGCAGCGCGGCAGGCATCAAGGGGAGCCAACTCGGAAGAGAAGGGCCAGCCCCAGAAGCCCAACGCAGCATCGCCCTGAAAATCTCCTGTCACACCACCAAAATCAAGAATGTGGGATGTCATGATCCCTAACGCCTGACTCACTCGCCCCAGGAGACCGATTAAATCCTCAGAGGAGCTTTCAGCATGCTGGCTGAATCCCCGCAAGTCACAAAATAATACCGTCACATCGCATTCACGAGGTTCGAGAATCTCCGTATTCAGATTATCTCCAATCGCCGCGAGGATCGGAGGCGCAAAAAACTGCCTGAGACCAGCCTGTTGACGTTCCAACTGATTAAGACGTCTCACAGATTTGACGATCGAGGCCACCAACTCGGTAAACTTTACATCGGCCTGGAGATCAATTCCTCCTGCTCCCTGTGGTACCGAAACCTGGTAAGGCTGGTTTAGCTCACCCGCTACATAGAGTCCCCATCTCCCATTGATCCCCTCTTCAATCGGAGTGCAGAAAGCCCAGTCAAATTCCGCCACTGCGGTATAATCTTCCTGATCCTCTTTCTCCTCCTTGGCAGCCCACACATGCAAAACCGAGCGTTTACTTTTCTTGACCGCTTCCAGAACAAGCCGCCCACTGGGATGAAAACCTCCCTGGGTCTGACGCCTTCTTTCCCAGAAAGGAACTTCGACCCGATCCTCATCATTCAAACGCACGACAGCAACGGCATCAGCATGTTTCACACCTGAAAGCAGCATTGTTACCAGTCGATGAAACAGATCAGAGTCGTTTCTCGCATCCAGAATTAATTCCGGTAAATGCGCCAGTACATCAATCCTCTGATCCGCATCACGATACCTGACCTTCATTAACTCATTCGGCTTGAATGTCACCTCTTCCAGAGGGGACTCTCGAGGTGAGGAGAAACTGGAAGCCGAATCCAGGAGTTGAAATGTCGTCGATCCGATGACAAAGGTACTTCCCGGCTCCAACAGAAAGTCATCTAAAGCAATGCCCGCCAGAAAAATCTGATTTTCTGTACTGGATAACCGTGAAACGGATAACTGTTTCGGCTGTACTTTGAGCAGAGCATGATTGCGTGAAATACGATCATCCCAGGTAATTGAGATATCAGCTTCAGGGGAACGACCTAAAACCAGTTCCTGACCAGGTTCCAGTGTGAACCGGCTGGAATGTTGGGATCGGGTTCCATATGTGATTAACTCCAACAAGCAAAGTCTCCCTGTCTATTCATAAAAAATGATTCTTTAACTCTGCTGTTGACCAGGCCAGCTGGCCGTACTTGATCCCTGGTCAGCACGTTTTTCGGAGTGATGCCGGGACCAGTCCCAGACACGGCGTTCTGTGAGTACCCGCATCACAAAATACCAGACCGTAAAGATCAACAGGCAGCTTGTCACCAGCACAATAAATCCGTATTGAATTAACCAGTTGCGCATTTCAGCGACAGGCTTCAATGCCATACTGCGACGTTCCTGAACCACTGCAGTCCAACCTGTCGTACCAATGGGAGAAAATGCCGCCAGCCAGACGTTATCCTTGCCATTCTTTGATAATACTTCCTCAACCGGATCCTGATAATGATCGACCATAGCGGTCACAGGCCCCGGTTCAGACTTTTTCTGCTGCAGTTCGAATTGCAGTAATTGCTCAAAATTATTATCTGCCAGAACAAGCTGATCAACCTCTTCCCGGCTGAGACTTCGCAGTGTGTCAGAAGTCATCAAGGGATGCGCCAGCATTTTCCCGTCACGACTGTCGATCAAAGCAATCTTTCGATCACCTGGATTTTCCGAATCCCCGCTGAGACTCTCATCAAACCCAGAAAGTAACTGAGCCAGATGCGTGGTACGTGACAAAACTCCCAGAACTTTTTCGTGCTTGAGATCCCAGACAGGTACGGCAATCGCTACCATCCACTGATGTGTGGCATCGCTCTTAAACACCTGACAGATATAAGGCTCTTTAATAGGCTCAATTCCCTCTGGTATCTCATCTTTATCATATTCAGTGCCATGTCCATGAAAATAGTCTCGATAGGAAAAATCCTGTCCGATGGTCGGCCCGGAGGGGTCGCGCCAGATCTGAGTTCCCTTATCATCAGTGAGAAACCAGCTCGTATCCTGTTCACGATCCAAAGCAGCGCGTTTCTCATCTACCAGATTTTTTTCCTGCATCAAATAGGCAAATAACTCTGGATATCTGTTTTTAAGCTCTCCATCTTCTTCCACGTCTCCTTGCATCAGAGAACGTAGCAGAGTCCGTTCCGACAGATCAACCAGTTGATCCTTCCGATCCTGCAAATCCCGCTCCATATATTGGGACAGGAAATTTGCTGAGATGGAATCGCTTTTCAGAGCCCGTTGTGTCAGGTTTTTCCGAAACTGCGAAACCATCTGATTGACGGCAGCGCCTGCAACCGGAATCAAGCCGATAATCAATAACAGAGGGGCAATAATGCCCAGCGCAATCAAGGGACGGCGTGCCCGTTGCTTTTCCCTCTGGACCAGACTGGTCAAGACAGCCTGGGCGTTGGGAAATCGTTTTTTCGGATCTGTTTCCAGACACCGGTCCACAATATCGACGAGACGTCGATCCACTCCTGATACCTTACGGTGTTCTGCCGGCCGTGGAGAATTTTGAATCAGTTCCCGATAAGCCGCGAGTTTTTCATCAAGAGTATTCAGGCTGCGAATTTTCTGCTCATTTTCGGGAGTGCGATAAGGGGCATTCCCAGAAAGCATATGATACAGCAGCGCTCCCAATGCATACACGTCCCAGCGAGAATCAGGAACGGCCTGTAAATCAGCCTGCTCCGGAGCCATGTAATACAAAGTCCCCAGGGAAGGACTCTGTTCATCTGAAAGTCGCGATTGACCGAAATCACAAAGACGAGGCTCAAAATTTGCATCCAGTAGAATATTGGCCGGCTTGAGATCACAGTGCAGGATGCCTCTGCCATGGGCGTGCACCAGAGCCAGCAAAACCGTTTTAGCGATTCGAACTGCTTCCGAAACAGGTAAGGGCCCGGATTCCAGAAACGAGGAGAGTGACCCGTTTTCCAGGTATTCCATCATGTAATACGGCGGATCGCTATTCCAGCCCACTCCCTGCAGACTGATAATATGTCGGGACGTATATAACTCTGCCAGCTTTTCGACCTCGCGATTCAACAGCGACCAGTCCAGGCCTCGACGATATGTATAAAATTTAATCGCCACATATTTCCCCGTATTTTCTTCCTGAGCAAGCCAGACTGATCCATATGATCCTTCTCCCAGAGATCGCATCAGGAGGTAACCGGGAACCTTGGCGGGCAGCAGTTGCCGATCTTTACTCAGATTAGCAGCCTGGGCTCGTTCTTCAGGCGACTGAACCAGTGTTTTATCAGCCGTTTCTGCTTCTGATCTCTGATTTTTCAGTTCTTGTCCCCCTGAATCTTGAACGTCTCCGGTGATTTGAGCGTTCTCTTGAGGATCTGACTCATTCATGGGAACAATATCTTTGATAAATAACACCGGCGGAAAATTTGACGCGCAGAATAGCTCTGGGAACAGTCAAGAACCCTGGTCCTATTCTATGCAATTGAGGGCTGGCTCTCAATGACAAATCTCAGAACGTAACTTATTGAAAATCAAGGTATTTCTCCCTTGGAAGACCCCAAAATTCAGGGTCCTTATTAGTTGTGAAATCAGGCCCTTCCGGCTACAATTTGATCGTGTCTGACAGACTTGAATTCTGTGGAGTTTCAGGCAGTTTTCAACCCCTGTTTTGACCAAAAAACAGCTTGCAATTCGGCGAGTGGATTTGAACGTTACAGCATGGAAAGCAGTATCCTTTCTCAACCAATTGAAGAGTGTCAGGATGGAGTATCCAGTACCTTCGATTAGCACCTGTCGTTTCTGACCACTCCGCTTAATAAATTCGATCAAACAATCCAGATCAGACTTAAATCAGTAGTTCATTTCCTTAAGGAGAACAAGGATTGGCTAGCGACAACGGCGAAGAACCGATTATTAATAAGAATATCAAATACCTGGACATCCAGGATGAAATGCGCGACAGTTACCTCACTTATGCGATGAGTGTAATTATCAGCCGCGCACTTCCGGACGCACGGGATGGATTAAAACCATCACAGCGCCGGATTCTTGTCGCCATGAATGATTTGAACCTGGGAGCAAGTTCATCAAGGGTAAAATGCGCAAAAATTTCGGGTGATACCAGCGGTAACTATCACCCTCACGGGGATGGTTCCATTTACCCGACTCTGGTTCGACTGGGTCAGGACTGGGTGATGCGAAATGTCCTCATTGATAAACAGGGGAACTTTGGTTCTCTGGCTGGCTTGCCACCAGCGGCCATGCGATACACCGAAGCCAGACTGTCCGCGGTCGCAGCAGAAATGCTGGACGATATTAACCGGAACACGGTTGACTTCGTCCCGACTTACGACCAGCGGAATGATGAACCTGTTGTTCTGCCGTCCAAATTTCCCAACCTGCTGGTAAATGGCTCCAGTGGTATCGCAGTGGGTATGGCAACCAGCATCCCCCCTCAGAATCTGGGAGAAGTCTGCGAGGCCATCACATTATTAATCGATAACCCGGAAGCCACAATTGATGATATCCTGCAAGTGATGCCCGGTCCGGATTTCCCTACAGGGGGGATTATCTGCGGACGTTATGGCATTCGCAAAGGTTACGCGACAGGTCGATCAACGATCTCACTCCGGGCACGGACTCATTTCGAAACCGAAAAACAATCGGACGTGATTGTCGTGACCGAAATTCCTTATATGGAAACACGGGACCGCATCCGCGAGAAACTTGAGACCCTGGTTCGCGATGACCGGGTCAAAGGAATTTCGCGCATCGTCGACCTGACCGATAGAAATGTCCCTCCCTGGAAAGTGCACCTGCAGATCATCCTGAAACGGGATGCAGACAAAGAAGTGGTACTGGCACAACTCTTTAAGTTCTCTCCCCTGCAGAATACCTTCAGTCTTATTCTGTTGGCGCTGGTCGGGAACCGTCCGGAAACCCTTTCGATTAAAGAACTGATTCAGCAGTTTATTCTGCATCGAATCGATGTAATCCGCCGTCGTACTGAATTCCTGCTTGCCGAAGCCCGCAAACGAAAACATACCGTTGAAGGGCTGATGATTGCGCAGATTGACATTGATGAAGTCATCAAAACCATACGAAACTCCCCCAGCCGGGCAGAGGCTAAAATCAACCTGCAGGGCTTGCAGGTCGATGGCAAGCTCATCGAACGTGCACTGGGTGAAGACGGTTTCAAAGAATATCAGAATGAGCAGGGGGTTCAGGAGTTTTACTCGCTGTCCACCAATCAGGCCGAAGCCATTGTCTCCATGCAGCTTGGTTCACTGGCCAATCTGGAACGCGAAAAGCTGAGTGGCGAACATCAGGAACTCCTGAAAGCCATCTCTGAATATCTTCACCTGTTGTCAGATGAAGATCATATCCGCTCCGTCATTCGTGAAGACATGCTGCTGCTACAACAGAAATATTCGGACAAACGCCGTACCGACATTTCCGAAGATGAACTGACCGACGTCAATCGCGATGACCTGATTACAGAAGAACCGATGGTAGTGACTCTCTCTCAAAGAGGTTACATCAAACGAACTCAACTGAATACATACCAGGCACAAAACCGAGGTGGGAAAGGAATCAAAGGTGCTAAAACGGATGAGGAAGATCCCATTCAGCATCTGTTTGTTGCCAGCACTCACTCCTACCTGCTGTTCATCACCAATCGAGGGCGCGTTTACTGGCAGAAAGTCTATGACCTTCCACTCCAGGGACGCACAGCCAAGGGGCGTGCACTCGTCAACCTGCTCTCACTTCAGGAAGATGAAGCCGTCTCGAATTGTGTGGCTGTCCGAGAATTTGACGAAGAACGCTTCCTCGTCATGGCCACGCGAAACGGGATCATTAAAAAATCTCCGCTCTCTGCTTACTCGCGTCCGCAGAAGGGGGGCATCATCGCGATCAAACTGGATGAAGTCGATGAGTTGGTAGAAGCTCTGATTGTTTCACCTGATGAAGATCTGCTGCTGGCGACCTCTGATGGAATGGCAATTCGATTTGCCCAGTCAGATGCCCGCAGTATGGGTAGAAATACGCGTGGTGTGAAAGGCATTAAACTCTCCAAATCGGGGTACGTCATCGGTATGGTCATCGCCAATCCTGAGACATGCCTGCTGACGGTCTGTGAAAATGGTTACGGAAAACGAACCCCGTTTGGCTTTATCCCTGCTGCTGAAGAAAATGCTGATGAGGCTCCGGAAAACCCCGAAAATGAAGAAGAATCCACAGCGGAAGCAGAAGCTGAAGTTAACTCGGAGGATCATGCCGATGAAGAGCAGGAAACCCGCAGTGGAATGCATTATCGACGTCAGAGACGGGGCGGAAAAGGGATTCGTGATATCCGGACTTCAGCACGCAATGGCAAAGCGGTCGATATTATTCCCGTAGCCGAAAATGATGAAGTCCTGATGGTGACAACAAGTGGGAAAATCCAACGGGTCAGAGGCTGTGAGATCAGCCAGGTCGGGCGGAATACTCAGGGAGTCCGGGTCATCACACTCGATGCCAATGATAAACTGGTCTCACTGGCAAGAATCCCTGCGGAAATTGTTGACGAATCAGAGAACGAGGAAGCCCTCAGCCCTCCCGACGATAATACTCAATCAACAACAGATACTAACATCTCAACTGATGAGGTCGAATGATTTCAGCCTGTACTGCTGGCTTTGAATTTTATTTCTTTCAGAAGAATGGATACTCGAATGAAACAGATTTTAGTAACTGGTGGCTGTGGATTTATCGGCTCAAATTTTATCCGATACCAACTCTCACAGTATCCGGATATTTCGGTAACCAATCTCGACAAGTTAACTTACGCCGGCAATCTGGAAAATCTGAAAGAATTTGAATCCCACTCTGGATATACCTTTGTGAAAGGGGATATCACAGACGCCGATTTCGTGAACTCGCTGTTCAATTCCGTCGATTTCGACGCCGTGATTAACTTCGCTGCCGAGTCGCATGTGGATCGCAGTATTCTTGATTCCGGCCCCTTTATTCATACTAATATCGTGGGAACCCAGGTCCTTCTGGATGCAGCACGCAATCGAAACATTGATCGATATGTCCAAGTTTCAACAGATGAGGTTTATGGCAGCCTGGGTGCAGAGGGATTATTTACTGAAACAACTCCGATTGCCCCCAACAGCCCGTATTCCGCTTCGAAAGCCTCTGCGGATCTGTTAGTACGAAGTTATATTAAAACGTTCGACTTCCCTGCCATTATTACCCGCTGTTCCAACAACTATGGTCCCTACCAGTTTCCTGAAAAACTGATTCCGTTATTCATCTCCAATGCCTTGGAAGATAAATCACTGCCCATTTACGGTGAAGGAACAAATGTGAGAGACTGGATTCATGTCATTGACCACTGTCGCGGGATTGATGCAGCTTTGCGAAAAGGAAAGCCTGGTCAAATCTACAACTTTGGTGGCAATGCAGAGATGCAGAATATTGAGATCACCAGACTTTTATTGACTATACTTGAGAAACCAGAATCATTAATCAAATATGTCACAGACAGACCAGGCCATGATTTGCGCTATGCGATTGACTGCAGCAAAGCAGAAGCAGAATTAGGCTGGAAGCCTGAAACCGAATTTGATGCCGGTTTAAAAGATACGGTTCAGTGGTACCTTGATAACCCGGAGTGGGTCAGTCGAATTCGCTCGGGACAGTATATGAAATATTACGATCAGCAGTACGGCAACCGCTTAAACACCTAATCACAAAATATTCACTAACGATTAAGCATTTAGAGTTGCTTGCCTGACATTCAGCTCTCTGCATTTCATTCAATCAAAAGAGAAAAACATGAAAATTGCAGTAATTGGCACTGGCTATGTGGGACTGGTGACAGGCACTTGTTTTGCCGAAAGCGGGAATCAAGTTACCTGCATCGACATTGATGAACACAAAGTTCAGAAACTGAAAGCTGGTGAGATTCCCATTTTTGAGCCTGGGCTCGAAGAAATGGTGAAACGAAATACGAAAGCCCGGCGTCTTCTATTCACGACCAGTTATGATGAGACCATCCCTGACGCCAAGTGTATCTTCATCGCAGTGGGGACTCCCCAGAAAGAAGATGGCTCAGCCAATCTCGATAGTATCTGGAAGGTCGCCGAGTCGCTCGCACCTCTCCTGGCAGAAGATTCGATCGTCATTATCAAAAGTACGGTCCCGGTCGGAACGAACCGCAAACTCGCTGAACTGCTTCAGAAACTGACAGGTAGGATCGTTGATGTCGCCTCCAACCCGGAATTTCTGAAGGAGGGAGCAGCCATCGATGACTTCTCCAAGCCCGACCGAGTTGTTGTGGGAGTGTCCCGACCCGAAATAGCTGATACCCTGCACGAACTCTATAAACCGTTTCTGCGTACCGAACATCCATTCCTTTCCATGGAACTGGAGAGTGCGGAAATGACAAAATATGTCGCAAACTGCATGTTGGCGACAAAAATCAGTTTCATCAATGAAATGGCAAACCTGTGTGAACGGGTGGGTGCCGATATCAACCAGGTGCGACGAGGCATCGGCCATGATCAACGGATTGGCTTTTCCTTCCTGTTTCCCGGCGTGGGTTATGGGGGTTCCTGTTTTCCCAAAGATGTTTCCGCACTGATTTCCGTCGCAAAAAGTCATCAGATGGAGCCATCCATCCTGAATGCCGTCGACCAGGTAAACACTGCTCAGAAAAGAGTGTTGTTTGAAAAAGTTAACCACTACTTCAAAGGCGATCTGCAGGGAAAGACTTTTGCGATCTGGGGACTGGCCTTCAAACCGAAAACAGATGATATTCGTGAGGCACCTGCCCTGGTTTTGATTGACCAACTTCTGCAGGCCGGCGCGCAACTGAAGGTCCACGACCCGGTTGCCATGAATAATGTCAAAGACATTTATGGCGATCAGCTTGCTTATTTCGATCACCACTATGATACTCTGCAGGGAGCCGATGCCCTGGTCATTGTCACAGAATGGAATGAATTTCGACATGCGGACTTTGATTATATTCTACATAAACTGTCGAATCCCATCATCTTTGACGGACGGAACCTGTATGAGCCTGACAAAATGAAGCAAAAGGGATTTGATTATATCGGCATTGGACTTAGCTCTTTAAAATCGTAGTTGATACTCCGCCACACGCTGTAAAACCTGCATCAATAAGAATATCAGTTCTTAGAGATCAGTTATCGATAACATTAAGAAAGAACGAAACATGGATCACGAACTCAAAGATAAATGCACTGGAATTATGGATCGCATCGTCAAACTACGAGACTCTCTTTGACTACGCTGACAAAAAAAAACGCACTGTAGAAATCAACGAGCTCATGGGAGCAGCCGGTTTCTGGGACAACCAGGAGAAAGCCCAGGGACTCGTCAACGAAATGCAGCAGATACAACTGGTTATCAAGCCGCTAACCGAACTTGTCGAAGGTGCCGAAGACCTTGAAGTCTTGATGGAATTCATTGAGGAAGAAGGGAGCGAAGACAGTATCCCAGAGCTCTCAGCCACTGCCGCGAGACTCGAATCCACACTGGAGCATCTGGAGCTTCAAGCCATGATGTCCGCTCCGGAAGATGGTTCTGCGGCCTACCTGAGTATTCAGGCAGGAGAAGGCGGCACCGACTCTTCGGATTGGGCAGAGATGCTGCTGCGCATGTATTTACGCTGGTGTGAACGCCGAGGGTTCAATGTAGAACTGCTGGATCGTTCCGATGCGGAGGAAGCAGGCATCCGCAGTGCGACCATTCGGATTGAAGGGGACTACGCCTATGGTTATCTCAAAGGAGAAACCGGAAATCATCGTTTAATTCGGATCAGCCCGTTTGATTCTGCAGGGCGCCGACATACCTCCTTTGCCGCGATTGATGTCTCACCGGATATGGGTGAAATTGCAGAAATTGAAATCAGCTGGGACCAGGATGTCCGCGAAGACACATATCGTGCCAGTGGAGCAGGGGGGCAGCACATTAATAAAACAGATTCTGCCATCCGCCTGACCCATCTTGAATCAGGGGTGGTTGTGCAATGCCAGAACAATCGCAGTCAGCACAAAAACCGTGCTGAAGCCCGCAAGATGCTGAAAGCGAAACTGTTCCAGATCGCTCAGGAAAAACGTGATGCAGAACTGGCTGCGAAACGAGGCGGTAAGTCCAAGATTGGTTTTGGAGGTCAGACGGTTCGCAATTATGTTCTGCATCCCGAGCAGTACGTTAAAGATGCACGGACGGGATATAAAGCAGGCAACCCGGGGCCCATTCTGGATGGTGATCTTGATGGTTTCCTGGAAGCTTTTCTGCGCTGGGGTATGACGGAAAACTAAGAGTGAAAACCGAGTAGCGGCTGTTATATTGTTTCATTGGGAGGGAAAGAAATTATGTTTCGAAGTACATGTGTCAGTCTGGTTTTCCTAACACTCATTCCGTTTGTGCTGGCAGGCTGCCTCAAAGTGGAACATCCTTCCCCGGCTGCGAAATCCTATGCGGAGCCTGTAGCCGGCGAAGCAGTCAAGGCTCCTTCTGAAATAAAGGAACCGGCAGGTGATGTGATTCCCGATACAGGCCTGACTGATGAAGAGATCGCTGCCGGCTGGATCGCACTTTTTGATGGTCACAGCCTGTTTGGCTGGAAACCCAATAATGATGTCAACTGGCATGTCGAAGAAGGGGTCATCAAAGCGGACAAAGGGGAACCAGGTTTACTGCTCACCACTTCTCCCTTTGCAGACTACGAGCTGAAATTCGAGTTCAAGCTGAGTCCCGAAACAAACAGCGGCATGTTCCTGAGAACCACCTTTGATCCTAAGGATCCGAGCAAGGACTGCTATGAACTCAATCTGTGTGATCAGAAGACCGATTTCCCCACCGGAAGCCTGGTTGCCCGCAGCAAGATCGAAAAACCGCTCCCCGTCAATTCCGACTGGCAAACCTGTGATGTACGTCTGGAAGGACCGGAGATTATAGCCACCATCAACGGTAAACAAGTCCTGAATTTCAAAGACACTTCAAAGAACCTGCGGAATATTGGTTTCATCGGTCTGCAGAAAAACGAAGGGGCGATTGAATTTCGCAAGATCTACCTGAAACCCCTGCGTATGTCGACAATTTTTAACGGGGTCGACCTGACAGGCTGGAATGTTGTTCCTGGTTCACAAAGTACGTTTGAAGTCGTTGATGACACCATTCATGTCACAGCTGAAAAACAGGGCTACCTGGAAACAGAAGAAACCTGGGGCGATTTCCTGTTCCAGGCGACAGCGAAGTCAAATGGAGACGCGCTAAATAGTGGTTATTTTTTCCGTGCGATCAAAGGCTCGGAAAAGGGGATGGCAAATGGATACGAAGTTCAGATACACAATGGAATCAAAGGAGACGACCGCACCAAACCTGAAAATGCAGGGACGGGTGCCATTTTCCGAAGAACCGAAGCCAGACGTGTGGTGGCCGATGATCATGAATGGTTCACGACCACACTCTCCGCTTATGGACCGCATATTGCAGTCTGGATTGACGGCTATCAGGTGACCGACTGGACGGACACCAGAAAACCAGATGATAATCCTCGCAAAGGCCTGAGATTGAAAGCAGGGCATATCAGCCTGCAGGGGCATGATCCGACCACAGACCTCAACTTCAAGGACCTGAAAGTCAGCGATCTCCCGTCAGATTCTCCTTGAATCTTCTAATACAGCAGATCGCCTCAAACAGCTCTGCCTCGGGAGCAAGCTTTGTCACCACTTTGTGCACCCCCCAGAGTTTTGCTGCAGCCACGATTTCCGGGTGTGCCAGCCCCATTATGCCAATGATGGGGACAGGTTCTGTCCTGTTAATTAATTGATCCAGAACCGATTCCCAAGGATCCAGATCATACAAAACGACATCTGCTGTATTCTGGAGAGAGGAAGTCACGACTTCTCCTCCCCAGCCTCGAATCTGCTCTTCCAGCATGCAGCGATACTGCCTGTCACCAGAAAACACGCAGATGCGTAATGCCACTCCCTGTTCATTCAGCCGAAATGGTAAAGGCGACGATTCCCACAGGAAAATTTCATCACGCCCGGCGGTCAGTGGAAAGACCTGAGCATCTGATTTTATGATTTCCCATTCCCTTTGAATTCGAGTAGCAGCGCTGCGTGCGGGTACGCGAATACTGAACGGCCACGTCGCCCGTGTCCTGCCATCAGATTCACACCAGACTCCAAAGCAGCAGACAAAGCGACTCAATGGAAAACGGCTGACGAGATCATCTAAAATATGAGTTTCATATTCATCAGGCCAGTTCTGGCAAACAATGATCAGATCCGGATTGACATTAACAGACGGGATCAGTTCCATTCTGGAAATCTCAAGGATTTGAGCCTCACTGCAGATTTCTCTGACGGATTGAAAAATCGAATCCATTTCCGGAGTCTGATTGCCAATGATCAACACGTGCATCTGAATAAGGGCCTCGTTTCAATTACACTTTTGTTCAGAGGTTAATATAAGACTGACGCATTTATACCCGATCATTTCAGTTTTTGAAATGCCTCTGTGAGACTTTCAATCAGCCTTAAAGCAGCAGATCACTATTGCCAAATATTGTAAATTTTGCCATAACTCATTTTCTATCAGGCTGATCGGACTCAAAACTGACAAACAAATATTGCTCGAGGTTATCTGCCTCGTCGTAACGTTGTGGAAAAGGATTTCGTCACGTTGCTCGAACCACCGTCTCCCGAATTACTGCATCGATTAACAAAGCTTAAGCTTTGTACCACAGCAGATGTAAGACGCTGTCGACGTCGCGTGCGTAAACTGACGCGTGGCATTCCCGCTTTCGACTCTGTCTGGATTGACGCGCTGGTTCAGGCACAGAAAATCACTCCCTTCCAGGCGAGGGTGCTGGAATCGGGTCACCCGGAACATCTGGCTGTCGGACCATATCTTCTGATCTCCGAACTGGGACATTCGCCTCATTCCCAGACCTATATCGCCAGAGTACCTGAAAGCGCGGAACAATGTGCTCTGAAAGTCACGACTCCAAAACCTGAACAGCCCCAGCAGTTACAGAAGCATTTTCAAACTCTCTTGCAGCGGTTACAAGGCCTGCATCATCCCTCTCTGGTATTACCCCGGGTCATTAAGCACCTTCCCCAACAGGTTGTGATTATCAGTCATTACCTGCCATCAGTTCCTGTTTCAGAACTGCTGATTCGCCGAGGACGGTTTCCTGTTCCCGTTGTGCTGGCCATTGGTGCTCAACTGCTGGAGGCACTGGGAATGCTTGAGCAGCGCAAAGTGATACACGGTGACATTCATCCCTGGAATGTCCGCCTGACTGCGAAAGGAAATGCTGCCCTCGTCGATCCGGGCCTCGCATCCATACTCTCTCCCGAACTGACCATTCACGCCGCATTACCCCCACGTTGTTATGATGGCATCGCCCCGGAACTGATCGGAACCGGACGTCATCCCGATACACAAAGTGATCTGTATGCCTTGGGATGTTTACTCTGGGAATTACTGGCCGGAAGACCTCCTTTTACGACTGGTGACCCCCTGGCTAAACTGGCCTGTCATCAGACGAAATCCGTGCCCGATATCCGCAGCTGGGCGCCCGAAACACCTGCAGGACTGGCCGAAGCATTAATTCGTTTTACAGCGGCTGATCACCGGCAGCGTCCGGCGGATATGCAGGCTGCAAAAAAACTCTGGCCCGGAACAACATCACGGAATGTTCTCACCAGATTTCACGATTCCTTTCAGCACCAGACATCCCGGGCAGAGCCAGACCTGAAATCAGAAAAACCAGGGCGATTACCACTGATCGCCGCACTGATTTTTGTACTTTCTGGATTATCGTTCACTCTGCTGGATGAAGGAGCCCGAAACCAACTGCTGGAAATCACTTCCAAAGTCTCTTTCAAGCAGACAGACAATAGTCCCTCAACGATTCCTGACACTCAGCCTGCTCCCTCCGAACCAGAGAGAGCAGTTCACGCTTTGATCCCCCCTCCCGACGAACATGGAGTAATCCGGCTGGAAGCGGATACTGTTTACGAATCGACCAGTATCACCACCGTCGGTCCTCTCACTCTCAAGGGTGACCCAGCTCAGCCTGCTATAATTGAAATAGAAGAAGATTCATTTCGCGTTGTCGCTGAACAACTGACGGTGGAAAATGTGACTTTTATCAATCGAGCCAGTTCACCACAGAAATTAGCACAAACCACTCACGCTCTGTTAAACGTGACAGCCCAAAACGTTAAAATCAACTCCAGTTACTTCGCGCAACTGGACACAAAGACAGAAACCGGTTCGAATCAGATCCGTAGTGCCCTGTATTGGAAACCATTGGATCCACAACAGAGAAATGGGACAAATCTGACATTTCAGAATACGATTTTTGCAGTTCCCAGACATGCGGTATATTTATCTCAAACACCTCAGAATATTTCGCTCGCCAATTGCCTGAACCTCACTTCATCTTCCATGCTCTTTCTGGAACACCCACCGGAAATTGACCAGCAGCTAAACCTCAACCTGCAGCATCTGACCATGCGTGAGACCGGTCCACTTCTGCTATTGAAATGGAGTGACCAGATTCAAATTCCCGGTACCATTCAGATAGAAGCCCGGGACTGTGTGTTTGGTCTGGTCCAGTCTGCTTTAATTCAGTTTCAAGGCTCAAAACCACCCAAAAACTGGCTGTCATCTGTCGGGCTGATTGGGGAAGGTTCTGTTGCTTCTTCCGATATTCTGATCGCCGGCTGGCAGAAGTCACCCGGAGAATCGCTGGAAGAACTGAGTACAGACAATATGATGATCGAAGGCCTCTCCACAGGAAAATTTCGATTCGCGGCTGAATTGAGTCTCCACCCCGCAGATTCACTGGTCACTGAAGCGCAAGTACCGCGCAAATCTGCACAACCACCGGGGATTCAGCCAGAATTGTTTCCCGACTTTCTCGCAAGCCTCAAATCCCTCGAAAAGTAAGTTGCTGTGTGAGAGTTCTCCGCGCGCTCTCCTTGAAGGGAGCAGGGGGGATTGGTAATATCTCTACCAGTCCTGTGATAACATCCTTCGATCGGGGTCTGTACGCATCTGACGTCACCTTGGTTGGAATACGCACCTAATCTAATCTGATGCGACTATGAATATCGACCATGAGTATCGAACTGACATCTCCAGCGGATGGAACCGGAAGCATATCTTAGGACTGCAGGACCTCTCCCGGGATGAACTCAATATCATTCTCAATCAGGCATCAGAATTTAAGCGACTGGCCGCTATTGGAGAAACCAAATTAACACCACTGGCCGGTACTGTCGTTGCTAATCTTTTCTTTGAACCATCTACCCGCACCCGTATCAGCTTTGGTCTGGCAGCCAAACGCCTCAGTGCCGACACGGTCGATTTTTCCGCGTCAGGCAGTAGCCTCTCCAAAGGCGAAAGTTTTGTTGATACCGCCAAAACGATCGAAGCGATGGGGGTTTCTTATGTCGTTGTCAGGCACAAAACACCCGGCGCTCCGCAACTGCTGGCACAACACCTGGATGCCAATATCCTCAATGCCGGCGACGGGACGCACGAACACCCCACCCAGGCACTCCTCGACATTTTTACGATCCGGGAACACTTCGGGAAAATTGAAGGGCTGACAGTCACGCTGGTCGGAGACATCCTGCACAGCCGTGTCGCTCGGTCAAATATATGGGGGCTGAAAAAACTGGGCGCCCACGTGATTGTCTGTGGTCCGACCACATTGATCCCCAGTGAAATCTCAAAACTGGGAGTGGAAGTTTCCAGTAACCTGGACGACGTCCTTCCCCGTACGGACTGTCTGAATCTGTTGCGCATTCAGTTTGAACGTCAACGGGGACACTATTTCCCTTCCATCCGGGAATACGCACACCTCTTTGGAATGAATAAACAACGTATTAACAAAGCCAAAGAGAATGTACTGATCCTCGCTCCGGGTCCCATCAACCGGGGTGTGGAAATTACTCCCGATGTGGCCGATGGTCCGCACTCTATCATTCTAGGCCAGGTCAGTAATGGACTGATTATTCGAATGGCCTGCCTCTACCTGCTTCATCTACAGCGAACTGCCTCCTTGGGAACACCAGGATGAAATCGATTCTCATCAAAAATGGTCGCATTATCGACCCTTCACAAGATCTGGACCAGCCGGGCAACCTGTTAATTGAAAACGGGAAGATTACCGGTCTGTGTGAAGCCACCGTCACTGCTGACGAAATCATCGACGCCACAGGCCTGATCGTCAGTCCGGGATTCATTGACCTTCATGTCTCGCTCTGCGAACCCGGCTTCGAAGAAGACGAAACAATAGAATCGGGAACCGCTGCCGCATTAGCCGGCGGTGTGACTTCTCTGGGATGTCTGCCTAATACCTCACCCGTGGTTGACGATCGCTCTTCCGCTGAGTTTATCCTGCTCCAGGCGGAACGCGCAGCGAACTGTCATGTCTACCCGCTGGGTGCCATCACCAAAAATCAAGAAGGGAAAGAACTGGCGGAAATCGGCCAGCTGGTTGCAGGGAAAGCCGTCGGTTTTACCGATGCTGACCGCCCGATTGATAATGCACAAATCATGCGATGTGCCTTGGAATACACCCGCATGTTTGACCGCCCGATTCTGAATCGCCCTCAAGTCGCAGAACTGACTGACAAGGGACAGATGCATGAAGGCTTCCATTCGACGGTACTCGGACTCAAAGGCATCCCGGCAGCCGCAGAAGAGATTATGGTCAACCGTGACATCGCTCTGGCTGAACTGACTCAGGGGCGAATTCACCTGATGTGCATCTCCACTCAGAACAGTGTCTCCCAGATTCGTCGCGCCAAAGCAACCGGGATCCATGTCACTGCTGATGTCACACCGCTTCATCTGACACTCACCGACCAGATGCTGGAGAACTATGATCCTAACTTCAAGGTCCTGCCTCCACTGCGTACTCAGGAACACATCGACGCATTGATCGTAGGCTTAAAGGATGGCACGATTGATGCGATCTGTTCCGATCATACCCCCCATGCCGCGGAAAAGAAAACCGATGAAATCCTGGGAGCCGACTTCGGAATTATCGGCCTGGAGACGTTGCTGCCAGTCTGTCTGCAGAGCCTGATCACTCCCGGTCACCTTTCCTGGTTGGAATTGATCAGTAAACTTACTGTGGGCCCTGCTCAAATCCTGGGCCTTGAGAAGGGAACCCTGGCAGAGGGAGCAGACGCCGATATCACCCTGATTAATCCGGATATCCGTTATATTCTCGAACCGACGATGCTCAAATCATCCAGTCACAATACCCCGTTTCTCGGGAAAGAACTGCAAGGCAGGGCAGAAGTCGTCATTGTTTCCGGCGAAATCCGATTTCGGGCCGAAAATTAAAAACTTCAGTACACAAAATGATCGAAGTTGACGTTCCCTCCAGTATCATCAACAATATCAGTACATGATTGGTAAGATGTGACAATCGACTTTAGATTGCGCCATATTCTGGACCCCCTCTGTCTGCATCAAGGTTGAATAGCTGGTTCAGGCCTGGCATTCCAGAAAACGGCAATCTATTAGTAGAACAGGAAGAGTCACGGTACCATTCAGACTTCAGAGACCGTTTTCTATAGATATCAGCCATTATTTTAAGATGGGACATGAAATTGATCATGCAGGACACTTTATTCAAGTTTGATCTGGTGCCTTTCAGGGGTAGTGTCCAACTTCTGCTTCTGTCGACAGGATTGACTTTGTTTCATGGTTGTGGCTCAGAAACCTATGAAAAACGCCTGAATGAAACATCGCAATATTTTGCCTACGTAGATACTCGAAATCAGGCGCTCTCGGGGCTATGGTCCTCCCCGACAATCAAAATGAGGGCTCCCCTGGAGTTTCAGCAGATGGAAGCCCCGAATACTCCTGTCGCTGTGGAATCAACCGATGAATCTGAGACTCCGGCACCGGAACCCATGCCAACGATAGACCCCAGACAACCGGACTATGCGGATCTGGTTCTGCCAGGGTTGGAAGGCGCCTGGCGAGTGGAAGTTCCCGTCGATCTCGAAAACGAAAGCGTCGAGCGTCCCGCGTACCTGTATGTACTCAGTAATCATACACTGCTGCAGGAAAAACGGACTGAAGAGGCGCTTAACTTTTTCAACAACGTCAATAATCAGATTGCTAACACGTTTGATCAGTTTTTGAATACGGAAGATTTTAAATCAGAGCAATTCCCTAAAGGGAAAGGGTATACAAATCCCAAATCATTTACTGTGGGTACCTTTATACCAGAGATGCCGATCGACGGTGTTCCGTATCAGTTTCAGATCTATCTGACCGAATCAGGAAATCGACAGGTTGTGATTTTGCTGGTGATCCCGAAAAATATTGCACGTGAATCACAACTCAAAGAACAGATGGACTACAGCCTGGAAACAGTCGATTTCATAAATTCTGCATCAACAGCCCCGACAGAAAGTACAAGCTTCTAATCAGATGTCAGATCGCATCCTATTTTTTAACAGAGTCTCTCATTCTATTAAACACAGTCCAGATGGTATTGGAGACGACACAGTAAATCTGAATAAAGGCTAGTGCTTTGTCAAGCTACAAATTGAGGGGTGGGGGGTGTTGTTTACGTGCTCCGTTGTCGCACTCTCGTGATATCTATCAACCCAAATTTTAAAAATGACACTCCACTAGACTGTGTCCAGTTTTACTGTCGCGTCTCCAGGGCCATTTGGACCGAGTATCATAGATTGTGAGACGCTATGGTTAAATGTGATGCGCTCTAGTGAGCAGGTTCCCAACAGGGCCGTTTGATTCGCCACTCAATCTCTCCAATAGATTTTTAATATATGTCACTTATTCACCCCGGTTTATTACTTGGAATCGTTCTGGCAATAATCCCGGTGATTTTACATTTTCTGCTCCGTTCAAAACCAAAGAAACTGATCTTTCCCGCGCTGGCACTCCTGCAACGCAAAAAAATCCAGAACTCTCGTCGACTCAAACTGCGTCACTTCTGGCTGCTGTTACTCCGGATACTGGTAATTATTGTCATTGTCCTCGCATTGACCAGGCCATCTCTTCCCCCGGCCAATTATGGTTTTTCGGCGTATGAGCTGACCATGCTCATTATCATCGGGCTGATCGCGGTTCTCGTCTACATGGGGCTGATGCGTCACTATCAGAAACAACGCGTTTCTCAGCAGACGCTGAATACACGTCGCACATTTTTAAGAGGCGGAATCGGGGCAGCTGCTTTTCTCCTGGTGACGATCCTGGTTTTGTGGCCTTATCAGAGACGCATCTTTGCAGAGATTTCCGAACCGCTGCCCGCTGTGTCAGAGAACATCCCGGTCACCGCGATCTTCCTGTTTGATACCAGCCTCAGCATGGATTACCGTCAGGACAGTCTCTCTCGCCTGGATCAGGCCAGAACGATTGCTGATGAGCATTTAAGCAACCTGCCTGCTCAGAGCAGGGTCTCTGTCATGCATAGCAGTAGTGAAGATCATTTCCCTTTTCAGTCAGATCTGACAGCAGTCCAGTCTAGAATCAAATCACTTAAAACATCCGCTTTCTCCCTGTTTCTGGATGACCGCCTGCGTGCAGCCATCAATCGACAGGAAGATGATTTCAAACGCAACCAGACTACGCAACAACCCGCTGCCCCCCAGTCAGCAGGCGCAGATCAATTTGTCCGGGAAATTTATATTTACACCGATCTGGCTCGTTCGGCCTGGAGAAGTCAGCCATCTCAATCAATCAGACAACAACTGGAAAGGCTGAAATGGCTGGGAATTTATGTGATCGACGTCGGTGTCACAAATCCGAAAAACATGGGAATTTCCCACATTAACCTTTCGCGAGAAACAATCACGCTGGGCAATTCTGTGACGATTAAAACAGAAATCGTGACCTCTGGAATTACCACAGATAACACCACCCTGGAACTCTATACTCAAAATGAAAAAGGTCAGTTAATCAAACGAGATCAGCGGCAGCTGTCGATCACAGGTTCCTCTGAAACCAATCCAGCTTCCGAGCCTGTAGCAAGATCAAATCAGGAAACACAACTCGAAATGAGTCTGGCCAATGTAAGTCAGAGGATCACGCAAGGCGAACTCCGCCTGACATCTTCAGATCCTTATCTTCCAGATGATGTCCGCTATTTCACGATTCTGGCAGAGCCACCTCCGGAAATATTAATTGTCAGTCCGGCCCCCGCTTCAGCCCAACTCTGGAATGCCGCATTGGCGCCGGAGAAACTCGTCACATTAAAGAAAAACCGCTACCAATGCAAAGTGGTTTCGCTCAATGAACTGGAATCGACACCACTGGAACAATATGCAGCCGTCTATCTGATTAATGTCACCACTCTCCCTCAAACAGCCTGGCGACTGTGCACTGAGTACGCGGAAAATGGTGGCGGAGTCTGTTTCATTTTAGGCAGTGATGGAGACGCTCCGGAATCGATGATCGTCTCCTTCAATTCATTGGCAGCACAAAATTTGCTCCCCCTGGAATTACTGGGATCACTCAAATTTATCCCTCCTGAATACCTGGATCTGGAAAACAATCCCCATTCTCTGTTCGAATATTTTCAGGAACTGGGTGGGACGGGAGAACTTTCTACAATGGAAGTCTCCCGTTACTGGCGCGTCGAACCGACCGAGAAAGGGCAGGTAATCGCGACTTATACCGACTCCAGAAACTCTCCCGCTATCATTGAACGTAATCTGGGACAGGGGAAAGTCGTCGTACTCACGACCGGCGTCGATGCATCTGGCTGGAGCCAGCTCCTGTACGCACGCTGGTCATATCTGGCATTCGCAGATCAGTTAACCCGCTACCTGATCCACACGCGATCGAATCGTGCGAATTATCTTGCTGGTGAAATCGCCCATTATCAATGGCCTGCTTCTGCCCCGACACCCGAAATATTTCTGTTAAGAACACCCGATTTAAAACAACTGTTGATCCAGGTTAAAGCGGGAGCCCAGCAGGTCACGATACCGGAAACCACCGCCGTCGGCCATTATCAGTTGATCAACAATTCCAGTAACAGTACCCGTTCCTCCAGCGGGTTCAGTGTGAATGTCAGCCCTTTTGAAAGTAACTTCACTCCCATTTCTGTAAACGAACTTGATCAGTTTCTGGGTGCCGACCGGTACAGTATCACCCACGACATGGAAGGACTGAAACGCACGATTCGAACCGGAAGGCTCGGCGTGGAAATATTCCCCTTACTGGCAACCCTGCTGCTGCTGCTATTTTGCCTCGAACACTTTACCGCAAACTTTTTCTATGAAATCGATCAGGTAGCCGAAACGACTTCCTGAATCTGCGCCTGAATCCATTCTATTTTATTGATTTTACAGACATATCATGCAACCGATATTTGAACCAATCTGGTCCTGGCCTACGCTGATCCTGCTGATCATCGGGTTGATCACGCTGGTTCTAACGACATATCCGAAACGTGTCCGGCATTTCTCACCGAGAATCCGCCGGCTGCTGATTGGTTTAAGGTTAACGTCTGTATTGCTACTGGTTTTCATGCTGCTGCGTCCCTCCATTGAATTCAGTGATCAAACAAAGCAGCAGTCGTGGCTGTACATCGTCGCAGATGCCAGCCGCAGCATGCAGACAGAAGATGGGCCTGGCAGCACGACACGCCGCAATGAATTATTGAAAACGCTTCAAACCGTCAAATCAGTTCTCGATAATGTTGACGAAAATATCGGTATCCGGCGTTTTGACTTCTCCAGTGAACTGGTTCCCGTTGAGACTTTTTCAGAGGAAGCTGCTGGAGAGCAGACGGCGATCGGCTATGCATTGGAAATGATTTCCAGTCAATTACAGCAGGATCGACTGGTGGGAATCCTATTGCTTTCCGATGGAGCCGAACGGACGCTGCCTCCCTATGATGTCGATGCCAAATCACAGGCAAGCTACTTCGGTGACACGGGCATTCCTATCCATACAATCGGATTTGGCTCATCCAGTCTTGAGGATACAACACTGGACCTGGTCATGGAGAGTCTGGTCATTGATCCGCTGGTATTCGAGAAAAAAAACACCCCTATCAGTGTCAAAGTTCGCAGCCTGGGAGCAGCCAATCGCGATATCACCATACGTCTGCTGGTCGAAGACCGTACTGGAATTAAAAAAGGCGAAGCGGGGAAAATGATTCCAGCACCAGCTTACAGTAATTCCCGGGTTGCGACCCAGATCCACCCGACCCAGAATAATGAACTGAGCACGGTGGAACTCTTCTGGACTCCGACAATTCCCGGCGAATATAAAATCGCTGTAGAAGCTGTTCCCCTGGAAGGCGAAATCAAACAGACCAACAACCGACTGGAAACGATTGTCACTGTCCAGAAAGGGGGGCTGCAGGTCGTTTATTTTGACTCCCTGCGCCCCGAGCAGAAATTCATCCGCTCTATGAACGACCCTAAAATTCAGCTGGATTATATTCCGGTTGGCAATGGTTTTTCCAGTAGCAGGAAACCCGTCAATGCGGATCTCAAAGATCTCTCCCGCTACGATGTATTTATCATAGGAGATGTTCCTGCCGACATTCTCGGATCGACAGTCCTCCGAAAAATTGCAGACCGCGTTGAACAGGGGGCCGGTCTACTGATGACGGGGGGGTACCATAGCTTTGGCCCCGGTGGTTATGCAGACACTCCTCTGGAGAATTTGATCCCTGTCGTCATGCGCGCCAGCGAAAAACAGAACGGAAATGCCATCGCGAAAGATCTACACTATTTGGAAGATCTGAAAATGGTACCGACCTCACTGGGACTGCAACAATATGTGATGCAGTTGGACAGTTCCCGCGAGGGAAATCAGCAAAAATGGAACTCGCTGGCCCCGCTCAAGGGAGCAAATCGTCTCAAGAAAAAATTTGAAACCGTCCAGGTCCTGGCAGAATCTGCTGGAAATGAAGCCATCCCTTTGCTGTTTGCCTCTGATGTGGGAAATGCGCGTGTCATGGCATTCGCCGGCGATACGACTTTCCAATGGTTTCTAACCGGAAATCGCAATGAACACGAGCGGTTCTGGAGACAGATCATTCTCTGGCTGGCCCATAAAGAAAATGATTCCGACCAGAGTGTCTGGGCACGTGTTGAACCCCGCAATGTCCCCCCGGGCAGTCAGGTTCCCATTCAGTTTGGAGCCCGGGATGACAAAGGAAAACCCATTTCAGATGTTCAATTCACGGTGCAGGTCACAGGCCCTTCCGGAAAAACCAGCAAGACGGAACTGCAGGGGGCCGCTGCAACCTCCACTACCACATATTCACAAACTCAGGAACCGGGTGATTACTGGGTCACGGTCCGTGCAGAGAAAAACGGTAACTCACTCGGCTTCGACGCCACAACTCGATTCATCGTAGATCCGCGTGATCTGGAACTGGATAACCCTGCCGCTGACTACTCCCTATTGGAGGCCATCGCGTCACTCTCCGGAGGCAGTTCCTTGCCACCTGAAGAACTGGAAAGCTTTCTGTCGCGCATGAACAGAGAAAATTTATGGAATAACGACCTGACACGGTACCACCGGGTGTCTCTGTGGGATAACTGGTATTTCCTGTTGTGCTTTATCCTGCTGTTGACCGCTGAATGGTTCTTCAGGAAGCATAAAGGCCTGGTTTGACTGCCTTTACAGGCATTGTTCAATCATCGAACAGAAAATCAGGGAAAATCGTTTCTCACTAAATTTTCAGGAACATTCATACCATCACCGACGTCGATCACTCTATAATAGGTATGAGTGAATTCTTTTCTATTTCAAATCTGATTCAGGCACAGGCTTTCCATGTCAACGGCATCTAATCCGAAGCAGACGACCGAACAGCGATCAGGCCAGTATGCCAAGTTTGATGAATATGTGGATTATCAGGTCTCGAAAACCGGATCCAATATCAAAGCAAACGATCTACTGACAACGGCAGTGGGGATTACCGCCATCTTTCTTGGCTACCTGCTGGTATTTGTCCTGTTTGATCACTGGATCATTAAAGGAGGGTTTGGTCATACCGCACGTCTGCTGATGCTGGCGGGAGTATTTCTCGCCTGCCTGGGCTGGGCAGTCTGGAAGCTGATTTTACCCTATTTCAAAAAAGTTACGCACCTCTATTCGGCGCAAGCCCTGGAGCAGACGTCTGCTGAGATGGAAGGTTCTCTGCTCAACCTGATTGATCTCAAAAACTCCAATCGCACTGTGAATCCGGAAATCATCAACTCCCTGGAAAAACGCGCTGCACTGACTCTTTCTCAAACCGATACCGAGCAGGCCGTCGATCGTCGTCCGCTCATGCGGCTCTCTTATATATTATTGTTTGTTGTGGCGTTGTTGTGCTTCTATGCACTCTTCTCACCAAAGGAAATCTGGCCATCAATTTCAGCGGCCATTTCATTTTCCCCGCAACGAGAATTTGCGACTCAGACCCAGATCAACTCCGTGACACCAGGTAATACAGAAGTCCTGTCAGGAAGTCAGCTGGAAGTGATTGTTGACCTGCGCGGAGAAGTACCGGAAACGGTAACTCTCTTTTACTCATCCAGCGACGAAGGTCGTGTGGACGAACCAGTCAAACTTCGAGCCATGGATGAGACTCTGAAACGGTACCAGGGCATGATTGTCGGGATTAACGGACGGGGTATTCGCCAGGAATTAACCTACCATGTTCAAGCAGGAGACGCGATTTCAGAAGAGTTTCGAGTCAAAGTCATCCAGCCACCTTCTGCGACCGTACACTCGATCCGTTATGAGTACCCAAAATATATGGAACTGGCAGCGGTCGAGCAGCCGGGCGGAGCCATTGATGCCTGGGAAGGGACAAAAATCACCGTCGATGCCACGACGAATATGCCGATTGCTTCTTTTGAAGTTCTCTTTTCTGACGACGAAGACTCCAATTCCTTACTGGAAGAATTCAGAACCGAAAAAAAGATCAGTAAAAATTCAATTACAGCCTCCTGGAAACTGAAACTGCGTGCCGATGGAACATTCCCCAAGTTCTATCAGATCAAATGCCGCAATGAAGCAGGGCAGACCACGCTGTCGCCCACCGTCTATCCGTTGATGATCCGGCCGGACCAGCCCCCTGAAATCAGCTTGCTGACACCAAAACAGGATCTGACGATGCCTGCCAACGGTATCGTCCCCATTTCGGTAATCGCAGAAGACCCGGACTTCAAGATCCGTTATGTGAATCTGAGAGTCGATAAACAACAGGTCCGCATTCTGGATAAAACTCTCTTCGAAGGTTCCGAACAGAGCGTCGGACTGAATCACGATTTCGAACTGGGACCACTGCGACTGACTCCTGGTGAGACGATTTATTTCTGGGTCGAAGCCCGTGATAACAAGCACCCTTCGGGAAATCGCCAGAATACACCAAAGATCAAGATTGAAATCACAGAGCCTGTCTCTGAGGAAGAAGCTCAGAAACAGTTGGAGGAACAAAAACAGAAAACCGCTCCTCAAAATCCAAACCCCGACTCCGATCAGAAAAACAAATCAGAGCCGATGGAGAACAAGTCTGACAAAACCGACCAGAAATCGTCTGATCAGCCAGATCCAGACAAAAAAGAAGAGGGACAGCCCGGGAAGGAAACCAAACCCGGTGACGAAAATCAGCAGGAAAAAAACGATCAAAAGACAGGCAATAAGAAATCCCAACAATCCGAATCGACCGATCCTCAGCAATCAGAAGAACCAGGCGCTGGCCAGAAGCCAAAGAAATCGGGCGAGAAACAGGAACTGGATAGCAATGGCGCTGACGATCAGGAAGCGATGAAACGCATTCTGGAACAACTGAAAAAAGAAGGCCAGAAACCAGAACCCGGTTCAGAACCGAAACAAAAACCTGACTCTGAAAAACAAGAACCTGGAAAATCGGAAAACGATCCTCAGATGCAGGACCAGAAATCATCCGGCTCCTCAAGTGAAAAGAACAATCCCTCATCTGATACAGGTAAAGGATCTGAAGGTACTCCTCAGGATTCACCTGAAAAGAACTCCAACCCGCAGTCTTCGGATCAGGCAGACAAACCAGACAATGATCCCAGTGGTAAACAGAAACCGTCGCAGACTGGTCCCGTCCCCGAAGGCAAAAAAGAACCAGCTGCCCCCTCAGATGATGCGATGAAAAGCAAATCAAATGGAGATCCAAAGGGCAAAGCGACCCCGAACAACGATCCCGATGCCGATCCCCGGAAAACCGATAAAAATGTAGAACGCGACCCGAACCAGAAACCTGCTACTCGTCCTGGCCAAAATGATTCTTCGCAAAAGCCCAAATCGAATCATCCTGATTCGAAGTCAGAAAATACGGACAATGCTTCGAAAACAGATCCAAAACAGGGAATGAGGAAACCGGAAAAATCAGACCAGAATCAGTCCCCTTCCGGCAAACAGCAACCTTCATCTAATCCTGATTCGAAACAGAAGCCAGATCAGCCTGATGGTTCCAATGAACCTCCTCAAGACAAAGGTCGCCCCACAGATCAGAAATCAAAACAACCACAGAATGGTGAAAAAGGCAACAGCTCTCAAAATGACCAGGGACAGAAGGGAAGCCAGCAACCGGGGAAAGGTGATTCATCCGGACAGAAAGGCAATCAGGAACAGAATTCAAAGAACCAACCTGCTGACTCAAAGCAGTCTAAGAATAAGCCAGACTCGAATAGCAAATCCAATGAAAAATCTTCGGGGCAGAACAAATCGGGCCAGAACAAATCAGGAGAGAGTAAATCTGGTAAAAAAAGCGGCAATCAACCGGGCGGAAATAAAAGCGGTTCACCGGGGAAAGGACAATCCAAGTCAAAAGGAGGGCAAAGTGCTGGTTCCAGTTCCGGTCAACGTGCGGGAGACCCACAGGGCAGTGGCTCGACCAAGGGAGGCCAGTCTGCAGCAGCGGATGACCAGGATTCCGGCAACGCTTCCCCACCTGGACTGCCTGAGGCGGAAGACGCTAATCTGGAATACGGAAAAGAAGCGGCCAACCTGGTCCTGAAGCGAATCAAAGATGAGCTGAAACGTAAAGAGGTTAATCAGGAATTGCTCAAAGAACTGGGCTGGACCAAAGAAGAGATGCAGCAGTTTTCTGAGCGATTACAGAAACAGCTGCAGACTCCCGAGCAGGAATTACAGTCGCCTGCATCACTGGCCCGTAAACGTCAGTTTGAAGAAATGTTAAAATCCCTCAAACCCGCGAATCGGGCAGCACAGCGCGAACGAACCAGTACCAGAAAACAGAACACAGACAGTATTGGCCCCCGTCGCCTGCCAGTCCCCGAAGAATACCGGGAAGCATACGAAGCCTTTACGCGTGGGTTAGCTGAGAAGAAAACCTCAGATAAGTAAATCACAACCGACTGTAAACTGTTTCTCACTTATGACAGCAGCAATTCCAGATCGTCGCTGGAAAGGTTCTTGAGGACACTCTGGTTTTCTTCCAGGATCGCATCCGCCAGTTCCCGCTTCTGCTGCTGCAACTCGGTAATCTTCTCTTCGACCGTATTGCGGCAGATCAGCTTGTAGGCAAACACGCGTTTGGTCTGGCCGACCCGATGTGCCCGGTCGATCGCCTGTGTTTCCACAGCCGGGTTCCACCACGGATCCAGAATGAACACATAGTCGGCAGCTGTCAGGTTCAACCCCAAACCTCCCGCTTTCAAACTGATCAGAAAAACGCCACAGTCTTTGTCAGACTGGAACCGTTCCACACGTTCCTTACGGTCCCGCGTCTGTCCATCCAGATATTCATAGACAATATTCTTCTGATCCAGGTGTTCCTGCACAATCGACAGCATACTGGTAAACTGCGAGAAGACGAGTGCTTTATGACCTTCATCAATCAGCTCTTCCAGATGCGGTATCAGAACATCCATTTTCGCTGAGGCATCCAGAGCCCGGCCACGATCCAGCAGGGCAGGGTGACAGGCAGCCTGTCGCAGACGAAGCAGCGCCTCAAGCACATGAATTTTCGTCTTACCCATTCCTTTGGTTTCCACCATTCCCAGAATGGAGTCCCGGTAGTGTTGTCGCAGCTCGTCATACAGGTTGGTCTGTTCTTTACCCATATCGCAGTACAGGGTCTGCTCGACTTTTTCAGGCAGCTCGTTGGCAACCTGTTCTTTCGTCCTTCTCAAAATGAAGGGGCGTAATGCGTTGCCCAGCAGAACACGGGCATTTTTATCCTCGATATCATTGGTATAGGCCTTGAAGACAGAGCTGCGTCCCAGCATCCCCGGATTCAGGAACTCAAAGATCGACCAGAGATCTCCCAGATGATTTTCAACAGGAGTACCACTGAGTGCAAGACGATGGCGGGCCTGTACCAGGCGCGAAGCTTTAGCAACCTGCGAACCGGAGTTTTTGATCATCTGGGCTTCATCCAGCACAGCGTAATCAAATTGAATGTCTTTGATCTGCGTAATATCACGCCGCATCGTACCGTAAGTCGTCAGTACCAGATCATAATCGGTTATCTGCTCAATCAGCTTACTGCGATCACCGCCAGCATACTCGACCACTTTTAGCTCAGGCGTGAACTTGGCAGCTTCCTGTATCCAGTTAAACATGAGCGATTTCGGTACGACAGCCAGCGAAGGAAGATGCTCGTCCCGAGCTCTTTTCCGTCGTAAAAGCAGCGCCAGGAGTTGAACAGTTTTTCCCAAACCCATGTCATCAGCCAGGCAGCCACCAAAATGGAAGTCCTGCAGGAACTGCAACCAGCCCAGGCCTTCCAGCTGATATTTACGCAAGTCTCCTTTAAATCCATCGGGCTCTTTATCGATTGAGATTCCTGAGAAGGAGTGAATCTTTTCGCGGATTTCATCGAACTTGGCGTCGGTCTCTACATATTCCTGAGAATTGAGCAGAGCATCGAGCAGCGCTACCTGGTTGGGTGCAAACCGCAGATGATCTTCATCAGTGACTGCAATCCCAGCCAGAATTCCGTATTGTTCAATCCATTCTTCCGGCAGGATTCCCAGAGACCCATCATCGAGTCGAATCGAAGAATCACCACGTGCCAACGCAGACAGCAACTCGGGGAACCGCACCGTCTGACCTTCAAAGTCGATGTCCGCATGCAGTTCAAACCAGTCAATACCTGATTCCACTTTAAACATCATGTTGGCAGGCTGATGAACCTGTTTGCCATCGGCGCGAACCGCCCAACCTTCTTTGATCAGTTCACGAACCGCTCCTCCCAGATCGCGTGCAGAGATCTCAACATCCCGCCCTTGAATCCGCCGGTCAAGCAGTCTGCGAAAACCGCTGTCTTGCAGCAGGGTCCAGGCTTTGGATTCCATCTCACGATTTCTGAGAATACAGCGTTTTTCTCCCCGGTCCACGATCGCCCATTGAGTGCTCGAGCCGGATACCAGATGATCCAGATAGTTGAAGTGAATTTCACCATACAGGCGATCCTGCTGCCAGCGTTTTTTCTGCGGCGAATGAATCAGCAGTTCCGGCTGGGGATCACAGGTTACCTCTTCCAGATGCAGTTCTTCAGGAAGTTCCAGGCGTGGAAGTACCGGCATATCCAGTAGACGATCAACCAGTTCCTGCTGCTCGCCATCTTCCACTTCAATCGTTTCATTCAGTTGAATCATTTTGATCCAGGGAAAGGCATCATAGTCTTCCAGGGGTGTTATTTTATCATTCGTCAGCACCAGCCCCCCCGCGACGATGAGTCGCGCAGAGGAGATCTGCAGAATCTCATCGTCCCGTTTCAGATGACCGTGCAGCTTCCAGTTGGATTTTTTCCGGTCTCGCTCTACTCCCATGCAGAATTCCCAGGTTTGCTCGCCATTCCATTTCAGGGAATCAACATCGTCGGGCTGACGGTCCAGATAGCGTACATGACCCGTACCACACATCAATGGCAGGATCAGTTCACACAGTTCATACGGAATGCGATAACGAAACGCAGCGACCTGAGTTTCCGTCTGTTGCGCCCGCCAGTTGGTCCGTTCAGGCGTCCCGCCGGACAGGTAAGCCAGAATTCGTCGATCGTCTTCGTGTTCGACTTCCTGGAGCTGACCCGCCTTCAGCTTGAGAGGTTTTAACTTGCCCCATTGCCCATTCGCACGTCGCTGACGTTGAGATGTCTGAACCACCAGTTGCCCGGATTCCAGACTTTCCTCAATGTCGATTTCATAAAAGATCTCTCGTTCCTGTTGTGTGGTTTTCGAGAGAACGGGAGTCAAAGCAAACTCATTTTTAAGCTCGACCAGTCGCGCTTCCCAGTCACGCAAACGCGGTTTTGATGAAACAGCGGTCGACTGACTGCTGCTACCTGAACCCGATTTCGTTTTCCGGGAACGTCCGCCACCCATTTCAAATTCATCGGGCATCGAAAATTCGAAATCATCCGCATCCTCATCAAAGGAGAGAGGGGCACTTTCGATGATAAACGGCGGAATGTAGCCGGGTTTGACCGCACCAGCGAGATAACCCGCTTCATCCACGGCCAAGATAGCGGCCCACAGATGCTTGCAGACATTGAACTTCTGAAACTGATCACAAGTGCAATAAGTTTTCAGGTTTCCATCATCGCGCGACAGTTGCGTCTGGTACTCGACACCATCCCGGACCACAGCAAAAATATGATCGGCGGTAATCCGGGTCAGTTCGACCCGTTCCGCTTCAATATACGCTGCACCACGGAATCGGATATCGGCACGAAATTGATTTTCCAACAATTCTGCCAACGTCATGGACGGCCTCCTGCCTGATCCCAAAACGCGTTTCGCATTATTGAGACACTTCCAGATATTTTCATAAGTCAGTCCTGAATTGAACCTGGACCAACGCTAGTATCGGTCGGAACACAAACATTTTAATCGCATGCTCTCAATAAAGCCTGTTGAAGAATCGGGCCTGATAACCCTCAAACTCTATTCAGAGCGCATCTTACGAGGTTACTAGATCACCGTTGCTTTTGACCAGTCTTATGGCGGGTTTTCTTCCGAATTTTTGACTTCCACGAAAAAAGAATGTGAACATTCCGTTATCTCAAAGAGTCTGCCAAGTTCGGTCCCTTGAGACTGGTCCAGCCATAAAAAGTGTGATATACGACTCCCAAAGCCTGCTGAGTCGATTCACTTTTTTGAAAAATAATTTATAGTATCTGTTTTCACCATCAGTCCGGCTCAGAACTGCAAGCATGAGATCTGGGCTTTTCTGAAAGCAATATGCGACTATGGAAAATCTCCATCAAACTCTTACCGAGCAGGAAGTCATTCAGTGGTTTGAATCCAACCTGCCTGTTGAAGACTATCGAAACAAGAGTATTCTGCTGATCGTGCCCGATGCGACCCGCACGGCTCCGTTACCCCTGTTGTTTTCGACCTTCCATCGAATTCTCAGTCCGGTAGCAAAACGGATTGACGTCCTCGTTGCTCTTGGGACGCATCCTCCCATGCCTGAAAAAGACATTTGCCGCCTGTTGGGTATCTCCGAGGCAGCCAGGCAGTCGGAATACAGGGATGTAGGACTTTACAACCATGAATGGGACCAACCTGACAAGCTTACACAAATCGGGACTCTCACGAAAGAGCAGACTTCTTTAATCTCAGCAGGACTCCTGGAAATGGAAGTCCCGGTCACCATCAATGCTCGTATCAAAGACTATGATATCCTGCAGATTATGGGCCCCGTCTTTCCTCACGAAGTCGTGGGCTTTTCCGGTGGCAGCAAGTACTTTTTCCCCGGTATTTCTGGTCCGGATCTTTTGAACTTCTTCCACTGGCTGGGTGCATTAATCACCAATGTCGGAATTATCGGCGTCAAACAGACCCCGGTACGTGATGTGGTGAATCTGTCTGCTGCGATGATTCCGAACGAAAAACGTTGTATCACCTTTGTCGTGGCACCAGACAGCTCATTATATGGCCTGTTTTACGGTTCTCCTGAAGTAGCCTGGGAATCCGCGGCTGATCTTTCAGGCCAGATTCATATCAAACGCATGCCGAAACCATTCAAACAGGTTTTGTCTTGTGCACCTTTGATGTACGATGAACTCTGGGTCGCTGGAAAATGCATGTACAAGCTGGAACCGGTAGTCGCCGATGACGGAGAGCTTATTATTTATGCTCCCCACATGAAAGGAATTTCAATCACACATGGCAAGCTGATTGAACAGGTCGGCTATCATGTCAGAGACTATTTCACCAAGCAATGGGACCAGTTTAAAGACTTCCCCTGGGGGATTCTGGCACATTCGACTCACGTGCGGGGTACAGGTACATTCGAAAACGGGATTGAACGTCCGCGAGTTCGTGTCACGCTGGCATCGCAGATTCCTCCGGAACTGTGTGAGAAAATCAATCTCGGCTACAGAGATCCTGACACGATCGATATCGAATCATTTGCGAACCGGGAAGAGGAAGGGATTCTACTTGTCAGAAAAGCAGGAGAGCACCTCTACCGTCTCGAAGATGAATAGACCGAATACCAGGGGAACTAAAATTCTCAATCGATCGATAATCATAAACACTCAAGAAATATTTGAAACAAAACCATGAATACACATTCTGAGAAATTCGAATTAAAAGCACGTCTGGAACTGGCCTTAGCGGCGTCTGAAAAAGCCAGCGAGCTGATCATGCTGCATTACCAGTCTCCCGAACTGAAGGTCGATCGAAAATCCGATGACTCTCCCGTGACGATCGCCGACCGAGGCGCAGAAGAAATACTGCGAGAAGAAATCACCCTGGCGTTTCCTGAGGACAGCATCATGGGTGAAGAACTGCCTCCTGTTGAAGGGACAAACGAGTTCAAATGGATTCTCGACCCCATTGATGGCACCAAGCCTTACACGCAGGGAGTCCCCTTGTTTGGAACACTTATGGGCCTGGAAGAAAATGGGAAACTCGTTCTCGGCGTCTGTCGATTCCCTGCGTTGAACGAAGTGGTTTACGCCATCAAAGGAGAAGGCGCCTGGTGGAAAATTCGTGACCAGGAACCACGTCGCGCCAGAGTATCTGATAAATCTCAACTCTCCGAAGCAGTCTTCTGTACCACCACCATGACCCGCTGGGAAACGATTGGCAAACAGAAGTCGTACGAATACCTCTGTCGTAACTCCTACCTCGCCCGCGGCTGGGGAGACTGTTACGGTCATATGCTGGTCGCCACCGGTCGCGCCGAAGTCATGGTCGACCCTACCCTCAGCCCCTGGGATGCAGCCGCTCTGCTCCCCATCCTGGAAGAAGCCGGAGGACACTGGATCGACTTCGACGGGAACCCGTCCATCTACACTGGAAATGGCCTGGCAGTGAATGCGGCGTTGAAAGACGAAGTTCTGAAGATCATCGCTCAATAAAAAACAGTCCGCTCCGTCGCTGTTCTGTTTAGAAACGTGTCCGAATATCGTACTGTTTGTCGTTTGGGAGCGTTTCAGCCAGTGATGAATCCAACTTCGTAATCCAGCAGCATGGACTGAAAATATTCGACTTGACGCCGCTGCGCCGCGAAACATGATAAACGCTAAATTGAGTCGCGCGCGTGGCCAGTTTACAGTGCACTGAAACACGCTCCACTTGTTCCGACTCTGCACTACAATTAACCCGGTTTTTTCCAGATTTCCACTGCCTGAAACCGCACCAGTTACCAATGTATGTCTGCGGGTCGCCGCACTTCGCAGGCCTTCACCCCAAAACCGCCCCGGATTCGCACCAGGTCGTCCCCCTGTCAACAAGTATCGCCACCCGATTTTGTTCAGATGCCCTTGACGCAACCGTGCCACTCCACAAAATAGTCCACCATAACGGAAGCTGAAAAAACAGACCATCAAATTACATCCTGTTAAACAGAGAATGCGATCTCTCGGTCGAATATTGATCATCCGATAGGGCCAGATGAGTTCTGTATCAACAGAGAAGATAAATACGCATCGTCAATTTTACACGATCTCACCAGATCATCCGCAGATGAACAACCTGAACCAGATCAGGTTCCAGCAGTCGATTCCCCCTCAAAACCAGTGATTTGAACTCCCATTGATCGATTCCCCCCAAGTTTGCTACGATTGCTCCTGCAAGGACTTAGCTTCATACATTCCGGAATCATACCGTAACATTCAGGGAAGGATACGATGGCCGGTTACACGGAACATATCAGCGTCAGTGGCTTTCTGGGAATCGGCTACGGTACCATCGCCAGTCTGTTCATGGGATTCACACCCACACAGGGTATTCTGGCCGGCGTACTGACCTGGGTCGGTGGCATGCTGCCTGACCTGGATTCCGAAACAGGCCGTCCCATCAAAGAGCTGTTTTCCCTGACCGCGGCAGTCGCTTCCTTCGTTGCCATGCGCTGTATGATTCACAAAGGGGCCGATCCAGACAACGCCATCCTGATGGCAGTCGTCACCTATGCCGCTGTGCGCTACGGTGCTGCCTCCATCCTCAGTAAATTCGCCGTACATCGTGGCATGTTCCACAGCATCCCGGCGCTGATCATTGCTGGGGAAACAGTCTTTCTGGCCTATTTTAGTGATTCTTACACCGTCAAATTTCTGATGGCCGGCGGAATTTCACTGGGCTTTCTGTCACACCTGGTTCTGGATGAAGTCTACAGCGTAGAACGTAAAGGAGTGACTATTCGACTGAAGAAATCTTCAGGCAGCGCGCTCAAATGGTTCGGGAAAGGCCTGTTTGGTAACGCAGTCGCCTACGCGATTCTGTTGACGATGACCTATATTTCCCTTGTCGATTCAGGTGTGCTCATTCCACCTCAACAGACTGCTCCAATTGAAAATATTGACGCCCCGGTCAAACAGGCGTCTCCCTTCAGAACGACAGAACGCCTCTGATCCAGTTTCACACTTAACAAATACAATGGAAACATGAGGCGCAGGCTCCTATAATCAGTATTCTGCCTGGAATGGGATATTCAATCATTCAGAATTCTAGAGCACGTCACATTTAACCATAGCGTCTCTCAATCTATTATACTCGGCCCAAATGGCCCTGGAGACGCTACAGTAAAACTGGACACAGTCTAGAGCACATCACATTTAACCATAGCGTCTCTCAATCTGTTATACTCGGCTCAAATAGCCCGGGAGACGTTACAGTAAAACTGGACACAGTCTGAGGACCGCACTCAATGAAAATCGCCGGCGTGCAAATGGATGTATCTCTCATGGACAAAGAGGGAAATCTCAGCCGTATCATCGAGAAAATCAAAGAGACCGCTGCTGCAGGCGCCAGCCTTACCGTATTTCCTGAATGTGCGCTGACCGGTTACTGTTTTGCCAGCCTCGAAGAAGCCTTGCCTTATGCAGAATCAATTCCGGGTCCCACGACTGACAGACTGCAGGAAGTCTGTCGAGAACTGAATCATTCCGTCGTCATCGGGATGCTGGAGCAGGCAGAGCAGGGCATCTATAACGCGGCAGTCCTGATTACGCCACAGGGGGTCCTGGGCAGCTATCGCAAAATTCATTTGCCCTACCTGGGAGTCGACCGCTTCGCGTTACCCGGCGACCGCGATTTCACAGTGCATTCACACCCCGAAGCGAATATTGGACTCAATATCTGTTACGACAGTGCCTTTCCGGAATCCTCGCGTATCATGACGATCCAGGGTGCCGATCTGATCATCCTGCCGACGAACTGGCCTTCCGGCGCGGAACACGTTGCCGAACATGCCATCAATACACGATCAATGGAAAACGGCATCTACTACTGCGCCATCAACCGCATCGGATCGGAACGTGGTTTTGAGTTTATTGGCAAGAGCCGTATTACAGGTACAGCAGGCGAAACCATCGCCACATCCACAGGAACCGATCCGGAAATTCTCTACGCGACCATTGATCCGGCCCGGGCCCGCAATAAACGGGTCGACCGTGTCCCCGACAAGCATGTGATTCACCGCCTGGCGGATCGACGTCCCGAAATGTACGAAAAAATCACAGAACCACATGGACTGCAGCCCCCCAACCGTGACTGATAAGACCACTGAAGAAAGTGGCAGCCAGGCACCCGTTGATTTGCATCGGAGCTGGAGCCCGGCAATTTATTCCATGCCCTGAACTGGTTGGCATGATCTGTGCTCTTAAATGCGCTGCTGATAGTTAACAGCGACAGACGCTCGCATACTGAACTTTTTTCCCGAATCGACCTTCCCGTTGAGGAAACTGTTTCTGTTCGCAATCGTTTTGTCCTGCGATGTATCGGATTCTTTACAACGCCCTTGTCTTTCTGATGATTTCTCCACATCTGGCTGAAATGAAACGTAACGCATGAAATCCGGACTGTTTCAAAATCTGATTGCAGCTTTGGTCCTGCTGGTAGTGACAGGAGTCTGTTTCCAAACCCTGTTGAGTCATCCGGATGATGTACTGGTCGGGATCCAGAATCACGGCTATAACGACACTACCAGTCAGTTCATTGCCTTCAAAAGTTATCAGAAAATCTGTTGGGAGCAGTTTCAGCAGCTCCCCTACTGGAACCCGTACTCTCTGCTCGGCATGCCCTGGCTGGGAACTCCGCAGTCGTCTCTGTTCTATCCTGGTAACTGGCTCTTCTTTTTTGTGAATGCAGTGACGGCCATCAGCTGGTCAATGGTGTTGCATCACTGGTGGGCCGGCCTGGGTGCCTATCTACTGGGACGTAAATATCAGCTGAGTTTTTTCAGCGCGCTCCTGTCCGGAATCGTCTTTCTTGCCGCTCCCTATTTTGTGGCAAAAACGGGAGAAGGTCATTTCACTTCAATCACACAGATCGCCTGGTTCCCGTGGATCCTGTATGGCTATCAACTTCTGCGGGAAGGCAGCAGAAAAGCAGTTCCTCTCCTGGCAATTCTGATCTCGCTCTCCTTTTTCTGTGGCCATGTACAGGAACTGTATTATCTGTTGTTGTTCCTGAGCGGCGCACTGACGATTGAATGCCTGGTGGATCTCATGCTGCAGAAACGCCAGGTACCGCCCGATCCGCAGGAACCGGCAGCAGATCTCCCTGGCAGTCAATCAACAACAAATACTCCCGGTACCAGATTCAAAAACTGGATTTTAGTCAGCCTGTTTGTGACAGGGCTGGTCGCTATCGATCTAATCCCCGTTTTTATCTATACCAAGCAGGCGGTTCGCGCCAGTGGTATTGATATGGCTGCCTTATATAAGGGGAGCCTGAACCTATACAGCCTACTGCAGTTAATCGATCCCTTTGTCTGGGGAGGCCCGGATCAGTACTACGGTACCGGGTTCTTTTACTGGGAAGCCGTCTGTTCGTTCGGGTGCCTGCCACTCCTGCTGGCTTTGTGGGGGGCATGTATTTTCTGTCGCAATCGTAATGTGATTCGGCTCACTCTCTTCTGCCTGGCGGCCTTGCTGCTCGCCTTTGGTCCCCATCTACCATTTTATACGCTCTGCTATCAACTGATCCCCGGATTCTCCATGTTTCGACTGCCGGCCCGTCTGCTCTGGATCTGTTCACTGGCAGTCGCCCTGTTGGCCGGCTTCGGATGTGAAACCCTGATCCGATTGTCCGAGAGTGAACGCAAGAAAATATATCGCCTTATAATCGGAGTCTTTTTTGCTGTTGCTCTGCTGGGAATGGGTTATCAGTTCGTGCGTTCAAACGGCATCATCGCATTCAACATGGGCACAGAACAGACTTTTAGAATCCAGCTGGCCTGGCTGTTTACCGCCATCTCCGCTGGTTTTATATCACTTTTCCTAGCCAGCTTTACTCGAAAGACTGCCATCGCAGGTACGTTGTTTCTCGGTCTGATTTGCACATGGGAACTCTGTGCTCATTCGCATCAGATCCTGCAGACAGTCCCGCAGAACTCGTTCAGAGGCGAAACAAAACTGATTACGTTTCTCAAAAAGAATCTGGGCCAGCACCGCGTGCTTGTGAACCAGAGGCTGCTCAGCGATCGTGAAGCCTGGCAGCATCAAATCATGAAAATCCAGGGGTATGAACCTGTTCCTCTCGTGCGACTCGGATTGCTGGCCGCTGCTGCTTTTCCGCAACCGGATGCCGCTCCGATGATGGCGGGCTTCGAATCACCAGATCTCTTAATCGCCAGAAAGCCGCTCCTGGATCTGATGAGTATTAAATACGTCATCCTGCAGACAGATCAGGAGCCGGAAATCGAGGGCTGGAAAGCCATCGAACGAGGCATGCTGCCTGAGGAATTCGTCATGAGAAATACGCAGACTCAGCAGTTACCTTACCTGATACTGGAAAACCTGAACCCACTCCCCAGAGCCTATATCACGGGAAGCGTGTCTCAATTCGACCCGAATCAACCGAGTCAGAAAATTGTGGCGGCGATTTCTAAAGTCCAGCCACGCAATGAGGTGCTGTTGCAGCAGGATGTACTGCCGCGAGGTGACCGGCAGACTTTTACCGCTGCTCACATCAGTAACGTAACTCCGAATCAATTGACTATCGAGGCCAGCCTGACTGCGCCCGGTTATCTGGTCGTCTCAGATATCTATTACCCGGGCTGGACCGCGCGAATCGACAACCAGGAACTACCTGTCCTGCCCGCTGATTACTCATTGCGAGCGATTCCTCTCCCTGCAGGCAAACATCAGGTTGAGCTGTCTTTCATGCCACCCGGTTTTCAAATCGGGCGGCTCATTTCCCTGACGACGCTTATGTTGCTGCTGGTCCAGTTGCTGAGTGCGTTTCGAAAGCCACGCAGTAAACAGATAACGTAATTTATTACTGATTCTTCAAAATGCTCTCTCATTTCTCGGATGCGGAAGCAGAGCCAGTCTGCGCTTTCTGTCACTTCTGCTGTCGGGCAATTTCTCTTACCTGCTCCTCTGTGGGAATATATCCGCTGGCGGGAAAACGACCTAAGGGCCGTTGTACCTGATGTACCAGATATCGTCCTGCCCGAAAGACGACTGGCTGAGACCAGGGATAAGCGCCTTTGAGACTCACCGGATAAGCAGGGGGCGTTAACTGATTTGAATTCGGTGATTTTGCCAAAGCCGTTTTACGGTCAAATCCGCTCTCCAGCAAATCGGTGACAATCAATTTCTGCGGGCTGGTTTTGACTGACTCCATGAGTTCCCGACGATGTTTCGGACAGAATATCAGGATCGAATCAAAAAATACATATCGGGTCGCAGGTTCAACTGCAAGCTCGGGATACAGGTAAACCAGAGTACTGTTGTAGCAATGCAACTCACGATCTTTTAAATTCTGTTTTTCCAGAAATGCTTTGACAGCGGCCAGATCATCCCAGTCGACCTGAACCATTAAGGCCAGCTCCGATTTGAGCTGCAGATTACTTTGATTCAAGACACAGGTTGGCCAGAGTTGAATTCGTTCCGGTTTAAAATTGGGAAACGATAGTACAGCCATAACGGTGAATAAGAAAACCCCCATTTTCCAGGCCAGATTCAGAGACTGCGCCTGAGCTCGACTTCCCAGATAAACGCCAATCACGGCTATCGCCAGCAGGTGAGAGGGGGGATGCACATAATCAAACAGATGCTGAAATGCGTATGACTGAAACAGCCACCCCAGGTACATCAACGATAACAGCAGCGTATCTCGTTGCCCCGTTTCCAATGTTGATTTGCTTTGTTTATGTATTTTCCAGCATTGCCAGACCGTTGAGAATGAGAGAGGAACGGCAATCAGATGCAGCAGACACCAGGGATAAAACCGGAACAGAAACTGCGCAAACCGTAGTGGGTTCCAACCCGCCTTTCGCGCTGCCACATACTCTGGATTCCATTCGGTAAACGTTTCATAAAACCAGGGCCAGGCACCTGTCTGCCATAACCAGGTAATACCAATCGCTCCCAGGGTCAATCCCCCCAGTAATAAGCCAGAAAAATCAATTAGCATTTTGCGTGGCTGTCTGATTAAGAACAGAGATCCAATCCAGACACACAATGCGGGTACGGCGACAAAGGGCTTGATCCAGAACGCCGTTGCCCAGCACAGGCCTTCCAGAAACCCCCAGCCCCAGACAACCAGTACTGAAGTCTTATGTGAGAGAGACTCAGCTTCCAGTATTCGATCAGTCTGCTTGCGACGTAACCAGAGTGCCACCAGAGCAGGAAACAGGATTAACGTATCGCGCTGGAAGTGACACCATTCTGTAAGTGAAAAATAGAACGCAAACAGCGTGATACCCATCCAGAGCATGGCGGTGATTGAAAACTGATTCCTGCAATTCCAGAACATGAGAAGCAATATACTGCCACCGAGAATGAGTAAGTCTACTACTCGCAACGCATCCGAACTCATTCCCACTAAAGGCCTTACCAGCATATGAAGCCAGACAATTCCTGGTAGATTGGTTTCAAACACATCCTGATACAGGGTGCCGCCACTCAAGGCAGTCTGTGCCTGCAGGTCATACAGCACAACATCGGTTGCCAAAGGCATTCTTATAAACAATGGTACACACAACATCAAAAATAGAGTAAAGACGATGACTGCGATCCATGTATAGACTGTAACCCGTTTGGCTGCCTGAATCTCCACTCTTTTTACTCCACACATTTACACATTGAATGTAATAAATCTCAAACTCAACCACACACTATAGACAGAATAAGCAATACAGGTAAAATAAATATGTTTCAATTCAATCAATTTCTACCATTTCAGCGATAATCCTGAAGAGTTGTCCTGATTGCACTGGTATCCTGAGCCTTTGCATGCCTGTTCTGCTCATTTTCTCAGTCATTCGGCCATTTAATTCCATCGCCATTTAAGATAAAGATCAATCATTGTGGACCCGGGACATCTTACTGAATTAATTGAGCTGGAAGATCATTATTGGTGGCATGTCGCCAAGCGGAAGCTGGTGACGGAAATCCTGACCAATGAATTCGCGCCTCCCGGATTAATTATTGAAGGGGGGATTGGTTCCGCTCGAAATCTACTTGAGTTCAATCGAATGGGCTATGAAGTAACCGGCTTTGATCTGATGCAGGACTCTGTCGATTATGGTCGTTCCCGTGGGCTAAACAATCTCTCCGTGCATGAGCTGAGCCAGCCCTGGCCCGTAACTCCTGCTTCTGCCAAAGCGGTCATCTTGCTTGATGTGATGGAACATATGCAGGACCCGGTTCAGTTACTGAAAAATGCGGCTGAAGGACTGGCGGATGATGGAGGTATCATTATTACCGTTCCCGCATATCCCGTTCTGTTTTCCAACTGGGATCGAAAACTGGGGCATTACTGCCGTTATACGAAAAAACATTTTCGTCAAAACGCGAAAGAGGCTGGCCTCAAGGTCAAATGGGTGACTCACTGGAATTCGTTTACACTGCCCGCCGCCATCCTCAGCAGGGGAGCCGAGCGGGTATTGAAACGAGAGCAGGATGATACGCCTCGCTTTACACGTATTCCCTCGGTCTTAAATCGTTGTCTCTTGTCCTGTGCCGGAGTCGAACGCAAACTGATCCATGCGACAGGGGTCCCTTTTGGACTTTCACTGATAGGGGTATTAGTCAAATGAATCAGTCAGTCCCACAAAGTGACTCCACCGAAAGAAAAGCAATCAACGAGCTTCTGATCTCGGTAGTTCTACCTGTTTTTAACGAGCAGAATGTATTACCTCAGTTGCTACAGTCAGTAGAAGAATCTCTTCAGTCCCTTGGCTGCTGCTACGAGATCATCTTTGTCAACGATGGTTCTACAGATCAAAGTGGCCCGATTCTGAACGATCTGGCGGAACTGAATTCCCGGATTAAGGTCCTGCATTTTGCCAAAAATTTCGGGCACCAGGCCGCCGTACAGGCCGGTTTATTACATTCGACTGGTGATGCGATCGTCATTATGGATTCGGATATGCAGGACAGCCCGACCGCCATTATTGACTTTGTGGAAGCCTGGCAGGCCGGCTTTGATGTGGTCTATGCCATTCGCACCGAACGCAAAGAAAATGTACTGAAACGCTGGGCTTTTTCTACATTTCACAAAACATTAAATCTGATCGCGAATTCGCACATCCCCAGAGATGCCGGAAATTTCGGATTGATCGACCGCAAAGTCGCCATTCAGATTGCCAGACTGATCGACCGTGATCGCTATTTTCCAGGCTTACGTTCCTGGGTGGGATTTCGGCAAACCGGTGTCACCGTGGAACGATTAGCACGTTATGATAATACGCCACGTGTTTCGTTCATTCATCTTTGTCGGTTGGCCAAAACCGCAATCTTTTCCTTCTCGTTCCTGCCTTTGACCATTTTTTACCTGATCGCAGCTCTTTCCGCTGTTGTATGTACGCTGGTCGTCGGCTTTGTTCTTTATCACAAGCTGTTTACCGGACTGGCAATCCCTGGCTGGGCTTCTGTCACCATTACCGCTTCATCTTTCGGTGCCCTCAACGCCTTGGGAATTGGCATCCTGGGTGAATATGTCACGCGTATTTATGACCAGGTCAGAGCCCGTCCCATGTTTATCGTCAACACGAAAACTAATTTTGATTTTCCTGACAATGAAGCGCCCCTCCTTGCGAGCAAGCAGGAGGAAAGACCGACATCGGCAGCCAATCAGGACCAGGAACTCTCTCAGCAACCCTGAAACTGGCCAGCACGACTACGGGTCCATCAAGCCTGTATTGACAGGTGGTCAATGTCAGGCGAGCACGCAACGAGCGTGCGGATCTTTTCGACCAACGTGCCATTTCAGGTCTGATAAGACACTACTGTGATGTATGCCTGACGATGCTCCCCGAATCCTGGAAACGGGAAACCGGCTTTTCATTGGTCTGCTGATTGCGATCCACGTCGGTACTTTGTGTGGTATGCAACAGGCGGGGCCTGAAGACAACCATCAACAGCATTGGCAGATACCAGAGCAGATAGACGCTTCCCTGTTGCGGATACCAGAGCAGGGTGGCAATGATGATCGCCGTTGTATGAGACATTAAGTGGCCCAGATTTTTTCGGCGGGGCCAGATCGTCAGACAGACGATCAGGAGTACAAAAACCACAAACACAGGGATCCGATAGGCCGAATCATACGCACTCCAGAAACCGGGGATCTGCTGACCTCCCTGAAATTTGATCACTGACCAGTCGATGGAACCAATGGTTTGCTGGGTAAATGAAAACCGGTCGACCGAAGTCAACATCAGGCTTCCCACCAGCACAACGCCTACCACACTACCTGAGAGTACAAAACGTTTCAGGCCGTTCTTCCGGTAATAACTGGCCCACAACGGTAAAAGAAAGACTGGAAAAAACATCGCCCCACAGGCCAGACCCATAAAGATACCCGAAAGAATCGGTTGTTTATATGTTACAAACGCCCAGACCAGCAATGCCGCCGGTAAGACATGGTTCGCCTTACTGACATCATAGGCGGTACAGGGCAGCAGGAGGTACAACAGCGCCATCGCCAGCCCGACCTGTGTATCCGCAAAATGAACTTTCCCCATGATGATCAGCCCCACGATCACAAATGCATGTGCCAGGATCGCCATGATCCGCGCTGCCAGCGTGGAATGATCCAGGGGAGGACTGGCACTCGTCACAGGATTAGAACCCTGGACCACTGCATTCGAGAGAGGAACGACGGGCGCAGCCAGCAGTCGGGCTGTGGGACCAGCCTCGGGATGTGTTTTTTGCTGGGCCGCGCTCACATCCTGCATACTCAGTAGTCTGTCTGCCTGTTGGACGGTCTGGATCGTTTCCGGCGCAGGATTTTCCGTAAAGACGCGCACGATAAAAAAGGCAAAGATCGAGATACAGAGAAACGCCATCCCAAAACTGTTGAGATTCTGCTCTCCCCGGGGCCGTCTCTGAAAGAAACAGTCGACACACATGCGAATGACGAACAGCCCCGTGCCTGCGAACAGCCAGATGTTTCCCAATACCGGTCTGTCACTTAAAAACAGCAATCCCGGTGAGATGGAAAGCAGCAGTACCAGATCCAGATTGCGCAGCGATAGTATCCGGTCAAATCGGAAAAAGACCGCCAGAGAGAGCAACAGGGAAAGATAAAACCATGTTGCCTCACTTACATAATAATCAGGTAAGATATGGTTCATACAAGAATACCGCCAGTGATGAGAATTTATCACCAGTCGAATTATTGAGTTTGAGCTTCAAACAGGTCCCCTTGTCATCACTCAAACAGGTACCAGCACGTGCTCCGAACTCAATTCTGGAGTCTCGGTCAAAGTGCGGGGTCGATAAATCAGTACCTATTGTTCACAGATTTTTAATTTTAACCAGCCGATAATACGATTTTTCTCAATATCATCCGGATTTCACTCGTAGAAACCCCCATCCGTACACAGTCCGTACAGTACCTTGGGCATCAAAGAACAGATTCCGTCCTCTCTGTCAGCCGCAGTCCCCCTAAGACAGTCCGGGCAGAGACCGGAAATTATGCTTCGACACATAAATAACCTTTGAAATATAATTTCAAACCTGACATCATGATACGGCGAACGTCTCCGATTCTTTTTCATCACGCCACGGAGGATGAGCATGCCGCATCTGAAATACCATTGGTTTTTCACAGTCACGTCGATCTGGATCGTACTTGGAGCAAGTCTGCCTGCTGCGGAAAAGGCAGAATCGAAGCGGGATATTTCAAAGACAGCAGCAGCCTGTCTATCCAGGTTGCCAGCTTCCTCAGGCATTTGCGTGGTCCTGGGGCTGCCCGCAGACAAGCAGGCGCCGTTTTTAAATGAAGTGCTTCAAAATTCAGAGTTCCAGATTTTTTTCCAGTCAGACTCGCTTTCTGAAGTTAACAAGGTCAGACAGCTGGCCGAAAAAAAAGGTTTTCTGGGCAACCGAATTTTTGTGGAACACGGCCCGATTCAGTCGCTCGCGCTGGCCAGTAATCTGGCTGACGTCATCTTTGTCGAACCAACGGCAGAGCAACTGGTATCTCAAACAGAACTGCTGCGGGTTTTACGCCCTGAAGGGATCGCTTACCGCGCCGGCTCAGAATTGAAAAAACCGATTCCAGCCGGAAATGATTACTGGAACCATCCCTATCATCGCCCGGATAACAATCCCCAGTCGACCGACCAGAATGCACGCGCTCCCTACCGGACCCAGTTTCTGGCCGATCCCAAGTTTTCGCCCATGCCGGAAGTTTCCGTCGCTGCAGGAGGCAAAGTCTTCAAGGCGTTTGGACATATCGCGCATAAACAAAACCAGAATGCCATCCTGAATACCCTGATGTGTATTAACGCCTTTAATGGCACGATCCTCTGGAAGCGTCCGTTGCCCGCAGGCTTCATGATTCACCGCAATACCATGATCGGCACCGACGACGCGTTGTATATGGCAGACAACGAGTCCTGCAAGATCATTGACAGTGAAACCGGGGAAATTCGCAACGAAATCAAAATCGACAAAAAACTGGCGGATGGCCCTGTCTGGAAATGGATGGGCATGCAGGACGGAGTTCTTTATGCCCTGATTGGCAACGAAGAAATCAAAGTCGATACGCAAAAATCAGCGCGGCGGGGACTGGGGCACTGGCCTTGGGGTATGTGGAAAGGGCATGACTATTCCGACCCCAAGCAGGCCTTTGGATTTGGGCGGACGTTTGTGGCAATCAGTCTGGCAGACCAGAAAGTTCTCTGGCATTTCCAGGAAAAAGATTATATCGACAGCCGTGGCGTCTGTATGAAAAACAATCGCCTCTTTTATTACTGCCCGGACAAATTCCTGGGATGCCTCAACACCGAAACAGGAAAACAGCTCTGGAAAAACAGTGACAAAAAATTACTGGCGTCCATCGGCTCCAATCAGAAAGCCCAGCATTATGTCACCGGCTACGCCACCACGACCTATCTGAAATGCAGCGATGAGTATCTGTTCTTCGCGGGACCACAACGCCTGCATCTCGTTTCCGCATCCGCCGCGGATGGCTACATGTTGTGGGAAAAAGAACATGGGAACCTGCAATTAGTTTTACGTAATGATGGCATTTATGCAGCCGGTCCTAAAGAGACGGGAATGAAACTGGATTACGCCACCGGAGAAAAGCTGGCGTCTTTACCCACACGGCGTGCCTGCACGCGCGCCACCGGCAGCGTCGACAGTATTTTCTTTCGTACACGCGGCGGTACCGTCCGACTGGAAACAGCCACCGATACCGCACAACATATCGCGCCCATGCGGCCTCCCTGTCAGGACGGCGTCATCGTTTCCAACGGCCTGCTTTACTGGGGCCCCTGGATGTGCGGCTGTGAACTGTCCCTTTACGGTCACATCTGCCTGGGACCCGAGAAAAATTCTACGGCTTCCGCACAAAAGATTCCGCCGCGTCGAACCATCTCTTCAAATCAGCTCGAATCAGTCGAACCGCTGCCCGATCATTCCACAGCCTGGCCTGCATTTCGTGGAGATCAATATCAGTCTTCGTCAACCGAAATCCCCATTCCGAAAAAAAACCATGCTGCCTGGTCAACCCAGGTCACCAGATTGGCGCTGCTGACGGCTCCTGTGATTGCAGCAAACAGGATCTTTGTCGCTGATCGGAGTGGTGTGATCTATGCCTATGACATGCAGGGAAAACTAATCTGGAAACAATTTACGGGAGGTGCAATCTATTATCCTCCCACAGTCAGCAATGACCGCGTGTATGCAGGTTCTGCCGATGGTCGAGTCTACGCGTTTGCCGCGAAGACGGGGCAGCCCCTGTGGTCATTTCGCGTCGCACCGGAACAACGCTGGATCCCCGTTTATGGGAAGCTGATCTCAACCTGGCCTGTCGCCGGAGGCGTCGTCATCCATAACGATACGCTCTATGCCGCTGCCGGAATTGCTCACTTCGATGGCACGCACCTGGTTGCCCTGGATCCTGTCACAGGCAAACTCAAACAGGAAAACAATACCTCCGGCGTCTTATCACCCACCGTCAACAGTGGAATCAGCCTGCAGGGCAGCCTGTATATCGATGAAGGGGAACTCTGCTTTCTGGCAGGAGGCGTCTATGAAATTGCCCGTTATGACCTGCAGACGTTAAAATGTCTGAATACGCCCCGCACTGAAGTACAATCGCAGTACCGGACCGCGTTCTATCCTTACTATCCGGAATACGGAAAATACCTCTCGATCGAACATACACTGGCGGACCGCCGGGAACTGGTGCACGATGCCAGTTATGAGGGAAGTGTATTTACGAATCTCACTCTGAAAGAAGCATTACCCCCGGGAGCTCCCAAAGAGAAAAAAGAGGTCGCTCGCTGGTTGAGCATGCGGGCCCGACGCACAGGCCAGGCATTCAAACGCAAGAACATCTGGGAAGATCAGCAGCAGCGTCGGTTTACCAGCTTTATTGTATCTCCGAAAGTGCTGCTGACCGCCGGCCACCCTGATGAGCAGCCGGAGGCCCCTTTTCTGACGGCCATCGACATCGCGCAGGGAACCGATCTCTGGTCGCATGCCTTGCCCGCATTGGCAGTGAAGGGGGGCACGGCGATCAACGCCGATGGCAGTATTGTCGTCGCTCTGGAGAATGGTCAGATCCTCTGTTTTCGGGCAGATTAAAAACGGAATCGTTTCAATCCGGGAGCATGACTTTCGGTCTCGCGGGAAATCCGTTAATTTAGCCTGAAACACAGGTAACACTAAAAATTCGCATATCATTTCCTATTAGCGGAATAGCGAAGTGTTCCTGATTTCCCGATCGTGCCAGTATCGCCTCATACTCAGAAGTTAGACTCTCATGACTGCGACCGTAAAACTATATCTGCCTCACCAGACTACCGATCAATTGAACTGGCCGACCGACAATACAACGATCCGCCCGGGGCAACTCGAACAGACTTCACCTGCCTCCCTGTCGCGGACAGAACTGGTTTCTCTCTTTGAAAGTGCAACAGAAGACTATCTCGGTTTTGTCGATGCCCCTCGGTTGAGTCAGGCTGACCTGGACCAGCTACAGAACTTCGATCCGAGTCAGTTTCGCAAAGGGGTCTGTCTGCTGCCATTCTCTGGTTCTGAGCAGATGATTCAGGCATATCAGACACTGCCTCCACTGGCGGCCGCTTCAGCGATGAATCCACTTTCTCATGCCGGCATCCTGATTCGTAAAACAGACTTTCTCAGCCTGAACAATCTACCGGGCTCTCCGGAACCGATCTGGCAGACATTGATTCTACTGGCAAAACAAAAAGCCCCCTTTCAACTGATTGAAACAGAAAATCCTCTCACACTGGAAAGCAATTTTCCCAGCACTCTCCCGGCATTAGCACCCTAACTGCCCGGATCAGACAGAAAATGGCTGCTGGACCTGTTACGCGGTTATGATCCCCAGCAGGACCTGCTCTCCATCAAATCTGCTGCAGACGCAACGGCGCTCAAAGCCGGCTTGCTCTGCCTGCACGATTATCTCGACGAAAGCCATGAATACTCACAATCCGTTCAAAACCAGGGAAGACACCAGGCGGGCGACTACTGGCATCATATCATGCACCGCCGCGAACCCGACTATTCGAATGCAAAGTACTGGAGCAGGGTCGTCGGCTACCATCCGTTACACGATGAGCTGCCCGCAGCAGTTGAACCACTGTTTGAACGGTATGCAGCGCTCTCTCATGTCGCTTCCTGGAAAGAGAGATTAGTCCCAAATAAACGCTGGCTGCTAAATGCCTTTGTCGATTGCTGTCAGGAGTGTGAAACCACGGGTGATCCGGAACTGAATGCCTTTGCGCAACAGGTCCAATGGCTGGAAATGCTACTGTTATTACAGAAAACATCTCTAGATGCTGTAAGCGTTTAAGTCAAAAGTGAAGTTTCGGACCTCTCTCAGGTTTTAGTCCCGCCACAAATCACTTTTACAGGTATCATTGTCGGGCAGAATCGGAATTCACCCGAATTGGAACGTTAAATTCTGTTGACAGCCGCGTTTGCGAGGTTATGATTTAATTACTTACCGCTCAATCCTCCTGCGACTCCTGCGGGCAAACCGAGTGGATATCCATCCATGGGATCTCCTCCGAGAACTGTTTTCGCAGGTGCCATCATACAGGAATGACAACCTCCCGACTGGTCTTTTCCTTTACACCAGCAGAGCATACCTGACAGTGCATACCTGATTGAAACATCCCATTTACGCTGGTGTTCATTTTCGGTGAAGTCTTCTTCTGTTACCATTTCACCGAACGAACCTGAATTACTCCATTGTAATGTAATCGTCTACTCGACTGATTCATAGAAGTTAACGGGACTCACAGTATGTTTGGCTTTCCAGGCTGGCTTGAAATCACCATCATCTTAGGGATCATTCTGCTCCTGTTTGGTAAGCGATTACCCGGAGTGATGAATTCACTGGGAAGAAGTATCGTCGAATTTAAAAAGGGCTCACAAGAGGGTGCCGATGACGAGGAGGATTCATCCCGTATTCCGTCGCAGGACTCGAAACAGGATAAACCACCAGGCTAATCTGTCGCCCGGTTTGAACCGTTTTGCTCTCATCCACAGGATACCAGGCTCAGAGGGAACCAGCATCGGTTGATCAGCCCTCTACACCTTAGTCATAAAAAGAGGTACTAAAATGTTACAGACAATCACACACATCACACCTGTCCCTGCTTTTCTGGGCATGCCCGGCGGCTATGAAATGATCATTGTCGGCATCATCGCTCTGCTGCTGTTTGGTAAGCGTTTACCAGAAGTCGCACGCAGCCTGGGTAAAGGAATTGTCGAATTCAAAAAGGGCGTCAGTGGCATTGAAGACGATGTGAATCAGGCATCCTATTCACATTCACAGCCTGAAACACCACGTCCCACACCCTCTGAACGATCTGATGAATTCACGGCTCCCAAGTTTGAAGTTCCCAGCTCTGAACCCAAGACAGAAGAAAAATCAGAACAGGCCTGAGCTGTCTGCCATTATTAATTGTCTCAGCTCAGACTTAATAGGGAGCAGCTTTGCTCAACACTTCCACATCAACGATTCTTCCGGATGGCTTGGTCAAATCCAGGATAATCGGCTGTGGTGTGACCTCCTGTGAAACATTGCCTGCAGCATCGCGGGCAATCACCTGGAGATAAAACTTCGAAGGATTGCCTGGTCGAACAGACCAGGTAAACCGCCCCCCATCTTCCTGCCAGCCAACGATGGGCTCCCAGGGGCCCCCCGGTTGTGTTGAAAAATTGATGGCAATCGGTTTCTCAGCGGGATTCTGATCACTCATGGCCCAGGAGATCGTCACCTTATTGGCTTCTCCACCCAGTCCCTGAACAACCGGATTCAATTTCAGAGCAGGTGCCGTCCGGTCAACCACAATCACCACATCGGGCTTCTCACCAGACTTGGGTAATGCATCAGCCAGGCCAACGCCACTTCGCACTCGTAAGGAAAAACCGTAGATACCATCATGGGGTACTTCGACATGGAAGGGACTCTTTTTGTCCGGGTCTTCGCCATATTTATACCACTTCTGGCCATTATCCTCTGTGATATAGAGCTCTACAGCGCCAACACCTGAAGGCCCGACTTCATCAACTTCGAATCCAATCTGGAATTGACTCCCATTCAACACCTGCTTGCGTTCAGCAGCCCAGTTTTGTGTAGGCGACTGTGGATAGCGATTTTTAGCGTAATTCGGACGCTTCTCCGGATCATCGGTAACAAAATGATTCTTGACCTGCCCCTGACCGGATTGCATTCCCGGATTGTCCTGTTCCAATCGCTTTTGTTGAGGAAAGACGCTGGGCAGCTGACGATTTGCCAGCGGTGTCTGCGAGTCAATACTATGAGGTTGTGCGGCCTGGGGAGTCGTGTTGTCACCAGAATAAGGTGCCAGAGTCCCCGGCTCGGTTCGTGTCAAATTATTGTCAGGCATCGTTCCCTGAGCAATGGGCTGATTAAAGTCGGGAAGATCCTGTTTGGGTTTGGGAATCGTGCGACTGGCGGCGGCTACGACCCGAAGCTGTTTCTGGCTGCTGCCTGTATTATCAGCGCGGTCTTTAATCACGCCCCGCACTGCGACCACACCACCTTGCGAAATGGACCAGGTTGTCTGACCTTTCCCGTGAGGAGCGACGATCACCCGCTGCCAGTTCTGGCTCCCATTCTGGGCATATTCCAGAACCAGTTTGGTCGGATCCAGGTTCTTGTCTTCTGCATTCCAGATCAGTTGAACTTTGCCCGGAGAAATCTGCCGCAGATCCAGATCCAGTTGCGGAGGCGTCGTATCAATCACGACCCGTAAACCAGGTTCAAACACCCGTCCGGACGGATGCAGCTGGTTTTGGGAATCCAGTGTCCGAACCGAGAACCAGTACTCTCCATCCTGTGTTGCTTCAAAGGGAAATTTGCGCGTCGAAGGTGAAACGGACTGCTGATGATTCCAGGTCACACCACGGTCTGTGGAAACATAAAGCCTGATTTCCCGCGCGCCAAGCCGATCAATTTCAGCCTGATCGTAATGGTAGGGAATGCGAAACTGGGTTTTACTGGTATATACGGGAGCCGAAGTAGCAGCCGATGCGGAATTCGATTGAAATCCCCAAAACAAGCAACTGACTACCAGTAATGTAAATAGTCTCATGCCAATGCACCTCCCTGCCTGAAGAACACTTTCTCTTGTGATCCCGGCCTGGAGTCCCTCCTGAGATGGTGTGAATTTTACTAACAGTCAATTCACCGGATACAAAACATGTACCAAGATCCCTGGCAGTCTCTCGAGACTTATCTTAAATGAATCAAACGCTGCACAGGGGAATACGCGCACTGGTAAACCGAAGATTGACTATCTACGCATATCGTCAATTCGGTTCGTATGACTTGAGACGATCTTTCGGGTTAAAACAGAAGCGCAACAAGAGAAAACGCGAGGAATTATAGAGCGAATCGCATTTAACCATAGCGTCTCTCAATCCAGGATATTCGCCCCGCATGACCCCCGGAGAGGCGACAATCAAACTGGACACAGGCTAACGATCGATGAAAGAAAGCGCTCGGCTACAGACGTGACCTTCACCCTTTGCGCAGCTCTGCAATTTTACCCATATACTCAGCGGTCAGCTTCTGAATGCCATCCAGATCACCCGATTCAACCATTTGCTTTGTGACCAGTGAACTTCCCAGTCCCACAGCACAGGCGCCCGCTTTCAGATAAGCGGGCAGGGTTTCCAGGTCAACGCCTCCGGTTGGCATCAATGGAATCTGGGGCAGGGGACCATGCAGCGCTTTCAAATAAGCGGGGCCACCCACAAAGGCAGGAAAGACTTTAATAATATCCGCGCCCGCTTCCCAGGCCGTTAATACTTCTGTCGGAGTAAAGGCCCCCGTCATGATCAGCTTGTCATACCGGTTACACAATTCGATGACATCGGTATTCACGGTGGGAGTCACAATGAACTCCGCACCGGCAAGAATTGCCGCACGGGCGGTTTCCGTATCCAGCACGGTTCCGGCCCCTAACAGAATCTTATCTCCCAGTTCCCGTTTTACCTGGGCCAGAATGTCGAGTACTCCCGGCACGGTAAACGTGACTTCGATCACATCCAGTCCGCCAGCATAAATCGCTTTGGATACATCAACCAGTAACTCTCCAGACGGGGCACGAATGATTGCGACAGCACCACGATCAAGAACCTGCGTTAAATCCGAATGACGACTCATCTGCTGTTTACCTTAACTAGGGGGGATTTGTGAGGGGAAAATACTGATCAGCCTTGAAATGAAAACTGCTCGGCAAATTCCAGGATCCAAAGGTCCATCAGTTCCTGAAAAGACTGCATATCAGCTTCCGCGATAAACTGATAATGAGATCGGTTATAGATTTCCTTGTTTCGAATCGTGGCTTTCGCAACCAGTTCGACGATATGAGTTTCCGTGAAGGGCCTGACAATCATTTCCAGGCGGCTGTAGAGCGTCCGCGCCTGTTTCCCGGAATTCAGGCTGACATCATCACGTGTAATTTTCGAACCCCAGCCGTCTTCCCCCATCAGGGTATTGAACTGAAATCCGGGAAAATGATCGGCCAGTTTTTTCAGGCAGCTGTCGATGTGATCGGTCAGTTCCAGGCGATATTTCAAATGAAGATTCCGAAACTCCTCCTCAGACATTTTTTTTCCGACTTCCTGCCGTATTTCTTCATCTTTGGCGGCACGCCCTTTATTGATGGCATGCTGAAGACGTTTCTCAAAGTCCATTCATAATCCTCAAATTCTATCGGTCTGTATAAAAACCCCGGCTTGACGTTCTGCCAGCCGAGTCTGCAATTGCAATTGATGACTGATTTAAAAAGTCGATCATAAAAGTGAATCGTTCAGGATGCAATGCTAGACTGTGTCCAGTTTTACTGTCGCGTCTCCAGGTCCATTGGGAGTGAGTATCATAGATCAAGAGACGCTATGGTTAAATGTGATGCGATCGAGAGTTCTGCTGACACGACGGGCAGTTTTCCTCTGTTTCGATTACGCTAAAACAATGGTCTGAATTCCAGAATCATACTATGATCCCATGGGAGTGGAAATCAGTCAAATCACAAATCGCATTATACTTACGGTAAGTTCGACAATGTAATTCTTACGCTTCAGCCTGAATTCCTCGGGGACTGGCAGAATTCGGAGCTGAACAACGATCAGAGCTGGAAAAATCTGATTGTTTTGCCTGCCCCTGATTCAACCACACGATTTGCACTGAAAAAGCAGGGTATTTCGTGACTGAACAGCGTATGAGCCTTGAGACACTCCCTTATTCCCAGCAATCCTATTTCTGTTTCTTGTCGTAAATTGACCATTTTTGGCGCATGAAATGCTGATTCTCGCCTATACTGGATACTGACCTGAGATTCGATAAGACTTGTCTCGTTCAGACTTGTCCCTAATAATAAACGACAGTCTGCTCATTTAAGCATGGGGACCCCAGTCGCAGGCCATTGAACCTGCATGGGATTTTGCAGTTAGTATTTAGGATAGGCAGGAAGACTTTGCTCACTGCCGGAATTGAAGTGATTTTTTATTTTTTAACTCTGGGAAAACAGGCTGATAAACAAAAGCTGTTCAAGGATCTCCTGGGCGATCATCTCGTTGAATGGATCCTGGCAGTCTTGATTGTCAGTTTTTTGATTTGGCTGATCGTATGGGTCGTAGGACGTTTTCGGGAAAATGAGGATCGTCATGTGGATGCCCGTGAATTACTTATGCAATTCGCAGAAATGCGGCGAGAAGGTGACCTTTCCGACGACGAATTCCGATCCATCAAAAAGCGACTCGTTGCTCCAGCCAAACAGGGTCTGGATAAGGACGCCGTTGACGCAAATTCTGATCAGGCTGACATTAACAATCAGTCAGACCAGGTATAGCTGTCAGCGGCTCTTCTTAATGCAAAAAGAAATTGATCACTTTTTTTTCCGATAACTGCCTCTTTGTAATCAATATCGATTCTTATCAGGAATCCATTTCAAAAGTTATTTTTACCTATCGAGTGATTTGCACGGAGGCAGAATCAAAACTCACTGGACGTTGATCGCCATAATTTAGTTGACACCGTTGAAGGGAAGCTATGCCCACCGGACGAGATATCACCTCTGGAAAACGTAATTCTTCTGGGAAGAAAAACGCGAACTGTTCTTTCTGCAGAAAAAGCTATCGTGAAGTGGGGCCCCTGGTAGAGGGACCCGACAACGCGTATATCTGTGGCGAATGTATTGAAGTTTGCCAGTCCATTCTGGAACAGGAGCATCGACGCAGAGGAACCACCAAAAAACTGTTTAAGAATGTTCCCACTCCACGGGAAATTGTAACACACCTGAATGAGTACGTGATTGGTCAGGAACGGGCCAAAAAAGTGATGGCGGTTGCCGTTCACAATCACTACAAACGACTGATGCACTCTGAGGAAGAGGGCTCGGACGTTGAACTGGATAAATCAAACATCATGCTGATTGGTCCTACCGGATCTGGTAAGACTCTGCTGGCAAAAAGCCTGGCTCGCTACCTGCAGGTCCCTTTTGCCATCGGGGATGCCACCACGTTAACCGAAGCCGGTTATGTGGGTGAAGATGTGGAAAACCTGTTACTCAAACTGTTACATGCAGCCGATTTCGATGTCGAAGCAGCCCAACGCGGCATTTTATTCATCGACGAAATTGACAAGATTGGCAAAACCAGCCAGAACGTCTCCATTACCCGGGATGTTTCCGGAGAAGGCGTTCAGCAGGCCTTGCTGAAAATGCTGGAAGGGACCGTAGCCAATGTGCCGCCGCAAGGGGGACGCAAGCATCCCGAACAGCAGTATATTCAGCTCGACACCAGCAACATCCTCTTTATCTGTGGCGGTACCTTTGTGGGACTGGAAGATATTGTCGGGAAACGACTGGGCCGAAAAACAATCGGCTTCGGGCAGAATAACCAGCAGAAGAAAGTACAGGAACAGTCTAAAAATGACCTGCTGGCACAGGCATCCGTTGATGACGTGCTGGAATTCGGTCTGATTCCGGAACTGCTGGGACGACTGCCCGTACTCTCTTCCCTTTGCCAGCTCGGCGAAGGAGACCTCGTACGTGTTCTGACCGAACCCAAGAATTCTCTGGTCAGACAGTTTCAGAAGTTCTTTGAAATGGAAAAGGCCGAACTCGAATTCACAGATGGTGCGCTGCACGAAATCGCCCGCATCGCTCAGAAGAAAAATACGGGAGCGCGTGGGTTACGCAGTGTTATCGAACAGGCCATGTTTGATATCATGTACGAACTTCCCGAACAGGAAGCCGGCAAGAAATATGTTGTCACTCCGGAAATCATCCAGGGTACTGAACATCTTTTCCCGAACGATGACTCTGCAGCCGCATAGACTTGCGACAGCAGGAGTCCTATAATAAATTCGATGATCCACAAATCTCCCGCCGAAGCCTTCCTTCGGCGGGTTTTCTTACGTGTATGGTAGAGTCATGAAAATTCGTTTGAGTGTGCAAAGTACGTCCCCCAAAGCTAAAATCATGACCCTCACAAAAACGACTTTGATCGGAAGATCAGCTGACTGTGATATCAAGCTGAAATCCGACCTGGTCAGTCGCCACCACTGTAAAATCGTCCTGACCGGGTCAGTGGCCCTGGTCCATGACCTGGGCAGCTCAAATGGCACGTTCATTGATGGCCAGAGACTGACTCCGAAACGGGACACCAAGCTCATCCCCGGTTGCCTGCTGTCGATTGCAGACGTTAATTTTCGAGTCGACTACGATCCGCAGCAGTTTGTCGATGTCGGCTCGACGATCAATCTCAAAACCCTGGAAGGGATCTTACCGGAGAATACCCTGACTGCAGTCTCTGATGATATTCGATCTTTGGACATTCCATTGCCTGAGAATCAGACGAAATCGAGCGAAACGGCAACCATTGATGAGTATGTACCAGAACTGAATACTTCACAAAATAAAAAGACCATTCAATTTCCAGAGATTGAACTAACGGATAAAATGGATCAGAAGTAAACTCCATTGATCCATTTCTGAAAGACGTAATCATGGCTGATAACGACGTACAAGAGTTGTTAAAACTCAGTAAACAACTACTTGATTCGATCGACCATAAAGACTGGAACACCTATACCAGTCTCTGTGATGAAGAACTGACCGCCTTTGAACCAGAAGCCAGAGGCCACCTGATTACAGGGATGGATTTCCATCGTTTTTATTTTAACATGAATCCCACAGGCAGGCCTCGACAGTCGACCATCAGTTCCCCCATGGTCTCCATTATGGGAGAAGTTGCCCTCATCACTTATGTCCGCGTTGTGCAGGCAATCGATGAACATGGGCATGATTCCAGTGCCGCCTGTGAAGAAACCCGTATCTGGCAGAAACAGGATGGAGAATGGCAGCACGTGCATTTCCATCGTTCCATAATCTGAAAATACCTGAAAATCCATTATGCCAAACCCAGCCTCCCAGGTACTCGTCCTCTGCTCGGACATCATGTTTTCGAGTCAGATTACTGGAGCCGCCAGACAATTGGAGTACTCCTTCTGTACGGTTCTCAGCACACGTCAGGCAGCAGCACAAGTGGACGATTCACTCCGCCAGGTCCTGCTAGTAGACTTGAATCAGCCTTCATTAAACTGGGACCAGTTGAAAACGATCCATCAGGAGCATCCCGCTCTGATCAGCATCGCCTTTGGCCCGCATGTGGATGTCGAAAAACTCGCAGCAGCGCGGGCGGCAGGCTGTACCGAAGTGATGCCTCGGAGCAGATTCTCAGCACAGCTTTCTCAGATCCTGGAGTCTGCATTAACTGAGGAAGCGTGAGGTAATTTAGAGCGCATCACAGATAACCATAACGTCTCTCAAACTATTATACTCGGTCCAAAGGCCTTGGAGACGCTACCGTAAAACTGGACACAGTCTAGTGGAGTGTCATTTTTAAAATTTGAGTTGATAGATATCACGAGAGTACGACAACGGAGCACGTAAACAACACCTCCCAACCCTCAATTTGTAGCTTGACAAAGCACTAGCCCAGGTGGAATTTCTGCAACAGTCCGCGGTAAGCCGGTTCCCCCTGTTCATGATCCACGACGGCACTGATCCGGGTTTCGCTGGTGTTGATCATCTGAATGTTGATGCCCAGTTCGGCCAGGGCACTAAACATGGACTGTCCTACACCCGTATGGCTGCGTAAACCAATCCCGACGACCGACAACTTGGCAATTTCTGCCTCGTGACTCAACTCGGCTTCGCCCCATTCTTCCAGCAGGGGTGTCACCAGTCCCAGACTTTTTTCCAGAGAAGTCCGTGGAACCGTGAATGACAGATGCGCCTGCTCGTCTTCTCCCATGTTCTGTACAATCATATCGACCGAGACACCCCCTTCGGCAACAACTGAGAACAGTCGCGAACAGATGCCGGGATTATCAGGCAGATTTCTGACAGTGACGCGGGACTGGCTCTGATCCAGTAATACTTCGCTGACCACAATGTCCTCCATGTGAGACAGCTGATTAATAATATCCTGCTCCAGTGAGGTCAGTTCCTGAGCTGACTCGCCCGTCTGCTTGCCATTAGACAGCTTTTCATTGGTCGCAAACGCATAACTGGAGAGCTGATCCAGTTCGAAGCCATCATGAATCACCTGGACCGCTTTTTCACACTGATCGCGGTTGACGAGCACCGTCAGCTTAATTTCACTCGTCGTAATCATGCCGACATTGATATCGGCTTCAGCCAGAATGGCAAACATGCGGCTGGCCACTCCATAATTGTTTCGCATTCCGCAGCCCACAATCGAAACCTTGGATAGATTGGTGCCATGTTGAATTTTTCCGGCTCCGATTGCCTCGATGGCTTCAGTAGCAGCCGTCAATGTTTCCGCCAGATCGGACTGGGGAACGGTAAAGGAAACGCGTGCCAGACCCGCTGTTCCCACATCCTGTACGATCATGTCCAGGCAGATCTTTCGCTCCGCCATCCGTGTGAAGATACTCCCCATAATTCCCGGTTCGTCAGGGATATCAGTCAGACTCACACGTACTTCATCGCGTACAAAAGCCACCCCGGTAACAACGGGGGCATCTGCCAGAGGTTGGACTGCAATCAGTGTTCCTTCACCATCGGAAAATGAGGGACGTACTTTCAAAGGCACCTTGTACTTTTTCGCGAATTCAATGGACCGGGAATGCATGACACCTGCCCCCAGGCTGGCCAGTTCGAGCATTTCATCATAGGAAATGCTGTCAATTTTGTGTGCTTCCGGAACAATGCGGGGATCGGTGGTAAACACACCTTCCACGTCTGTATAAATTTCACACATGTCCGCATCCAGTACGGCAGCCAGTGCCGTCGCTGTCGTATCACTGCCTCCACGTCCCAGCGTTGTGATATTCCAGTCTTTATCCCGCCCCTGAAATCCCGCAGCGATCACAATTTTGCCTGCATTCAAAGCAGATCGCATCCGCTCGGTGGAGATCGAAATAATCCGGGCCTTGGTATGAGAAGAATCGGTAACGACGCCAATCTGAGATCCTGTCAGACTGATCGCTTCGACTCCCAGCTTATGCAAGGCCATCGCCATCAAAGCCACTGATTCCTGTTCTCCCGTCGAGAGCAGCATGTCCATCTCGCGCGGAGTAGGGTGGTCCGTAATTTCCGCTGCCAGCCCGACCAGTTCGTCTGTTTTTTTGCCTCGCGCACTGACGACCATCACAACCTGATGCCCTGCCTGCTGCGTTTCGGTTGCCCGACGGGCTGCAGCGACGATCTTGCTGGTATCTGCTACACTCGTTCCACCAAACTTCTGGACAATGAGCGACACTTCTTCTCTCCGTTTCTCTGCAAATGATATGGTCAATCTACTGATCTCACTGATCGGCGGTCGCATCAATCCTTTGCGGCTGACGAATCGATTCCTGTTTAGTCAGTGAATCAGTGAATGGGAAAAGGTAACAAATCGGCTCTGGTTCGTGAATCATCAGACTTTGAGGTTTCATTAAAACCAGAAAAAGCAGCCGGAAAAAAAGCACATTCCCGTCAGTTGCACTGTCAAACGACATTTCGACGGAACCACAAAGTGGTCGTACATACACCTGCCGATACAATTCAACCACGGATCAAGGCAATAATTTCATCAGTCACCTGGCGGGCCGCTTCCGGAAAAGCGAGTTGCCGCATGCTGGTCGCCATTTGATTTCGTTGTTCCTCATCGAACCTCAACTTGAAAAACGCTTCCTTCAAAAGACTTGCCGTTTGTTGAGGATCGGGACTCTGCTCTACAACCACGGCAGCACCAGACTGTTCAAAATACTGGGCATTCAGTAACTGATGCTCATTCACTGACCCCGGATAGGGAATGAGAATCGTGGGGCACCCTGCACAGGCCAGTTCTGCGAGAGTCGTTGCCCCCGCACGGGAAATGACGAGGTTGGCACGGGCATACCAGTCTGAAAGATCATCGAAGAAGGGCTGAACCGTCACTTTCAAACCAGGAATGACATCCACGAGCCCTGCGTAAACCTTTTCTACACGAGAGAAATCTTTTTCCCCAGCCTGATGGACGATCCGAATCGTTTCGTGAAGCTGATCCTGAGACAGTTTAAGCATGTCAATCACAGCAGAATTCACCGAGACAGCCCCCTGGCTGCCTCCCAGCACCAGGATCACGAACTCGTCATCTTCACTGCTTGAAGTGGTATCCGTCGCTGATTCAGCCAGTTTCCGGATCTCCGTTCGCACCGGATTACCTGTCACTATAACACGCGGCTTCTGACCTGCATCAACCTGGGTACTGTTCCAGATCGTACCGGGAAAGGAACTGCAGATCACGTCGGCTCGCCCCAGTAAAAAGTGATTGGCTTTCCCACAGACAATATTCTGTTCCAACAGCACGATGGGCAGCCTTAAGCGGGAAGCTTCCAGAATGACAGGCACACTCGCCATACCTCCCAGCCCAATCACCAGCGCAGGCTTAGTCTCCCTTAAAAAGGATCGCCCCTTCCAATAAGCCCGGGAATGATTCACGATAAAGCGAAATGGGTTCCGGAACATCGCTTTCAATGGATAGGTGGGCAGGTCGATATGCTGGTATCCGGACCGAGCAATGATCTGTTGCTCGATAGACCGGTTGGTCCCCACAAAACTGATTTGACAGCCCCCACGCGAAACCAGTTCCGCTGCGACCGCCATGCCGGGAAGTAAATGGCCACCAGTGCCACCACCTGCAAAAACAATCGATTTGCCGTTGAGAATCGAATGGGACATAATGTAACGGAATTACCTGCCGAGAGTGAATGGATCAAACGGATACGCGTCCTCACAGCATAGAAACATCCCTCCTCAAATCCCAGCTAAGATTTCTCTTCTGATTCGAGATCTTCTTCATCCTCGCACTCTTCATCCTCGCACTCTTCATCTTCGCACTCTTCATCTTCGCACTCTTCATCCTCGCACTCTTCATCTTCGCACTCTTCATCTTCGCACTCTTCATCTTCGCACTCTTCATCCTCGCACTCTTCATCCTCGCACTCTTCATCCTCGCACTCTTCATCCTCGCACTCTTCATCCTCGCACTCTTCCGGAGAATCCACCTCCAACGGTGTCTTCTCCTCAGCCAGAGCGACCACTTCATTCAAGAGTGGCTCATCATTCTGATCGAGCTCCGGATCAATCACGAGATCCTCATCTGCCGCTGACCGTGTCAGGCTGATAATCATTCCCAGCGACAGCAGGCTGACCATCAGGTTCGTACCGCCATAACTGATTAAGGGATGCGAAATCCCTTTGGGAGGCACCATGGCGGTCACCACGGCCACATTAAGAATGGCCTGAAACACCAGCTGCAGCAGTAATGTCAGACTGACCACATAGGCATAGGAATTCTGTTTCTGCGATCGAATAATGTTCAATCCTGCCAGAAACAGACCCACCCATAACCCGACAATCGCGAGAGTGCCAATTAACCCCAGTTCTTCACCGGCGACGGAAAACACAAAATCAGTATTCGCTTCCGGGAGAAAGCTTAATTTTTGCGCCCCTTTTCCCAGTCCGGATCCGGAAATACCGCCTGTCCCCAAAGCCATCAGAGACTGTTTCAACTGATAGGGGGCAGATTCCCAGTTGGTCCAGGTATCGAGGAATCCGCTGATCCGTTTCAATTGATAAGGACGTAAAGCGACCAGCATCACCACCGCAGGCAAGGCACACAACAGACCGATGACAAAGTTTCGAATCGGCCATCCCCCCAGAAAGAGAGCAATCATGACGCCCCCTGCCAGAAACAGGGTTGTGCCCAGATCGGGTTGTTTAATCACCAGGGGGATAATAATCGCCAGCGGAATCAGTAACGGTACGGTTCCTCTGAACCAGTGTTTGACAGAAGAGCGACGCTGCACCATCAACCGCACCGTCAGCAGCGGGAGCGCAATTTTTGCCAGCTCCGAAGGCTGCAGGGAAACTGAACCAAACCGCAACCAGCGCTGCGCACCATTCACCCGTGTTCCGATGCCCGGAATCAACACCAGAATCAGCAACACAACAGTACCCCAGAAAAGCAGGGGAGCACGGTCATACCAGAACCGGGCCGGGAGATACGAAGCGCTCGATGCCACACAAGCCGCGATCGCCAGAAAAATCAAGTGTTTCGATAAATAAACCTGCTCGAATTCGGTCGGCCAGGATGTGATGCTGGCGCTATGTACCATCAACACTCCGATCCCGAGCAGCGCACAGGCCATCGAAATGAACAGACTGCGATCGTGCTCCGGCTGAGAATCGATTGGCAATGATGACTTCATCGATAAACCCGCATTGATAATGAAGAATACATATCTATGAAATCGACTTCAAAAAGGATCCGCCCTGAACGGTAAGCCCTATGCGAAATCACGATTTAGAAACAATCAGCGCGGATACGAACCAGCTGACAAAACCGCGCTAACAGGCCTTTTCCCAGCTCTGCTATTTCCACTGATCAACAGAAACGGCACGAACGGAATTCCAGCCGCAACCATTCAACTCAAGTAGCAATCTTCAGACTGGAGATCGCTATGATGGCCAGTAAGGCGGAGCAGATCCAGAAGCGGACCACAATCTTCATCTCATGCTGGCCTTTGAACAGAAAATGATTATGCAGCGGACTGCAGGCCAGCACGCGCACTCCGGTCCGGCGGTACCAGAACACCTGAATGATCACGCTTAAAGTTTCCACAACGAACACGCCACCGGCAATGACCAGTAAAGCTTCCTGACGGATCACCAGCGAGGAAAACCCCAGCAGCGCGCCCAGAGGCAACGAGCCCGTATCCCCCATGAAAACCTGGGCGGGATAACAGTTAAACCATAAGAAGCCCAGTACAGCGCCCACAGTCGCTCCCAGCAGAATACTCAACTCACCCGCCCCCGGGATGAAGGGCACCTGCAGATATTCCGCCATCACTTTGTGTCCTGCCAGATAGGTCAATCCGGCGAAGGCAGATCCGGCAAACACCATACAACCACTGGCCAGACCATCCAGACCATCTGTCAGGTTCACCGCATTCGAACTGCCCGTCATCACAAACATCGACCAGGGAATAAAGAACAGTCCCAGGGAACAGACCATGCGGGTCACAGGCATGATCAAATCCAGCCCGGCAGGCACGCTGTGATGATTGAAGTACAAAGCGGTCCCGATCACAGTCGAAAAAATCAGTTGAACGACGAGTTTCTGACGAGGCTTTAATCCGTTCCGGGTGGTGCTGAGTTTGATCCAGTCATCGTAGGCACCCAGCAGCGCAAAACCGGCAGCCGTCAACAAGCCCAACTGGACATAGCGATTCGAGAGATCAGCCCAGAGCAGACCTGAGATCAGAATGGCACCCACAATGAAGATGCCTCCCATTGTGGGAGTCGCATTCTTGGAGGCATGAATTTCATTCAGCTTTTCGGAATCACTGTCGACCCGTTCGCGAAAGCGTTTCTCCAGCCAGCGGATTGCCAGCGGTCCCAGCAAAATCGCGATCAGGAAGGAGGACAGACTGGCCAATGCCATCCGCGCCGTCAGAAACACGCGGGAGTCACCCGTCGAAAGTACTTCGAGTTGCTCCAGGAGAGGAGAAAATGTCTTCACCAGCCAGATGATCATGCAGTAATTTACTCGCAACTAGAGCGCATCACATTTAACTATAGCGTCTCTCGATCTATTATACTCGGTCCAAATAGACCTGGAGACGCTACAGTAAAACTGGACACAGTCTAACAATCTGAACCAGATCAGTTTTCCTGTTTCGCCTCAAAAGTTCAGAGACCGTGAGACCATTTCAGTCTCGTTCTAACGCTACAAAATAGAAGGTCCGGACGCCGAGACCCCAATCCCGACGTCCGGAAATGATTTCACCATAATACAGCAGAGGAGTGATCGACCCAAGTAATCACAATTTCCGACGCTGATTTGTCCGCCGAAGCGGACGCGCTCTGGATTCCCGCAAACCCGAAGCATATGGTGAAATCACAAGTTTAGACACATGATATTTTCGTCGCTCCTGTTGTTTCCCTGTCTGAAACAATCTGCTGAAGATGCAACATCAAACGCTCCATCCGCATCCCGCGAGATCCTTTCACTAACACAACGTCTCCCGGCTCAAGGTGATCTGTCACATCCTGTGCCAGCAGTTCCACATCAGCAGCAGTGGTAATTTGATTTTCAGACATCCCGGCAGACCTGGCTCCCTGCGCCACCGACTCTGCCTGTCCGCCACAGACAAACAGAAGATCAACGCCTGATTCGGAAACCAGCGTCCCCATCTCCCGGTGATAATGTTCTGTTTCCGGCCCCAACTCCAGCATATCTCCCATGACCATGATGCGTTTACCTGTACCGGCATAGTCGCGCAACACCTGGCACGCCGCTCGCATGGAGTCAGGACTGGCATTATAGGTATCATCAATCACCGTCCAGTCGCCTATCTGTGTTCGATGACAGCGTCCCGGGACAGTAGAATAGTTCCGCAGACTCTCAGACACATCGCTTTCAGAGATTCCCCATTCCCGGGCCACAGCAATCGCTGCCAATGCAGCATTGATGAAATGTCGCCCCACGACCGGCAACAGATACTGCTGACAATTCACCCGAAACGAAAGTCCCTGCTGGTCCTGCTCAATCGAGACAGCCTGTAAATCATTATTTTCTGCCAGCCCCACCCGCACTGTTCTGGCAATGGTTCGGGAAGCCAGATAGTCGGCAAACGAGTCATCGCCACAGACGACAGCCAGGCCCGCTGCGGGCAACTGCTCGAACAAGGCCCCTTTAGTTTCAGCCGTCTGTTGCAGTGTTCCAAAATGCGCCAGATGGGAGTGACCGATGCCGGTAATCACACCCATTTGAGGTTTTACAACCTCAGCCAGTTCTCGAATTTCTCCCACATGCGATGCGGCCAGCTCCAGAACCGCAAACTGATGAGACGTTTCGATCCCGGCGATACTTAATGGCACGCCGAACTCATTATTGAAGTTTGCAGGGCTTTGAACCCCTGACAGACTGGATGACAATGCGGTATAAATCATCGACCGTGTTGTTGTTTTTCCGACACTGCCTGTGACACCAATTACCTGCGCCGCCTGCTGCTCCCGGTACCAGCGGGCGAACTGCAGCAACGCGTGATTAACATCTTCGACCTCAAGCAGTACCTGTGAACCGGGATCTGTCACTTCCCCTCGTTTCACAACACAGGCTGCTGCCCCTCGCGCCAGAGCCTGGTTGACAAACAGATGCCCATCCAGCCGCTGCCCCTGAATGGCAAAGAACAGATCATTCACTTGCGTAGTGCGCGAATCAATCGAAATCCCGGCAACGTCAGCCAGTTCGTGAAGCGGGCGTGTTGCCCCCCTCTGAATCACCTGGCTAATTTTGTTGATTGAGATACGATCCATTAGTCTTTTGCATTTTCTAAAACAGGGAAAAAATAACTGCTGACAATTCTGTTATGCGGGCACCTTCTGTGAGTTTTCGATGCGTTGATTTCTATTTCGGAAGAAATTTTCTACCACCAGCCGATCACTGAAGGGAATGACCTGATCGCCGATAATCTGTTCGCTTTCATGACCTTTGCCGGCGATGAGCACCAGATCACCAGCACGGGCCTCTGCCAGGGCATAATGAATGGCTTCCCGTCGATCAATAATCTGCTCAGGGGAAATACCTCTGATCCGGCACCCCTCGGCAATCGCTCTGATAATCTGCGCTGGATCTTCACTGCGGGGATTATCACTGGTAATGATGACGCGATCAGCTTCACATCCAGCCAGCCCCAGGAGACTGCGTTTTGCTGTATCACGATCTCCGCCGGCACCAAACACACAAAATACACGTTGAGAACAGAGTCGCTTAGCGGAACGTATGACATGGCTCAAGGCATCATCTGTATGAGCATAATCAATGAGCACTGTGAAAGACTGCCCACAGGCCACTCTTTCCATTCTACCAGGCACCGTCGCAAGCTGTTCGATTCCCACTGCAATTTCAGATAAAGAGACTCCCAGGCTGAGACAGGCAGCGGCAGCCGCCAGACAATTGGAAATATTATGCGTTCCGATCAGCGAAGTTCTCACCGGGACAGTCTCCCCGTTGTGCTGAACCTCAAACTCCGCACCCTCCGTTGATTCCTGTAGATTTCGGGCTACCACATCAGCCTCTTCCTCCAAGGCATACGTCAACAGCGTCTGAGAGGTTTTCACTTCGCCTGCAATAGAACGACAGGTAGGATCATCCCAGTTCAGGATCACTGTGCCTTCCTGTTTCACGTGCTGAATCAATCGAGCTTTGCAGGCAGCATAATTTTCAAAGTTCTGATGGTAGTCAAAATGATCCTGCGTCACGTTCGTGACCACACCCACGGACAGATCTGTTCCAGCCAGACGACTCTGGTCGAGCGCGTGACTGGAAACTTCCATCACCGCATGTGTGGCTTTTCTGCAAACCATTTCAGCCAGCAATTGAGAAAGCTCATTCGCATCCGGCGTGGTAAGTGATGCAGGCCGAGAGGAAATGCTGTCGTGATATTCGACCGTACCGGAAAGTCCCGTTCTCCTGCCGGAGTTCTGCAGGATCGATCGAATCAGCCAACTGACAGTGGTTTTCCCATTGGTCCCCGTTACTCCTACTGTTTCCAGATGCCGTGTGGGACGCCCCGCCAACTCAGAACAAAGCAGGGCATACACCTTACGCACATCCGGTACAATACATTGTGGCACCCGCAACCCGGTCAATGGGCGTTCCGTTAAAATTGCTTTCGCACCTTTTTGAATCGCTTCGGGAATATATCCTTCTGCACATTCTTTGGTACCGCTCACGACGGCAAACAAATCACCTGACTGACAACAGCGACTGTCTGAGTGTACCGAAGTTACACAAACGTCAGCACAATCAACAAAGCTTGCAGAGGGAATCAGTGATCGAAGACTGATGGCAATCGTCCCAGGTGACAAGCTGATTGACGAAGATGACATGGATGTGAGGTAAGAACCATGCATTCCAGGAAAAACCATTAGGTTAAAGAATAGATGACGGTAGGAAACTTGATCGACGTGATAACGTGGTGAATAAACCCGGGAAGCCCGAACAGGCAAAGGAATGTGAAATGGATTTGTTCAGAATTTGTAATGTCTTAAGGTGGGGAGCATTCTCGTAATTCTTTGATTCAGGTCAACCCAGGAAATCCAAAAAAACAGATCTACAGAAGCCACCTTGTAATTATTACACAAACCACACCACAGAAGCCACTTCGGCACGCGACTCAATCCGCCACCTTGCTCAACCATCAGCGAAAGAATCCTTCAAAGAGTCAATCAAAACGGAAAACCTAAATCTCACCGGCGGCCAGGGCAATCATCTAAGACCGATTCCATCCAGGTATTCACTCCAATTTCACTCCATTATTACCAGAAATTAAAATTGGTATTTTTACCTATTTAATACACAATCCTATGGATTCCCTAAAACAGCCGCGGTATCCTGATAGTAGCTCAGTTGTTAAACGTAACATCTCTAATACGACTTGAGTTAAGAAAACCTGCGGCCTGTCTGGCTAGTGGTTTTAAAAATTCAAAGCAGCAAACTCTTGCTCAAAATTTGGAACTTCTACAAAAGGAGTTAATTCACTTTACCTGTCAAACGGAGAAGTATTCTTACGCTAATTATCCCATCTCAGCCAACTTATTCCGATGTATTAAAGGAGAGAAGATGAAATTGAACTCGCGCCTCAAAAAAGGCTTCACTCTGATCGAATTACTTGTTGTCATCGCTATCATTGCCATACTGATCGCACTATTGCTTCCCGCCGTTCAACAGGCCAGGGAAGCGGCCCGACGCTCCACCTGCAAGAACAATCTGAAGCAGCTTGGGCTGGCCTTTCACAATTACCACGATACACACAACTGCTTTCCGTTTGCGTGGTTTGTTGATTCCTCAAATCCTACCAACCCCAAAGCGGGCGTCTACGGCATCATGCTGCTGCCTAACCTTGACCAGGCAAATCTCTATAACCAGTGGAATTCATCCTACCCTGCGTTTAATGAACTGGCAGCCATCCCGGCAGTCGCACAGAACTTGACCGTGATCGCTACACCACTGCCAGTCTTTATGTGCCCCTCGGCACCTGAAGCGACGAAACATGACTATGACCTCGCCACCGCCGGTTTCCCTCTCACCTATACCGCAGCCCGCTCCGATTATTGTCCGGCACTGGGTGTGCGTGGTAACTATTCGACGATTGCTTACACCGGTCATCCTGCTGCCAGTAGTCGATCCGGCATGTTGAATAATGTGCCAGGCGATACGATTACCAGAATGCGTGATATTCTGGATGGATCTTCCAACACAATACTATTAGGAGAGAGAGTAGGCGGAACAAATATCTATAGCGGCACAACCAAGAATTCGGCATTATCATCTGCCTATGGCCCCACTAACGGTGGAGGCTGGGGAGATCTCTTAAACGGCGAGCACTGGTACCAGGGTTCACTTCGCGACGGAACAGATGGCGGCGGAGGTGGCCCCTGTGCGATAAACTGCACAAATGGACGCAGCGCGGGCTTTTTAAGCTTTCACGTGGGTGGTGCTCATTTCCTGCTGGGTGATGGATCAGTTCGCTTTATCAGTGCCAACATTGGTGCATATACCCTGGCAAGTCTGACTACCAGAGCAGGTGGTGAAACGCTCGGTGAATTTTAGAGCGCATCACATTTAACCATAGCGTCTCTCAATCTATTATATTCGATCCTAATAGCTCTGGAGAGACGCTACAGTTAAACGGGACACAGTCCATTGCATTTATCTTCATTCATCAGAAAATCTTCCAGCTGAAGCAGGCACAATCGCTCCGGGAGGAAGATAAAATTCTACTTGCTTCTCACCCTCTATTTTCCTGAGATCAATCCATGAAACTATTGAATCTTCTATGTTTCACTCTGCTCCCCATGACATCCTTTAGCTGTGGTAGTGCAGAAGAACCCTATACCAAAGAGACTTTCCCCGTGACAGGAAAAGTCACCGTTGATGGTAAAGAACCGGGCTCCCCCATCAAAGTCATGTGTCACAAACAAGATGAAATTGATACCGAACATCCGACGATTTCAGGATGCCAGACAGCCAATGATGGGAGCTTCGAAATCGCAACCTACACTACGGGTGATGGGATGCCTGAAGGTAAATATGCCCTGACGTTCCTCTGGGGAAAAATGGACGTCATCTCGCGAAGTTATGGAGGTCCTGACAAGCTGAAAAAACGCTACAGTAAACCTGAAAAATCGGAAATCACATTCACCGTTGAGCCAGGAAAACCAGTGGACCTGGGAGTCATTGAACTCACCACCAAATAACCTTCCAGGCTTTCAAACTGATTATCCAATTTGGCCCCCGAAAACGGTCATGCCTTCAACCCGGGGACAGTATTCAATTCTTTCTACTTACGATAACTGGAATCAGACCATGTTGCCACGCATCTTCACTTCACTCATCCTGGCCATCAGCTGCACCACCTTGTCTGCTGCAGAAAATACGAATATCCCGGCACGCCCTACAACAGCCAGCCAGATTCCTGACGCGTTTTTCAAATACATTGAACGCGAGGAACCAGCTTATAAGTGGGAAATCCATGATTCCTTCTCCTACGAAGGTGTCACCGCGTATCCGGTAGAACTGACTTCCCAGACCTGGCAGGGGATGACCTGGAAACACTGGCTCTATATTTTCGAACCGGAAATCGTGAAAATTAACAGTAAAGTGCTGTTGTTTGTGACGGGCGGCAGCAATGGCGGCCAGCCCAGTGAAAAACGCTTAAAACCCGCCTTCCTGCTGGCCAAAACCACCGGCGCCCGGGTCGCATTGCTCACCCAGGTCCCCAACCAGCCACTATTTAATGGGAAGAAAGAAGACGACCTGATTACCGAAACCTGGCTGCGCTATTTGAAAACGGGAGATGAAAACTGGCCACTTCTGTTCCCGATGGCTAAAAGTGCCGTCAAAGCCATGGACGCCATCCAGGAAATCGCCAGGGAAAAAAGAAATGTGGTCATCGACGGTTTTGTGATCACCGGAGCCTCAAAACGTGGCTGGACCAGTTGGCTTACCCCTGTTGTTGATAAACGGATTATCGCAACCGCTCCCATTGTGATTGACACACTCAATTTTCGCGATCAGATGAAACATCAGATCAATACCTGGGGGAAATACAGCGAACAGATTATTGATTACACGAGTAAAGGACTGATCGTGGAAGGCGAAGAATCGGAACGGGAAAAGAACCTGCGCCTGATGATGGACCCGTACACATATCGCCAGCAGCTTAAACTACCCAAGCTATTAATCAACGGCACCAATGACCCTTATTGGGTGGTCGATGCCATGCGTTTTTACTGGTCTGATCTGGTGGGTCCCAAATATATTCTCCAGGTCCCTAATGCCGGTCACGATCTGGGTGAGGGAGTAGAATACGCCCTGCAGACGCTGGCCGCTTTCTTCGTGCACGCCGCGACAGGTAAAGAACTCCCGAAATTGGACTGGGATAACTCGATAGACTTTGAACTGAAACTGACCAGTTCCAGTAAACCTAACCACGTACGACTATGGACTGCTCAGTCTGAAAACAAAGACTTTCGAAATTCAAAATGGACTTCTAGCGAGATTTCTGGAAACGAAAATGTATATCTAGCAAAAATAAGCAAACCAGGAAAAGGGCACGTCGCCTATTACCTGGAAGCCATCTACACCATCAATAATATCCCTTATTCTCTTTGTACAATCACTACGTCAAAATGACACAATCGCAAGCTACACGGGTATACTTGATCCTCATCTTTACAATTTAGAAAGAATTTTGTTTTTCATCTATAAGTTTCAAATTTGAATGTTAAGATAGCGTTTAACAGGACAACTCCGCCAAAACCTGGAAGGATGGACCGAACCCACTGGTGGTAAAGGAACGATAAAATGAAAAACGAAATGCTCGCCCACGAAACAAACCGTATCCCAACAAAGACAGCCGCACGATCTGCTTCCATGCAATTCAATGCCCCCCATTCCCTGGAATGTGAAATTCAGCATGCTCTCACTGAAGATGCTGAAGTTTGCCTGAACTCGCTGGTTGTTCATCGCACCAAAAAAGGAGTCTGCCTGAAAGGCGTTCTGGAATTTGACGGCGAATGCCCGGATATTACCAAACGCATCCAAGCCTTGACCGGAATCGAAGAGGTCATCAATCACCTGCTTATCAAACGAAGGATGCCTCTCCCCAAAAAAGGTTGAGAGATTTCAAGCGTTTGTTTGCCCTGAATCAGAGCATGTTAGACTCAGTCTGACACTGCGTTTATATCTTTGGGGATGGCGCGGTACCGCCAGCTTTCACTGACAATTTTGGTAAAAAAACAAAAATTCGTCTGTGCGCCGATTTCGACTTCTGATAACTTTCGCGAATCAACCTCGCGGTTCGAGGCGTCCTAATCCTAGATTCACATCCGCAATCATGATCACCTGTTTCGACGCCCAATCCAAACCTTACCGATTCACTTAACTCCGGACTGATGCAGAATTTCAGGATGAAAATAGCAACAGCCCCCGGCACTTATTGAAGCACTTATCAGTAGCAGGAAGGCGACTATGAGTCTCAATCAACCCCCCAATCAGGACGTGATGGTTCAAATTCGCTGGCTGATCCGCCGGGATATGCCAGAAGTTCTTCGTATTGAAGAAGAAAGCTTTGAATACACCTGGTCTGAAGAGTATTTTCTCAGTTGCCTGAGACAACGAAACTGCATCGGCATGGTCGCCGAGCATAATCATCAGATCGTCGGTTTCATGATTTACGAACTCCATAAATCGATGATTCAGGTACTCAACTTTGCCGTCGCCCCCGAATTTCGGCAGCAGGGCATCGGACGACAGATGGTACAACGCGTAGTTGATAAACTGTCTCAGCAGCGCCGTCGGGAGATCGCTCTGGAAGTTCGGGAAACGAACCTGCCAGCCCAGCTCTTCTTCCGTAAAATGGATTTCCGTGCAGTTTCCGTTTTGCGAAACTACTTCGAAGATGCGGGCGAAGATGCCTACGTCCTGCAATACCGACTGGAGCGTTCTGAACAGGATTTTGCCCCCGGCCTTTCCCCCAAAAGCCGGATCAGCAATTATCTGGACGCGTCTGACGCTGCCTGAAATTGACAGCACATGACCACACACCTGCCAGATGAGACTGCTTCCCCTCTTCCTTCGTCAGTCATTCAGGTGCGTGGAGTTCGGGTTCATAACCTGAAAAATATCGACCTTGATATTCCCCTGAATCAACTGATTGCGGTCTGCGGTGTCAGCGGTTCAGGCAAGACCAGCCTGGCCTTCGACACCCTCTACGCGGAAGGACAGAGACGGTATCTGGAAACCCTCTCTCCCTCTGCGCGACAGTATCTGAATCAGCTTCCCAAACCGGATGCGGACCAGATCACCCAAATCCCCCCGGCAATTGCCCTCAGGCAGAATACCAGCCAGCGTCACTTTACCTCCAGAGGCCGGGAATCAACCGCTGGTATTGAATCAGGAATCCAGCACTACCTGCGACTTCTATTTACCGCTTCCGGCCAGATTTTCTGTCCAGACTGCCAGATTCCGATCTCTCCGCAGTCACCAGAAAGCGTGCTGGCATTGATAAAAACCTTACCTGCTGGCATACGTTATCAGATCTGTTATCCAGTCACGACGGGAGAGCAATCGTTATCGGAAATCATACAGGAGCTGAAACAGCAGGGGCTCAATCGCGTGATCCTGCATCACGAAGAGTACCAGCTCGCAGACGACCTGACCGTACCGTTGTCTGAATTCGATACCGAACAAAATGAAATCCTGGTTGTACTCGATCGCCTCACGACCAGGTCAATCGACGACCAGCGCATTCTCGAGAGTCTGGAATTCGCCTTCACTGAATCTTCAGGTCAGGCAACCCTGATAGTGATGGAACCTCTCTCAGAACAGACAACCGGAACTCCCTTTCAAATCGGTCAGCAGCAATCTTTTCGATTTGACTTTTCAACCGACCTGTTCTGCCCGCAATGCCGGCGGGAATTTGCGCAACCAGAGCCACAGCTCTTCAATTTTTTCAGCCCCAGCGGCGCGTGTTCCCATTGCGGGGGATCAGGAATTATTACTGAATCATCCAGCATAAGTTCTGCAGAATCCTGCCCCCACTGCCAGGGCAGCCGCCTGAATCCGTCTGCGTTAGCTGTCTTTATCCATGAACTGAATATCCACCAGCTCGGTCTACTCCCGATCCAGCAGATCACTGCCTGGCTGAAACAATTTAAGGAAGGACTGGGTTCAACAGAAGCTCAACCACTGGCCCCTGTGTTACGTGAGATCGGGGAACGACTCTCTCTGCTGAACGAACTGGGATTAGGCTATCTGACTTTGAATCGAACACGTTCCACACTCTCCAGTGGTGAAATTCAGAGAACGGCTCTCACTTCCCTGTTATCATCCAATCTGGTCAACACCCTTTATGTACTGGATGAACCTTCCTCAGGACTACACCCCGCCGACAGCCATCGTGTCATTTCCGTGCTACAAAAATTACGACAGTTGAACAACACACTGCTCATTGTCGAACATGATGCTGCCTTTATTCGCGCTGCAGAGCAGATCATTGAACTGGGTCCGGAAGCAGGCAAGGCAGGGGGAGAAGTCGTCTTTTCTGGTTCTCTGGAAGCGCTGATGTCCTGCGACAGATCGCCCACCAGCCGATTCCTGAATGCAGCAGAAATCGGGTCTCTGAAATCAGAACCCGACCGTCAAGCTTCAGAATGGATCACGCTGACTGACGCAACGCAAAATAATTTGCAGAGCATCACCGTGAAATTTCCCCTGCGACAACTCTGTGTTGTGACCGGAATCAGTGGCAGTGGGAAAAGCAGCCTGATCGAGCAGACCCTGTTTCCCCTGCTCGCTGCACAACTTTCTGAGACCCAATTCAGTCCGATTGATTATGGCTGCCAGTCACTGTCTGGCGCTGATCAGATCGATGAAGTCATCCTGCTGGACCACTCTCTGACGGGACAGAATCCGCGCAGTATCCCGGCAACGTACCTGAATCTGTTTGACGAAATCCGGTCCATTTTCGCCACAACGCCTGATGCCCGACTGCGGAATCTTTCCCCGGGACATTTCAGTTTTAACAGTAAGTCAGGGGGCCGCTGTCCGGTTTGCAAAGGAACCGGTAAAATCGAAATTGACCTGCAGTTTCTCGCAGATTTGACCATGGACTGCCAGGAATGTCACGGCAAACGTTATCAGCGGGAGCTGCTGGAGATCAAATATCGCAAACTGAATATCGCAGAAGTTTTGGAACTGACAGTAGACGAAGCATTTCCGTTTTTTCGAGGCCAGCCGGCATTACAAAGGAAATTAAAACAACTGAAAGATGTCGGCCTGGGATATCTGCCACTGGGTCAACCCCTCCCGACACTTTCGGGAGGGGAATGCCAGCGTTTAAAACTGGCCGCTTACCTGAATACCAGCAGTCGCAATAAAACGCTGTTCCTCATGAATGAACCGACGCGTGGCCTGCATCCTCTGGATATTCAATATGTGTTAAACTGCTTCAATTACCTGCTGACAGCCGGCCATTCGATCATTTTGAATGAACATAACCTGGATCTGATTCGTGCTGCAGATCATATTATTGACCTGGGACCAGAGGCAGGAGCAGAAGGAGGTCACATCGTAGTGACGGGCACGCCTGCTGAAGTCGCTGCCCATCCAACATCTTACACCGGCCAGGCACTCAACCAGAAATTTTCCTAATCTCGAACAGGCGTGATTACCGTCTTTTCCGCTGGCGTTTCCCTTTTTTACCGGAGCGCGAAGAGGTCTTCTGAGCCTGGCCTCCTGTTTTTCCCCGCTGATTTTTCAGATCATCAATCCGATCTCGCAACAATGCGGCACGTTCGAACTCCAGCTTCTCGGCGGCCTCCAGCATTTCCTGCTCCAGTTCCCCCAGGAACTCCTGAGTGATGTATTCCGACTCATCCTTGAACCCCACGGATTCCCGCACAAACTGACGTGCTTCGATCTCTTCTTCAATCCCCCGCTTAATTGCTTTTTTGATCGAAGCGGGAGTAATCCCATGTTCCCGGTTGTACTCCTCCTGAATCGCACGACGTCGCTCGGTCTCATCCATGGCATTCTGCATACTGGGAGTGACACGATCCGCATACAGAATCACTTCCGCATTCACATGGCGGGCAGACCGACCGATCGTCTGAATCAGACTGGTCTCGCTTCGCAGAAAGCCCTCTTTGTCCGCATCCAGAATCGCCACCAGTGAGACCTCGGGAATATCCAGGCCTTCCCGCAATAAATTGATCCCCACAACCACATCATATTTTTGCTCACGCAGTCCGCGCAGGATTTCTACGCGCTCAAACGCATCCAGCTCCGAATGCAGCCAGGCACAACGAATCCCTTCTTCCTGGAAATAGGATGACAGGTCTTCCGCCAGTCGCTTGGTTAATGTCGTCACCAGCACCCGTTCGTTGACCGCAACCCGCTTGAGAATCTCCTCTTTAAGATGAGGCACCTGCCCCCGCGCGGGTTCAATTCGAATGACAGGATCAATCAACCCTGTGGGGCGAATGACCTGTTCCACCACTTCCCCCTCGACGCGTTCCAATTCCCAGTCACCAGGGGTTGCAGAGACGAAGACCGTTTGTTTTCGTCGGGCATTCCATTCGTCAAACGTCAATGGCCGATTATCCAGCGCCATCGGCAGGCGAAATCCGTGATCGACCAGATTCGTTTTTCGAGAGCGGTCACCAGCAAACATCGCCTTGACCTGGGAACAGGTCACATGGGATTCATCCACAAACAGCAGATAGTCTTCCGGAAAGAAATCCAGCAGCGTATCGGGAGGAGACCCCGGTTTTCTTCCCGCCAATGCGCGACTGTAATTTTCGATCCCCGGACAAAAACCCACCTCTTCGAGCAACTCCATGTCATAGCGGGTCCGCGCACTCAATCGTTGCGACTCCAGCAGTTTCCCTTCGCTCTGCAGTACCTGAATGCGTTCATCCAGCTCTGTCTGAATCTCCTGAATCGCCGACTCGATTCGTTCCTGGGGGAGGACAAAGTGCTTAGCCGGATAAATATAGGCTTCTTTGACGGTCCGCAGCACTTCTCCCGTAAGTGGATCAATGATCGCCAGGTTTTCAATTTCATCGCCCCAGAACTCAATCCGGAAGGCAAACTCTTCATACGCGGGCCAGCATTCCACCACATCGCCTCGCACGCGGAATTTGGCCCGCGATAATTCCACATTATTGCGGTCGTACTGGATATCGATCAGTTTTCGCAGCATTTCATCTCGATCGATTTCTTCTCCCACACGCAGTGGAATCATCATCTCCAGATAATCTTTGGGAGACCCCAGGCCGTAGATGCAGCTTACGCTCGCTACCACAATCACATCACGACGGCTGACCAGCGCACTGGTCGCCAGCAATCGCAGACGATCGATCTCATCATTGATGGACGCGTCCTTTTCGATGTAAATATCGCGCTGTGGGATATAGGCTTCCGGCTGGTAATAATCGTAATAGCTGACGAAGTAGCTGACTGCATTATCCGGAAAGAATTCCTTGAACTCGGAATAGAGTTGTGCTGCCAGCGTTTTATTATGTGAGAGCACCAGTGCAGGGCGGCCTAACTCGGCAATCACGTTGGCCATGGTAAAGGTTTTACCAGAACCGGTGACCCCCAACAGGACCTGATCCGATTTGCCTGCTTTGATCCCCTTGACCAGCCCTTCAATGGCTGCCGGTTGATCGCCCGAGGGCTGAAATTCACTCTTCAGTTGAAACACAGACATGGTCGCTTACAGTCTCCAGATTCTGACCCTGCAGCAATACTGGCCGGGCACTCAGATGGGAAATAGACTCTCAGCCTGTATTGTAGAGAGTCAACCTGCCTTTAAGAAAGGGACTGGCTGTACTGCAGCGAAAGAAGTGAGACTCTGGAAAAACGACACTTTGAAAACGGATTACGCTTCCGACTCCGGTTCGTCGTCGGCAGGTGACTCCAACTGTGCGGGAGTTTCAGGAGCAGATTCTGCAGGTTCGGTTTCTAACTCAATCGCCTGTTGATCCGAAGCAGTTTCTGTGGCTTCCGATGTATCGTCCAGGGGAGGCATCACCCAGATTTCGCCATGTTCGACAGGCTGTTCTGCCCGGAAATGGTGATGTCTCAGCAATTCCAGAATGGCCAGAAAGATACCAATAATCCGACTCCGCAGCTTTTCTCCTTCAAAAAAGCTGCTGAACGTAACCGACTGCTCAACACGAACGCGGGCACCGATTCGTTCCACGTAAGTAGAAATCGGGGTATCATCGTAGGTAATACTGGAATGCTCTTCCACTTCTTTGCGTTTGACCACACGTGCCAGCGCACTGACCAGGTCCCAGAGTTCGACCTCTTTGATCAGATCTTCTGAAGGATCTTTACCCGACTTGGGACGCTCATCAGAGAGTCGGGGATAATGCTCCTGCCATTCTGCGGCCTGTTCTTCCAGCGCATTGGCAGCATCTTTGAATTTTTTATATTCCAACAGCTGCTGAATCAGATCACTGCGGGGATCATCAATGACCTCGGCGATCTCTTCTTCTTCCGCTCGTGGCAAAACCATGCGACTTTTTATCTCAGCCAAAGTACTGGCCATCAGGATAAAATCACCAACCAGATCCAGATCGATCAGTTCCAGCACATTCAGAAATTCATTGAAGGAAGCCGTAATGGAAGCGACAGGCAGGTCGAGAATGTCCAGTTCATTCCGCCGAATCAGGTATAACAGCAGATCTAATGGACCACTGTATACACTGAGGTCGACTTTATATTGGGCAGTCGTCATAGGGTCTTTTCGGGCTCAGTCGTGGAAAACGTTCGCTGCGATTAGCGTTAAACCGTTTTCTTAATACGGGTTACAGAATTCCTTCGAAGCAGGATCGAATCTAATTCGTCGTCAGTTCCCGCAAATTTCGAGTTGGATACTATCGTTATCGTCAGAATAACCGGTACAAGTTCAAATTTTCCGACTGCCTGACCGTTAAAGAAAAAAATCGGCAAGTCGTAATGACTTGCCGATTTCGATTTCATCGTATCACGATGACACAAAGCTGAAGCGACTCCTGGCTACCCTCAAAAGACAGGAACGCCGCCGGTAAACCATCTGTGGGTTAAGCAGCTTTGCGGACAGGCATTTGCAGAATTTGTGGTTCGGGTTCTTCACAAGCAGACAGGAAGTTTTCGAAGACCTGCATATCCAGAGCGGAAGCGGAATGATTCTGGGGATGCCATTGCACACCGACACAGAACCAGTCTTCATCAGGAACTTCAATGGCTTCAATCACACCATCAGGAGCGGTTGCCGAAACAGTAAACATTTTCGACACATATTTGACAGACATGTGATGCTGGCTGTTCACACGAATTTCGCCAGGACCGTACATTTTGTCAACGCGGGTACCAGGTTCGATATTGATAATATGACGCAGGTTAGCTTCCACACCGTCACGGTGATACATGGCACCGGGTACATCTTCGGTAACATGCTGATGCAATGTGCCACCACTGATGACGTTCATCAGTTGCATTCCTGATCCAATCGCCAGCAGAGGCATTTTCATTTCCATCGCCATCGTACAGACACGACGATCAAAGTCTTCGCGGCGTAAAGGCATGGCGCGGGAAGCGGGGTGTTTTTCAAATCCCAGTCGGATTGGATCCAGGTCTAACGCACACCCGGAAAGAATCAGGCCATCCAGTTGTTCCAGAAACTGTTTCAGGTCATCGTCATCAGCCAGGGGAGGCATCATGACGGGAATACCACCAGCGTCTGTCACGGAATCATAGTAACCGGTAAAGAACCAGCTTAAAGCCTGAGACTCTTTTTGCTCGGGGCGAAAGTCTCCAGTAATTCCAATCAAGGGTTTTTTAGACATCGAATCCATCCTTCACTTCAGTGCACTTCCTGTGCGGTCAAAAAACGTATGGGGTGATAACGGGAATTCCCCAAATGAGCAGATGGAAGGAAGCGGTTTGCGTAGAGATTCGCATTCGAAGTGCGTTCGAGCGGATGAAAATCCCCCCTGATCGAACGAAATGAAATAGAATCCATTCTCTTTTAGCGGTCCGTTCCTTCGGCCGTCTGCTACTGATTAAATTCAGTAACTTCAATTGATTTGATTTAAACTTTTCAAATCACTTGAGTGAGCGGATCTTAGTACCGCCTCAACATGCTGTCCAGCGAATCGATCATTTTGAGCGAATATTCCTGTCATATTGAGATCGCATACCACATGTTGTGTCGTGAACCTTTCCCGGGTAACGATTCAGCAGTTCCGCTCCCACTTTTTTTAAAAAAAGACTCAAATCCCTCAAAATTCAGCAGCCCAAACAAATTGACAAACGTTTAAAAAGTTTCAATGACTGCGGAACCTCAACTTCTCAGGCGTCGAACACGATTCTTTCATCATATCGTTTTAACGGTTTCAGTCTGTGACGGGAGAACTGATGGCAGGGAAGGCAACAGCATCGCTCCCACAGTTGCCAGTAGCAGACAGGGTATGATCGCATGGAACGCCTGCTGAGGCGCCCCCAGCGCGACAAAATGACTGGTGATTTTCGCTTGAATCATACCACCACCGCCCCAGGCCATTCCCATTGTGATCGCAGACGCCATACCTCCCCCATTGGGAAACAATTGATGTGAATAGGAGACCATTGCGGGACTCGTGCCCCATAATATCAGACCACTGGGAATCAATAACAGCGTCATCAACCACATCGGACATCCATCCCACCCCAGCACCAGCATGATGGGAATGCCCAGCAGGGGGCAGACAATCATGAATAACTTCTCATGTCCGGATTTGAATCGAAATGCCATCAGCAACATCCCGGCACTGGCAGAAAACAGAAAGACGGACTGGATCAGACCGATCTGAAACGCAGATACATTCTGGTCTTTCAGAATGAAGGAAATCAGCTTATCCATCGCCATATTAGGAACCAGTCTGAGCGAGCAGACCATAAACAGAAACAGCGCCAGAGGTACGCGTCCTTCCAACATCTGTGACAGAGACTGCGTCTTTTTATTTCCATCTCGCTTAAACAAAACTGCCGGTGGTTTACCAATCCGGTACAGCAGTAAAATCAGCCCGGAATACAAGGGCGCCAGAATCCAGACGCTCGACAGGCCCCAGGTAGACACAATCGCGCCGCAGATGATCGGCCCGACCGCCAGCCCCATCGCTCCACCAAACATGAAGAGTGACAGACTCCGCGTTCGTCGTTCTGGAATCAGAGAGCCTGCGACTACCGCCGCTTCGGGATGGAAAGAACCAATACCGATCCCTCCCAACAGTAAAGCCACACACAGTAAAAACACGCTGTTCGCCGGCCCGACCAGCGGCATCATCACTGCCCCCAATAGTGGCCCGAGCCACAAAATGGATTTGATCGGGTAACGATCACGGATGTATCCAAATACGGGCTGCGCCAGAGAAGATGCCAGCGCATGAATGGTCAGTACAATGAACAGAGAATTCTCCGTCAGAGAGTGAACCCGTTCCAGTTCCCCCCATAATGGGCCGACGACGATTGCAGAAGAATCAACAATCATGTGGATGAGTGTGAGACAAATCAGACTACGATAAGCGTGGGACATTTTCAGGAAAGCTTCAAGGCAGGAATTCGATTCAGAAGTCAGCAGGTATTCTATCGGGCACTTGACCAGAATGCGAATCGCCCGAGCCGGACAGTCCCGCTGTATTTTTATTTCCTGATTCCGCATTAAACAGTTTGTATTGTGATATTTACGAAAACCAGCTATACCATCAGAATCATTCAGTATTCAAAATCAATCTTTATCGAGAGAATATTCGTTGCAATCTGAAATTGAGTGGACCTTTGAGTCAACCAGTGAACTCGATACACAGCGCCTGGGGAAACAGCTGGCAGAATACCTGACCCCGGGAACGGTGATTGCGTTAAATGGTGAACTGGGAGCAGGTAAAACCCGTCTGGTTCAGGCGATTGCCACTGCACTGGATGTTGATCCGGCTGAAGTAACCAGCCCGACGTTTGTGCTGATTCAGGAATACCAGGGACAGCTTCCCCTGTATCACTTCGACACCTATCGCCTGCGGGATACTGACGAATTTCTCGAACTGGGAGCAGATGACCTGCTTTACTCTGATGGAGTCTGCCTGATCGAATGGGCCGACAAAGTCAGAGAGGTCCTCCCCGGTGATCTACTGCAAATCAATATTGAACACACATCGCAAACGACGCGCACATTTCGGTTTCAAGGGCAGGGGCCACGCTCTCAACAAATTGTAGCCCGACTGCAAACGGAATCATTCTGAAATTAATCAATTCGTGACCGCTCTCCTATCTGAATCAGGAAAAGAAATATGACCGTTCAATCGGAACAAAAACTGCTTGTAACTGGGGGGACAGGTCTGGTTGGCAGCCATGTCATTCAACGGGCACGACAGGCAGGAATACCAACGGTCGCACTGGTTCGCTCGCTCGATCAGGCAAAGTACCTGAAAGAATTCGACGCCGAGCTGATTGAAGGTGATTTAACCGATAAAAAAACTCTGCGTGATGTCCTCAACGGCATTACGATCGTTGTACATACCGCAGCCAAAGTTGGTGACTGGGGGAGTGTTGACGAGTATCGAAAAACCAACGTCACCGGCTTACAGAATCTGCTGACAGCGCTGGAAACGCAATGCCTGATCAAGCATTTGATTCATATCAGTTCGCTGGGAGTCTACGAAGCCCGCGATCATTATGGGACTGACGAAACAGAGGCCCCCCACGCCGCCGGCATTGATGGATATACACTCAGCAAAATTGAATCAGAACAACTGCTGCGGCAGCATTCGATTCCCTATACCATTTTACGCCCCGGTTTCATTTATGGCCCCCGCGACAGGACTGTCCTGCCACGAATTCTGGAACGATTGAAGTCGGGTCGATTCGCCTACCTGGGCAGCCCGGATAAGCTGATGAACAATACCTATGTCGAACATCTGGTCGATGCCATATTCCTGGCTCTGTTCAACGAAGACGCTTTGAGTCAGACATATAATATCACAGATGTCTCATTGGTCAGTAAACGCGAATTTATCTCTACAATCGCGGAACTGGCCGAGTACCAGACTCCCCAAAAGGTCGTTCCGCTGCCCGTCGCCAGAAACCTGGCCCGACTGATGGAAGGTCTCTGGAGATTTCTAGGAAAAAAACAGGCCCCGATCCTGTCACAGGCACGCATCAAATTTCTGGGCCTGAACCTGGATTTCAGTTCTCAGAAAGCGCAACAGGAGCTGAATTACCAGCCACAAAAAACCTTTCAGCAGTCCATGGGTGCCACAATCGAATGGTTTCGAACCCATCATAAATTACCATGATTCATCCTCACTCACGAATTCTGTGTAAAATCCATGCGAATACAGCCGTGCGTGGGAACGCGGCGATTGACCTGCCCCCTGCCTGAAAGTTAGAATAGTATCCATGGAAAGCACAAAACCGCAGTCATCTGATCAATCAGATCATCAACAGCAGCCTGCTCAGAAAGCGTGGTCGTGGCGGCGGTATATTATCACTTCCACAATTCAGGTAACCGTCTTTTTCCTCCTGTATGTACTCTCCATCGGCCCTTTCTTCTGGCAGTGGTACGCTTCATTTAACTCAATGAGTTCGCCTTTTTTCGCTGCGTTCTACACACCACTCCTGTTAGCCTGTGACTTGATTCCTCCCCTGTCTGATGGAGTGAACTGGTATATCAACCTCTGGATCGGTTGATTTACCCTACCAGGACCAAAATAGGCTACTCGCGTGATCCCTACTTTGATTTTAGATCAAGTGCCAGATCATTCTTGCCTGAAAAAATATTAAATTTGATCTGGCCAGTCTGCGTTACCCGTTTGAAATCATCCTGGGTCGGGAACGGTTTAAAATCTCCCATGTTGATCACTTCGATCGAGTTAGTTCCCTGCACAGGACCATACGCTTCGGGAATTGAAAATTTTCCATTTAAAACCCTGCCACAGACGGCAGGCTTATTTTCAGTATGCTCACCTACCGGTTTAAAGGTAATCGTCCCCCAACGCAGGGGGCTCCCATCAACCGTAATCGTCCCTTCAACCGCGCTCCGTTTAGCATCGGTTAAAAACCCCGATGACTTCATCCAGTTGAGCAACAGATCCGGCCAGACAGATAACGCGGGATATCCAGGAGCCAGGCTTACTCCGTGCCGTCCATGCCGAAAGATGTGCATCTCAGCGGGTACGCCCGCTTTATTTAATGCCTGATAAAAGGCAACACTGTTCATCGGAGGTACCACTTTGTCATCACTGGTATGAAACAGAAACGTCGGCGGAGTCTCGGCTGTCACCTGCAGTTCATTCGACATCAATTTGAGCAGTTCCGGATCGGGGCTCTCACCTAAGAGATTTCGCGCGGAACCTTTATGCCCAAAATCCTGAGACATGGTGATCACGGGATAACATAAAATCGCAAAATCAGGGCGGCAACTTATCTGATCGATGGAGTCAGAACTCGCTCTGATTCCTGTATCGAAGTGCGTCGCTGCCGTCGACGCCAGATGACCGCCGGCAGAAAACCCCATCACACCAATCCGCTGTGGATCGACGCCCCATTTCGCAGCATCTTTTCGCACGAAGCGAATTGCCCGCTGGACATCCTGCATCGGAATCGGGTGCGGATACTGACGCCCCAGGCGATAACGCAGGACAAAGGCGCTAATACCGTTGCGATTCAAAAACTGTGCGATCTGATGTCCTTCTGTATCCACGGCCAGACCGCCATATCCACCACCCGGACAGACCACGACTCCCGCCCCTGTTCGCTTGTCTTCAGGCGCCGAATAGATCCAGAGCCCCGGTTGGTCGGCGTCTTCCGTCCCTTTCGCACCAGGAGCGCCTTCCGGCCAGAGCAGGGTTGGCTCTTTTTCGGCAGCATCTACAATAGTCGAAGCACTGAAACAGGCGATCAAAGTCAGGCAGAGACTCAGATTAAAAACAACGCGGCGAGCAAATTTCATGATACTGGATCCTCTGATGGACGTCAGAAATGCAAACGGAATAGATTTGGTCATCATTCACTATCGTACATATCAAAAACCAAAATCTCAAAGCCATACGGTTGATTGACAAACCGGAGAATCCAAATACACTCTTGGAATAGAATGCTGTAGTAGAATCCTCTCCAGCTTTCTGTAGTTACAAATCTCTCACAGCCAGAGCTATATTTTGCCTGGATGGCATTTATAAAAGACGGGAGCACGGAATAATATGAGCGACCCCAGACCTTTTGCTCACCTGCATTGTCACACTCACTTCAGTATGCTGGATGGTGCCAGCCGCATCCCCGAGATGGTGAGTAAAGTCAAAGAAGCGGGTATGAATTCGCTCGCGATTACTGACCACGGCAACCTGTACGGCGCAATGGATTTCTATCAGCAGTGCCGCAGTCAGGACGTGAATCCCATCCTGGGACTGGAAGCATACATTGCCCCTCGCAGCCGCTTTGAAAAAGGGGCTTCCCGGATGAAAGAGGCCAGCTTTCATCTGACGCTGCTGGCCCAGAACCGGAAGGGTTTTGAAAATCTGATCAAACTTTCATCCACATCCTATCTGGAAGGATTCTATTATAAACCGCGTATCGACAAGGAAATTCTCGAGTCACACAGCGAAGGGCTGATCCTGCTGACCGGCTGTGCCGCCGGTGAACTGTCGCACCACATTCTGGGAGAAGACTGGGAAGAGGCGGAAAAATTATGCGCCTGGTATGAAAAAGTGTTTGGCGACCGGGTCTATATGGAAATCCAGAATGCAGGCCTGGAAATTCAGCGGCAGTGCCTGGAAGGAACTGTTGACCTGGCCAACAAAATGGGCTTACCACTGGTCGCAACAAATGATGCGCACTATGTCGATCAAAAAGATGCCGAAGCGCAGGATGTTCTGCTATGCGTGAGTACCCGTGCCGTCGTCAGTGATGAAAAACGCATGAAAATGACGGGCGACCAGTTCTTTGTGCGGACACAGGATGAGATGTATAACGCCTTCCCCGGACTGGAAGATGCGGTCGCCCGCACACAGGAACTGGCAGAACGGGTCGACATCCAGATGTCGGACAAAAAGTTCTACCCGGTATTTCAACCGCCTGATAACTTGACCGACACCCAGTACCTGCGAAAACTTTGCGAAGAACGTCTCCCATTAAAATACGGTGATGAACTGACGCAGGCCCATTGGGATCGACTCCATCTGGAACTGGGCGTGATCGAACAGATGGGTTATTCCAGTTACTTCCTGATCGTCTGGGATTTCGTGCAGTTTGCCGAAAACGAAGGTATTCCCTGTACGGCCCGTGGATCAGCGTGCGGTGCCATCGTCGCGTTTCTACTCGGGATGTCTCAAGTCTGCCCACTCAAGTACGACCTGCTGTTTGAACGGTTTCTGGACCCCAGTCGTTCGGAACCCCCCGATATCGATATCGACTTCTGTCGCGACCGCCGCCAGTTGGTGATCGATTATACCAAACAGAAATACGGCGAGAAAAGTGTCGCCCAGATTGGGACTTTTGGTACCCTGAAAGCCAAAGCAGCCATTCGCGATGTAGGACGAGCACTCGGCGTTCCCCTGGCACGCGTCAACGAAATTGCCAAGATGATTCCCGATTCACTGGGAATCAAACTTAAAGATGCTTTGAAAGAAAGTCCCGACCTGCAGTCTGCGTACGATCAGGATTCAGAGATCCAACGTCTGCTCGACCTGGCAATGCAGCTGGAAGGTCTATGTCGCAGTGCAGGTACCCACGCAGCAGGCGTCGTCGTGGCTGACCTGCCTCTCTCCGAAGTCGTTCCGCTCCAGTCGATTACCGGCAAGACCGACATCATCACACAATGGGATGGTCCCACCGTCGAATCGGTGGGGCTGCTCAAGATGGACTTTCTGGGGCTGCGCAACCTGACGATTCTGGACAAAGCCGTTCAAAACGTTAAAAAACATCGCGGTATCGATATCAATCCGCATAAGCTGCCACTGGATGACAAGGAAACCTTCGAGCTGCTCCAGCGGGGAGAAACGAAAGGAATCTTCCAGTTGGAAAGCGGCGGGATGCGGGACTTGCTGACCAAAATGAAGCCAGACAAGTTCGAAGATATCATCGCAACCTCCGCTCTGTACCGTCCCGGCCCTCTGGAAGGCGGGATGGTGATGCAGTATGTCGATGTAAAAAACAACCGGATCCCAATTCCCAAAGTCCATCCGATCGTGGATGAAATCCTGGATGAAACCTATGGCGTGATGGTTTACCAGGAACAGGTCATGCGGATTCTGAACCGCGTGGGTGGCATCGAACTTTCTGCCGCGTACCGCTGTATTAAAGCCATCAGTAAGAAAAAACTGAAAATCATCGCTGACTTCAGGGATCAGTACCTCGAAGGCGCCGAAAAAAGTGGCGTGGATGTCAAACTGGCCACTGACCTGTTCGAAATGATCGAAAAATTCGCGGGCTACGGGTTCAATAAATCACACTCGACCGCCTACGGTGGAGTCGCGTATGCAACCGCTTATCTGAAAGCGCATTATCCCAAAGAATTCATGGCGGCATTACTCTCCTGCGGTATGGAAAGTCATGAACGAATCAACGAACACGTTGATGACTGCCGCCGTATGAAGATTGAAGTGCTCCCGCCTGATATTAATCGCTCCGAAGTGGAATTCAGTGTAGATGGTGAAAAAATCCGCTTCGGAATGGGGGCAATCAAAGGGGTCGGCGAACAGGTACTCGATGCGGTCGTCCAGGAGCGCGATGAGAACGGACCATTTACCAGTCTGTATAATCTATGTGAACGCGTCGATCCCAAAACGCTTAATAAGAGCACGCTCGAAATCCTGATCAAAGCAGGGGCCCTCAACAGTCTTGGTGGAAATCAGGCCCAGTTGATGCTTACGGTAGAGCGTGCAGTTCAATCCGCATTGAACATCCATCGCGACCGGGCACGCGGACAGAAAAGTCTGTTTGGCGACGAACCGGTTGATGAAGAAACCGGTGTAGCGGAAGAAGCATCATTGCCGGAAGCAGAAGACTGGCCGCGTGCACAAAAACTGGGCGCTGAAAAAGAAGTGTTTGGCTTTTATCTCACCTCCCACCCCCTGGCGGAAATGGGAACCGGACTTACTAAATATGCACAGAATCAGACCAATGAACTGGCAGAAATGGATGATCGGGTCGAAGTCATCCTGGCCGGTATGGTCTCCTCTATCAAAATGGCAGCCACTAAGAAGCCCAGCAAAAATGGAAACACCCGCTATGTGAACTTTGACCTCGAAGACCCGCACGGACTGGTTCGCTGCATTATGTGGCCTGAACAGTTTGCATCAATGGGGGAAAAAGTCAAACTGGAAGCCATGGTGATTATCAAAGGTAAAATCGACAAACGGGGCAGGGAACCAAATGTGATTGTCGATCAGCTGCTCACTTTGAATGATGCCCGGAAACAATTCACAGACCGCCTGGCCATCAATTTTAAACGGGGAGTACATAACAGGCAGGACATGGTCAATGTCCACGATGTACTGACACAGTTTCCAGGTCAGACTGAAGTTATTCTGGTCGTTGATTCGGTGGATCAAGAGAAACCTGACACACAATTACGGTATGTACTCAATCCTCCAGGGAGCCTGCGTGTTTCCTGCAGCAATGAATTCGAAACACAGTTAACTGCCGTCATAGGCCAGAGCCATATTCACTTTCATACACCAGTCAAGAAAAAAAATACGAATGGAAGTATGGCCCGGTAACCCTTTTGCGGCTATTACTGCCCGTAAAGTGCCAGATCTGGCATTTTTAAAGAAATCTTGGTGTTCCCTGCTGCCGAAAATAAGGTATAGTTACGCTGCAATCGGGTCGTTTTGTTGTTCCAGGAACTCAATTGATGAAAAAAACAGGAATTGTGATATTAGCTTTGGCTGGACTCGCAGCCGTCTTCCTGTACCCTGCTGCTGATTCGAATCGTACGAAATCGAACAAGGCTCAAGGTCAAACTCAAAATCTGATTCTACATCAGATCCCAGCCCGCCTGACTCCCAAAATTAATTCTGCAGAACTGGAAAAACAGCCTGAAGCCAACGAAAACTCCGCTGAACTGAATTCGCAAAAGCTCTTAGCGCGTCTTGTTGGCAAGTGGGAACAGACAAAGAGTACCAGTAAGCAGATCCTGACCATCAAGGAAAATGGTACGGCCACAATGGTGATTGAACCACAGGGAATCTGGAGGACGGTCCTGGGCAAAAAAGTCACCGTCGATATCGAATGGCATTTAAATGCTGCGACTTTGACATTACGGGCCGTGGGCGGAAGTCCAGAAAATAAGCTGGATTACATCAAACAACTCTGGGGAAGTGAATTTGTGCGCGAGATTCACTCAATCGAAGACAAAATGTTCACACTTCGAGATATTGAGGGAGATATCAGTCAGAAGTGGATTCGAACATCTTATTAAGTTGATTCAGAAAATCCTCAAAACAGCCCCTCCTCAGGACTGTCAGCATACTTGTACTCTTCTTCATTTCGCCTATCATAGAGCACAACTGCAGCCCGTAACAAACTGCACCCAATAACACCAGTTTGAAGCCTGTTCTCATCTGACCTCGACGGTTTTAGAAACTTCAATACTTTCTGGTGAGCAGGCTGGTACTGGCTCCTGATTCCATAAAATTCACCGGAACACCCGGTCTACTTCGCAAAATTCGCTCCTCCTGCACTGAAAGATATCTTTGATGAACAATCCGGTCACTTCATCTCCTTCACGCTGGCAGTCACTCGCTGATCAGGTTTTATCTGGTTACCAGATTTCCCGTGAAGAAGGGTTGGAAATCTTAAGCTCAAGTGATGATGAATTGCTGGACCTGCTGTCTGCCACCTATCGCATCCGACAGAAACATTTTGGCAAACAGGTACAACTCTACTACCTGAAAAATGCCAAAAGCGGTCTCTGCCCGGAAGATTGTGGCTACTGTTCACAGGCACGTGGATCAAAGGCGGATATTCCTAAATACCGCATGCTCAACGAAGAAAAATTGCTCGAAGGTGCCAAAGCAGCTGATGAAGCAAAAGCGGGAACCTACTGTATCGTCGCCAGTGGACGTGGCCCGACAGATAAAGAAGTAGACCACGTGGCGTCGGTCGTGGAAAAAATCAAATCCTCGTTTGATTTGCGCATCTGCTGCTGCCTGGGTCTGCTGAATGAAGATCAGGCGAAACGACTGCAACAGGCTGGCGTGAATCGCATCAACCATAATTTGAATACCAGTCGCGAATATTACGAAAAAATCTGCACCACTCATACCTATGAAGATCGCCTGCAGACGTTGAAAGTGGCCCGGGAAGCCGGCATGGAACTCTGCAGTGGCCTGATTGTGGGTATGGGCGAAGTTGCTGAAGATATCGTGGACGCTACTTTTGAACTCCGCGAGCTGGAAACCAAATCCATCCCCGTTAACTTCCTGAATTCCATTGATGGAACCTCGCTGGAAGCGGTCGATGAACTCGACCCCCGATATTGCCTGAAAGCACTCTGCCTGTTCCGGATGGCGCATCCTGCGACAGAAATTCGGATTGCCGGTGGCCGCGAGGTCAATCTACGATCGATGCAGGCCATGGGGCTCTATGCTGCCAACTCCATGTTCGTCAGTGATTATCTGACAACCAAAGGCCAGGCTGCTGAAGCAGACTATGAAATGATCGCCGACCTGGGATTTGAGGTGATCATTTCAGGGCATGAGATGGATGCCACCACGGGTGAACCCTCTGAACTGGCAACCCAGGCCGAATCCTGCTGAGAGAAGCAGATCTCCCGACAGCGTTTGAGTCCGGATTCTCAAACCCCTTACCTTGATTGAGGTTGTACAAAAAGCGTTCTCCGCTTATGATTTCAACCTCGAAATTGAAAACGCGGTACGCGCGCTTCCTCAATTTCTCGGGAATGGAATCCATAACAACAATGTCAGGGAGTACCTGAAATGAATTCAGGCAGACTGAGAGCCAGTGATTTGTCCGGCAACCCCGAGCCCGATCACGGAACAGCCCCCACCTTCAAGATTTTCCCCAGCACGGAAACCGCGCCCTTCGATCATCCAGAGCAGTTGCTCAAAGGGATTACCCGTTCACGCGATTACCTGCTGTCGCTGCAGCATGAAGAGGGCTACTGGGTAGGAGAACTCGAAGGGGATTCGATCCTGGAGTCTGAATACATTCTGCTGCTCACTTTTCTGGGAAAACAGAATTCAGAGGAAGCAGTTCAGGCTGCTAATTACCTGATGGATACTCAGATGCCCTCAGGGGGCTGGAACATGTATCCAAAAGGCCCGATCGAAATCAGCGCCTCAGTCAAAGCATACTTCGCACTCAAGTTGACAGGCCACTCGCCGACAGAGGAGTACATGCAACGCGCCCGGATCGCGATTCTGGCTGCAGGAGGAGTCGAAGCCGTCAACAGTTTCACTCGCTTCTATCTGGCCTTACTCGGGGTCATTCCCTATTCCAAGTGCCCGGCTGTTCCGCCGGAACTGATGCTGATTCCGCGCTGGATGCCTTTCAATATTTTTGAAATGTCAGCCTGGTCCCGTACGATTCTGGTTCCCTTAAGCATCCTCTGGGCCTATCGGCCTTCAATCACCCTGCCGGCAGAGCAGGGGATCACCGAACTCTTTACAGGACGACCGGAAGACTATCCCAGGACAATCCCCAAGTCAGAGGCATTAGATTCACTCACGAAGAAAACCTGGTTTAACTGGCATGGTTTTTTCCAGGTTGTCGATCAGGGAATTAAACTCGTTGAAAATCTGGGGCTAAAACCATTTCGCAAGCAGGCTGTCACCAGAGCACACCAGTGGATGACCGAACGATTTGAAAAAAGTGATGGCCTGGGAGCTATTTTCCCACCCATTATCTGGACTGTCATTGCATTAAAGTGCCTGGGACAGGATGAAAGCAGCCCGGGAATTCAGCGTGCGTTACGCGAGCTGAAAAAATTACAGATCAAGGAAGGCGATCGCGTTCGCTTACAACCTTGTAAATCGCCTGTTTGGGATACTGCCCTCAGTACGATTGCTCTGCGGGAAGCAGGGGTCTCCAATCGTCACCCCGCCATCCGAAAATGTGTGAAATGGCTCCTCTCTCAGGAAGCCCGACAACCGGGAGACTGGGTAAACTCCAGTAAATCACAAACGCCGGGTGGCTGGTACTTTGAATTCAATAATGAGTTTTATCCCGATGTAGACGACACTGCGATGGTGATCATGGCACTCAGGAGGTGTATGCCTAAAACTCTCAAACATGACCGGTGGCTGACTGATTTCCTCGTCACGCCAGAATGGAACCCCTACGACGAAGAACTCGACACAGAAGCGATTGTCATAGGTCGCAGTGAGTCTCGAGAACAGGCCTATGCGGACCTCGACCTGCTGGAACCCATGATTGGCGCGATTCAGCGCGGAATGCAATGGATGCTGGGCATGCAGAATAAGGATGGCGGCTGGGGCGCCTTTGATCGAGATAATGATCGGGAACTGTTTACACAGGTCCCCTTTGCCGATCATAACGCAATGGTGGATCCCAGTACCGCCGATTTGACCGCACGCGTTCTGGAAGCATTTGCCGACGTCCAGCTACCACTCACTCATCCGGCCTGCCAAAAAGCTCTGGAATATGTCTGGAGTCAGCAAGAAGATGATCACTGCTGGTACGGCCGCTGGGGCGTGAACTATCTGTATGGAACCTGGCAGTCAATTGTGGGACTGACAAATATCGGCATCCCCGCTGATGATCCGCGAATAGTCCGAGCCGTCGGCTGGTTGAAATCTCATCAACAACCATCCGGAGGCTGGGGGGAAACTGCTGACAGTTACGCCGACCCCACTCTGCGTGGACAGGGTGCTGAAACACCCTCACAAACCGCCTGGGCTCTGATGGGACTGATGGCGGCCGATGAAATCGACTCTGCCGCCGTACGCCGGGGAATTCATTATCTGCTGGAAACACAAAAAACAGACGGAAACTGGGACGAAGAACCCTTCACCGGAACCGGTTTCCCCAAGGTCTTCTATCTCAAATATCATCTCTACCGGACCTACTTTCCACTCATGGCCCTGGCCCGTTTTGAGCGTCTACGACGCTGATAAGACACCGTGCCAAAATTTGCAGATCATGTACTTTTTCCCATGCACAGAATGTCACGTTCGTCTTAATAGTTATTTTATTGACAGCTTTTTTTAAAATAAACCCCTATAAAAACTGAGGTTAGAGCCAGGACACTACACACAATCACACCGTTCAAAATAAATTTTGTTTTTTTTTGAACAATATTCAATGATTGCTTGTTTCCTCTTCCTGACAGGTATATGTTTCTAATGCATTTAACGCGCTCGAAGCTACCTACCTTACATAAAGTAGAAACGAACCGTTTCTCGCAGGCACCCTCTAACCCACCCGTTTTTCACTGGAGTTAAGATGAAGAGATGTTCCGGAACCCCCAAACGCGGGTTCACACTGATCGAACTACTTGTGGTAATTGCAATCATTGCGATCTTGATTGCGTTACTCCTTCCCGCTGTTCAACAGGCACGTGAAGCCGCTCGGCGATCCACCTGCAAAAATAGCCTCAAGCAAATTGGCATCGCCATTCACAACTACGCTGATACTCACAGAGTATTCCCACTTGGTAATGTAAACACAGCCAGTTCTACTACTGATTACAACTGGGCCTGGTCAACATTCCTGCTGCCGTTCGTTGACCAAGCACCGCTCTACAATACCATCAACCCTAATGGTGGATTGCTGATGCCAGTGGCAACCTTTACCTACGGTACAACTCCCAACGCTCTCCAGACTGCGATTCCCGTGTATCGATGCCCTTCCTCGATCGTGCCTGTGGTCAACAACCTGCGTACTGACGGCTCAAACAACGGCTATGGTGCTCTGAGCTACCCTGCTGTTTCAGGCCATATTGCTTCTCTGACAGGCACGCCTGTTTACACCTATCAGTACAAGGGAAGTTTCTACCCCAGAAGCAGTGTTCGTTTCCGTGATTTCACAGACGGCACATCTAACACGATCCTGGTCGGTGAACGTGCCTTCCAGCAGACTGGCAGCACAATTACACAGCCATCTGCTGCCATCTGGGCTGGTGGACGTACCAATGGAACAGGTAGTACTACTGGCACCATCACCAGCACTGTCGGTGGTCTGGAGCAGGATACAACAGGTGTTGTTTCTCAAGCGACCAACATCAATCAGAAAACATCCGGATCTGCTCCTCATCGTGGTTTCAGTAGCCAGCACGTAGGTGGATGCCACTTCCTGCTGGGTGATGGTACCGTCCGATTCATCAGCGAGAACATCAATTCATCTGACTACAATTCCACAGCAGGTGCTGCTGCCATGGGTACCTATCAGAAACTTGCCATCATCAATGATGGTCAGGTTCTGGGTGAATTCTAAAGCCAGTTTGCTTTGCTAAAACAGTTTCTGTAACCAAATGACACAGAACTGAACTCTGCTAAACAGGCAGCCACTTTACTTCGAAACAGTAGAGTGGACTGCCTGTTTTTTTATGCGCTAAAAACTCTGACGCTCTGGGGAAATTTGTCAAATATCCCTCCCCGGTAAAATTCTTATTGCACAATTTGCAATTTTCAGATATGGTTCTCCGTTGGCTCTCCAACTTATGATCTACTTCCAGCGCTGCTCGAGTCAGAAGTAACTTTCTTCGGTGTTTCGGATATGAAGCCGTTTTGGATCCGACTCCGAAGTATGGTATCTCAATGATCGCGAAATTTATTTCGTGCATTGGACTTTCCCAGGGAAGGGCGCATATGCAAAGAGTGCAACGTTTCCAGTTCATGCTTGAACTTTCAGCCACTTGTCTCATCCACAACAGACTTGTGAATCGCACTCTTTCTCTCTTCTGCTTTCTGATGCTGCTCATTTTCAGCCAGACATCCCTTTACGCCAATGATCTGGAAGAGTGTGAACGGCTACTGAATTCCGGTCAGTATCAGGCATGTCTTGCCAAAACAGAAGTGGCCATACTGAAAAAAACGTATGGCTCTGAATGGCCACTGTTAAAAGCAACAGCGGAATTGGCCGTCGGTCAATATGCAGAAGCAAAACAGACGATTGACGCGGGGCTCAAACGCTACTCCTGGAGCCTGCCGCTTCGTCTCAAAGCGTATGAAATATATCAGCTCAATAATGAGCATGAAGCAGCCGAAGAATTCCTCAACAGTATTCACGAACTGGCCAGTCGTTCTGCCTGGCGTTATACCGATGCCAGCAGTCTGATCGCCTTAGGACAGGCCTCCCTCCTGAAAAAAGCAGATCCTGCGCTCGTACTGGAATCCTTCTACGACCGCGCCATCAACGAATATCCTGATCATAAAGACGCATATCTTGCCAGCGGCAAGCTGGCATTAGCCAAACATGACTTTATCCTGGCACAGGAAACCTTCGAAGCGGCTGCAAAAATAATTCCCGAGGATCCAGACCTGCTGTTCGGCCTGGCAAAAGCCCTGCAAACCGGCAGTCCCGAACGCTCGGATAAGCTAATGTCACAGGTATTGAGCATTAATCCTCAGTACATTCCAGTACACCTGGAGCATATCTATCGCTGCATCCATTCCGAGCAGTACTCTGAAGCAAAACAACGTGTGGATGCGGTACTTGATATCAACCCCCATCAGGCAGAAGCCTGGTGCTGCCTGGCGGTCATCGCACACTTTGAACATCGTCCACATGATGAAACAGCTTATTACTGCCAGGCACTCAGTCACCATAACCAGAACCCACAAGTAGACTACCAGATTGGAAAAGCGCTCTCCGAACATTATCGTTTTTCCGAAGGAGCCGCCTACCAGCGCCAGGCACTCCAGAAAGACTCTAAGTTCATTCCAGCCCGTATTCAGCTGGCTCAGGATGAATTGCGTCTGGGACGCGAAGTGAGTGGCTGGGAACACGCCCTGTTGGCGCACCAGCAGGACGGATATGACACAACCACGTTCAACCTGCTGGAACTGAAAGATCAGTTGGCCAGCTTCAAAACACTGGAAGACGAGACTTTCATCGTGCGGATGGAAGCCCGGGAAGCCGAAGTGTATGGCACGGAGGTCCTCAAACTCCTGCACGCAGCGAAGCAGACTCTGAGCAAAAAATATGACCTGGAACTCGATCAGAAAATCACAGTGGAAATCTTTCCCAATCCAGACGACTTCGCTGTCCGCACATTCGGGATGCCTGCCGTCTCCGGTTACCTGGGAGTCTGTTTTGGTAAAGTCATTACTGCCAACAGTCCTGCTTCACAGGCGGAACACCCCACGAACTGGCAGTCAGTTTTATGGCACGAATTCTGTCATGTGGTCACGCTGGAACTGACAAAAAATAAAATGCCCCGCTGGATCAGTGAAGGGCTTTCCGTCTATGAAGAACGCCAGAAAAATCCTCTCTGGGGTGAAACAATGGTCCCTCAATACCGGGACATGATTCTGAAGGGGGAAACGACACCGATCAGTGAATTGAGTAGTGCCTTCCAGAATCCCAAAAGCAGTCTGCACATTCAATTTGCCTACTACCAGTCCTCCATGGTCGTAGAATATCTGATCAATGAATTCGGATTTGACGCGATGAAGTCCATCCTGAATGATCTGCGGGCAGGGATCCCGGTTAATGTAGCCATTGAACGTCGCACTAAATCACTGGGAGAACTGGAACAGGATTTTGCCACCTACCTGAAAGCAGAAGCGGAAATTTTCGCTCCTGAGGTCGACTGGTCGGAACAGGACCTGACCGCGTTAACCAGTGATGATACCAAACGATTTGATGACTGGATCCGGGAACACCCGCAGCATTTCCAGGGACTGATGGCTTACTCCCGCATTTTGGAAGAAGAAAACCGAACCGTGGAACTGGAAACCACTCTCAAAAAACTGGTGGAACTGTATCCACAATATACAGGAGCCGACAACGCCTGCCTGCGTCTGGTGGAACTTTATCAAAAACAGGAGCGCTTCGATCTGGAACAATCGTTTCTGGAACAATATGCGAAATATAACCCGAATGCTCTGGCAGTCTTCCAACGTCTGGCAACTCTCTACCAGCAACAGGAAAACTGGGAAGCCGTTTATCAGGCCTGCCAGGATGCAAACGCGATTAATCCACTTGACCAGGAAACACAGCAGCGACTGGCTATAGCCTGCATTCAGTTAAATCGCCAGCCAGAAGCGATCGCCGCATATCAGGCCATTCTCGCATTAGAACCACACAACCCTGCAGAAACTCACTACCAGCTCGCCCGTTTGTTACAGGATACTCACAAACAGAAAGCAAAACGACATACCCTCATCGCGCTCGAACAGGCCCCTCGATTCAGGGCCGCACACCAGCTACTGCTCGAATTAACAGCAAACACACCTTAACGTCTTACACAGGTTGATGTAGGGACTGAAAGGGCTCAGGAGGAGCCTGACATGAAGAGAACGCTGATTTTACTGGCAGCCATCTGTGTAACACTAGTCGTTGTTACGATCTGCATCGCACAGTACCGCAAAGGAATTCCCGCGGACCGCGGCGGTGTTCCCGAATGGAAAAATGACCCGGAATTCAAACACGATGTCTTCACCTTTGTCAGGGTCCGCTACAACTCCCACCAGGGTTGGCGCCGCTGGGCCACAGATTACCCGGACAGTGATTTAAACTTCTCCTATCGCCTGCAGCAGCTCACCTCCATGAAAGTTGATCCGGAAGGTCGCGTTCTCGAATTGACTGATAAAGAGCTGTTTGACTTCCCCTTCATTTACATGATCGAACCCGGCTCTCTGGAATTTACCGAGGAAGAAGCCTCCTGCCTGCGGCGTTATTTGATGAATGGCGGCTTCATGATGGTGGATGATTTCTGGGGAGAAGCGGAGTGGGATAACTTCGCGATGGAAATGAAACGCGTCTTCCCGGAACGCGAACTGGTCGACATTCCGCTGGAACATCCCATTTTTCATTGTGTTTACGATCTAAAAGAAAAACCTCAGGTTCCCAGCATCGGCGTCGCACAGTGGGGACGTTCTGAAGGTATCACCTGGGAACGGGAAGATGCGAAAGAAGTGCATTACCGCGGGATCTTTGATGATGCAGGGCGGCTGGTGGTCGTTGTCTGTCACAATACTGATCTGGGTGATGGCTGGGAGCGCGAAGGGGAAGATAAATGGTACTTTCAGGAGTTTTCCGAGAAGAAAGCCTACCCACTGGGAATTAATATTGTTTTTTACGCCATGACACACTGAATCCAGCGCCCATGAAATTTTAGTTTTTTCTATCAGGAGCAGAAACGTGAACCTTAAAGTTGTCTCACCCGATAGCCGCAGTGAAGAGGAACGTATTTTCGAAATGCTGCAAAACAGCCGTCGGCAGATCGATTCGGAAATTTCAAAAGCAGTCATCGGCCAGAAAGAAATCATCGATCAGCTCCTGATCGCGTTGTTTGCCGGAGGACACTGCCTGATCACAGGTGCGCCCGGACTGGCGAAAACACTCCTGGTGAACTCCCTCGCGCAAGTCTTCAAACTGAAATCACAACGGATTCAATTCACTCCAGATCTGATGCCCGCTGATATTACGGGAACAGAAATCCTCGCGGGAGATTCCCAGGAAAACCGGGCGATGAAATTTGTGAAAGGGCCGGTCTTCACAAACATTCTGCTGGCCGATGAAATCAACCGCACCCCTCCCAAAACACAGGCCGCGCTGCTGGAAGCGATGCAGGAAAAACAGGTCACGGTGACCGGAGTTAAGTATGAACTGGATAAACCCTTTTTCGTGCTGGCGACTCAGAATCCGATCGAAATGGAAGGCACTTATCCACTACCGGAAGCACAACTGGACCGCTTCATGTTCAACCTCGTGATTGATTATCTCTCCGAAGATGATGAAGTTGCCGTGGTAACCCAGACGACCGCCCGCGATGCCGAGCCGATTCAGCCACTCTTTACCGGCAGTGACATCCAGCAGTTTCACCAGTTTGTTCGCGAAGTTCCCGTCGCAGAAGAACTCGTCCGCTACGCAGTTCAACTCTGCGCCGCATCGCGACCCAGGCAGGAAACGACACCCGATTTCATCAATGAATGGGTCAACTGGGGAGCCGGACTGCGTGCTGCTCAGAGCCTGATTCTGGGGGCCAAAGCGCGGGCGGTACTGCGGGGACGCGTACATGTCATCCTTCAGGACATCCATGCCTTACTGGCCCCTGTGCTCCGTCATCGCATCCTGATCAACTACCGTGCCGAAGCCGAGGGCATCACTGTCGAATCGGTCGTACAGCAACTGATTGAAACCATTAAAAGGCCCGTCGAAGCATGAGCACACTTCCTTTCAAACAGACATCCCGCTCCAGTCAGAGCCAGAAGCTGATCTCGCAACGGATTGACCCGGCCTGCCTGATGCGCATTAAATCGCTGGAATTGCGCGCCAAATCAGTCGTCGAGGGTACCTGGAAAGGCCTGCATCGCAGTCCTTACCATGGATTTTCGGTCGAATTCACGGAATACCGGGAATACACGCCCGGCGATGATCCCCGTCATATTGACTGGAAACTGGCGGCCCGCTCCAACCAGCATTTTATCAAGCGGTTTGAAGAAGAAACCAACCTCTGCTGTCACATGTTGCTCGATTTAAGCTCGTCCATGCAGTTTGACAGCCTGGGCTACTCCAAGTCTGATTATGCGAAAACACTGGTGGCAACATTCGCCTACTTTCTATCAACGCAACGCGATGCCAGCGGATTGATCATCTTCCATGAACACATCGATTCCATCGTGCCCGCACGATTTACACGCGGGCAACTCAGACGCATCCTCATCGAACTGGAACGCCCTCCTCAGGGCACGCATACAAATCTGGTCTCCCCGCTCAAACATGCCGTGGAAACGATCAAAAAACGAGGGCTGGTCGTATTGATTTCCGACCTGATGACTTCTGTAGATGAGTTGAATACGCAGCTAGGTTACCTACGGGCCAAAGGGCATGAAGTGGCTTTGTTTCAGATTCTGGATCCGGCAGAGGTTCACCTGAATTTTCATGAAACCGCAATTTTTGAAGACCTGGAAACAGGCGAACGTATCTCGCTGAACCCCAAAATAGCACAGGAATATTATCTGCAGCAGTTCAACGCACACCAGGACTCCATCCAGACGATCTGCCGTAAACAGGGTGTGCATTATCACAAATTAACGACGGATACGCCCCTCGAAGTGGGGCTTTCTGATTTTCTGACCGATCGCGCCGCCTGAAAACGAACCAAAGAGGGAAGGAAACAAGTTGAGTTTTTTAACGCCTCTCTATTTAGCTGGATTCATCGCAGTTGGACTCCCGATCCTGTTGCACCTGGTCAGACACCAGCCTAAGAACGTGCTGTTCTTCAGCTCTCTCCGCTTTCTCGAGCACAAACCTCCCCAGACTAATCGCAGAAACAAAGTCGAACACTGGCTGCTGCTCTCATTGCGCGCGCTGGCCGTCATCTTGCTGGTGACCGCATTTGCGCGTCCCTTTTTCAAGAACACCGATCTTGAGCTGACTACCGCTGAACCTGTGAACCAGACCATTCTTCTGATTGACACCAGCTCCAGCATGCGCAGAGATACACTCTGGACTCAAGCCATTCAGACAGCAGAACAGCTTCTCGAAAAGAATGCGCAGAATCAGATTTCGATTTACACCTTCGATTCCAGCCTGCATCCGGTCAAACCACTGCAGGCATCGCCTCAGTCATCACAGCTCCCATCAGCAGAGCAGAACAGGGAACGACTTCAAAACCTGTCGCCAGGCTGGCATGCGACTGACTTGGGACTGGCTTTAGCGGAAATGGCTGCACTGCTGCAGCAACAGGCCATCTCAGATCCGACAGGGACTTCTCTGCAAAACTGCACGATTGAACTGATCACCGATTTTCAAGAAGGCTCACAGATTGCTTCCTTAGCGGAATTCTCCTGGCCTGAATCCCTGCGAGTGCGCCTACACCCCATCCAAACGTCTCAAACCAGTAATGCCGGACTGCAACTGCTGGCGTTCGACCATACTCAGCCCACCGTGCGCATCCTGAATGCATCCGACTCAAAGCAGGAACAGTTCTCCGTGGCCTATGAATGGCTTCCTGGTGATCCTGAACTCGCTCAAACGATTTATGTACCGCGTGGACAATCGCGGGTCCTGCGCCTGCCCGCATGGGAAGCAGATCATCCCACGCCTTTGATCAAACTGAATGGTGATGATCATCCCTTCGACAACACGCTTCATTTTCACCCTCCCCAACAAGAAAACCGAACCGTCGTCCATTATGGTATCCCCGCTGACAATTCGATTCAGTCTCCCGACTACTTCGTGAAACGAGCATTCCCTTCAACACCCGACCGAAAAATTGAATTCCTGACGGTGGGCCCCGATTCACCACAGATACTCGTGGGTACGGCAAACATGGATCTGATGATTCTCAGCCGTGAACTGTCCGCAAATGAAATCCAACAGGTCGATGAATTTCTCAAGCAGGGGGGCATCGCATTTTTTTCATTAAACGATCAAACATCGGCACACTCCCTGAAGGCACTTCTATCACCCTCAAAAGACGAAGCAGTAGAAACTCAAATCGAACCGGCTGAAGTGAATGGCTATGCCTTGCTCACCAACATTGATTTCGAACATAAGCTGTTTCAAATGTTCCAGGCTCCAGAATTTTCCGATTTCACGAACCTGAAATTCTGGAGCTACCAGAAACTTTCCCTGCCAGGCAGCCTGTCCCATCACGTTCTCGCCCGCTTTGACCACCAAAACCCTGCCATTGTCAGTATTCCCCGCGGGGCAGGACGGTTAATCGTCTCCACCTTTGGCTGGACGCCAAAAGAAAGTCAATTTGCACTCTCGACCAAGTTTGTCCCCATCATGAATGCGATCTTGAATCTCAAAACTGAATTCAATGCATCACGAACTCAATTTTTAGTCGGTCAGAAAGTGAGATTACCAGAACCAGTTCAGGTAGTTCACGTCAGCACTCCCTCTGAACCTCAGATTCAGCTTGCCGCCGGCCAGCAGGATTTCGCTGCAACGGTCCAACCGGGCCTGTACCAAATTACAACTGAAGATCAGCTGAAAGCGGCACATCAGTTCGCCGTCAATCTGGATATCAACGAAAGCAAAACGGCTCCATTGCCTGTGGAACAGCTGGAAGCATTGGGAGTCAAATTGATTCAGGCTGGTGAATCGACTGTTAAAGAAACAAAATCAGTCGACCTTCAACGTCAGGCACTGGTTCGAGAACTGGAACAAAAACAGAAGCTCTGGCGCTGGTTAATTCTCGGGGCTCTCGCGCTGCTGGGCCTGGAAACACTGCTGGCAAAATGGTTTGCCGACAAAACTTCTGCGACACGAAAGGCGTAAGTATGGGCCTGTCCGATCTCATTAAACAACTCAATCAGATCATTATCCGCTACCAGACCAGCGTGAAACTGAGACGATTGACCGTACTCTGGCTCGCCGCCTGTAGCCTGACGTTACTCTCTCTACTCTTTCTCAACCCCGTTGACTCACGCCAGGCTCAGTTACTTCTGCTGGCTGGCATACTCGGACTGCCGGTTCTAATGGCAGTAGGAATCCTCGCCTATCGACCTGGAAATCGATTCTCACCGGCGGAGAGACACGCTATTGCCACAATGATTGAACGCACCTATCCAGAACTGGATACCAGCCTGCTGGCCACATTGGAGCTGGAAAAAACAACTCAAGAAACGCTTCCCACCTTTCTACAGGATCGCCTGATTCAACAGGTTCTCACACATGGCAGGCAACATGACTGGAGACAGACCATCTCAAATCGCAGGTTGATCCTGCAAAGCACGACCCACTTGCTCTGCTTCGGGGCCTGGTTTTTCAGCTGTCTGAGTTGCTGGTCCTTCTTAAAGGCTGCTCCCACAAAAGCCAATCTACCATCGACTGCAGCGATCGCCGGAGACACCTATGATGTCGAAATCAAACCAGGCTCCACGGAAGTCGAGATGCAACACCCGTTACTGGTGACAGCACGATTCAAAGGGAAGTCTCCGGACAACGCTGAACTATTTATCAAATACACATCAGGCGAAACAAAACAAATACCGTTGGTAAAACACCTGGATGACCCCGTGTTTGCCGCACGCTTGCCTGCCGTAACAGAAGCGTTGTCGTATCAGGTTCAAACAGCAGACTGGAAGTCCGAGACATTTCGTGTGAAAGTCTATATCCTGCCTGAGCTGGTCCAGCTGAACTCAAATATCACGGCGCCGGACTACACAGGACAGCCAGATCAAAATGTGGAAGACAGCCTGACCATCAGCGCCATTATCGGCTCAAAAGTGGAACTTGAAGCGCATTTTAATAAACCGATTTCAACTGCTGTACTGGAAGCAAACGGACAAACGCCGCTGGAAATGATTGTTGCCTCTGACGGCCTGACTGCACGACTGACCCTGACAGCAGAGTCAGACCAGACCTGGAATTTGAAACTCATCGACTCTGACCAGCGAGAAAACCGAACACCCCCTTTTATTGACCTGGCAGTGATTCCGAACCTGCCCCCTGAAATCAAAATCACATTTCCAGGACGAGACACGCGCGTCTCTCCGCTTGAAGAATCGCTCGTACAGGGAACGGTCGTAGATGATTATGGCCTGCAACAGGTTGGATTTGTTTATTCCATTCCCGGCCAGACTGCTCACACGGTAAAGCTCAAGAATTCCGAACAGAACGATCTGGAATTCGCCGCCGAACATCTGTTATCGCTGGAACAGTTACAGGTTCAACCTGACACTTTAATTTCTTATTACCTGTTTGCAGAAGATTTTGCCGCGGATGGCAGTCCCCGAAGGGTCTCGAGTGACATGTTCTTCATGGAAGTCCGCCACTTCGAAGAAATCTTTCGGCAGGGAAAGTCAGCCGGCGGGGCAAAAGGAGGAAAAAGTGGAGGCAATGCACAACAGGCTGAAAAACTGGCGGAGCAGCAGAAGCAGATCATCAACGCAACCTGGAAAGTCATACGACGGGAAATTAAAGCCACCGTCTCAGCTGAGTTTAAGGAAGATGTCAGTACACTCAAACAGGCCCAGCAGGCTCTGGTGACAGCCACTCTTGAACTGGCTGCCAAGGTAAAAGTACAGAAATCAAAGGCGATCATTAAATCGATTACAACAAAAATGCAGGAAACGGTTGCCTTACTCGATTCGTCCCTGGAAGCCGGGGAAATTGCCCCCTTAACGAATGCCCTTTCCACAGAACAGACCAGCTACCAACTGCTGCTCAAACTCCGCGCGCGTGAACATCGCGTCTCACAGAATAAGAATGGAGGAGGCAGTAAAGGGGGAGGCAGCAATCGTTCACAGAATCAATTACAACAACTGGAGTTGACCAATCAACAGCAACGCTATGAAACAGAAAATCAGGCGACGGCACCTCAGGCAGCTCAGCCTGACCGTGAAACGCTGCAGATCCTCAATCGTCTCAGGGAACTCGCACAACGCCAGAAAGACTTGAACGAGCAACTCAAAGCATTAGCAGACAAACAGCGATTTGCTAAAACCGATCAGGAACGAGAAGAGATCGAACGCCAACTGAAACGGTTACGGGAAAAACAACGGGAACTGCTGAGAAAAGCAGATGAAGTCGCCCAGCGGATGGATCAGTCAAAGCAACCCTCTTCGACGAAATCCCGACGTGAACTGGAACAGACACGAAACCACCTCCAGCAAAGTTCTGAATCACTGAAAGAGGGACAAGTCTCTCGCGCTCTGAATTCTGGAACGCGTGCCCAACAGCAGCTGGATCAGCTCAAAAATGACTTTCGAAAAAAAACCGCCAACCAGTTTGCAGATACGATGCGTGGGCTGAAGCAACAGGCAGAACAACTGGACGAAAAACAGAAACAGATCCATGATCAATTAGACAAACAGCAACAGCAGGCGTCATCTCAGGAACGACGATCGCTGCGCAGAAATCAGGGACAACAGGAACTGGCAAACCAGTTGCAGGATCAGGAAAATCGCCTGAAATCGCTGATGGACCAAATGAAGCAGGTCGTTCAAGAATCTGAGAAATCCGAACCGCTACTCTCCAAACATCTGTACGACGCAATTCGCAAAACCCGCCCGTATCGACCAGAGGACGCATTAAAGAATGCAGCCGAATTATTGAAGAAAGGCGATAACCGTCGTGCTCAGGAAGCAGAGCAACGGGCAGCAGCTGGGATCGACACCATGAAGCAGGGTATTCAAATGGCCGCCGAGAGCGTGTTGGGGAATGATCTGGATGCACTTAAGAAAGCCCGGCAGGAACTCAAGTCGTTGACATCGGAACTGAAACAGGAAACAAGTCTGGCAGCGAATACCAACCAGGCAGATCCTGGAAAATCGTCAAAACGTGCCGCGTCCACACCTGCAGAAATATCTCGGAAACAGGGAATTCAGCAACCGTCCGGTCAGCAAAGCGGGGGCAAACCTTCTGCCCGAAAGAATCCACCAGGCCAGAAATCATCAGGACCATCCCCGCTTTCGGATTCTAAATCCAATCAGCCCGGAAAACCTGGCTCACCCGATTCTTCCCCCGGCTCGTCGCCCGGACAGGGAAAAGGTCAGAAAAGTTCTCCCGTACAACTGGCATCAGCTCAGTCTGGTTCTGGTTCCGGACAGACGGGGCAAGCCAAAAACGCAAAACCATCACCACAATCGATGGCTCCCAAATCGTTGAAAGGATCCCGCAGTTCGGGGAACAGCAACTCGGCAGGAGGCCAGGGGGGACCTGGCAGTCCTGCATCAGGCCCACTGACCGGAAATCAGTTCCGGGAGTGGTCAGATCGGATGCGTGACGTCGAAGAAATGGTGGGGGATGCGGAGCTACGCAGCAAAGTCGCTCAGATCCGTGAACGTGCCCAGAGCATGCGTGCGGATTTCAAACGTCATTCCAAAGCACCTCAGGGAGACTTGGTCAATGCACAAATCCTGGAACCGCTGGTTGAACTACAAAACATTCTCTCCAATGAAATCAGTAAACGAGGCGAGGAAACATCGCTGGCACCGATTGACCGCGATCCGGTTCCGGAAAAATACTCAGACCTGGTCCGTCTTTACTATGAAGAACTAGGAAATGGAAAATGATGTATCTGGCCCAACTTCAATTTGGTGCGCCGGGATGGTTTGCCATCTCTGTGACGGTCATCGCAGGAGGATTCGCGTTATTAATCTACGCTTATCGTTCACTGACTTTAAAACAGTCGCTGTCCGGAGCTGCTTTCTGCCTGAAACTGTCCGCGATTGCCATTCTCTCCATCGCATTGACAGAGCCCTTATGGAGTGGCACGCGTATTCAGCCTGGAACCAACCTGTTTGCGGTTCTGGTGGATGACAGTGCCAGTCTGCAAATTGCAGATCCCGACACAGGACAAACACGTCTGCATCAGGTCCAGCAACTGCTCATGGGAGAGGACCAGAATCAGTCGGCATCTCACCCGCAATGGCTGATTGATCTCGAACAGAATTTCTCCGTGCGAAAGTACTCCGTGGATTCGCATGCCCATGCAAAGTCCGACCTGCAACATCTGACATTCTCCGGTAAACAAAGCAACCTCATTTCCAGCATCAATGAATTAAACCAGCGTTATCAGAAGCTGCCTTTAGCGGGAATCATTCTGATGACCGACGGCATCTCCGCGGAGGAAATCAGCCAACTGCAACAAAGCGTCCCCGTATATCCGGTCCCTATCGGCAGCGAGATTCCTTCCACCGATTTAGCGATTACAAATACGTCGGTCAGTGATTCGCCATTCGAAGATGCCCCGATTCGAATTCTGGCTGATGTCACTGCGACACACTGTCAGCAGAGCCAGGTGGAAACACAACTACTGGATCAGTCCGGGAAGGTCGTGGAATCGGTCACTCGTAAAATCGTTGATCCCGATCAACAGTTACAGATCCGGTTTCAGGTTCGGCCAGATCAACCTGGGATCGCCTTTTATCAGATCAAAACCAGATTGCTTTCCAATGCTAACCCTGAACTGACTCTGTCCAATAATCACCGCACTCTCAAACTCGATCGAGGTCGGATTGCGCATCGTGTACTCTATGTCTCAGGACGTCCTAACTGGGAATTCAAGTTTCTGCGGCGTGCCATTGAAGATGATGAGTATATTCAGCTGGTGGGATTGATCCGCATCGCGAAAAAAGAAGCCAAGTTCGATTTTCGCAGCCGTGAAGGTGAAGAAGGAAATGCACTCTACCGAGGATTTGACCAGCAGAACGAAGCTGAACTGGAACGATATGACCAGCCTGTCTTCGTACGGATCAATACCCAGTCCCCAGATGAGTTAGGCGATGGATTCCCTAAAACAGAAGCAGAACTGTTTCAATATGAGACGATTATCATCGACGATCTGGAAGCAGCTTTCTTTACCCATGACCAGTTGGAATTGATCACCCGCTTTGTGTCTGAACGAGGGGGGGGACTGGTCATGCTGGGAGGACAGGAGTCTTTTCAGCAAGGAGGCTATGACAAAACGGACCTGAAACAGCTGCTACCAATCTATTTTTCACAAAGAATCGATGCGAACATCGAAAGTGACTACCAGTTTGGTCTGACTCGCGATGGCTGGCTGCAGCCGTGGATGCGACATCATAAAAATGAATCGGATGAACACAAACGGCTCGCCGATATGCCTGCATTTAAAACGGTCAATCATGTGGATTCTACCAAACCAGGTGCAATCTTGACTGCGGAACTCAAAGGTTCGCAACAAACCAGACGTCCCGCCATCGCCAGCCAGCGTTACGGCCTGGGACGCGTCTCGGCGGTCATGATTGGGGATTTATGGCGCTGGCGGTTGAAAGAAGACTCAACCGATCCGCAGTTGAATAAAGCCTGGCGGCAGTTATTAAGGTGGATGACCACTGATGCTCTGGAACCGGTGAATCTGCAAATGGAACAGAGTTCAGCTGGTTCGGCTGGTACCCGCATCAAAGTCCATGTCCGCGATAAGGAATTTCAGAAACGAAGTGACTACCAGGTCGAACTGGAAATCACCACACCGGAAAAAGAAACACTCAAGCTGACTGCCGATCCCGTGGCTGATCAGCCCGGAGAATACCAGTCTGTTTACCTGCCCGATTCTCCAGGCGGTTATTCGATCACGGCTCGCGTCACCACACCCGACTCAAAAACCAGCACGACGACGGGAGGCTGGGTGCATGCTCCCGAAGCAGTGGAATTCCGCTCTGTGAACCCGGATCTCGCATTATTAAAACAACTGGCAACTGTATCGAAAGGGGAAGTCATTCCTGCTTCTCAACTGTCGCAATTTGTTCGTTCACTCGATCAACGTTCGCTCCCCGTTACCGAAGAATCAATCTCTCCACTCTGGCATCACCCCTGGGTTCTGCTGCTAGTCCTGGGATGCCTGTTTGGCGAATGGTCATTACGACGCTGGAAAGGATTGCCCTGATGCATCTTGATAAGCCTTATGGATTTCTGACGGGATTCTTCTGCCTCAGTCTGCTGCTACACTGTCAGGCAAGTACTGCCGAGTCTTCAGATTCCGAAAAGAAGACCGAGCGAATTATCGTTGTGATGGGAGCAGAAGGGACGTCGGAATACGGTCAGCAGTTTGCAGACTGGTCCGAGCGCTGGCAACAGCTGGCGGCTGCCAAACAGGCTGCATTAACAATCATCGGTGAAAGTCTTGATGCCCGCCATAGTGATCTGGAACTGGTGCTACAGGAATTAAACCGGCAAACAGAACATACAGCAACCTGGCTGATCCTGATAGGACATGGCACCTTCGATGGTAAAACCGCACGCTTTAACCTGCGTGGTCCGGATCTCACTGCTGAAGCGTTAAGCAGTTCGTGTGATGCCATTCAACATCCGCTGGCGGTGATCAACTGCTTTTCATCGAGCGCTCCCTTTCTGGAAACACTCTCCGCTAAAAACCGTGTTGTGATCACAGCGACCAAAACAGGCCACGAATTCTATTTCTCACACTTCGGTAACTTTCTATCCAAAGCCGCCAGCAGCAAACTGGCTGACCTGGATCATGATGGACAGATTTCACTTCTGGAGGCTTATCTGGCTGCCTGTCGCCAGACCGCTGAATACTATCTGGAAAAAGGGGAACTGGCGACAGAGCATGCGCAGCTGGATGACAATGCGGACCAGCAGGGAACACGCGGAGATCAGTTCCAGGGATTGCATCAGGTTCCCGGATCAACCAGAACTGCGGCGCGACTACCCGATGGTCATCGCGCCCATCAATTCATCCTGTTTACCACCCAGCGTATGACACTTGTATCTGGCGAACAGAAGCTGCTCAGGGATGAACTGGAAATTAAAATTCTGGAATTGAAACAACGCAAAGCTTCATTCATCAATCTGGATGAATACTACAAACAGCTGGAACCTTTGATGATTCAACTGGCAAACGTGTATCGCAATATTGATCAAAAAGACAGACGGACAATCTACGATTCACAAGTCATCCCCGCCAATGCAAAAAAGACCAGTCAATAACTGGTCTCTTTGCGTGTTCATTTTGAATGAAGTGCTGGTTACTCGCCGGTAATTTCTTTGGCCAGTTTCTTCAATGCTTCACTCTCAATCTGCCGGACGCGTTCCCGGGTGAGACCTAAAGCCAGCCCGATCTCCTTGAGTGTTTTTGGTTCATCGCCATCCAGACCAAACCGCATCCTCAGGATATTGGCTTCGCGTTCTGGAATTTCCTTGAGCAGACGATAGACATGTTTGAGGTTGTCATTATCAACCAGTTCATCATCAGGGCCTTTCAGGCGATCATCGGGAATCATTTCTCCCAGTGACCAGCCGGCATCATGCTGCTCTGACTGAGGTGAAGAGTTATAAAGCTGAATGGCTTTCTTCACGATTTTCAGTTTTTTCGGGGGCAAGTCCAGTTCGCGAGCGACTTCTTCAGTCGTCGGTGTCCGGTCCAGAGAATCCTGCAGTTGCGCGGTGGCTCGTCGCCACTTTGTAAGCAGTTCGACCATATAGGCCGGAATTCGAATGGTTTTAGCCGAATTCACCAGTGCCCGTTTGATAGACTGTTTGATCCAGTAACTTGCGTAAGTACTGAAGCGGGTTCCCATCTCGGGATCGAAGCCTTCGACAGCTCTCAACAGTCCGAGGTTGCCTTCTTCAATCAAATCCTGAAGTGGCAGACCTTTCCCTGAATACGCCCGTGCAATATTCACTACGAGACGCAGATTGGCACGCACCATGCGGTCGCGGGCTTCTTTGTCACCGTTTTCAATACGGTTCGAAAGCTCTTTCTCTTCATCAGCAGAGAGCAGGGCGGTTTCGTTGATTTCTTTGAGATATGTTTCTAACGGATTCTGTACGGCTGAAGAGGAACGCCGTCGAGCAGTTTTCTGCATGGAAAACCTGTTATCTATTCGTTGTTGACAAATGGTTAGCCGTTCAATTCCCTGGCTTCCATTAGATTTGCAACCGTTCGCGGGAACTCGTTTCCTCTCGACACGATAATTCAATCACCGGTTGCAGGGTAAAAAGACCTGCAACTGATAAGATTCTTATCGGCAAGGTTTGGCCGATTCCTGAACGCTGTCTGGAAAAGCGAGACGCGAAAATCAGAAACTGCAGAATCTGTAACGATTATGTGAATCAGGCTGACTGGCGCTGCTAAAATGCAGCTATTACTGGAGTTTTGAGCAAATCCACAATCCCGGGATTGCATAAATACCAGCTGATCTTTTCACAATCCGTTGTCATTAGAACGCACTCCATTTAACAATAGAGTCGCTTGATCTAATATACTCTGCCCAAACGGCCTTGGAGTCACTACAGTAAACCGGGACACAGGCTAGCAAGACAGTCTGGAACAGAGAACCTGACGTGCTCCAGGCCCTCTGATTAATCAAAAAAGCGACGGCCTGTATCAGACCGTCGCTTTCAATTTATTCGATTTGATCCAAGATCAAATGAGAATTATTCAGATTTTTCTTCTGTAACTTCTTCAGCAGCAGCTTCTTCAGCAGCAGCTTCTTCAGTTGCTTCTTCTTCAACTGCAGCTTCTTCAACTGCAGCTTCTTCAACTGCAGCTTCTTCACTGGTTTCAGAAGGCATTGAAAACAGAGGAGCATCGCCACCAGTTCCGCCCATCAGCTCCTTACGTGGTGCACCAGCAGTTGCAGTTTCACCACCTTCACCTGAAGCGGATTCTTCCTCGATGGGCTCTTCCAGTTTACGACTTAATCCAATCTTGCGGTCGTCGGTGTCGACACGCAGAATCTTCACGTCGAGAGCTTCACCCACTTTGACGATGTCTTCTGGATTTTCGACTTTATGGTCTGCCAATTCAGAAATGTGGAGCAGGCCTTCGAGCTCATCTTCCAGTTCAACGAACACACCGAAGTTGGTGATCTTGGTGACGGTACCCTGAACAATCGCACCGGGCTGATATTTCTGAGGAATATCAGTTTCCCAGGGATCGGAAGCCAGCTGCTTCAGACCCAGAGCGATCCGTTTGCGTTCTTCGTCCACAGAAATCACGAGACACTCGATTTCGTCGCCTTTCTTCATGACTTCACTGGCATGAGAAATCTTACGCGTCCAGGACATATCGCTCACATGCAACAGACCATCGACGCCTTCTTCCAGTTCGATGAAGGCACCGTAGTTGGTCAGATTGCGTACAGTCCCTTTGACCTGGGCTCCTTCCGGGTACTTCTTGGTGACTTCGTCCCATGGGTTGGACTGAGTCTGTTTCATACCCAGAGAGATTTCCTGCTTGTCTTTATTAACGCCCAGAACAACGACTTCTACTTCATCGCCGATGTTGACCAGTTCGCTGGGGTGATTGATGCGTTTGGTCCAGGACATTTCACTGATGTGAACGAGACCTTCAATCCCGTCTTCCAGTTTCACGAAGGCACCGTACGACATCACGTTGACAACGTGACCAATAACTTTGGTACCGACAGGGTATTTGGATTCGACCAGTTCCCAGGGGCTGGGTGATTTCTGTTTCAGGCCCAGAGCGATCTTTTCTTTATCGCGATCCACACTCAGGATCATGACTTCGATTTCGTCATCAATTTTAACGATTTCTGTGGGATGGTTAATTCGTCCCCAGCTCATGTCTGTAATGTGTAACAGACCATCGATGCCACCCAGATCGACGAAGGCACCGAAGTCGGCGATGTTCTTGACAATCCCTTTGACAATCTGACCTTCTTCGATTTTGCTGAGCAGGTCCTGTTTGAGTTTTTCACGTTTTTCTTCGATGAGCTTACGACGTGAAACAACAATGTTTCGGCGGGCTTCATCAATTTTCAGGATCACACACTCAATAGTGCGACCAATGTAATTAGCGATATCTGAAGGACGACGGATATCAACCTGACTGGCTGGCAGGAAGACATTGACGCCGATATTGATCAGCAGACCACCTTTGATTTTGCGAACCACAGTACCGGATACCACATCGCCTTCGGCGTGGGTCGCGATAACTTTTTCCCATTCGCGAATCCGGTCTGCTTTCCGTTTGGAGAGCATGGTTAAGCCGAATTCATCTTCGACTTCTTCGAGCAGCACCTGGACCTTGTCGCCGGCCTTGGGAACTTCTTCTTCCTCAGACCACTCATCGATGTGAACCACACCTTCACTCTTGAATCCGATGTCGACGAGAACCTCTTCACCATCGACACTCAGAATCACACCATCAATAATCTGATTAACATCATAGGCACAGGAGACGGAAGCATACACATCATCCAATACCCAGTCGTTTTCTTCACCGTCGGCATCTACTACCGGCATGACCTCGGCAAACGCTGCATCCAGGTCTTCTTCGGAAATACTAAACTCTCGAATTAAATTACGATCAACCATACTAAAAAAAGTCCAACTACACTTAAAATTTCGAAATTATATTCCTGCAGAAAAGTCAGTCTCATTTTGATGTCAGGGGACCAGGGATCTCAAATCCTTTAGATCAGCTGTCCCGGTATTACAAAGACGTCTCTTTGTTAACGATTCTGCACGACCACGAGGGGTGTCAGATTTTCCGTCAACCTGCCAATGTACGCGAACTGACAATCGAAAAAAAAAGCGAAGAGATCAGAGAATCTCCCGCAACCTTCCAGTGAATATTAACTTCTCCAAAACCAATTGTCTCACTGTTGTGGTCAATGCCCAACGCATTAATCGATACACCCAGGAGATCAGTCCAGCAAATATATCAGAACCATTTGATTTAATTCCAGCCTTATAGGCGGCAGAATGTGATTAAATCGCTGATTTCTTCTATTTTTTCATCGATTCTGGTTCTGCCAGACGATCCAGATCAGAGGAACCAGAACGCATCCGTTTCAGCATCATGAAAACCGCGAATGAGGCGCGGAGTGGATCACGGAAGGGGCCTGTTCAGTTAGTTTCGTGATTTTCTGCCTTACGGCATCAACCGAATCCGAATTATTCAAAATCGAGACTTCAATTTCCGTCTCATAGCTGTCGCCTGGATCAAGGTTTTTCAGTCGCCCCCGTTCCCGCTCATCTGCCCGAAAATTCGGGAAATTAATCCCTGGCTCCAAACCTGTCACATACCCTCTCTCTTCAGACTGCGTATTCTTCCAGAGTGTAAAGCAGGGTAGAGTCGATCTCCTAAATTCCACCAGAAAACCCATTCCCCCCTCTCTATCGGTCAGCAAAGCAGGGGAAAAACCATTCTCATCTGCAACGGGCTCAAAATAATAAGCCTGCTCGGCATATCCCGAAGTCGGTCCCAGATAAGTTCGAAATTCATTCACACCTTCCGCAGCACGTGGATCACGAGGGGCCATCTCTGCAAAAGGCATAGCAAAATTTGCCCCCTCTTCGAGGAAAGGAGTACCTACATTAATGTGATACAATAGTTCAGATTCCACATTTTCTGCACCAGGATTAGTCACCCGATCACGAATTCGAAACTTGTTCGAGCCCAGTTGCGTCTCAAGAGTTGATTCCAGCTGCAGTTGGCTGCCAAACAGCATGCCTTCTTCTACTTTTCCGGTAATCCTGATCCAGCCCCCATCCGCTGGATCAAGTGTGGCGCTCACATAATGGGCAGGGGTATTGGCAATCCGTCCATGCAGAGTCAAATCAGATTCCAGAGGATTCCCGGACGGGTCCTTTCCTGGTGGACCATTGGAAATCAGCCCACAGCGACAGATCAGTTCATTGAAGCCACTTAACCAGCCCAGACCTCCGCGTTCGGAAAGATTCACATAGGCAGGATTGACTGGAGACTTCACCGGGGACTGCCAGCCGAGTGGGGTTCCCTGAAAATCTCCCTTCCAGACTCCCATGCCTCTTGTCGGTACAATCGAAAGCGTTAAAGCCCCATTACTTACCGTAATGAGATCAACTCCCTCGGAGGTCCCTCCATGCAGTTGCTGCTTCTGAATGAACCAGCCAGGCTCGCTGGAAAATTCGGGATGGGTCTCATTATTCAACAGAGTCTCGTTGATCCAGGTTTGAGAACTCACGTCAGTGAACAGAACCGTTGTGGATTTCATGAGCGTGCCTTAACTATAGCGAATCAGTCGTTCAGTAAATCGTCATAATCGAAATAATAGATATGATGCGGAGAATCAGTCTGACAGTATGGATAATGTAAACCGGTTTGTTCCACTTCGCCAGTATCGAAAGCAAAAAGGAAACAGAAACTCCTCTTGCAGTTACATTTTACGACTTATAATACAGAATAAGCAGTTTCCTGCTGGATTATTGAATCACTCTCCAGAAAGGGATGCATACTCGCATTCTGACCGAAACAGTTCTGTAAACCAGGCGTTATTATAAAATCTATCTTATTCAATTTTACTCTTACTCGAAGTTACCTATGGACCTCTATTCAATGACTTCAGTTCCTCAAGCGGATGAACACGGCTATCCTTACACTGAAGAATGGTACAATTCGCTCAAAAAATCCCTGGGTGAGGCTGGTTGTCGCCAACTTGGCTTTTACGCTATCCCCAAAGACTTTCTGTTGTCTGTGGTCATCCCTATTTTCAACGAGCACAAAACCGTCGAAAACCTGATTAATCAGGTAAAAGCAGTCCCGATTCCCAAAGAACTGGTTCTGGTGGATGATGGCAGCACGGATGGGACACGGGAGATCCTGAGAACACTTGAAGAACAGATGCAGGCTGAAGATGATCCGCGAAACCGGGTTCGAGTGATCTTCCACGAACAGAACCAGGGTAAAGGAGCCGCTGTCAGAACTGGCTTTATGGAAGCCGAGGGTGATGTAATGTTGATTCAGGATGCCGACCTTGAGTATGATCCCTCAGAATATCCGCGGCTGTTACAACCCATCATTGAAGGCAAAGCCGATGTCGTTTATGGCAGCCGCTTCCTGGGAGATCAGCCACACCGGGTCCTGTATTATTGGCATTTTCTGGGAAACAAGTTCCTGACCACACTTTCCAACTGCTTTACCAACCTAAATCTGACAGATATGGAAACCTGTTATAAACTCTTCAGGAAGGAAGTCATTAAAGAAATTGCGCCGGGACTGTGCCAGAATCGATTCGGAATCGAACCAGAGCTCACAGCAAAAGTGGCCCGCCGCCAGTGCCGTATCTTCGAAATGTCGATCAGCTACGATGGTCGCACCTACGATCAGGGCAAGAAAATCGGCTGGCGGGATGGCGTGAAGGCAATTTGGTGTATTGTGCGCTACGGCCTCAAGGATTGACTTCTGTCCCGGGCCTCATGCAATAAGGTCCCAATTATGAAGCACTTATTTTATTAATTGCTTACCTGATCCTTTCTAAAAACTGGCCTGCCAGCATTGCCTGTGACACAGATTTTCCCATAGAATCAGCAACATGTTACTGAAACTCAGAAAGAAACATCTGTCACCTGTAATTTCGCAATCCTAATTTCCGCTAAGACGGCTGATTCGACGCGAATGTCACACCATGAGTAATGCAGTTATCAGCAAACAGTAATAGATCTCAGTAAACGAACGGAATATCATATGGCCTCTCCTCCGGAGAACCCCCAGGCAAATCCTCCCAAAGGCAAAGCTCCTCAGAAGCAACCAGGTAAAGAAACTCAGAATGCCCCATCGACCGGTCCCTGGTTAATTATCCTGCTCATCCTGGTGATCGGCAGTCTGATGTTGATGAAAACTTCGCCGGAAAATACTGGTTCGAAGGTGGATTACAGTTTCTTTATTTCAGAACTGAAGCGGGGGAACGTTGATTCCGTTGACTTCCATGGTGATATCCTGACAGGAAAATGGAAAACCAAGCCAGAGAATCCTGATAAAGAGAAAAAAGATGAAAAGCTGTCCGAAGAATTTAATACTGTCCTGCCTTCACATCCAGTCGAAGACCGGGACCTGGTTCCGGAACTGATCAAACACGATGTAACTTTCAAGGCGGAGAGCACGAATGTAGGTATTGGTGCCTATATTCTCCCGTGGTTGATTGGACCATTGTTGATTATCGGCTTCTTCTGGTTCATGTTAAAACGATCTTCAGATCCCATGGGCTCCGGCATGCTGGGTAATTTTACCAAAAGTCCGGCAAAACGATTTCGTCCCTCGGAAGAACAAACCACCTTCGATGACGTGGCTGCCATGGAACAGGCCAAGGCGGAACTACAGGAAGTCGTGGAATTCTTAAAGACTCCCGCCAAGTTCCAGCGTCTGGGGGCACAGATCCCAAAAGGCGTGCTGTTGATGGGCTCGCCGGGAACCGGAAAAACACTGCTGGCACGTGCGACTGCGGGTGAGGCAGGAGTTCCCTTTTATTCCATCAATGGTTCTGAATTTATCCAGATGTTTGTCGGTGTTGGGGCCAGTCGAGTACGCGACTTGTTTCGTACGGCAAAAGAAAATGCCCCCTGTATCATCTTCGTAGATGAAATCGATGCCGTGGGTCGAATTCGAGGCGCCGGTCTGGGCGGTGGCCATGATGAACGGGAACAGACCCTCAATCAGATGTTGAGTGAGATGGACGGTTTCCAGCAGAATGAAGCTGTGATCATCATCGCTGCCACTAATCGTCCCGATGTATTGGACCCGGCATTACTGCGTCCCGGACGCTTTGACAGACATATTACAGTGGATCGTCCCACGAAAGAGGGTCGGGCCGCGATTTTGAAAGTTCACTCAAGGAAGATCCCACTTTCAGAAGATGTTGATTTACACAAAATTGCTGCAGGCACAATTGGATTCTCTGGCGCCGATTTGAAGAATCTGGTGAATGAAGCAGCATTGTCGGCAACCCGTTTAAATAAAGGGCAGGTCGACAATGACGATTTTGATAATGCCCGAGATCGTGTCCTGATGGGACCGCCTCGCGAGGAGATCTTGAGCAAAAAAGAAAGGGAAATGACAGCCTATCACGAAGCCGGTCATGCATTGCTGGCCTGGTTATTGCCGGAAATTGATCCGGTACACAAAGTCACCGTAATTCCTCGTGGCAGAGCATTGGGTGTGACCCAGCTTCTTCCCGATGAAGAACGTTATAACATGGGAGAGAAACATCTTCACTCCCAGTTAGCGTTCATGTTAGGCGGACGCGCTGCAGAAGGCATTGTGTTTGGTGAACACACCGCCGGAGCAGCAGATGATATTAAACGTGCTACCCAGATCACACGAAAAATGGTGGGACAGTGGGGCATGAGTGATGTGATCGGACCAGTGGCATTCCGCCACTCCGATGAAAACCCGTTCCTGGGGAAAGACATGAAATCTCAAGGCGAATGCAGTGAAGAAACAGCACACGTCATTGACCAGGAAATGCAGCGATTCATGAACGCTGCTGAAGAACGGGCCGAAAAAATATTAACAGAAAACAGGGAGAAACTTGATCTGCTGGCAAAAGCACTCGTAGAACAAGAGGCCATTGACAGTAATGACATCAAGCGTTTGATTGGGGTTTCGGTTCGAGAACAGGCAAGTCTCGACAGTTTAAGTCAGTCTGGTTTGGACAGCGAAAGCGACCCGCAACCAGAGTAATCATCCCATCACGGATGCCTCATCGCAGAGCGAGTTTTCTCCTGCTTCAGCAGGAAAACACAGGATATGAATCCCAAACAGAAAAAGAAGAAAAAAAAACCAGCTAAAACCAGTTTTTCAGAATTAGGATTGAATGAAAAAATCCTGAAGGACTTAAGTAAGGCAGGGTATGAAACCCCCAGCCCGATTCAGTCTGAACTGATTCCTATCGCCGTTACTGGTCAGGACTGCATAGGCCAGGCCCGCACCGGAACCGGTAAAACGGCAGCGTTTTCACTGCCTGTGCTGCAGCAACTTGACTTCAGGCGGCCCGGGATGCAGGCCCTGATTCTGGCTCCGACCCGCGAATTGAGTGAGCAGGTGGCCGCTGAAATCCGGAAACTATGCACCTCGAAATCGTTGAGCATCGCTGTCCTGGTTGGAGGCAAACCGGTCCGCCCCCAGGAAAACCAGTTGAAAAAAGGGGCACAGATCGCCGTGGGGACCCCCGGGCGGGTGATTGACCACATCAACCGCGGTAACCTCAAACTGGGCACACTGGGATTTGTCGTGCTGGATGAGGCAGACCGGATGCTTGACATCGGCTTCCGACCGGATATTGAAAAGATTCTGCGGAAGTGCCCCGAGAAAAGACAGACGCTGCTTCTGTCCGCAACCTTACCCCCGCCTGTGGAGCGACTGGCAAATCGCTACATGCAGAACCCTGTGATGATTGACCTCTCTGAGGATAAAGTCAGCGTCGATGCCATCGATCAGTACTACATCACCGTTGACCCCGACCGTAAAATCAAACTGCTGTCTCGACTGCTGTTTCAAGAACGACCGAAACAGACGATTGTGTTTACCCGAACAAAACGCGGTGCCGACAAACTGGACCGAATCTTCTCTAAAAAGCTCAAAGATGTGGCTGCCATCCATGGAGATTTACCTCAACCCAAACGCGATCGGGTTCTGAAACAATTCCGTGAAGGAAAAATCAGACTTTTGATTGCTACTGATGTGATGGGGCGTGGCATTGATGTCAGTGGCATTTCCCATATCATCAATTTCGATATCCCGGAATTCAGCGATGATTATGTGCACCGCATTGGTCGTGTCGGTCGGCTCTCTTCCGATCAGAAAGGGGCTGCCTTCACATTTGTTGCGCCTGATGAAGGGGAACAGCTGACGAATATCGAGAACCGGATCAACAATATGGTGACTGAGTTTCGCATCGATGGTTTTGAAGCTTATAAACCTAAAAAACCTCGGAAGAAAATCGAAAAGGTCTCCCACCTGGGCAGCACCGAGCATCTGCTCAATCCCGATTTTGGTGATTTTTAAACACGTTCAAACATGCTGCTCCAGAAACGCCTCAATGCGGGGCAGCATGACTTCGTGTGCATCTTCAAATACGTAATGACCGGCATCGGGAATTCGCAGAGTTTCCGCGTCTGGGAAACGGCGTTCAAATTCATCAAGAAAGTTGGTCGTGAAGCACCAGTCCTTTTCCCCCCAGATCAACAACATGGGGTGCTCTGTGAACTGCTGCAACCCCGCTTCTACATGCTGCAGTGTCTGATAGCTGGGGTGTGAAGGTTTTAAGGGGATGTCTTTGACAAACTGATGGACGGCGATCCGATTTTTCCAGGAATCATAAGGGCCGAGGAATCCGGCTTTGGCTTCCGCGGTCATCCGTTCGGGTTTCTCAACCGCCATTTTCACTGCAGCTCCTGAAAACAGGTTCAAACCTCGTACCCCCCAGGCCCCCAGAAACGGGATGCGGCAGACGGCGATCCGCAGGGGGATTTCCTGCGAACGAAAAGCGGCAGTATTCATAAGCACAAATCGCTGGAACCGCTCCGGCAAATCGACGGCTGCTCCCATGCCGATGGCACCGCCCCAGTCATGCGCAAATAAAGTAATATTTTGCAGATCCAGTTCCCGAATCAGGGTTTTCAGGTTCTTGATGTGTGTCGCCAGTTGATATGAATAATTCTGAGGTTTATCAGACAACCCACACCCCATGTGGTCCACAGCGATCACACGGTATTTTTGAGAGAGCTGTTTGATCAGTCGTCTCCAGGCAAAACTCCACGTCGGATTACCGTGCACCATCAGCAGGACCGGGCCTGCGCCTTCATCCAGATAGTGATATTGATGACCGTCGACCTTCAACCAATGGGATTCAAACGGGTATTCATTTTTAATCTGATCACGAAAATTCATACGGAGTTCTTCAAACGTTGATTAAATCTGCCTGAACAGAAGCTGTGCGTTTTATTTCAACTGGTGGATAGAAAATACTGATCTGCATACCTTATCGCGATTCCCCGTATCTGGCGAGGGAACAATCCAACGCTTTTAAAAACCGCTCCAGATCATCGCGCTGATGAGCACTGGTGACTGAAATTCGCAGACGGGAGGTCCCGTGAGGGACGGTGGGAGGTCGGATTGCCCCGACAAGAAATCCAGCAGCCTGTAAATCTGCTGCAATCGACATCGTTCGTTCAGGATTTTCCAGAATCACGGGAATGATCGGTCCGCTAGACGTAACGTCAGCCAGGAGTGATCGATGTGCCAGTTCCTGGCGCAGAAATACGGATAGTTGATGCAGATGCTGTTTGCGCTCTGGTTCTGCCTTAATAATCAGGAGAGATTCACAGGCCGCTGCACAGATTGCCGGGGGCAGGGCAGTCGAATAAATTTGTGTCCGTACCCGGTTCCAGAGCCAGTTGATCAGAGAATCTGAGCCAGCCACAAATCCTCCCATGGCTCCCAGCCCCTTACTGAGCGTACCGATGCGAATGGTGACTCTTGATTCCACATTCAATTCTTCAGCCAGTCCGCGTCCCGTCTCGCCCCAGACTCCCGTCCCGTGTGCTTCATCTACTACCAGATACGCATGATGTTGTTCTGCCAGATCACAGAGTTCAACCAGAGGTGCCCAGGTACCATCCATGCTGAAGATCGAATCCGTCACAATGATCGTTTTCCCTTCACCCGTTTTTTTATCCAGTTCCCGTTTCAGCTTCTCGAGACGATCATGACGATAGACGCGGAACGCTGCCCCTGCGAGTCGACATCCATCGATCAGGCTGGCATGATTCAGACGATCACAATAGATTGTGTCTCCCTCACCCGCGATGGCAGACACAACTCCCAGGTTCGCCGCATAACCACTGGGAAACAGAATCGCCGCTTCCGTACCCTCAAAATCAGCCAGTCGTTGTTCGAGCCGAGCATGCCATTCGGTACGACCACTCACCAGGGCACTGGCGCGCGCGCCCACTCCCATTTCCTGTAGTGCTGAAGCAGCAGCAGAAATCAGACGTGGATCGTGAGCCAGATTGAGATAGTCATTACTGGAAAGATTGATCAGCTCCTGGCCTTCCAGCAGACAGCGCCCATTTGGCAGCGGCTTGAAGGTTCGTCGCGTACGAAACAAACCTTCTTTCCGGAGTTTCTGCAGGTCATCTTCTATCCAGTCCGAGAATTCAGAAGAGGACATATTCACGGGCACCTGATTTGAGATTGAATGCCGGGTCCAGTTATTTCAGCGCGATCACGTGGTTACTCAATCGCTCAAATCCATCTTCTGTAATCAGATAGTTATGCTCGATCCGCATTCCGCCAATCCCTTCCACATACACCCCAGGCTCCAATGTAACAACATCTCCCGCCAAAAGCGTATCAATGCTCTCAGGAACCAGGATCGGTGCTTCGGGATGACCGAGTCCCAGTCCGTGACCGGCATGGTGCTGGAAGTTCTCCTGATAGCCGGCTTCCCAGATCGGTGCGGCAGTCGCTGCATGCACGTCGGCACATTTTGTACCTGCTTTGAGTGTCGACTCACCTCCCTGCATGGCTGCCTGACAGAGGCCGAACAGCATCTGCTGATCAGCCGATGGCTCACCGACTGCAATCGTGTTTGTGAAGTCACTGCGATAACCGTGAATCACCACCGAATAATCCAGGACGAACAGATCGCCATTCGCCAAGACATGACCGGTAGGTAATCCCCCCGCCTTGGGAACAGCAGGAGTTGACGCACGGAAGTCACCGTAAATTATGACGGGCAGACCCGCGGCCTGCAGGACTGCCGCCTGGACTTTGCGGAAGATATCGAATTCACTTTTACCCGCTTCGACGACTTCTCGGGCACACGCATGCCCGGCATCGCAAGCCTGCATGCATTGTTTGAGTAACGCAATTTCATCAGCATGTTTCTGACGACGTAATTTACGCAGGACGCTTCCCAGTTCCAGAGTCGCATCGGTCTGAGAGATCTCCAGTTCCTGCAATGCTCCTACCGGCAGCCATTCTGCTTCAATCGCACCGGGACGACCTTTCAGCTGAGGTACTACTGACTTCAAGGCTTTAAAAAGTGCATGGTCGCGATTTTCGACGGAGTGTTTGTGATCGTACCAGGTTTCAATCGCTTCATGATCGACATAAAACTCAGCAGCGGAAGAACGGAGAGTGAAATTATCACCAACCAGGGTGACACCTTTATCACGATCCAGCAGCAACAATGCCCGCTCACCCCGTGAAAAGCTGCAGGGCTGCACCAGGAAGTTGGAAAGATACAGAACGTGACGGGGGTCCGCGATCAGAATCCATTCCAGGTGATCGGGAACCGATTCCCACAACCGTTTCTGTCGTGCCAGACAACCTTCTTGAGTCAGCATACTTTATTCGTCCTTTCAGACGGGGATCTATCAATTAGTAATCAGGGATGTGGCTTATTCAAAACCTTTTTCAACAAGCCAGCGTTCGGCATCCAAAGCAGCCATACATCCGCTGCCCGCTGCTGTAATGGCCTGTTTGTAGTTATCATCGGCGACATCTCCGGCGGCAAATACACCTTCCACATTGGTATTCGTACGGAAGGGAATCTTCCATTCAATGAAACCTTTGTCGTTCGTTTCAATCTGTCCTTTAAGGAAGTTGGTATTGGGTGTGTGACCAATGGCAGCAAAATAGCCGGAGGCATCCAGATCTTCGGTCTGACTTTCATCAACCGTGCTGCGAATCCGCACTCCGGTCACCCCTTTTTCGTCATCGCCCAGAACTTCCTCGACGACAGAATTCCATTTCACCTCGATTTTTTCGTTGGCAAGCGCCCGCTCCGCCATGATTTTGCTGGCACGAAATTCGTCACGACGGTGGATGATATAAACCTTGGACGCAAACTTGGTCAGGTAATTGGCTTCTTCCATGGCGCTGTCACCTCCGCCAACCACAACCAGCGGGTGATTCCGGAAGCGGGGCATGGCTCCATCACAGACAGCACACGCGGAAACGCCCATGTTCTTAAAACGGTTTTCCGATTCGAGCCCCAGATAGTTCGCTCGGGCACCGGTGGCAATGATCACGGACAGCGCTTCGACGCTTTCACCGTTAGCACGTGTAATTTTGAATGGATGCGTAGAAAAATCGACATCCACCACATCATCAGTCACGACTTTGGTACCGAAATTGACCGACTGTTGACGCATCAGTTCCATTAACTCAGGACCACTGACACCATGCCCCAGATGGGGCGCCATATACTGTCGCTTAGATTTATCGATCGAACCATCGAGGTATGATTCCAGATTCCCGGCTGGAAAACCCGGATAATTCTCGACTTCCGTGGTTAAAGCCAGCTGTCCCAGAGGAAGGGTCCCCTGCAGTCGATTTTCCTCAGATATCGCTCCTTCGAAGCAGAGGGGTTCCAAGTTGGCTCGAGATGTGTAAATGCAAGCTGCCCAACCAGCGGGTCCTGATCCGATCACGACGACTTTTTCTGGCACGGTAAGTGACCTCCTGATATGCATTCTCCCTGTCAGAAATCTGTAAATAGATCTCCTGTCAGAGAAGTTGCGTGTGAATTGTAATCTTGAAACACAACCAGCATTCGAACCTGGCGTGTGTCACAATCCTAATGAAGTACGGTCAGGAATTCCAGATGCCCGGAGGAAGGGTTTTTAAGCCGGACCAGAAAATGGGTTCTTCGAAGGAAGACAGAAAGTGATTTGAAGGGATAAAAAAAAGGTGCTTCGAATCATGTGAATGACTGAAGCACCTTTTCTGTGCTGAATGGAGCAAGTGCGGGCCAACGCTTGCCACCATCGCTGATATAGGATAGAAGCATAAGTCGTACCATTCAGAAACTTATTCACAACAATATCCGTAAGTAATTTATTGACAAGCATTTACAATTTAAATCTATATATTGGGTAGAAATCAGGCCAGATCTGAGTGGTGAATTACGCAACAGGTGGTGCAAAATCAAACAGTGCAAAATGCAACACTGCCTTACGCGACCCCGTTTTCAAAGAAAACCCGACCCAAGTATTGCGAATGAGGTCTTAGTTTTCATATTGTGCACCCTCCAACTTAGGACGATGTCTACAATTACTTAAGTTGATGATTTCCCTGACTCTGACTGTGATTCAGATTTGCTGAGCGTTTTTAAGGAGAGTTCCGTGTCCGAAGCGTCCCCCGCACGGCCCCAGAAGTTTACTGTCCCCCGGTTTCTCGCAGCCAAAGAGAAAAAGCAGAAAATCACCATGTTGACAGCCTATGATTACCTGTCAGCAAAAATTCTGGATGAAGCCGGTCTGGACTGCCTGCTGGTAGGCGACACTTTAGGAATGGTCGTACAAGGCAAGAGTACTACATTGCCTGTGACTGTTGACGAAATGATCTATCACGGGGAAATGGTAAGTCGCGCAGTTGAGCGCGCCCTCATCATTGTTGACATGCCTTTTATGTCCTTTCACATTTCCCCGGCACAGGCTTTAGAGAACGCCGGACGAATCCTGAAAGAGACGGGAGCCGATGCCGTCAAACTGGAAGGGGGAGTCAACCAGGCAAAAACCATTGAAGCGATCGCGTCCGCAGATATCCCCGTGATGGCACATCTGGGCCTGAAACCACAGTCCGTACGTGCGATTGGCAGCATGGGAAAGATTCAGCGTGATGAAGATCAATTGATTGCCGATGCACTCGCCGCGGAACGGGCCGGTGCCTTTGGAATTCTATTGGAAATGATTACTGCTCCGATCGCCCGGCAGATTACTGATACAGTCACAGTGCCCACCATCGGAATCGGATCGGGCTCAGGTTGCGATGGGCAGGTCTTGGTCACTCCGGATATGCTGGGAATGAACCCCGATTTCCATCCCCGTTTCCTGAAGAAATATGCCAATTTTGCAGCAGATATGAAATCCGCTGTCCAGACATATGCCAGTGAAGTGCGGGAAGGCACATTTCCTGATGACTCCCACAGTCATCACTAAAGCGCATCACATTTCATCATAGCGTCTCTCAGTCTATTGCACTCGGTCCCACTGGCCTTCAAAACGCTACAGTAAAACTGGATACAGTCTAAACTGCTTCAAGAGCTGATCAGATTACTCTGCAGAATCGGAGGGCAGCGTGCGTACCCGCTTTCCCAGACAGTTATCAAACCCCAGCACCAGCATCACCCCTAAAGCAGAGAACGCCTCGCCCATATTGATTTTAGAGCTTCCAAACCGGCGTTCCTCGAACGTAAAGGGGACTTCCCGAAAAGTGCACCCGACTCTCCGACAACGGTACAGGATCTCTTCCTGGAACGCATATCCTTTGGCACGCAACAGAGCAAAATCGATCTCAGCCAGTTTGGAAACCCGATAACAACGAAAGCTGCCACTACAGTCACGGGATTTGAGTCTTAATAACAACCGGGCGTACCAGTTGATGGCCCCACTCATGAAATAGCGTTTGGGTCCCCAGCCTTCAATCTTACCTCCCGGGACATAACGCGAACCAATGGCCACATCCGCTGCTTTCGTCGCCTCGACCAGATCCGGCATGAACCTGGGAGGATGACTGAAGTCGGCGTCCAGATTCAGTACCAGTTCGTAATGATTTTCAATTGCATATTGAAAACCGGCAATCGTGGCAGTTCCCAACCCCAGTTTCCCCGTACGATGGATGGAATGAATGCGAGAATCAGCCTTTCGCAGTTCTTTGGCATACTCTCCCGTACCGTCGGGTGAATTATCATCAATCACCAGAATCGCAGCATAAGGTAAGTACTTATGTATCTCTGGAATCAACAGCTCCAGATTTTCTCGCTCATTGTAGGTACACAATGTCACTAACAGTCGGGGATGTGCAGAATCGGTCATTGGATATATCAGGCCCAGTCGATCAGGGATGGTTCAGATCATTTTGGTGGTATCAACAACGGTGCTTGTGGTTGACTTTTAACAGGCTCTGGCAGAGGAATCAACGGCTCACCCGGTGCATCTGCCTTTTGTGGAAGAGGAGGCAGTGCTGAATCGTTGCCTGCAGGCTTTTGGGGAATTTTCTGCGGAGGGGGAGGCAGAGGCTTGGAAAGTGGTTGAGATCGGGCTGGCCCCAGTGGCTTTCCTGGAAGGACCGGAGTCTGTTTGGATTCGAACGCTGGCGGTCGGGTTTTCGCAGGGTCTACAACATAACCTTGCTGATTTCTACCTTTCTGTTTCACCGTCTGCTGATCGACGGGGACAGGCTGAGGATTCAGGAATGCCAGAAAATGATCACCGCGACCAGCCAGCCGGGCAGCGGTTTCCATGACATCATGCGCCTCTTCGGTCTGACCGTTAAAATGCAGGACGACTCCAAACACAAATAACCGTTCCGGGTCACGAATATCTTCTTTCACCCATTCAGCAACCTGATTCACCATCGAATCTTTGGCAATTACCTGATCTGCACCGAACAGTTCGTTCAGACTTTCTCCCGTCGAAGGCCAGGTGGGATCCAGCTCCAGACCCTGTTTAAACTCAAAGGCAGCGCGATCGTACTGCCCCAGGGCAACCAGAGAATATCCTTTTCTGAAATGCGGAGTGGCGAGGTCTTTCGTCAAGGATGCTGCCAGCTTGTAACGCTCGTAGGCCCGGCGATAATCCAGTTTCTTAAAGTATTCATCCCCCTTTACCTGATTCCGCAGGCTCAACTCCCGGGCATGTCGAGTAGAGGGAACAATGTACTTCTGAATCTTGCGAGAAGGTTCCGGGAGGTAATTCTTGTCGTTCCAGCGTTCCAGATCATTCTGGAGTGCATTATTGAGCGGTACGTTACTCGCCGCTGGTCCATAAAATTGTGATGAATTCGGATCTGTGGGCAAAGTACCGGGAATATTACTGTAAGGATAAACGGCGGGGGGAGAAATTCCCTGTCCCGGTAAAATCGGATAAAAACCGTTTATGGAATATCCATTGGAATAGAGGACCGGATTTCCAGGGATAAATGCATCCGTACTGTAATAACCAAATCGGTTATACATATAAGGCCCCCACGGATTTCCATAATAGGAATTTCCGGGAAACGAGAAGTTGAAACTGGTATTTCCCGAGTAACCACTGACAGACCAGCCCGGATTAGGCCAGGTACGTCCATAATTGCGTGGGTATGAGTTTCTATGGTATGAGCTTCCCCGATGATGGTGCTGATGGGAGCGAGACTGTTGCACGGGTGCGGAAAGATACTTCTGGGCAGAAACCTGCTCAGGAGATCCCACAAACAGAAAAACTGTGCTCACGATGAGAAGTGATCGCATTGGTACTCTCCTGTCTGGCCCAGTTCTTGATGAATAAAGTTATTATGCAGGTACTGAGAGGGAAATGCAAGAACTGTTCAATCGCTCCCACGGGATGCAGTTCACTTCAGTCACGACTGAAATTAACGAATACCAGTCTGTCAGCACGACTGGCCAATCAGTCATATTTCCAGTATTTCGCACAATTCCCCTTTCAAGGGCAGATGAATCAGCAGGAATGTTGAAAAGAAATCCTGTGACCGTTTGAAACTGGCCTGATCGGTATAAATTAAATCGCTTCCAGACAGGCTGGTGAAAGTTTATGGCCACAAATTGCATACGACCGGAGTGAGCGCTGGTGCAAACCTTCCAGCAAATTTAACTCGCGGGAACGGGTCCCTCCTCACATTAGGTACAGCCGCGAAGCTCACGCACATTTCACCCTGCGATATACATCTTACCCAGACCTACAGTTTTTCGGGTCAGTGGATGGGCAATTCCAGACGTAAAGATCTCCCAGATTAGCCAACCGTTACGATGCATACAACCATGCGTAAAATTGACGTAACCTTTTTATCTGATAATGACTTGAGACATTCAAGCGACGATTACAGCACGCCGATGAAATGTACCAGTCGCAATGAGAATTCACATCAGAATGATCGAAGGAAACGATTCGGATGTGAATTCAGGCGGTGCTCACAGGGGCATCGACCGCAATCAAAATTACTAGGAAGATTTTTGTAAGGGTGTTGTCGTAGGCAATGCTCTTAGATTCAAGCCAGCGCGAGTTGAAGATTTCAACTTGGACGAAAAAAGCAGTCCCTAAAGGAACGATACTAGATTCGCGCCCAAACCACTGTGATGTGACAAAAGAGGCACATCAATCTGTCTATGATGGTCAGAAAACGACCCAAGAAGGAGACGCTGTTCTATGAAATGGATTAGTCTGTTAAGTGCATTTGTTGTGGCATTGGGGATGAATGCCGTTGCACAAGCAGATCTTTTTGACCTTTCGCTTAATTGCGGGGCTGCAAAGAGCTGTGAATGTGCCTCGACCTGTCAACCCGAGTGTTGTAAACCCACTATTACGAAACCATGTGAGCCTAACGTTTATACTTATCAACGTCAGTGTTCATCAATTAAACCACCTTGCTGCTGCGAAGCTGCACCAGCATGCTGCAAGCCAGCCCACAAACTGCGTGGCTGGTTCAAAAGACGCCGCTGCTCAGATTCTGGTTGTGCCCAGGATAACTGCTGCACCCCAGCTCCAAAAGCTTGCTGTGCTCCTGCTCCCAAAGCATGTGCCGCACCTGCTCCTAAAGCTTGCTGTGCACCAGCCCCTAAAGCCTGCTGTGCTCCTGCTCCTAAAGCATGTGCCGCTCCAGCTCCCAAGGCCTGCTGTGCTCCTGCTCCAAAAGCTTGCTGTGCACCAGCCCCTAAGACCTGTGCTGCTCCTGCTGCAGACACCTGCTGCAACGAAGAACCTTGCTGCAACGCCGATCCTTGCGTGATTGCAGAATTGATCTACCAGTCACAGACTGCCTGCTACGCTAAACACCGTCGCAAAGCAATCCACAAACTGGGTGATCACTTCAACTGCGAATGCAATCCTGAGATCATGTGTGCTTTCATCTACGCTCTGAACGACGCTGACGAACGTGTTCGTGCCAAAGCTGCTGATGAAATCGGCGACCAGCTTCGCAAGCACTGCTGTGGATGCTCTCCTGAGCTGACAGCTGCTCTGACTTGTGCTCTGGGCGATTGCGACAAGAAGGTTGTTCGTGAAGCAACTCAGGCTCTGGAATTGTGTGGATACGAAGTTGTTGAAGGCTGCTGTGACACACCTTGCTGTCACACAAATGGATGTGCTCCCGCTGGATGCTCACCATCAGCAGCTCCTGCTGCTCCTGCTCCTGCTTCTGATCCTAAAGCTTACTTCCCCAGCCGTCTGCAGAACCAGAAGCAGACACGTCGTCTGAGTGGAAACAGCCTGTCAAACCTGTTCGGACTGATTGACTAGTTCAATTAAGACTTCAGCTTGACTGAATCGAAGTATCGAAACGGCTCTCCTTAACGGGAGAGCCGTTTTTTTTGGTTTCTACAGAACCTGGAAATCCTGTATTGAACAACTCCTTTCCGGACATTATAATCCAATTTCACTACTTCTGTTGTCTTAAAGAATTGAAAACACTAGACTTAAAAATAAAGATTCGTAAACGCTGATTTGATCTGTTAAGATAGAAATGAAATGATTTAGTCAGTTTTTGATGTCATTTTGTATTAGAATATGAGTTACGCGATTCCCTCCTCAAATGTGACTGTGTAAAACCAGTTGACGCCTGCCATTGAAAGCTCCACTGAGTACTGCTGTCCGAGTTGAACAAATTAAACCGTTACCTTTTAAGGCATAAGTTGTTTGAATCAGAATCCAATCAGTTCATACCGGACTGCTGACTGACGACTGATGCTTTTCAGATTTAAAGGTTCTTCCCATGCGACGTCGAAAATTTCTCAAACACTGCACGAGTATTCTGGGGTCCCTTTACGCCACAATCCTCGCAGTACCTGCTTTGGGCTTTTTGTTTTCGACTCTCAAAAGAGGCAAGCAAACAGAAAAACCATACCGCCTGGCGCGCCTGAATGACCTGGAACCTGGTGTTCCACAGCGATTTACAATCATAGATCAGCGGGTTGATGCCTGGACCAAATATCCTTCCGGACCGATCGGTTCAGTCTGGCTCAGTAAATCGCAGGACGGGGCAGTCACCGCGTTCTCATCCACCTGTCCCCACCTGGGCTGCGTGGTTGATTATGTCGCCGGTGACGAAGAATACTTTTGCCCCTGTCATGCAGCTACCTTCCAGACAGATGGCGCAATGGTCAGTGGCCCACAGCCGCGGGGAATGGATGAGTTAAAGACAACCATCGAAACCATCCGGGGAGACCAGTGGGTCATGGTAGAATACCAGAAGTTTGAAACCGGCATCGCTGAAAAAGTTCCCATCGGTTAAGGGAACCTGAAGTTCGACCCTCTAACTGACAGACAAAAAAGACTCATCAATTTGATTTCCCATAGGGAGATATTTCAGTGCTGCCTCAAAAAGCCCAACAGTGGATCGATGAACGAACCGGTTACAAAAATTTCCTGCATGCGATCTTTCTGTTAAATTTCCCCACCAAACGACGCTCCCGCTGGCAATTCATCTGGGGAGGGGCACTCGTGTTGATGATGCTGGTGGAAATGGTAACCGGCGCACTTCTAATGACTGTCTACAGCCCCTCGGAAGCATCTGCCTGGGGAAGCGTGCACTTTATTGAAACTCAGGTCGATCTGGGCTGGTTTGTACGCGGGTTACATCACTACACCGCACATATGATGATCGTGGCAATTATAGTGCACATCTTTCTGGTGATCATCTCAGCCGGTTATCGCAAGCCTAAAGAATTTATCTACTGGACCAGCCTGCTGATTGGCGGCGTCATCATTGGATTGACGATTACCGGTAACCCGCTGCCCTGGGACCAGAAAGGCTACTGGTCTTATCAGATTGAAACAGGTATCGCCGGTACCATGCCGGTTATAGGTTCAACTTTACGGTCCCTGGTAGTGGGGGGAAGTGAATTCGGCAATCTGACTCTCACCCGGCTCTATACAATCCATGTGATTGTCCTGCCCGTCATCGCCATGTTGCTGTTTACGTTTCATATGGCGCTCATCCGTCGGGAACGTCTGCGGACTGCGAAAATAAAAGAAGCAGCCGATGATCCGGAAGTCGACTTTCAGCTGGATGAAGATGACCCGGTCAAAGATGAAATCACCCAACCTTACTGGCCTTACCAGACCACACGCACACTGGTGCTGACTCTGGTACTGATCGGTATCGTGATTATTCAGATGATCGTTTATCCCGCCCTCAAAAATCAGCACGTCTCAGTCGGCCATCTGGACTGGGAGGCAGATCTGCCTGCCAGCGAGATCAAACTGGAAGCTCCCGCAGACAGTTCAATCCCTTATGTCGCACGTCCTGAATGGTTTGTCCGGTTTCTGTTTGAACTGCGACATATGGTTCCTAAAGAGATGGAAGTCCTGGTGACAGCAGTACTACCCGGAGTCATTCTGGCAGTATTGTTCCTCGTTCCCTTTTACGAAAAAGTTTTGGGTGAGAAGTGGGGGCAGCGGGTCGCCATCATTGTCTATGTCGGTGGTTTACTCATTATCTCTGGTATCAGCTGGTATGGCGTTAAGATGGAACGCAGCGCACCAAACTACGCTCTGAATCGGTCACAGGAAGTCGCTTATGCAGCCCGGGCTTCCTGGTTGGCCAGCCAGAATGGTGTTCCCCCTGAAGGTCCCGACTTCCTGCTGAGGAACGATCCCAAATCGATGGGGCCCCTGATTTTCGCACGGCACTGTGGTATCTGCCATACATGGAATGGCCATGACGGAACAGGCCACAATATCATGGAAATGAAAGATGGTAAAAAAGTCAAAGCCACTCCCCGGGCTTCCGATCTGGCAGGTTTCGCCACCACTCAATGGCTGACGGAATTTCTGATGAACCCCAGATCGCCGAAATTTTTTGGTCATGTCGGATCGACAAAAGGTGGCGACGCTATCCTCAACGGTGATATGAGCGACTGGGCAGACAGCTATGTCGGGCCGGAAGGCATTCTCACCAAAGCAGACATCGAAGCAGTGGCAGCTCTGGTAGCTCGTGAAGCAAACCGCAGAGATTTTAAACCGCTGAGTGAAGAAGTTGTTAAGCGAGGCATCTCAGTCTTCAGTGGTATCGACTTCAAAGATAAATCAGGCAAGGTCGCTGAATTTTATGGCTACTGTGCTCAGTGTCACGCGATGAAAGCAGGCGACCCGGAAGAAGAAGGAGGCGGTGCTGCCCCGGACTTCAACGGATACGGATCTGAAAAGTGGCTGGCTGATTTCATCCGCAAACCAGGAGCAGAACGCTTCTATGGCGACAAAAACATCATGCCTGCCTTTGAAGAATCAAAACTCTCAAAACACGACCTGAACCTGCTCGTCAAATGGATGCGCGGAGAATGGCAGCGCCCTGAACAGGAAAAATAACTTCATAGCTCCATTGATCAACGAGACACTACCAGTTTCTTCCCCGGTGACAGACGCTGGTAGACCGCTGATGTTCTTTCTTCGTGAATTCAACTCCTGATCTCACACCGACTTGTCTGGTAGAGAGATCGCATTGTTCCAGTCTGTTGAAGTCTGCTGTTGCGTCGTCAATCGTTAGCAATTTGATGCGCACACATAGCATAATCTGGTCAATCTCAAATTTTCTGCTTGCACCGTTATTACACTTGTGGTAACACTAATCCAGAACATTACTACACACGTAGTCACAAGGGATACCATGAGTCAGCGATCAGAATTACAAATCACTGAGGCAGAATGGGATGTGATGCTCAGCGTCTGGGAAGCAGACGACCAGACAGCCGGCGAAATCATCGCCCGCGTCGAACCAATTCAAAAGCGAAGTCATCGAACTGTGAGAACGCTTCTCACGCGTCTGGTCGAAAAGGGTGCAGTCACAGTGCGCATTGATGGTTCACGACATCTCTATCGTGCGGCAGTCACGCGCAATGAATGTGTTCGTCTGGCAGCCCGCTCCTTCACAGACAGATTCTTTGCCGGGGACCTGCAGTCATTATTGATCCATTTTGTCGAGAATGAAACGCTTTCCAGTGACGAAGTAGAAGAACTCAGGCAACGTTTAGATGAACGTCTCACAGAAAAGTCAGAACCGAATGCTAACCAAGCTACCAACAAATCATCTTCAAGACGGAGAAAGAAAAAATGAACTTCGATTTTGAATTGACCACGTTATGGGCACTTGTCTGGCGTGCCACCTGGCAGGCATTCGTACTGGCTGGCATCATCTTTTTCCTAACCTCGACAATGCACCGCTGGATTTCACCCAAATGGCGTGCACTACTGTGGGCTATTCCGCTAACACGACTGGCTGTACTGCTGATTCCAGCAAGCGGATTGAGTCTCTTCCATTTTCTAGAATTTGAAAAAAGAAATTCAACCCCCGCTGCCGCGGTCTCCTCCTTTGAATCGACTGCCATAGGATTCACTTCCCGCCCAGATTCGCTTCAGTCAGATCACCGGAACCCAAATACTGCGATGGCTCAAGAATACCACGCGTCGAACACTCCAGTCATTCTGCCACAAGAGTCTCAAACCAGCGTCCCCATTTCGCGTTCCGGTATTTTGGCGTTTCTCTGGCTGACTGGTTGTTGCGTTCTGCTTTGCAGATGGATCGGTTCCAAAATCATATTGGCACGCATCATCAAAAATAGTGAACTGCTCCGGGATATAGGTCTGCTTAAGCTGATTGAAGAGAGACAAAAGCGGGACAGACTCTGGTTCCCGGTTCACTGTTTCGTTACCGATGCTCATATTGGACCGTCCACTTGTGGATTCTGGCGGCCGACCATTTTGCTGCCCCAAAATTTGTGGTCAGATTTCGGCGAAGAGGAACGGCAGGCGATTGTCAACCATGAACTGGAACACATACGCCGCTGTGACGTGTTACTGCTACTCATCAGCCGTATCGCCATCACCATTCACTGGTTCAACCCGTTAGCCTATCTAATCAGCCATCGGATGCGCCGTGAAATAGAACAGGCCGTGGATTCTGCTACGGTTAAGAATTTCGATGAGCAAGCACGCCATGCTTATGGTGAGTTATTAATCCGCCTTGCCCGGCAGACACAGGGGCCAGTTGCTGCGCTCCCTATGGCGGGCAAACGTTCTGCGCTGCGTGCACGCATCAATCAGTTGGCTAATCCGGTCCGGGAGAGTCGAACCAGATCCGCTTTCGCGATTTGCGTGTTGCTGATTTTCATTGTCACAGGCTTGAGTGATGTGGCACGGACGGAAGAACAACCTGAATCGAACAAAAAGAGCCCAGCGGTCTCCACCAGACCAGAACAGCCCCCCGAGAGCAAACCACAAGACCAATACTTCGTCACAGGCACCGTTCGAGATGCGCGCACAGGTAAACCGGTTTCGGACGCAGAAATCCGAATGTTTGTCGCCTCCGAACCAGTTGTTAATCAGAGAGAAAGAAAGGGGATCACAAATGACAAAGGTCAGTATCGCATTGAAGTCCCTTTAGGAAATGTGCAAATCTGGTTTCCCACTTTAAAACCGGGGTACTGGCTCCTGCCTGAAGAATGCACGCAAGCGTTAGTCACGACGGCTGAAAATCCCGTGCTGGAACACAACATCAAAGCCCAATCGGGCCCCATCTGGAATATTCATTGGAAAGGCAAGCTCAACGAACAGCAACTGAAGTTCCTGACCGCGCATCTCAAGGACCAGCCGATCCAATACCGGGTGTCCCTTGGGGAAGTGGAAGACGATGCAAAACGGGACGCCTGGCTAAAGGGAGAACCGGTCTCGTTCCAGAAAGCTTACGCCAGTTCCGTGAGCAATCTGGATCAGTCAGGTCGCGGCAAACTGACGCAAGTGGGAACGAGCGGCAAATATATTTTGACACTCGTCAATATGACAGCCGAGCTGATTGTGGAAACTGGCTTTGACAATACTCGGGTCGTCTCGCTGAAGCAGATTCCCGATACTGAAAAAACAGTGATGATCGATGCCTCGGGAAAGAAAGCCACTGTCAGTAAAGCGACCGTCACACTCACCGACGGCGTTCCTTTACTTACCTTTCAGACCGTAGCAGCGAAACCGGCTGGCTATCAGAGGCTGACCGGTCGTGTCGTGGACGAGAAAGGGAATCCACTCGCTAATGTGCGGGTCGGAGTGATCGAAGGCTTAAAGGGGGGAGGCAGTGGTGAAACGGGACAAGAAACCAAGACCACTGATGATGGAACATTCTCTATAAAACTTCCGATATATGATAACCAGGTATTTAATAATCAGCAATTTTCGGTCATGCTGACAAAAGACGGTTTCGCTGGCATGGACTCAGAAATCGTGGAAGCCAAAAAGGATTTCTCCCCCATCAACTTCAAGACACTCACGCTCCAACCGGGCCACACACTTTCGATCCGCGTTCTGGACGAAAAGGAACAGCCCCTGGCGGGAGCAATACTGGAACCCGGTAATGATTATGCTTTGAGGCGCCAGATCACCCGGACTGACTCTGCTGGCCGGGGTCTATTAAAAAACTTACCGAGTGGAGTAGTTCAAGTCTCCGTCCACTGGGGCACGAAAATCAAATGGACCAATCTGGTGATCAGCAAAAACCAGTCTAAAAATCAGGAAGTTACGATTCATGTCAATGAGTTCGTACCTGCTACCACATCCAAGGTAGAAAAATCCAAACCGCTGGCCGTCGGTCAGATTGCCCCTGAGTGGGATATTGCGGAGTGGTCAGATGGACAAACCCGTAAACTCTCCGACTTTCGCGGTCAGGTGGTAGTACTTGATTTCTGGGGTCTCCGCTGCAGTGGCTGCGTCGCTTCCATTCCTGCACAGAAACGACTGGCACAGAAATACAGAGCGCAAGGCGTTATCTTCCTGGGCATCCACACAGCGGATGGAGAAATGAGCCAGATCAAAAAGCTGAAACAGAGTGAGCAGTGGACAATCCCAACGGGAATTGATCAAGGAACCTCAATTCTGGATAGCGAGACGGGAAAGAAATATGGCGTGCAAGGATATCCGGCACTGATTGTCATCAATCCGGAAGGCCAGATCACATTTCGCAGCGATGTCAATCCTCCGGGGGATCGTGAAGCTTTCATGAAAACCCTGGCCGAAGCGAGCGGCGTGAAATGGCCGCCCGCGGAGAATGCCACTCAAGCTGAGATGATAGAAATCATGAACCAACTTCAATTTACAATACTGAGCCAGGAAATAGACCGCGTACTGAAAACGAAAAAATAAGAGTTCCTCTCATTGCGGTAGATGCGATATTCACCATCCGCTTTGAATCTCATTTGCGCGGGATCAGCGCCTCATCAGAGCCACTCGGCTGATTTTCAGATGGTTTTCTCAGTCTTTGTAACGCAGCGGACAGAACTGGATCACTGGATTTCGTAAAGTCATCAGGAGTGGTCTTTACTTTAATATCCGGTTGAACTCCCACCGTCTCAAACGGTTTTCCAGACACGTCATAAGCGATCCAGCGGGGAAGATTGACCATAATGCCCGCTCCCGCATCAATCCTCCGTGGATTACCGCTGGATCCTGCCGTCCGGTCTCCCATCGTTGTCACGGTGGGGCACTCAGCCAGCATCAGTGCAAAGGCTTCCGCGGAACTCATTGTTTTTTCGCCCTGAAGTACGATCACGGGCGCTCGGTAGTACCAGTCTTTACTGGGAGTCAAACTCCGTTTTTGCATGGAACCCAGGTCACTGTGTTGAGGTCCATTACGATATTGATGCATGGCGTAGAGACAGGGCTGATCTAAAAAGTAACCTGCCATTTTCTGCCCCAGCGGTTCGGCTCCTCCACCATTCGCACGAATATCCAGAACCAGGCCGCGCGTGTCCTGCATCTGTTTCAGAACGGATTCAAACTCCTCCGGAAGTGCCTGATTCGAGAGGTTGTCAACAGCGATATAACCAATCTTGTCTTCTGTGCGCCCCCAGCGCATGCCTTTGACCTGGTTGATTTCTCCAATCAGATGCGCTGCTGCTGCAGGACTCGCATTAAAATGCCGCTCGCGGTTGAACCCTTTCATATAGGTTCCCTCCACCTGCACAAAGACATGCAGATCTTTCAGGTGCGCGAGCATCTCACTAAGGACATCAGCCAGTTCACGATTGTTTTTCGCGCCGACTGCCTGAGGGCGATACTGGTCTCGCAACTTCTTCCAGTTGACCTCCGGTTTAATCACAAACATCGCATACTCCTGATCAAAGGAGTTCCAGACTTTGTCGAAGATAGCGGCTCCGTCCCCAGGCTTAAATGGGACCGCGACGGGCAGCGTCCGTTGGCGAAATGCATCGACATACTTTACGGTTTGTTTATCGGTGTCAAGCACATAGAAACGTCGTACTCCTTCTTTGGTTTCGAGATCGACAATGAGGGATTCTCGAAGTGGCACCATTGGCTTCCCCCCCTGATGCCAGCTTGATCGCATCTTATGTCTGGCCAGAGCAACCGCCTGTTCGATCCATTTTGAATCTCCCTGCTTTGTCACAGTGTCGGCAGGAAACAGTTCTCCCACTCGTGCCGGATGAAATCGCAACCAGAGACTGGTGACATGTTCCCCTTTGCCTGCGCCCGCTATTACAATTTCCCCTGGAGTCTCGGGAAAAACAGCCGCCCATAGCACATTCCTGCCGTGCCTGCCCAATACAACCTGAGAGGGCCCGAGTTGGATCGCGAATTTATCTGCCAATTTCAAATCAAACGAAGAGAGACTCCAGACATCCTCTTGTGTCGTCGTCGAATCGTAACTGCGAGGCTGCTTCGAATACTCCAGACTGGCAGGATACTTCGTGCCGAGATCTTCGGCAGACGCGGTCGAGATCGTCAGGAAAACCATTAGCGGCACAGCACAACAGAAGAATACGTTTCTCGCTTGAAACATCACACAATTAATAGCACGCCCGGTCATCACGCTTTCCTTCCACATCGTAGAATAAGAATTCGAGATTATTATTTCAGTGTGCCTGCGATTTCAAACTTTCATACCACACTTCAAGGGCCCGTTGTCGCGGATGCCACAGGTGGTTTGACTTGTGTATTACCAGCAAGGTAGGCAATCAGATCCGCAAGCTGCTCTTCGCTCAGTTGATCGAGTTGTCCCTCCGGCATCAGGGACAGCTTGGAAGCAGTCATCTCGTCGATCTGCTGGCGGTCGAGCACGAGCAATTCATTCTGTGTCTGTAATGACAGCTGTTTATCAGTCTTTCTGACAACGTTCCCATTCAGCACACGACCATCGGTGAGAGCAACCACTACCATTTCATAGCCTTTGGGAATCAAAGCAGAGGGGTCCACCATGTTCTCCAGTAGATAATCCATATTGGCCCGATTCGCTCCCGTCAGATCAGGACCGATCTGACCTCCGGTTCCAAACAAACGATGACATTTCGCACAGGTTTTTTCGTAAAGTGCTCGACCATGAATACGATCTGCTTTTCCCAGTCGTTCCGCCGTCAACAGGATCTTGTACTTCTCAATCTGTGCCCGTTTCTTTTCGGGAGTTTCGCGTGCCTGTCCCCAGACCTGATTCAGTTTTTCAACAACATCCTTGTCCTGAAAATTGCGTAGCTGACGCACATGAAATGCAGAGATATCCTCCTGGGGTACCTGTTTTTTATCGATGGCGGTCAGCAGCAGCAGAGCATATTCCTTACGACTGCAAACGGTATCAAGCAGAACCTGACGCCCCTCATGTTTAATACTGCGGTAGCGTCCCAGCATGCGTTGAATCGTCTGGGGATCATGAAATCGTGACAGTCCCCGAAACGCCAATGGCTGCAGCTCAGTCGTATATACCGATTTCTGAATGATAGACAGCAGGTCTTTGTCCTGAGAACTGTTCAATAAGGTTTCTAATGCCTGGTAACGGCTTTTCATGGACTGCTCTGAATCAACGGCGATCTGTTTGAGCGCATCCATGGTCTGTCCATCACCAAAAACGACAGATAATTCTGTAATCTGATTCTGCAATTCTTTGGAATCGGTCTTGGAAGTCGCCTGTTTAAATGCCTGCCAGTTCTCTGGTGCCTGTGCTTTTAAGCGTCCCTGCAAAGCAGCCTGAATTCCGGCTAACAGATCCTGCTGCTTTGCAGAGTCTTTTGTTTCGATGGCCTGCTGGATCAGCTGTACCACATACTCTGGATGCTGATCAATGTCTTCCGTCAGGCGACGTGCCACCAGTTGTCGCACCAGTGGTCGTGTGGCACGACCGAGAAACTTTAATGCGGATTCACTTTCGCTCATGACAGCGGGTTCAATTCCATACCAGAGCATCAGTGTAAAATTACGGTCTTCGGTATCCTGATGATTCTGATCGAGAGCAGCAGCAATTTCCCAACAGTGCTGCGGTGACAGCGACTGCATCGCCGATGCCAGATAGAGTCGTACCAGACCGGAAGAATCAGTGCGTGCTAACTGAGAAAGTTTCTTTACCGCCTGAGCAGAAACTTTGTCGTCATCAACCAGGTAGCGAATCGCCCAGATGCGAACGTGCTCACTGGGATCATTCAATTGCTCCGTCAACCAGGCATCATTCACTTGATTCGTACAGTAGAGCGTCCACATGGCACGCAGACGCCGGGAAACCTCTTGGGAGGTATTATAGATGTTCAACAATTCGGCTTTCGGCTGACTCCCGTTGCCTGCCACTGCCGCACGTTCCATCAGAATCCGGCGGGCATGACGGACATACCAGTCATTCGGATGCAGCTGTAACCCGACAAGTTCACTGTCAGACAACTGATTCAGATCCAGCTTTTCAGGTTGTGCAACATCTCCATACGAAATTTTGTAGATCCGGCCACTCGTCCGATGCACTCCGTCATGGTCATGACATTCTCCCAAATCAGCCCAGTCAGTGAGATAGACACTGCCATCGGGACCATATTTTAATTCGGTGCCGCGAAACCAGTCTGATCCGGTCAACAGAAAATCGGGACGGTGTGTCCCCACATAGCCCGAGCCTTCTCGCTCCAGCGCATCGTTATTCACACGATGTCCATGCGTGTTGCACAAGAACAGGGAATTGCGATATTTTTGAGGCCAGCTGTCACCCAGGTAAATCATGCCACCACAATGACTGTGTCCGCCTCCCAGTTTTCCGTGAACACCGGAAGTATCCCGGGAATCAGTCCATTTTCCTGAAGAGCTGTCCCAGTGATCGTGGTCCGCACACTTTGTCATCAGTTCATAAACATAAGGATTAGGATCGCTGCCATGTCCTGACATCCGAATATAGTGAGAGCCGGGAATCATATGCCAGAGGTGACCATTCACATTATTCGTGAAAAACATCTGGCCATATTCGTCATAGTCGAAGCCCCAGGGATTAGTCGTACCGGAGCTGACTTCTTCAATTTTATGACTGACAGGGTGATAGCGCCAGATACCACAATGAATCAGCGTGCGGTCTGCAGGCACCGTCTCGGGAGTACCAACGAGTGAGGAGTCCGTGATTCCGTGACGACCATATAACCAGCCATCAGGCCCCCAGGTCAAACCGCTTACAATATTGTGCCGGATTGTTTTATAGTTCCAGCCTTCGAGTAGAACCTGCGGTTTCCCGTCGGGAACATCGTCGTGGTTTTTGTCTTCGTAGTAGCGTAATTCTCCGCGGCACAAAGCCCAGACTCCACTAGACCCCACGGTCACACTGGTTAAAGGTCCCGGTCCCTGCCAGAAGATTTTCCGCTGATCCATTTTGCCATCACCATCGGTATCTTCCAGAATGACAATCCGATCTTCATACTGATCATCAAAGGTACCGCGTTCATAGCTGAAACATTCGGCAACCCAGAGCCGTCCCCGATCATCGATCTCAAATCCGATCGGCTGATGCACATCAGGTTCACTGGCAAACACAGTCACCTTGAATCCTTCGGGAACCGTCATGTTTTTCACTGTCTGTTCCGGCGAGGTGGCAATATCTTTGGGATCTTGCGTATTGCGAATCGGGCTCTCGGCCACACAGAAATCGCCCGGTAAGCTCAGAATTGAGTAACAGGTAAACAGGCAGATCAAAAATCGGAGTTGGTCGTGAAAGCGCATCGATCACCCTCTAAGTCAAAATGGACATCCAGATATTAATAGATATCACTTATGCTATAACAGGCTAAGACCAAGAGCAATCAAATCAGGAAAATAGTTTCAGCAAAACAGTACAAAGAGCAGAGGACTGTTTTTTTATTTTTCGAGAGTGTCAAACATCTCACGAAATTTCCCGAGAACTTTTGTGACAGCGGAAGAGAGGGGACCGTTCAACATGGCGCCAGAAGCCTGGCGGTGTCCGCCACCTCCAAACGATTCGGCAACTTTAGAAACATCCCAGGTGGTGCGGCTGCGAAAACTGATTTTCACTTGCCGACTGCGCTGTTCCACAGCAATAAATGCCGCCTGAGTCCCCGCCAGTGTCAGACAATAGTTGACGAGCCCTTCCGTATCAACGGGCGTGGTGCCCGTCGCGCTGAAGTCTTCACAACTGACGACCGTATAAGCCAGCAGACCATCGAAGTCAGTCTGCACCTGCCCCAGCACACGCCCCATCAATTTTAGCTGGGGCAAGTTATTCTGTTCATAGAGTAGCTCATAAATCTGATGTGGTTCCGCCCCTGCTTTGATGAGCTCACTGATAATTTGCATGGTATAGGCAGTAGTGGAAGGGAACCGAAACCAGCCCGTATCCGTAGCAATTGCTGCATACAGCAATGTCGCGATCTCAGGATTCAGGCTGCAGTTTAAAGCACGTCCCAGATCATACACCAGACAGCCAGTGGCAGGGGAGGTGACGTCTTTGAATTCTTCCGCCCCCAGAGAATCTGAGCTGACATGGTGATCAATAATGACTTTTTTTGAATTTGTTTTTCGATAGAAATTGGCCAGACCAGGCAGTTGAGACCAGGCGCTGGTATCAAGCACAATGTGAACCTCGGCCCATTCAAATTCTGCGGTTGAAACTCCATCACCAACGTAACGGACTTCATGTTCCTGAACCAGAAAATCCATACTCTTGGGATGAGCTGAAGGATTGATGACCCGAACTTCTTTTCCCAGTTCCTTGAGAAAACAAGCCAGCGCCAGTTCCGATCCCAGCGCATCGGCATCGGGCCGGACATGACAGGAGAGCAGAAATTTCTGATGTGCATGAATCAGTTCACAGAGGGGGGCCCAGTTAATCGTACTCATTCATTTTTCCTGCTCTGCGAATTCATGCTGCTACCAGTGACTGGTTTCACTTTGTTAACTGGCCATCTTAGCGCATTATTGTAAATCTATCCATTGACTGGCCAGTTTTTTTGCTGATTCGACATCAATCAGAAGTTGCGATTTGAGGGCGTCCGTATCGGCAAACGTTTGAGTTCCCCGCAATCGATCCAGAAACTGGACCTGCAGGATCTGTCCGTAAATATCCTCAGAAAAACCAATCAAATGTACTTCGACCTTGGTTTCATCTTGTTGAAATGTCGGGTTTCCCCCAATATGAATGGCGGCCGGGTATTGCTTGCCTGCGATCTCCCCGACTCCGCAATAGACGCCATCTGCGGGAATCAGTGTTTTAATTTCGGTGAGATTCGCCGTAGGAAAACCCAGCATGCGCCCCCGTTCAGCACCATGCCCGACCGTGCCCGTAATCTGATAAAGACGTCCCAGCATTCGGGTCGCCTCTCCGATGTCTCCCTCTTGAATGGATTTGCGGACTTCAGAAGAGGAGATCATACGCGATCCACAAACGGTTGGCTCGACCACTTTGAAAAACATCCCCGCCTGATCACACAGTTGACCTAATAAAGTGACGTCTCCTGCCCGGTTTTTGCCAAAGTAAAAATTGGGGCCTTCCACCATGCCTTTGGCCTGCAGTTGATCACACAGGACCTGTTGAAAGAACTCTTCCGCTGTCAGATTCAGTAATGCCCGATCGGTGGGATAAGCAATCACACAATCAACGCCCAGTCCTTGCAGAACCTCCGCACGTTGCTCAATCGTCATTAACTCTGGGGGAGCATGTTCGGGCCGCAATAGATGAATCGGGTGGGGATCAAAGGTAAAAACAATCGCAGGTATTTTTTGTGTTCGAGCATGCAGAACTAATGTTAGAATCATCAACTGATGCCCTCGATGCACTCCATCGAAGTTACCAATTGAGACCATGCCTCCCTGACACTCGCCAAAACCTGCTAATTCACGTATTAACACCACTTAACCCAACAATTTATTGTCTTTATTTAGAAAAACACTCCGGCCAGTACTCGGTTCTGTCTGTATCAGTTGAATCGGCAACAATCCAGAAAATGTAGAGTGTTAAGTACCATCTGGTCCATAATATTGCTACTATTGAGCGTAGGGAAAGCAGTTTCCTTCTCCTTCCCCCATGAGCGCTTGAAGGTACGCGCCTGCGAACCTGAAACGCATTTGGTATCACCGACCATTGATACCATCCAGTAACTGTCACACTTTATTATATCACTGGAGATAACGAAATGGATCAAAGCCCCATCAATCGAAGAGATTTCCTGAAAACCTCAGGAAACACGGCCGTCGCTGCCAGTGCGATCGCCGGACTGGCTTCCGCCCCCGCTTTCGGAGCCGGAAACAGCAATGAAGCAATCCGCATCGCATTTATCGGTCCTGGTGGTCGTGGATTTGGTGCCCATGTCAAAAAGCTGGTGCAGCTGAAAAAAGATGGCATGAACATTGAACTGGTCGCTGTTTCTGATGTGTATTCAGAACATCGGGACCGCACTGCCAATTATATCAAAAAAGAGCTGGGTAATGACGTCACTGCCTACGTCGATTACCGCGACATGCTTGAAAAAGAAAAACTGGATGCCGTCTGTATCGGAACTCCCGACCACTGGCACGCCAAGCAGACAATCGACTCAATGAACGCCGGTCTGAATGTCTACTGTGAAAAACCAATGACCAAGAAAGTCGAAGAAGCTCTGGAAGTCGTCGAAACCTGGAAAAAAACCGGCAAAATCATGCAGGTCGGCGTGCAGTCCACAAGTCTCCCTGTCTGGGATGATGTACGGGCCCGTCTGCAGGACGGACAACTGGGTAAAGTGCTTCAGTTCCAGACCGAATACTTCCGCAACTCTTCCATGGGCCAGTGGCGGTACTATGCTCTGAAAAAAGAGATGAACCCACAGAACATCGACTGGAACCTCTGGCTCGGAACCAAAGAAGGTCTGGCCGAATATCAGCCATTCGACCGTGCCGTTTATGCACAATGGCGTCGCTTCTGGCCATTCGGATCCGGCATGTTTACCGACCTGTTCGTGCACAGAACAACTGCGATGCTCAAAGCAACCGGTCTGCGTTATCCCGGTCGCGTTGTCGGAGCAGGGGGTCTGTACCTGGAATATGACGGCCGCGACGTTCCTGATGTAGCGACTGTCGCTGCTGACTTCAACGAAGGAGTCCAGGGGCTGGTGAACGCCACCATGTGTAACCAGGAAACACGCATCAAACAGATCATCCGCGGACATAATGGTTCGTTTGTCTTTGGTAACGGCGAAGGGTTCGACGGATATGATTTCATTCCCGAACGACCTCAGGTGACTCGAGACAGTTCGCTGAAACAGCAGCGGATCGATGTCGCTCAGATCAAAGACACGACCTACGCTCACTTCAAGAACTGGGTCGAAGCAATGCAGGCCAATGATCAAAGCAAGTGTAACAACCCACCTGATCTGGGTGCTGCAGCAATCGCAGTGGTCAACATGGGATCAAACAGCTATCGCAATGGTAAGGTGTACCACTTCGATGCCGATTCCCATGCCATAACCGAAGGCGACGGCAGTTGGTCGAAAAAATGGGAAGCCATGTCTGAAGCCAGACAGAAACCCAAACACATTCCTGGCTGGAAAGCCGGCGATAAAGGAAGTGTGCTGGAAGAGCCCAGCTACATGACTCTCGCTGGTCCCTGGGTCGATGGGAAACCCCCGAAAAACGATCCTAATTCCAACGCAGGTTAACCCCTGTCTCTGACTCTTCACATCCCGTATTCCTGCCTGGAATACGGGATTTTTTACGAGACAGCCTTGATCCATCAAGACCTCACTCTACATTTACTTCCATGGAACCAGTTATGAAGCATCCTACAGTACTCTCTCTTATTCTACTGTCCCTCTTCTCTGTTACCGCAGGAATTCAGGCCAGTGAAAAATCAGGATTCACCTGGAAGGATCAGCCAGAAAACAAGGTGGCCGATCTGTACTATAATGGAAACCCTGTCCTGCAGTATGTCTATCCTTATGACGACTCATCGAAAGAAAGTTTTCACGACACATACAAGGTTTTTCATCATGTCTATGGACCTGGCAGCAAAGCCATCATCACCAAAGGCCCCGGTGGCAAATATACACACCACCGTGGCTTGTACGTCGGCTGGAATAAAACCAAATTCGAAGGCAAAGAGCTGGATTTCTGGCACTGTAAGAATGGCGCGCATCTGCGTCATGAAAAAATGCTGGAAATGAAAGGGGACTCCAAGCAAGGCACGATGACTTCGGAAATCCGCTGGGAAGATGCCAAGGGAAAACCGGTGATCATTGAAACTCGCACAGTAACAGTCACCCCGATTGAAGTCGCCAACTCTAAACTCCCTGCCTGGCAGATCGACTGGCAAACGCAACTGGAAAGCCAGCGCGGCGAAATTGTTCTGGACGGTGACCGCCAGCATGCCGGATTCCAGTACCGTGCCGCACAAGACGTTGCGGAATCTAACAATGCGACTTACGTCCGACCTGAAGGATTTCCCCAGCAGCCCGCTCCGTTTCAGGTCTCTGATAAAACCGATCCCAATGGCCATATCAACCTGGGCTGGTTTGCCATGTCCTACGAAATCGACGGAAAACGCTACAACGTGGAATATCTGGAAGACCCCAGCGTTCCCAAACCATCGCGTTATTCGGAACGTCCCTACGGTCGCTTTGGTGCCTTTTTCGATACGAAATTTGACGAAAGCAAACCACTGGAAATGAAGTACCGGGTGATTGTCAGTGAAGGAAACAAACCTACCCAGGCAGAAGTCCAGAAACATTACAACGAGTTTGTCTCTTCTTTAAAAAAGCAGGACTAGTCATGTCACAACCGACAGTTGCCATCATTGGAGCCAGTGCGGATCGACAGAAATACGGTAACAAGTCGGTCCGCGCTCATCTGAAACAAGGTTACAAAGTCTTCCCGGTTCATCCGACCGAAACGAATATCGAAGGCCTGACAGCTTACACAAGTCTGGCAGGGATTCCCGATGTGCATCTAAATCGGATTAGCGTGTATGTTCCACCTCACATCGGGATGGGCTTACTGGAAGAAATTCAGGCGAAAGGAGCCGACGAACTCTGGTTTAATCCGGGCAGCGAAAGTCCTGAGTTACTGCAGCGGGCCAGCGATCTCGGTTTGAATATCATCCAGGCCTGCAGTATCGTCGACATCGGTGAATCGCCGTCCGCTCATCCGGATTGAAATCAAATTGGGAATCGCGATTGAGCCCCGCTACCGGTTTGTATAGAATCAGAGTAGAGGTGGCATGTTTCCTGTTCAGGAAAACCTTATCAGTCCGTTATCCAAAAAAGTTTCGACCATGAAAAAATGTAGAGTCTGCAATAAACCCGCCGTCTACCACCTGACCGAAATTCAAAACGGGCAGGCACAGGCGCTTCATTTCTGCGAAGAACATTTCCAGGAATATATCAGCGGTCAGGCTCCCTCTGATGAATGGGAACCTCAGGATGAAGCCACACTGATCGAATTGAATTCACAGGATCTGGAACTGGATGAGGAACTGGAATGTCCGAATTGCGGGATTACTTTCCAGGAATTTCGCAGTGAAGGACGGCTGGGCTGTCCACATGACTACATCGCGTTCCGCGAGCCCTTAATTCAGCTCCTGGAAAATATTCATGGCGCCTGTGAGCATATTGGCAAGTTTCCGAAGCGGGCTCCCACGTCCAGTCAGCAGCAGTACAACCTGATCAAGCTCCGCAGAGAGCTGACGGCTGCGGTTGCAGAGGAAAATTACGAGACCGCCGCCTCGCTTCGTGATCAAATTTCAAAGCTGGAGCAGGAAGAAGAAAAAGAATCACCCGAGTCTGGTCCCTCAACAGAATAACGCGAATATTCCGTCTCAGATGCAGTAGATTCGAGAGAAGAAATCTTCGGGAATCCTACTGAAAATCAGACTTTTACTCTCCTTCGATTTGTATCAACTCCGGAAAATCGTTAGTATTCGCACTGAAAGTGACTCCATCCGGGGATGTGGTGGAATTGGCAGACACGCTAGATTTAGGATCTAGTGCCGCAAGGCGTGCAGGTTCAAGTCCTGTCATCCCCATTCAAAAGCACCGATGCCTGACTGGTATCAGTGCTTTTTTTATTTCGACTGCTTCTTCTCCAGAATTCGCACAACCTGGGCGTAGGTATCAATTTCGATCAGATCCCCGGTTTGGATTCTTATGGTTGCTTCTCGCGTACCGATTAATGTTGGTTTTTTCAACTCCCGCGCCAGAATGGCTGCGTGGCAGGCAATTCCGCCGTCATCAGTCACGATCGCACCACACTGCTGCAGTAAAGGCATCAATGCTGGATTGGACTGGATGGAAACCAAAACCTCATCAGGCGAGATGGTCAGACCCAGCGCATCCAGCTTGAGTACGACCCGCGCCCGCCCTTGAAAGATTCCCGGCCAGGCGACCTGGCCTGTCAGCTCATTGGTACTGGAACTGGCCTGCAATTTCCGCTGCTTAGACAGTCGAGTCAGTAAATATCCGGTTTGTGAGACCAGGTGAAATTCTTCCTGACCATCAATCATCTGGAAAATAAACCGTTTACCATTCTGTATTGCTTCGAAACGGGATTCCAACAGATCACGCGTCACAGTTCCTGCTTTCAACTCGCTCCACAACAGTAGATCACAGGCGCGATCCGGTTCTACAAAACCCAGTTGTTCTGCCGTCTGTAACGCCAGGGGCTGCAGGATATTTCGTTCGATCACCGGATACAGAGAGTGGGAGCGAATCTCCTCGGCCAATGCTCTCACTTCGGGGTCTTCAATCTGATGCGCTTCAATATAGATCAGAACCCAGGCAGGAAATACCGTTGTATGCTGGGCAATATCTGCAAACAGGTCCTCCAGTTCTGCCAAATTTTCAAATCCGCTCAAACCCTGTTCAATCACGGGAGCTGCCTGTGCATAAATTCCGAGACCGTATCTTAAGATTCGGATGAGTTGCTCTCGATCATTCTGAAACAGATCACCGATACGATCGAGAAATGCTTCGCTGGAAGTATGGGGATAAAACAGATTCATCATCCCTGTTTCATCCTGAATCAGTAATGCTTCATTCAGGTGCCCCCCGAGAGTATTGTCCGCATGCTTTGCATCCAGCCAGTAAGGTAAGATGGATGCAGCCAGCAGGAAAAAAGGACGACGCACGGTAAACTGCCATCCCTGCGAATCATCAATCAGCGTTTTATCGTATTCCGCTGCCAGGGTTGTAATCGGCCGCGCCTGTAAAACCTGAAAGTTCCCATCCTGAATAGCCCACTCTGTATCTATGGGATGGCCGTAATGCTTGTGTAACTGGTTCAGCAGGGCGGAATACTCGGAAACCTGTTGCTGTGTGATTTTCGGTTGTCTGCCTCGACTATCTAGCTTCTGCCAGACTGGCTTCGAGTTGCCCTCTCTGATCCACAACGCTTCTTTCTGATCCCCGGTGATTGATTCCAGAATCTGACAGGAACCCCGCTCGACAACAAACTGATCTGGAGTGATTCGTCCGGAAACGATCGCTTCTCCCAACCCCAGGCAGGCTTCGATTAATTGAATTTCAGATTCCTGAGTAACGGGATGAACCGAAAACCCAATTCCTGAGATATCACTCTGCACCATCTGTTGCACGACCACTGCCACAGATATTTCTCCAGTAGAAAATCCGTGACACCCGCCATAAGCCAACGCGGACTCGCTAAACAGAGACAACCAGCAGCTTCGGATTTTTTCAATAATTTCTCCAGGAGTAACATCCAGATATGTCTCCAGTTGTCCCGCCCAGGCGCTGGTGGCACTGTCTTCACACGTCGCACTGGATCGGACCGAAACACGCGGAGCTGCTAATTCCTCTGCTGCGATCTGCACAGCTTCACAGATTTCAACAGGCACCTCAACGGCTTCAATACAGGATCGAATGCGCTGATGAGCCTGTGAATAATCGATCTCATTGGATTTCGATGCCTGCATTATTTCAAGCATCGGGCGCTGGAGTACAGTTGCAGAAAAAAAACTGCGGAAAGCAGCGCTTGTTACAACAAAACCAGGGGGAACCGGCGCCCGTGCACGCATCAACTCTCCCAGGGAAGCTCCTTTCCCTCCCGCTTCAGCTACCAACGAGGAGTCCAGCTCAGAGAGTTGATAAATAAGACGGCCCATTTTTTCTCCTGATTAAATCGAAGGAAGCCAGTTTCAGGATCACTTAAGCAGAATCAGTAAAGAAGTAACGAATTTAATTCTCAATGTTAACTCACCTCCGAATTTCCACGGATCTGACTGCTCTCCGAAAATAAATAACTTTGATCACTTCCCTTCATCAGAGAAAATAGACACACAAGTATCACCTGTCTTATTCGATTTCCAATGAAACGTTAAGAAAATACCCCGCCCAACGACATAATCGATTCGTCTATGTGAAGGGCGACCTTTAAGCCTTTATTATACAATGTCTTACTAACCGAAAATTTTGATCAATCAAAATTCTCAAAGAAAAACCCAGCATTTAATTAAATTTCTTAACAAACGAGGTTGCGTGAGCTTAATACCAGTCACATAATTAGCTGGCACTGTTAAGTAATGTTTACAAACAGTAGCAAAACTGATTTCGCTAGTTGCGCGCTCCCATTAACGAAACACCAGTCTCGTCCATTCTTCTGAGTTCTATTTCGTTATTCTCATTCTATGAAAAAGGCACTTTCATGCGCGCACTTAAATCACGGAAACATGGTTTCACATTAATTGAGCTACTGGTAGTGATTGCGATCATTGCAATCTTAATCGCACTGCTGTTACCTGCAGTTCAACAGGCCCGCGAAGCAGCTCGTCGCAGTACCTGTAAAAACAATCTGAAACAGATGGGCCTGGCCCTTCATAACTACCACGATACACATCGCGTGTTCCCACCAGCCACAGTTAATGCAGGTCTGCAATATTGTGATAACGTTCATGGAAACACTGGTAATTTATTGAATCACACTTGTTATCAAATGATACTCCCCTTCATAGATCAGGCAAATATTTACAATCAGTACAACTGGAGTCTTCCCAGTGGCCGTGCTAACCATGGAACCACTTGCACTGGGACTGTCACTACAGACCAGTACTCAGTAGTGAAATCTCCCGTACCCGTTTTTCTCTGCCCATCGGATCCGGGTAATCCATCGAACTCAACCACATCCAGTGCTTATTATGTAAGTCCAGGCTGGCGTACCAGCTATGGAGTTGTGAACTATACGACGGGTGGTAACGGTGGAAGCTGGGGGGCCAACACAAGTACTTCAAAGGGAGCATTAGGTCCTAACGGTGCAGCAAGATTCCGAGACATCACAGATGGCACTACCAATACGATGATCTTTTGTGAAACAAAATTACTCAAAACTTCATCCAGCTATGGTCCCTACTGGAATGCAGCCACCCATACGTTTTTTATTCTGCCGGGTTCAGCATCTTATGCCATCAATTACAACTATGATGGAAACAACAAGCAGTATGCCTGGGGCGCAGGCAGTCATCACGTAGGTGGTGCTCATGTTATGCTGGCTGATGGATCCGTGCGATTCCTCAGTGAAAATGTCGACCGGGTCGGCGTTGTTGCTGCTTTGATTTCTATCCGAGGTGGGGAGATCGTTCCGGAATTCTAACGGACTGAAATCTCTTACTACTTCTGTCTATCGTCTGCAATACCGCGATGGCATATTGCCGTCGCGGTATTTTTAATCTCCAATAGCAGTCTGCGTACATTTTCACTGTTTGCGCACTTTTTGAATAAGAACTTTATATATCATGATCGATGTATTTATTCCCCAACGCTTTAACTCAGTCTTCTATGCCTTTTTCATTTTATGCGTTGCAGGCTGCGGAAGCGGGGGAGAACCCATCCCCGAACTCGCGCAAGTCACAGGCGTCGTCACCATGGATGGTGCTCCACTCGAAGGCGCAAAAGTTATTTTTGAACCACAGCAGGCCACTGACAAAGCCAGACGCCGTGCTTCCAGTGCAACCACGGAAAGTGATGGTTCTTACACACTCGAGTACAATTCTGATGCCTCCGGGGCGACACCAGGAACCCACAAAGTCATGATTCTAAAGATGCCAGACAACCCGGAAGATGCGGGCATACAACTGGTACCCGCTAAATATAATGATAAAACGGAACTGACAGCTGAGGTCGAAGTAGGCAACAACACTTTCAACTTCGATTTAAAATCAAAGTAGCATCACTCCACAGACAGGCTGGTTGGTTGCCGAACCGTCAGCTTGTCTTCCGTGGGCTCTACCGCGGCAACATAATGACTGCTGCGTAACAGGAAGCGTTTCTCGACCAGGTTCCACATCAAAATTGCCCCGACTGCAGTCAAACAGATTGTTGTCAGCAGGAACAGCCACGGTCGGTCCACAAACCAGCCGGAAACCAGCAGTAACTGCAAAATAGGGACGTGCAGAATATAGACCCCGTAGGAAAAATCACCGTATTTCCCGAAGTTCCCTGCATACAGAAACAGTCCAAAAAAGACGATCAGCGCTGCCAGCGCGGCAGGCTGCAGCCAGGGCAGGGGAAAAGCCAGAGCATCAATCGCCAGAATACCTGCAGCAGCAGCCACAAAATATTTGATGTGACGCTCAAAAAATGGCAGGTAATAAAACAGCGCTGCTCCTGACATAAAGAAACACATCTGCCCCGGCAGTTGTCGTGCCAGTTGCGCGTAGAACTCAACCCCCGTCCTCGTAGAAGCCGACAACAGCAGTTCGCTGTAGGCAATCGAGAGCACATAAATCAAAATCAGGAACGGCAGCCTGGGGAAACGTCTGAAGAAATAAACCAGCACTGGCACTGCAATATAAAACATCACCTCAATCTTGAGTGTCCATAGAGCGCCGTTGACTGCAACAAACTTATTTTCTGTAAAGACTCCAGGCAGTGAAAGGTGCAGGAAATTCAAGAATGTCAGGTTCGCCGCAACGTACTTTACCCACTCCAGTGAAAAATAATCCTGAACTGAACTCTGACTGACCAGCACCAGACAGAACGCAGACAGCATCACCACCGTAAAGTAAGCCGGATAAATCCTCCGGAATCGTTTACCAGAATACGATTTTAGTGAAGAAGAGCGTTCGTAACTCATCACGATCAGAAAACCACTGACAACAAAAAATCCCTGAACGGCGATTTTTGAAGACAGGAGGCCCGCCAGAGACTCCAGCGCTGCGAAATCGGAAACCTGGTAGGTATGAACCAGACAGACGATTGACGCCAGCAGTAATCGTATCAGATCGAAGTTATTCTTTTTCAGACGAGGGTGATCAAGAGGCAGCGAATCCATTTTCTGTCCCGGAGTGAAACCATCAATAATAGTGAAATTTCGGTTCGGACTGTCGCTGAACTCTCAAAATCTGTCAATATGGATGTCAATCGATAATAAAGCGTGTACCCCCGTAAACACTCAGGTGATCGGGAGCAGGCAGTAGCAAATTCTCCTGAATGTTCGCTCACTCGAACTGCTGGTTGTCCCTGCTTTGATCGGCGGATTTCATCTCAGAACCTGCATCAGAGTGAATCCGATTATCATGCGCCGCCGATCGCTGATGCTCCTGAAACAGACTGGCCGTAAAGTCCTGTTCCTGCTCGGTTAAGCGAAACCCGTGATCATAGGTAGGCCTTTCTGGAAATCGATCTGTGGAGGTGACAAAGACGCCTGCCAGACTGACCAGAATATTTAATGCCAGCATGATCATACAACTACTGGTCGGCTCGCTTGCCACAGGACTGGAAAGATTCGGCGATTCCCGCTCTGAATCCTGCTCCTCGTAAGCCATGTTACAGTCGCAAAATTGACACTGATCTACATCCAGTTCGATGTCCGCCTGACAGCCGGGACATTTCTGATACTGGGTGCGTTGTTCTCTGAAATAATACTCCCTCATTTCCGTTCCCCCTATACTGGTACATCAAACTGAAAATACAGATGCCAGGACGAATGGGCCCGCAATCTCCTGAGGGTTATTTTAAATCATGGAAACGAAGGTGACAATCTTTTTCTGAAAATGACAACAGTGAGAAAACGATTATTCACAGAATATAAATACAGAGTATTGCATAGTCCTAATTTTTAGCATCCTTCTCTCTCATCAGCTTGTCATTAAAATCAGCAGGTTTTGAGCCACTTTTGAGTCGCAGGTTGGCCCCCATGCGACGTTTGTGACTGAAGGGGACCCGGTCGGCGTCCGCTTTCTCCAGGATCGCATGCAGGTCTGCACGCATTTTCTGAATGCGTTTCTGCTGGTCCTTGTCAAAAATCAGATTATGCTCTTCGTGGGGATCTTTCTCCATATCGTAGAGTTCGTCGATATCCCAGATGCCGTGGTATTGAATGAATTTATACCGCGGTGTTCGCAGCGCGAACGTAGTCGGCGTCTGGGGGAAATTGTATTCCCAGTAGTACTCATAGAGAATATTCTGTCGCCAGTCTTTCGCAGGTATCTTCCCGGCTGCCAGTTGCAGAAAGCTTTGGCCATCCATTTGAGGGGGTGTTTTCAAACCGGCCGCTGCCAGGATCGTCGGTCCGATATCAATATTTGCAACGACTTCATTAATGACGGTTCCCGGTTTCCAGAGACCGGGGCAGACCCCCACCAGAGGCACACGCATCGATGCTTCATAGGCAGTCCGTTTGTCGATGAGACCATGTTCGCCCCACTGAAACCCGTTGTCTCCCATATACATCACCAGCGTATTCTCTGCCAGGCCGTTTTCTTTCAGCCATTTCCGGACGCGGGCAATCGACTCGTCGACACTCAATAAGGCTTCACAATACAGGCGGTAATGTTCTTCGATATCAGTATCCTGGTGATAGGCGAAATCGACGCCATGCCAGCTGTTCCGCTGGTTCTTGAGCCACATCGGCTTGTTAAAGTAATTCTCCGAGGTGTTCTCCATTGTTTTCGGAATCGGCATCGACTTGTCTTTATAACGTCCCGCGTGTCGCTTCGCCGGATGGAACATCCCGTGCACGCCTTTATGAGACAGATAGACGAAGAACGGTTTTCCACTTGGTTTCACCGTATCATCCAGCCACTCGATGGCGTAATCTGTCAGTTCATCTGTGATATACCCTTTCTGAGGCACTGATTTCCCATCGATATTCAACGACCATTTTTTCAGATGTTCCGGCGGATAATAATGGCCTTGTCCGCGAAATGAGATCCATTTATCAAAACCAGGTCGTGGATCATCCGAGTGTCCCCCCATATGCCACTTCCCAAAAAAACCAGTCTTATAGCCTGCATCCTGCAGATACTGGGGAAAGAAGATCGTGCCCGGTTTTGCTGATACGTTGTTATCCACGACGCCATGATTATGCATGTACTGACCGGTTAAGATCGATGCACGGCTGGGCGAACAGAGCGAAGTCGTAACCATCGCATTTTTGAAGTACACGCCGTCTTTGGCCAGCGCATCCATTGCCGGAGTCTCCACCCACGGATGCCCCAGAAAACCCATCACATCGTAACGATGATCATCGGCAAGGATGAAAACCACGTTTTTGGGTTTCGCTCCCTCAATCTTTTCCAGTTTTAAATCGGCGGCGGAAACCGAAGTGAGCAGGATACAGAACAGTAAGCACATCAGAGAAATCAGTCGCATGAGTTCACCCGTTGTCAGGAATTATTAGTCGTTTTCTATAACAAAATCGAAAGAGCTTTCCGCTCGTGGATAAATGTGATCGCTCTCAACTCGTTCAATTATTGAGCTGTCGCGGCGTCTGTATTTTTCACATCGGATCCCGATTTTTCCAGTTTCATTTCCTCTTTGTCGTCCTCTGGATCCGCTTTCAGAATGACACCACCATAGGTCGATTTCAGATGTCCGTCCGGGGATTCAAAGAGAACAATTTCATTCGCATTGGCGTTTTTGTCTTTCAACACCATATTATCAATGCCCCAGGTAACCTTATAGTTCAAGTCTTTGATTTTCTTGATCGCATCCAGAGCATCCTGCTGCGCAGGGTTCTGCAAACTGGCTGCATAAGTTTCGAGATCTCCCCAGTTCTGAGGCACTTTTTTCTTGATCTCTGCACTGATTTTATAGATGGCTGTCACGATATCCAGTGCGTTTTCTTCAGGACTCATCGGGGCCACTGCTTTCGGCGGAGACGCTGATCGACCGCAACCGGCGATTAAGAAAACGCACATCAGAGACATGACCGCCAACCAAATTCGATTCGTTTCCATCCTGTATCATTCCGAAATAAGCTTATGATTTTCTTTGAGAGTTAAATACAAACAAAATCATAACGGGCTCTCTAACGACTGTACACACTCCCTCTGTATCCGTACTCTTTTTTTAAAACATAACCACAGCGTACAGGATTGATCCTCTCCCACACTGGTACATCATCCTTTTTTTTTCATAATACAACCTGTTTAGTAAATTCATGCTTTACTCATCGGGATTCAATATTGATGTACGACTGTGTGATTATCGGAGCAGGGCATAACGGTCTGGTGTGCGCCCATCAGTTGGCAAAGCAGGGCTGGAAAATCCTGGTACTGGAACGTCGCGATCTGGTCGGCGGCGCCTGCGTGACCGAGGAACTCTGGCCCGGTTTCAAAGTCTCAACGGCTTCTTACCTGGTCAGTCTACTGTTGCCCGAAATCGAACAGGAAATGCAACTGGCCCGTCACGGTTATCGTGTGCTGCCGCGCAACCCCAGTTCTTTCACACCAGGCACTGATGGCAGATCTCTGCTGCTCGGCCCTGACCAGAAACAGAATCAGGAACAGATTTCACAGTTCAGTCCACGTGATGCCGAACAGTTCCCCCAATATGAAGCGATGCTGGAAAAAATCGCCGAATGTCTGGAACCTGCGCTAATGCAGACGCCACCCGATCTGCTGCCTTTACCTGCCAGTTGGCGGACGGTCGGCTTGAGGAAAAAACTCCGCGACACGAAAACCGCATACCACTTGCATCAGTCATTGAAAAAACTGGGAGAAACGATTCCCGAAGCAATCGAACTGCTCACCGGCCCCGCGCTTCCTATTCTGAATCGTTGGTTCGAATCCGATATCCTCAAAGCAACACTGGCCACCGATGCGATTATCGGCACCTTTCAACCTCCATCCGCTCCGGGAACGGCTTATGTATTACTGCATCACGTCATGGGTTCCGCCGGCGGCGCGCGTGGTGTGTGGGGTTATGTGGAAGGAGGCATGGGAGCTTTGAGCCAGGCAATGGCGGCCTCTGCGAAAGCAGCAGGTGTTGAGATTCGCACGGGTGTCACTGTTGAAGAAATCCTAATCTCGGATCAGCAGATCTCTGGAGTTCGCTTATCCAATGGTGAAACGATCCCTACTCGTTCTGTTGCTTCGAACGCCGACGCCCATATTACCTTCGAAAAACTGATCCCGACTGGCACGCTTCCTGCACCTTTCGAAAAAGCCGTCAGCCGGATTGACTACAGCAGCGCCAGTATGAAAATTAACGTTGCCGTCAGTGAACTCCCCGATTTTACCTGTCTACCCGGCTGTCAGGAACCACAACCACAACATCGCGGGACCATCCACATCGGTGCCACCTGTGAAGAAATCGAACGGGCCTACGATGATGCCAAGTACGGTAAACCGTCACAAAAGCCCATCATTGAAATGACGATTCCCTCAGCCGTCGACACCACTCTGGCTCCTCCCGGCCAGCACATCCTGTCACTGTTCGTGCAATACGCCCCGTACCAACTGGCCAGTGGTACCTGGGATGAGATCAAAGAAGACTTCGCGGATCGTTGTATTAATCGTATTGCCGAATTCGCGCCGAATGTACCTGCTTCAGTGCTGCATCGTCAGGTTCTCTCACCACTCGATCTGGAACGGACCTTCAGCCTGACAGGTGGCAATATTTTCCAGGGCGCAATGCCCGCTCATCAGTTATACAACATGCGTCCGGTCCCCGGCTGGAGCGATTACCGCACGCCCATCAAAGGGCTCTACCTGTGTGGAAGTGCCGCCCATCCAGGAGGCGGTGTGATGGGTGCCTGCGGTCGCAACGCCGCGCGGGAGATGCTGCGGGATGGCAAGTCTTAGCCCAGTTCCAGAATCACGTTTGTGCCTCCAGAACCATCAATGCCGTGTATCATCGCCATGAGAAATGCAATCGTGGAATGTGATGCACTCGAGGTCAAGTCTTTCTTAAAAACATACGCCGCCATTTATTCTCACCTTTAAAGCAGCCTGTACAGAGTAAACCTCAGAAACCTATCCCTGAACAGGCACATCTATGAGGGTTTTCATCGTGTCGTGGGCGTTACAGTCGCATGAATCGGATCGATCCTTCTACCCGCATTAATGAAGCGGCACTCCAGTTTCATTGTATGCGGTCCAGCCGTTTTAAACTGATTTGTCGCTACAGAAATTCTGATTACCAGAGATCACGCGTCACATCATTTCCTTCCTTGATATTTCTTCATTGGGATGCCGAAAGAGATAATGCCGGACGCAAGTCTCAGACTGAACAGCGCTCACCCATCAACACTTTCAATTTCATATTTTTAGATCAGGTCATGAGCTCGGAACCAGATTCCCTGCACAGACATTTTGGAGAACTGCTTTGATACGTCTTATTAAATACATGGTCCTCATGGGTATTATCATCACTACGACACTGTGCCCCTCGAAGACTTTCGCCTGCACAGGGATCACCATCAAACCGAAAGATGGCTCGATCATCTTCGGACGCACACTCGAGTTTGCACAGGAACTGCATTCGAATATTATCATCGTACCCCGGAACCTCAATTTTGTGGGTACAGCACCTGACCAGAAGCAGGGGCTCACCTGGACCACCCAATACGGATTCGTCGGGATGAATGCCTTTGGTCTGCCGATTATAGCAGATGGGGTCAACGAGAAAGGGCTACACGTCGGTATCTTTTATTTTCCCGGTTATGCCGATTTTGAGACAGTTACAGAGAAAGACCTCACCCGAACCATCAGTCCTCAGCAAGTGCCCGTTTACCTCTTGAGCAACTGTATCACAGTCGATGACGTGATTGAAAAAATCAAACAGGTCAAAGTCGGCAAAGTCGTTCTGGAGCAGTTGGGCGGCATTCCCCCTTTTCACTATATCGCGACTGACGCGAGTGGCAAATCAATCGTTCTCGAATACATCAAAGGCGAATTAAATATCCATCAAAACCCGTTGGGAGTTTTTACCAATGCTCCTGCATTTGACTGGCATCTCACAAATCTGGGAAATTATGTGAACCTGACAGACACGAATAAACCAGATGTGATGATTGGCGATATCAAAATTAATGGGTTTGGTAAAGTAGCAGGCATGTTTGGAATCCCCGGAGACTTTACACCACCATCAAGATTTGTACGCGCAACTGCTTTTTCAGGAACTGCCTTACCGGTCCAGACGGCCCTTGAGGGTGTCCTGCAGACTTTCCATATTCTCAACCAGTTCGACATTCCCAAAGGGGCAGTACGTGGCTCCATGAATGGTAAATCATCCGTGGATTATACTTTGTGGACCGCAGTCACCGATCTCACAAATTTACGTTATTACTTTCGCACACATGAAGACAGCACCATTCGTATGATTAATTTAAATTGTGTCGACCTGAATGCAACCGAGATCAAAACAATCTCGATTCAAGGTGAAGAGCAGATTATAGATGTCTCTGGTTGTGCCAGATAAAAAAGTCTCAGCCAAGGTCGTCTATGTAAACTGATCTATCGCATTGGCTACTTCGGCCGAACCAGTTCGACCTCGACATGAGTCAGCATTTTTTCTGCTGCTTCACCGTCTATCTGTCGTATCAGCATCCTGCCGATCTCCTGGCCATAGGCAACAGGAGAAAGGCAGGCGCGGATGTAAGGAAACGGGCAGTCTGACTGCTCTCGGGCGAACCGGTCTGCTACAACCAGCACCGGACGCCTGCTCTTAGGCAGTGGCTCTCCGAATACACATTCTCCAATCGCCCGCGCTGCCGGTTCCGAGCGACACAGTACTCCCAGCTTGTCTCTTGACTGATGGAGCACTTCTAAAACAGCCGCCTGTATCGCCCGGTCATCTGCGGGAAGACAACGAATACAAAGTTGACCCAGACCAAAACCCGCTGCATTCAGCTCCCGTTGAATCGTATCCAGCAACTGATGATCTCCCGCCGTCACCTGATCCCGCAGTACAACCAGAATCCGCGCGCACTTCTTTCGCAGCAGTTCCTGAATCAACAGACGACTAATCTGTTCCTGATCACGATCAATCTGCGCCAGTCCGGTAATCGAAGGCTGCAGTAGGCCATTTACCACTGTGGGAAGGCCACTCTCTTCCAGAATTCGCTGCACTCCCACTTGAGCCCGCTGCAGAACAAATCCTTCCGTCTCGCTCGACTTCAACGCACGATTGACAATCTCCTCCACATACGCTTCTTCCTCACGATGGGGCAGAAAGTTGAATTGCAACTCAGCATCCGGCAGTTCCCGCTGTATACCGATCACAATCCCATCAGCCAGTAAGCCTTCTCGTTCCAGAAACTTTTGATGTACCACCAGATGCACGCACTTCAAACTATGTAACTGTTCCACATCGTGTTCAGCAATGAATGTTCCCGCACGTTGCTTGCGAACCAGTACGCGACGCTGCGTCAGCAACTGCAACGCCCGGTTGGCGGTGGTACCACTCACTTGAAACGAGCGAGCCGTCTCACTGGTTGTAAAATAAGGATCGCCGGGTTTCAGCTTACGCGCCTGAATATCAGTCTGAATCCGCTCGGCCAGATCCACAATCGCCGGTTTCATAGAGGTATCTCATTCGTTTGAAAAAATGGGTTTTATGCTTTCAATTCTGTTCGCACTTTTATAATATTACAACAGAGATAATAATATCGCAACATAAATATTATTAACCTGAAACGGGAAACTGGTAAAATGACACACCTTCCGCTGCGTTCCATGCTGTTTTTCTCCCTCTCACTGTTCGTGATTCTCTCGCCGCTGCAATACAGCCAGGCCGACGATCTGCAGAAAACGGTCCTGTTCGAAGCACGCGACGGTCTATATCATCACTACCGAATCCCCGGCATCATCACCTCGAAGCAGGGGACACTGCTCGCATACTGTGAAGCCCGTAAAGCAGCCGGCGACTGGGCCAACATCGATATTCTGATGCGCCGCAGCACCGATGGCGGCAAGACCTGGTTGGCCCCTCAGACAATTCATGATGCGAAAGAAAACACCGTCAATAATGTCGTCGCCTTCGCCGATAACCAGACCGGTCAGGTCCATCTGCTTTATTGTGAAAACTACGGCCGTTGCTTTTATATCGACAGCAAAGATGACGGCAAGACGTTCAGTGACCCCGTTGAAATCACCAGTGTCTTCGAACAGTTTCGCAAAGAATACGACTGGAACGTGATCGCCACCGGCCCCGGTCATGGAATTCAACTGCAGAACGGGCGATTGCTCGTTCCTGTCTGGCTTTCGACGGGGGGTAAAAAACATCGTCCGTCCAGCGTCGCCACCATCTTCAGTGACAATCACGGCAAAACCTGGCAGCGCGGTGACATTATTGTCAAGCAGGGAGATACCGTCGCCGGTGAAACGGTTGTGAATCCCAGCGAAACCGTCGCCGTCCAGTTGTTCAATAATCAGGTCCTGGTTAATATCCGTACTGAATCAGAGCCTCATCGTCGTCTGATTGCCGTAAGCGACAACGGTGCCACCAACTGGACGAACAAACATTTTGACGATCAACTCCTCGAACCGGTCTGCATGGCCAGCATCCTGCGTCTGCCCGCCAGCAAATCACAGCCGAAGAATGCCATTGTCTTCGCCAACCCGGACAATCTGGAAAACAAAACCAAACGCAGAAAGCCCAATCGCGACCGCAAAAACCTGACGCTGCAGGTCAGCTTTGATGACTGTCACACCTGGGCCAGCAAACAGGTCCTCGAACCGGGTATCAGCGGCTACAGCGATTTAGCAGCGCTGTCCGATGGTACGATCTTCTGTTTCTACGAAGATGGCGGCTTTAAAAATAATGGTTACGACACAACCGCCTTGACAATCGCCCGATTTCCATTGAAATGGATCCTACAGGACTGACCCGAACACAGAAGTCATAATCAACTCTGAACCCCGGTATCGCTCCCCGAGAAAGATTGAGTTCCTGCCATGCTTTGCAACATCCTCACTGTATTCACCCTGGTCTACTGCTGTCTGCTTCCTCTCCAATCTGTCTCCGCTGAGAAACCCAATCACAGTGTCGACATCTGTGTCTATGGCGGAACATCCGGTGGCGTCGTCGCGGCCGTCAAAGCAGCCCGACTCGGAAAACGTGCCATTCTCATTGAACCTGGACAGCATCTGGGTGGCATGAGTTCCGGTGGCCTCAGCTTTTCTGACATGGGTAAAGCAGCAACCGTCGCTGGCATGGCGCGGGAGTTCTATCAGCGCATCGGCAGGAAATACAACAAGCCTCTGGAAACACAGCTCGAACCCCATGTCGCCGAGCAGGTGTTCGACGAGATGATCAAAGAAGCCGGCGTCACTGTACTTAAAGGAGAACCGCTGAAAGAAGTCATCAAACAGGGCCCCCGTATTCAAACCCTGATCACCGAAAAGGGGACCCGCATCGACGCGAAGATGTTTATCGACACTACATACGAAGGTGATCTGCTGGCAGCAGCCGGTGTTTCCTATTCGCTGACTCGCGAAGCCAATTCGCAATACAACGAAACTCTGAATGGCATTCAGTATCATGAAATCCCCCAGGTCCTGTTCGGAAAAGTCAATGCTATCGGCCGCCGAAAAGATCGCCGCGGCCTATGGGATCGCTCCATCCCACTCGATCCGTATTGTATTCCCGGAAATCCGGAAAGCGGTCTGCTACCTCTGATCGAGGAAGGTGAACTCGGAAATCATGGGGAAGCCGCTCCCGGCGTACAGGCTTACTGCTTTCGACTCTGCGTGACCGATCAACCCGAGAATCGGATCCCCATCGAACCTCCCGCCAACTACGATCCTGCCCGCTATGAAATCGTCGCCCGTTACATCAAAGCCTGTCAGAAAGCCGGCGATGACATGGACCTCCGCTGGTTCACCAAACACGATGCACTCCCTAACGGCAAATTCGATTTCAACACCGCCTACTTCGGTTTGAATTACGTCGGCGGGAACAAAGGTTACACCGAAGCCAGCCACGCAGAGCGTCAGAAAATCATTAAAGAACATGAGAACTACGCCCGCGGCCTGTATCATTTTTTGAAGACGGACCCGCGTGTTCCTGAAAAAGTCCGACAGCAGATCAGTCAATATGGTCTCTGCAAAGATGAATTTCTCGACAACGGAGGCTGGCCGCATCAGCTTTATATTCGCGAGTCACGGCGGATGATTTCCGACCTGGTCATGACAGAACATCACTGTCGCCACACGGAAGTTGCTCCCCAATCTGTGGGACTGGCCTCGTATGGAGTCGACATCCACGAAATCCGTCGGATTGCTCATGACGGTATGATGATCCGCGAAGGCAAACTGCTCGGTCATACCGGCACCCGCGGGCCTTATCCCATTGGCTTGGCAGCGATCGTCCCCAAAGCCTCCGAATGTAATAACCTGCTGGTCACCTTTGCGATCTCCGCCAGTCATGTCGCCTTTGGTTCCACCCGTATGGAACCCGTGCTCATGATCCTCAGCCAGTCCGCTGCCACCGCCGCCAGCCAGGCCATTGATGCCGACTCCCCGATCCAGGAAATCAACTACCAGCGACTCCGCACCCAACTCCTTGCCGATGGTCAACTGCTCGATTGGCCTTCGCCCGTCAAACGAGGTCAACCGCAGGCGCGCGTCGTCACCACGGCGGAAAAATTGCCGGGTATCGTCCTCGATGATTCCGCAGCCGAATACACAGGTGGTTGGAGTGAAAGCAATCGTCAGCCGTCTCCCATCGGCCCCACCTACACACATGATAACAACAAAGACCGCGGTAAGAAAACCGCCCGCTTCTCGCCCGAAATCAAACACACAGGCGACTACGAAGTCCGTCTGCTCTATACCTGGCATGAGAACCGTTCCACGAAAGTGCCGGTCACCATTCTGAGTGCCGACGGCGAAAAAACCGTCACCATCAATCAGCGACAGCCCGCTCTCATCAACCGCATCCCCGTGTCGCTGGGTGAATTCCATTTCGAAGCCGGGCAGCCGGCGTACATCACCATTTCCAATACCGGCGCCGATGGCTACGTTGTCGTCGATGGCCTGCAACTGCTTCCGGTAGAAATCGCTGCTGATGAACGTGCCGGCACAAAAGCTTCCGGCTTCCCGGAAATCAGCATGGCGGAAAAACCGATCGCGAAACCGCTTCCCAATCCAGAGGCGGCCCGCGTCGCTGTTTCCCCCCTCGCTGCCAAAACCGAACCCCGCACACCCGGTGAAAGTACCCGACATTCCGACGAACCCGTCACGCTCGCGAAAGAGACTCCCGCAGCAAAAGTAGATGGCAAATCTTACGACGTCGTCGTTGTCGGCGGAACGGGCGGCGGTGTCGCCTGTGCCGTGCGTGCTGCCCGCGAAGGCTGTTCCGTGCTGCTCGTGCAACACAACGGTCATCTCGGCGGCATGATGACCAACGGCCTGATGCAGTGGGATGCACTTTACGGCGGCCCCCGTTCTCCCCTCTTCAGCGAACTGCTTGAGAACATTGAAAACTATTACATCGACACCTTCGGTCGCGACTCCCACGATCACCAGACGATCCGCTACACACACGAAAAATACCCCATCGGCTGGGCCGAACCGCATGTCGCTGAACGCGAATTTAATCGACTCGTCGCTCAGGAAAACAACATCACACTCCTGTTGAATCATTACCCGACGGAAGTGAATCGCCTGGACGCTCTCATCAAAAGTGTCACCCTCTGCCGCTTCGGTACTCCCGAAACGATCCAGGTAAAGGGTACCACCTTTGTCGATGCGACTTATGAAGGCGATCTGTTCGCGCTGGCTGATGTCCCGTATCGCGTCGGTCGTGAAGCCCGCGAGGAATTCAACGAACCGCACGCCGGTAAAGTATTCGTTAATATTGATGGTCACCGTCCCGAAGGCATCGTCAAGGAAGGACTCAACATTCGCGTCTACGGAGCAAGGCAGGGGAGTATGGATCCCACCAGTCCGTTCACAGCAGATGGCGCCGTCCAGGCCTACAATTATCGTTTCTGCGTCACCTCCGACCCCGCTAATCGGCTGCCCATCCCCAAACCGGCCAGCTATGATCGTGAGAATTATCTCAACTTTCATCGTCGCTATATCCACGCCAGCCAAGGCCCCAACCACAAATCGCACGTTAACAGCCCGATCATGCCGGGACAGAATCATGCATATCCTGAAGCCGACTGGTCCACCCGCGAACAGATCATCCAGCAGCATCTCGACTTCGGCCTGGGATTGATGTGGTTCCTGCAGCATGATGAAACGATCCCCGCAGCGCAGCGTAAGAAGTTTCTCGAATGGGGGCTGCCCAAAGATGAATACGCCGACCACAATCACGTTCCCTACGAAATGTATGTCCGCGAAGCCCGCCGTATAGTCGGGCGTCATGTCTTCAATGAAAACGATGGCATGCTCACCAAAGACTACCAGCGGACTCCCATCCACCCGGACAGCATCGCGGTCACCGACTGGTATATGGACTCGCATTCCTGCACCACCGACAGTCGGCCCGGATTCAAGTACGACGGCAAACTGATTCTTACCGAAGAATCCCGTCCGTCGCAGATTCCCTATCGCGCACTGCTGCCACAAGGCGTCGACAATTTGCTGGTCCCCGTCTGTCTCTCTGCGACCCACATCGCCTGGGGTGCCATCCGTCTGGAACCCGTCTTTCTGCAGACCGGAGAAGCGGCCGGCTATGCCGCCGCGCTCGCGAAACAACAGTCGACGACTCCCGCCAACCTCGATCCCGAACTGCTGCTGCAAACTCTCGTGCGCCATCGTCAACTGGTCAGCTTCTTTAACGACATCAAAATCACCGATTCGGACCCGGCAATACCGGCTGCCCTCTATTTCGCGACAAAAGGCTTCTTCAACGACTACGACGCCCGGCTCAACGAACCGCTGACTCAATCTGTGCAGACCGCCTGGGAACAGGGACTGCAGCAACTGGAGCAGGGAACTCTCAATCCGCGACAACTCGCGAAGCAGGTGCAGCAGGCCGAAGAGCAACCGTCGCCGACTACTAAAACCAGACGAGGCGTCTTTCTGCTGCAGGCCTGGGACCGCATTCAAAAATAATTCAAGTGACTGCATCCTGTTCACTTTCTACTGCATAAATTCGTCTTGACACTCACTCGCTGCGCGGCATGATAAACGCTTATAAGCAAGTCGCGCGCGATCCACTACTGGTTCAGGTGATGATCACGAACAGGAGATAACAACGGCACTATCAAACCCGCTTGCCTCAACGCGATCTGAAAAAACAACTGCTCAAAAGCACGCTGTGGGTCGACACACATCGCCGCATTTTGGCGCTGCTCTCGTCCCCGGTTCGCCTTTACATCAAAACATATCAGCACATATCGCGCACTCTTTTTGTCCATCTCCGCTTGACGACCCCACGCCATTCCACAAAATAATCGACAATAAAATTGAAAACAGATTTCAGACATCAGCTCAAACACCGTACAAATGAAAAGAAATCCCTCGCCTGTGGCTCGTCTCTGCACCGTATTCCCTTGTGTTGCGTGACACTTCTGGCAAACCAACAGTGATCGATTCACCAACCCCCAATAAAAAAAGCTGGCCCCGAATGAAATTCGGGGTTGTCGCAGACAACAGGAAACAGTCAGTGTAAACACACAAATAAGTTCTACGTAACCAAACGGCCTCCCGCAGGAGGCTGACACATGTAACATCCCCCAGAAATTTTGCGGAGATTCTTCAAGCCACCGGGTTCCAACTGTCGGCTTACCCGACAGTGCGCAGGGTCATCCCGCCAGGAAAAATAGTTGCAGTCCGATTTTACCCGATCTCACCCGACCCACCTCAGATGAACACCGCGCAGTAAACTTCAGATTCTGCGTGACAAATCAGCACGGCTGATTTAAGATAAACAGAGTGAATGCACCCAGCGAAGCAGATTACCCCTAAGATGGAGTTCCCGATTTGATGCCACTCAAGGTGAAACGATATCTGCTGATTTTCCTCACATCGTTCGGCTGCCTGCTGTTGATGACCATCGTCATTTACTTCAAATACGCCCCCCACAATCCAGTGACCGAACTGGAAACCGTCACCGCCCGCATCCCCCTGGGCATTTCCGCAGCAGAAGCAGACGCCTTGATGGGTACGCCCCCCGACGCCATTTCTCAAACACGGGGCACACTCATGAATTCCATGACGCTGCTATCCACGGACAACTCTCAGTCAGCGCAACAGGGCAGCGTGCAACTCTATTCCCTGCGCACCTGGCACCGCGGCGACAGGCATGCCACCGTCGTTATCGATCAATCCGACAAAGTCGCCGGCCACTGGACCTGGTCCGATCACCCACCGAGCAGCAAATCGCAATTCAACCTGAACCAGGTAGCCCAAAGCATCCTTAAACTCTGGCGCGCCCTGATTGGCTGATGAAGGCGACGACTCGTTTCAGTACTGCAAATGTATCAAATCGGCATGAACTTGAAATGCATGCTCCACCAGTTCCGGCAACGCAGCCGGTCGTAGTATCTCAGTCGTTTCACTGAGTTCTTCCCGCGACCACCAGTGAATCGCTTTACACACCCGCCGTTCCGATTCCGATAAACCTTGACGATTCAGCACAGGCGTCTCACTCCCCCGGCACACATAGTACGTCTCATGACTGAGTACAGCCCCGATCCCCGGCAGGTCCAGTTGAACTTCACGCACGCCAATCCGCCGCCCGACCTTCACGTCCGCCAGCCTCAGTTCCTCCCGCAACTCCCGCCGCAGTGCCTCAACTTCCGATTCCCCACCTTCAACCCCACCACCGGGAGTCGCCCAGTAACCGAGCAACTCCGGCCACGACCGATCTGCGGGCAGCGCATCTTCATGCCGCACCAACAGCACCTGATCCTGCTCATTCAACAAAATCGCCCGAGCCGACTTGCGTTGTTTCATGGGATTTTTCTTTTTTTATCTGGCAGATATAGGAAGAATGAGTGATCCTTGACTTACATAACTCTGAACCAAGTGAATTAATAATAGTAATCCCCAGTATGATCAGTGTATACTAATAAGACTGACTGGCCGATCATCGATAATCTCTAACCCGTGATTGAAATCATGTATTTTTGCAATATACCCAAACTATCGCGTACACTTTTTTTTGGTTTAGTCACCATTTTTTTCATATTCCCATCATCGCTCTACGCAGAAGACTGGATTGGCAAGAAATTCATGCCGAACGCCGACATAAAATATTTCAAAACCAGCAAAGCAGTTGAGGAAGTCCCTGCTGAGAGTATTGAATTCCCATTAACGGTCACTCAAACCGATAAAGAACACTTGAAGGTAAGTGGCGGGTGGGTCAAGAAAACACATGTCATCCCTTTGGATGAAGCGATTGACTACTATAGCGATTATCTGAAAACCAAAAATCCATTCAGTTCCTGGGCTTATACGAATCGCGCCATTTCCTGGCATGAAAAGAACGAGAACAGTAAAGCAATCAATGATTTTATCTGGGCGACTCGTTTCGATTCCAAGAATGCAATCGCATACCATTATGAAGGAGTCACCTGGTTAGTTCGGCGAGAAAATGACACAGCCGTTGATCGATTCGACAACGCTGCTAAATTTTTTCCCGATAATCCTAAAACCTATTTTTATCGCGGTGTGGCTAAGTACGAAAGAGGGACTTACTATCGACCTGCATATGATCTTGCGCTGAAAGATTTTGACAAATCCATCGCCCTCGCACCTGATTTTCCAGAGGCTTACCAGAAACGGGGAGACACTTATTTTCAATTAGAAAAATTCGAGCAAGCACTCAAAGATTATGATACGGCAGTTCGACTCAACCCAAACTCTCACATCGCTTACTTCAACCGTGGACTGGCCTGGACTCGAAAAGGAAAACCCCAAAAAGCGATCAAGGACTTTGATGCGGCAATCCGGCTCAACGCTGAGTTCTGGCTTGCTTATCAAAGTCGGGGTTATGCTTGGAATGCACTTGGGGAATACGAAAAAGCAATCAAAGAATTTAACGCACTGATTAAACAAGATCCAGATTATTTCTTTTACATAATTGACCGGGCTTACTGTCATAGTTCAAAAGGAAAATACGATTTAGCAATTCAAGATTATCAGGAAGTAATCCACCAACGTCCCGATTCACCTCACGGACATAACGGAGTTTCCTGGATTCGATCCACTTGTCCTGACCCACAATATCGAGATGGCAATGCCGCTGTTGAATCAGGGAAAAAAGCATGTGAACTGTCTCGATGGAGGAACCCTGAATACCTTGACACGCTGGCAGCCGCTTATGCTGAAAATAATGACTTCGAGCAATCAATCAAATATCAAAAAAGAGCAATACAACTATCCGATGGCGATTCAAGCAGGGAAGAGTTCGAATCACGACTGAAACTCTATCAGGCTGGTAAACCCTACCACCAAACTCCAGCAGAAATTCAACTACCGAAACCTGAATAGCAAAACCCTAGATAGAATCGTTTTTCCTTATTGTTGTGATTGTCTTAAATTTTCACATCGTATCAGGACTTACACCAATGTTCGATTTCGCAACTCCCACGATCCACGAAATTGCTCCGGATGTGTTTCGGATTGGCTGTTATGCGCAGGGGCTGGATCTGCAGTTTAATTATTTTCTGGTCCGCGATGACGCGCCGCTGCTGTTTACGACCGGGTATAAGTCCAGCTTTCCGCTGGTACACAAAGCGGTCGCGCAGGTGATGGATCCGGCGGACCTGCGGTATATCGCCTTCAGTCATTTTGAGTCGGATGAATGCGGGGCGCTCAACCAGTGGCTCGAAGTCGCTCCCGACGCAGTGCCGGTCTGCAGCCTGGTCTCGGCGATGGTCAATATCAATGACTTCGCCATCCGGCCGCCCAAAGGCATGGTCGACGGCGAACTGCTCAACACGGGCAGACATCAATACCGCTTTTGCTCGACCGCGCAACTGCCGCACGGCTGGGATGCGGGGCTCCTGTATGAAGAGACGCAAGGCACGCTGTTCTGTTCCGACCTGTTTCACCAGGGAGGCAACCCCGACGCGCTCACCGAAAGTGATCTGTCAGAACAGGTGCTGGCCGCAATGCAGCAGATGCAGGCGGGACCGCTGGCCGACTACATCCCCTACACAAAACAGACCGACCGGATACTCAACCGCCTGGCAGACCTCAAACCCAAAACGCTCGCCGTCATGCACGGCTCCAGTTTCACCGGCAACGGCGAACAGGCCTTCCGGGATCTGTCGACCGCGATGAAAACTGTTTTCGATTGAGAGCGCTCAAACGGATTTTGCGACCACGAAAAACACGTAATATCACGAAACGAGCTTTGTTTACCTTCCCATACTATATTTGAAAGAATCCCAGCCTCTCAGTCCTGGCGAGAGTCGCTTGAACCGCGACTAACGCCGAAAGGCTGATCTTGTTTACGGTAATCCCCCCCCGCTCAATGTCGACCGCAGGCTGTCTCCATTAGCCGAAGGGCATTAGCCCCGGTTTTCGTCCAGTCCATTTTTGACAGCCCATCCTGATTGTTTCTTTTTAAGACAAATCCGCACCCAGAAGTAACATCGGGACGCGTTCGAAAATAACCCTATTTCACCTTCGCGAACTGCTTCTGAAAGAACTCCAGCATTGCCTGGGGGGAGGCGCCGCTTTTGTTGTCGCCGGTGTAGACGAAGACGTTTTCGATACCCAGCTCATTCATTTTCTTGACCAGGTCGCGGCCGAAGTTGGGGTGATGAATGCCCTGGCCGGGCCGCGCATTGGCGGGCAGGGGGCCGTCGGCTTCGCTGTAGATCATGTACAATGCCGGATCGTCTTTGGTCAGATGCGTAATGGCAGACGACTCATCGTAGCGTTTCTGCTGTTCCGCCGTCGGGTTCAATGCTTCTTCGGCAGTCGTCACGCCATACGCTTTGAAGATGGAAGGATGCTCCCAGGCCCGTCCCCCCACCAGGGCTTTGATTTTAATCGGATCGTAGGTGCTCTGACCGCCGATCGTGCCGATGGCCTGGATGCGGGTGGACTCGCGTTCGACAGGGTCCTGACTGTCCGGGTCTGCCAGATCATCGTGAAAGCCAATCCACATAGAAATCCCCGCGCCGGCAGAACCGCCATAACAGGCAACCCGTTTCTTGTCGATGTTCCACTCCTTCGCTTTACTCCGCAGAAACTGCACGGCACGGGCACCGTCACGCTGAGGCTCGGGGAGCAGGATGTCTTCGCCGTCAATAAAGCGATAGTGAATCGCAGCCACACTCATCCCCGCATTATGATAATTCTGGATCAGCCGCGGATTCATTTTTTTGCTGCCGCCTACGAAACCGCCACCATGAATGTAAATCACGAGCGGGGTCGGCGTATCTGATTCCGCCTGATAAAAGTCCAGCACGTTCCGTTCGTGTTTACCATACTTCACATTTGCATGTGTCGGCTCTGCGACAGCCGCCCGATTTTTCTGTCGCTTTTCGCGATATTCCAGCACCTCGTCCCGCGTCAGTTTCCCATCCTTATTTTTGTCGGCTTCGGGAAATCGCTTCAACAGTTTCTGCAACCGTGCATCCGCTGAGGGCTTTTCATCGGCCCAACCAGGACACGAAACCGCGATCACAGTACACAACACAAGCAGACGAACACCAGCATGTTTCAGGGAGATACGTGTCATTGTATTGCTCTTTTTCCAGATTGACTTCAGAGTTGAAAAATAACCGCCCGTTGAGTCCACACTTTGATCAAATCGGCGTCATCCACCATTTAATCAGAAGAGGGGCAGCCCCGCTACCAGTTTTTCGCGAATGGGTTCAAATTTTGGATGTCCCAATAATCCCGGAAAACCGCCACATTCCAGAATTGATGTCCGCAGATAACCTAATAAATCCAGTGGATAAGCAGGGGCACTCTCCGGAACCCGCTTTCCGGACCAGGAAAAAAAGACCACCTCTGCCAGCCAGCCTTCTCCCCGCAGACCATAGGGATCGCCTCCGGAAATATCGTCTTTGTGATATCCATCAGGGGCAAACGAATAGAGGAATTCCGAAACAGCATTGTCTGACTGACAGGCTTCGAAATCTTCCAGGGTATAATCCAGCCACTCCTGACTACAGGCATCGACATAGACACCATCGCAGAATCCGTGTGCTCCTTCGATTCCCAGTCGGCCCCAGAATTCACAATGCGAGTAGTCGTCCACATCAATGAAAGAGATCCCGCCCAGAGTCCGCCACAATAGTTTGAGGACAATCGGAACCTCGCGTTGCGTCACTGCTTCAACGCGAGCGATACGCAATTCCTGATCTGTTTCGGGCTCCAGGATTAACGATGTCACCGGATAGCCGAGTTCCGCCAGGCGAACTTCCAGTATCTCCAGCGTCCGGCGGCATTGCGTTAGCGACTGATCTACCAGATGAGCCAGCAAAGCAGCATCCTCGCGGGCAGCCGCATACTTCTGATGCCAGAGTCTGATTTCAGCAACCAATGCCATATCATTTCTCAATATAATTCAGCAAGTAAATAAAACACAGTATACGCTACTACATTAACCATCGTTTCTGAACCCAGCGAGTCACAGAGGCTATCGGAATCTACTGGAAACTGATTCAGAATACCGGAAAAGCCCTGACTCCCGCCTGCACGCCCTGCTAGAATGGCAGGTGTCATCTTTTATCTGCGGGCCGCAATTTTCTGACAGCCTCTCGGGGCGGAAAGCGTTGATTGATGAAAGGCCTCTCTCTCATTTCAATTCACACAACTCTCTTTCACAGTGCGTTGAGCTTCATTCTGCTACTGTCTTTCTGCACGGCTGGTTTCGCTCAGACCAACAATGGGGGCAATAATAACGGCGGCAATAATCAGAACGGCAACAACCAGCAGAACGCGGGCGGCATTACCATTGATGCGGACGGCGTAATCACCGCGCCCTTTCGGGTGACGCAGAACAGCAGCCAGTTAAATCAACGGCGTCTGCAGGCGCTCGCCGCTGAAGCACTGCCAGCCGATGTGAATCACAAGTCGGAATTGCGTAAAATCTCACTAGTCGAACTGGAAAAGGTTTGCCAGGAGTGGAAAGCTAAGAATGAGCCTCTGCCTCCCGAGATTTTGTATCTGGCGGGGTTAACACGGATTGACTATTTGTTTGTCGATCGTGAGCATAATGATCTGATCATTGCCGGTCCCGCGGAAGGCTTCGCCGCCAATGCGCAGAACCGGATTGTCGGCGTCGAATCAGGTCGACCTCCGCTTCGACTGGATGATCTGGTCGTCGCGTTTCAGTCCCAGGATCGCGGGTTGATCACCGGCTGTTCGTTCGATGCAAAGCCCGACAACCTGGCGAAGATGAATGAATATATTCGGCGTACGAATAACGCGTCCTCAGCGGCGACTGCTACAGTTCGCTTCAAAACCATGGCGCAGATCCTGGGTATGCAGGATGTCTCCGTAACCGGTGTCCCCGCCGGCTCGCATTATGCCCGCATCCTCGTCGAAGCCGACTACATGCTCAAACGAATTTCCATCGGCCTCGAACCCTCGGGAATTCGCGAAATCAAAAGTCATCTGGCAACGCTCCGAGGCGGAGGGAACAGCACGCAGCGCTGGTGGTTTACGCCTCTATACGATGCCTTCACGACCACAGTCGACCGGGATGCATTTCAGTTCTCCGGGCAGCGACTGCAGATGATGTCGCAGGAAGAATTCGTGAACTCAGCAGGACAACGCACTGATGCCGCCCAGACGCGGGTTTCGACCACGAAGTATGCCCAGCAGTTTACAAAACACTTTGCGAAGCTGGCCGACCTGCACCCCACGTTCGCCGAACTGCAGTCGATTACCGACCTGACAGTGCTGGCAGCGCTCATCCGCCGGGAACGACTGGACGAACAGATCGACTGGCGGCACTCCTTATTTTCGTCAGTTTCTAATTACCTGGTCCCCGAGGGTAATATTCCGAAACAGGTTCCCACGGCGATGAATTATAAAAAAGCAGGGCGGTTGATGATCTGCCTGGTCGGCGGGGGTGTGACGATCAATGCCCGGAAGGTTTTGAAGCAGACCGAGTTTCAGTTGAGCCGTGATATGTCACTGGAAGAGAAACTATCTACTGTCAGTAAACGGGAATCACAGCAGCCCGCACGCTGGTGGTGGGATTGACTGTGCAATGCCGATTCGGTCTACTGGAATGAATCCGGTTGAAAACTAAGTGGAAGTCCGCCCCTGTTTTTTCACAGTCGGGCAAGCCGACCGTGCCACCCGACGCTCTAATCTGATCATCGAGGACATTGATTTCATCATGAGACGCACGCTCCTTCTGAATTTGGCCCTGCTATTTGTATTAACGCTGATCTTGAGTAGTGGTTCGTTCCTGCAGGCGGCGGAACGTCCCAACGTGTTGTTGATCATGACCGACGACCAGGGCTGGGGGGATGTCCGCTCGCATGACAATCCACTGATCGAAACGCCTCAACAGGATCTGTTGGCGTCACAGGGTGCACAGTTCGAACGGTTCTATGTCTCACCCGTCTGTGCCCCCACTCGATCGTCATTGCTGACAGGTCGCTACAGTCTGCGAACTGGCGTGCATGGCGTGACGCGTGGCTTTGAAAACATGCGCGCCGAAGAAACCACGATCGCCGAAATGTTTAAAGCCGCCGGCTACAAAACAGGGGCCTTCGGCAAATGGCATAACGGCCGACATTATCCCATGCATCCCAACGGGCAGGGCTTCGACGAGTTCTTCGGTTTCTGTGGCGGTCACTGGAACCGTTATTTCGATACGAATCTGGAACACAATAAACAGCCGATAGAAACAGAAGGTTATATCACTGATGTACTGACCAACCACGCGATTGATTTCATCAAACAAAACAAAGACCAGCCCTTCTTCTGCTATGTCCCTTATAATGCACCACATTCTCCCTGGATCGTTCCCGAAAAGTACTGGAACAAGTACGCGGACAAAGGTCTGGATGACAAAGCTCGCTGTGCCTATGCGATGGTGGAAAGTGTGGACGACAATCTGGGACGGCTGATGCAGACGCTGGATGACCTGAAACTGGCCGACAACACAATCGTCCTGTTTCTGACAGACAACGGCCCCAACAGCAACCGCTATAACGGCAACATGCGGGGACGTAAAGGATCAATCCACGAAGGTGGGATTCGGGTCCCGTTGTTTGTCCGCTATCCAGGGAAGATCCAAGCAGGGACAGTCGTCAAGCCGATCGCCGCCCACATTGATATCCTGCCGACCCTGCTCGAATTATGCAGCGTGGAAAAAACATCCGATCAGCCGCTGGATGGCAAGAGCCTGGTGCCGCTGCTGACCAAGGACGGAGTGGCAGACTGGCCACAGCGCAAGCTGTTCTCGGATCGGCTGTTTCGCAATTCGATTCCGGGTACGGAACTGCCCAACGGTTCCGTGCGCACCGATCGCTGGCGGGCCGCGTACGAGCGAGGGAAATGGAGTCTGTATGACATGCAGGCCGACCCGTCTCAAAAACAGAACGTGGCGAAAGCGCATCCTGCCGTGATGAAGGAATTGAGTGCCGCCTATGCTGACTGGTTCAAGGATGTCTCGCAGGCAGGGTTCGAGCCGATTCCGATTCCCGTAGGGCATCCCAAAGAGAAATTCACATCGCTGCCAGCGAATGAAGCGTTTCTCTCTCCGGAAGCAGGCCAGGGGATCAATTACAGTGGCAAAGGACATAATGGCTACGCCAACAGCTGGATTGAAGACTGGACCAATCCCAGTGCATCCGCTGTCTGGCATCTGGATGTACTGCAGCCGGGCACATATGAAGTCACGCTGAAATATACGTGCCGTGCTGAAGACATTGGTTGTGAAGTGCAGGCACAAGTCAACGGTCAAAAGTTGAACGCGACGATTTCCCAGCCACACGACCCGCCGAAAATTGGAAATCAGGATCGCGTTGAACAGTCGGACAATTACATGAGTAAAGACTGGGCGAAGATCAAACTGGGAACAGTCACCTTGAAAAAAGGAGACTGCGATCTCACGCTGACAGGAGTCAAAAAAACAGGCTCCGAACTGCTTGACGTGAAGGGGTTCGAGCTTAAACGCGTGCAGTAAGCTCGGCCATCATTCTCGCCGCGGCCAGTTCAGCACTCTGGATGCAGTCGGGAATACCAACCCCTCGATATGCGTTACCCGCCAGTTCCAGTCCCGACAATCCCACGGTAGCCTGTTCGATTCGTTCGACCAGTTGCAGGTGTCCCAGATGATATTGCGGCATCGACTGGTTATGGCGAAGCAGTTTTGAATAAACCGGCTCACCGGAAACGCCGAGGATGTCAGTCAACTCGCGATTGACGATCGCGTTCAATTCATCGTCCGAGTGTTCCAGCAGTTCAGGCTGCATCGCACCGCCCACAAATGTTCGCAGCTGCACACAGCCTTCCGGCGCGCGTCCGGGAAATTTACGACTGGAAAAGGCAACTGCGAAAATCTTCCGCTGCTCGACAGCAGGAATGACCAGACCAAACGCTTTCAGAGGATGCTTAATGTTCTCCAGACGATGCACGCTAACCTGAATTGCCGTCGACGCGTATTCAATCTGCTTGAGCAGTTCTGAAAGCACAGGAGCGTATGACGCCAGCATCTGCCCCGCCTGTGGTGCTGCTGTGGTAAGCAAAACAGCGTCGAAATGTTGCGTCTGTGACTTATCTGCAGATTCAAATGTCAGATCATATCCCGCATCAGCGGCAGCGACCTGAGTTACTCGATGGTCGTAAAGAATTGTTCCGCCCGAGGAAACCCGCTCGGCGAGCGTGCAGATCAATGTCTGCATCCCCTTCTTGAACGCTGCGAACAGCCCGTATCGTGCTCCGGTGGCGTCAGCTGATTTGGACGCTCGCTTCTGTTTACGAATCGCCTTAATCAGGCTGCGGTGATCGCGTTCCATATCAAGGAAGCGGGGCAGCGTCGCCCGCAGACTCAGCTTCTCTGGATCGGAAGTATAAATGCCAGCGACCAGAGGTTGAATCAGTCGCGTTAATGCTTCCTTGCCAAAGCGACGCGTGACAAACTCAGCAAGACTTTCGTCGTCTGTGTCTAAACCTGTTTCACTCGTGCGACGGGGTACAAAGTATTCGAGCCCCATCCGCAATTTCCCGGATGGGCTCAAAAGAGGAGTCTTCAGCATGGGAAGAATCCGTGAGGGGGTCATCAGTTCAAAACCCAGTGGTACGGGGACCGGTGTCCCGTCTTTGAGGATCAGGGCGCCGCGGTACTGCTGATTGGTGGAAATCAATTGATCTTCGAGTCCCAGTCGCTGGCAGAGTTCGATGGCCGCAGGCTTGTTAGTGATAAACATATCCGCGCCGGTATCGATCAGGTAACCCTCCTGATTGATGGTGCCAATCCAGCCACCGGCCTCCGGCTGTGATTCGAACAGGGTGACTTCGACTGGCTGATTATTTTCATCCGCCAGTTCCTGCAGACGAAACGCAGCGGACAGACCGGTAATTCCGCCACCAACCACTGCGATTCGTTTTGCGGGTGATGAAGACTGATTCATAACGGACTCGATTTAAATATGGGATGTCGCAGGCGGCAGATTAGCGGGTTCCCAGTTCGTGCACCATTTCCACAAGGGCTTTGACGTGGTCGGGATTCATGTCGGGCATGACACCATGGCCGAGATTGAAGATGTGCCCATTGCGGCCCGCAGCGGCATCCAGAACCGCTTTTGCTTTCTGCTTGAGGACCGGTAAGTCAGCGTAGAGAGCAATCGGATCCATGTTCCCCTGAATCGCGACATCGGGTCCGAAGATTTCCCAGGCATCCGCCAGATTGATGCGCCAGTCCACGCCAAAGACCTGACCACCGGCCTGACGCTGTAAGCCGAGCAAAGCAGGGTTGCCGGTCAGGAAATTGATCACGGGGGCATAGTCCTGTACTCCTGTGACGAGTTTCGCAGTGTAGGGTTGTACGTACTGCTGATAGTCTTCGGGTGACAGACAACCTGCCCAGCTGTCGAAGATCTGCACGGCCTGACAGCCGGCGGCGATCTGTCGCTGCAGGTAGACAACCAGATTATCAACAAAACGATTCATCAACGCATCCCAGGCAGAGGGGTCGTTATACATCATCTGTTTGGTGCGGCGGTAGTTTTTGGAACTGCCCCCTTCAATGGCATAACTGGCAAGAGTAAAAGGACAGCCGGCAAAACCGAGCAGGGGAATGTCGGCAGGCAATTCCGCGCGAATGAGTTTGACAGCCTGGAAGACGAAGTCGAGGCAGTCCATGTCGGCGATATCGGTCAGGCGGTCAACCTGGGATGAATCCTGGATTGGATTGTGAATGACCGGGCCTTCCCCTTTGAGGTACTCCAGATCCAGGCCCATCGGTTCCAGAATCGGAAGCAGGTCGGCGAACAGGATGGCGGCATCGACGCCGAGCTCACGCTGTGCGGTGATTGTGACTTCTGCTGCCAGTTCGGGTGTTTTGCAGAGCTCTATGAAAGTCACTTTGTTACGGACTTCCATGTATTCGGGCAGATAACGACCCGCCTGACGCATGATCCAGATCGGCGTCGTATCGACGGGTTCGCGGCGGACCGCTTTCATAAAACGACTGTTCTGATAGCGGGCGGTCTCAGCCAGGGGGGCATCCATGTTTCTTCTTTCGGTTACAAATATTGGGTATTCAGCGATGTGAGGTGATTCTAACAGGATTCGCCGCGAACTGAAATTCAGCGCCGCGGAGTTTCCCGGAAACAGAGGAAAGCCAGATGAATCGTTCAGCCTTTTTGGGAGAGAATTTCGGGAGCCGCCTGCAGGGCATCTTTGACAAGCGGGCCCATTTTGGGAGGACTCGATTCAAAATCGACGGGCAGTCCGACTTCCTGCAGCGCTTCCGTACAGGCGGGACCGACCGAGGCGATCATCGTTTTAGACGCCGCCAGCAGCCAGTCTTCCTTGACCTGTTCTTCTTCAGCAATCTGCAGGACGTGTGTGATCTGCTGGGCGCTGGTAAACATCAGCACGTTATATTCTCCACGAATCGTCGCATGAACGGCATTGCGAAGACCGCTGGTATCGTCGGGTAAGGCCCAGCGATAGACGGCGATCGGCAGGACTTGCGCACCACGGTTACGCAGGGCTTCGTAGAATCCTTCGACCGGCTTCCCATATTCCTGCACAGCGATGTGTTTGCCTGTGACGGAAAACTTTTTTTCGTCTAAGACAGAAATAATCTCATGCCAGGTGTTAGGTTCGGGAGCGGAGTAGTTTATGGGAACTTCCCAGTTTCGCAGGACGACCGTTGGTTTCGGGCCACGCACAACGACGATGATTTTACGGAACGCATTCAAAACCTGTTCACGCGGGAAATAAAGCTCTGCTGCGTTGAGCAAGGCAGTCGCCCCCACGCCGGTCATAAACACGATCACATCAATCTCGCCTCGAAACAGTTTTTCGCAGAACGACTTGACCTGTTCGTTATCTTCCAGCGGGATTTCATCCATGGAGTGCACAAGTGTGGGAATTCCCTGGTTGCGTTCGATCAGGGAGGTCATGGCGTCGCTTTTACGACTTTCGAAACTGCAGACGTTTAAGGCGGATGGATTCATAGCGGATGCTTCAAATGGAATGAAAGGATCTCAGATTCAACACCCTGATTATAGACGCCATGGTAAGCACAGAAAATAGCCTCCTGTGGCTTTCTTAGTCAGATCTCGCTTTTCGCAACAGGACACGCTGCTACCTGGGCGTATTTAGCGGTGTCTTTACCTGACGAAATCCGGTGAGCCAGAGTCGGAAGTCGGCATCAATATCGGCCAGATCATCGATATTCAGCAGCTGTTTTAAGGTCTGCTCGCCCGTGGTATCGAATTCCTGGCTGGTTCTCAATTTGCGATAGAAGGGGGAAAGCAGCCGTTTCTGCTGCAGGTAAATACAGAAGTAGCGAGCGTAGGAATAGGTTAACGCTTCGCGTCTGGTATCGATTCTGACTTGCTCTACCAGGTTCGCCAGTGGAGGCAGCTGGTTACGATCCAGCGCGGAAAGCAGGAGCTGCCCACGCCAGTTGGAGATTCCCAGCAGTTGTGTCTGTTCGTCTGAAAACTCGCATTGCTCATGCAACGACGCCAGGCCTTCGTCAAACCATTCCGGCATGGCTGGAAAATCAATTTCTGCCAGTGCATGGGTCAGTTCGTGTCCGAGAGTTCCACTACCGGTGGAGAGATTGAGGACGATTCGCATGTCATTCGACTGGAAATAGCCGTAGTAGGATCCGGTTTTTCTCTGGTCGAGATCCCAGGCGACCTGCTGATAACGCTCTTCTGAGGAGAGTGCGACAACCGTAATCGGACGATCAGGGGGCCTATCGAAATAGGAAACATTCAACGCGTACTCAGTCGGAGAGATTGCTTTCTGATAGAGCGCGTCCAGTGTCGAGATTTCATAATCGCCGACAATGACATACGGAGTTTGAATCAGTACATTCACAGGAATGGAAATACGAGTTCTCAGCCAGGCCGCTTTGGTTTCACAGGCGGTCTGCAGACTCGCTTTCTGCTCGCGTGATTTGATTTCTGGTGGCGATTTGAAGGGCTCGGGAGGGCTGAGGCGTACCGCATTCGCAGAGGCTCTTCCTTCCTGAGCTCCAGAGAAGATCAGAAAATAAAAGCCCGTCATCAGGACAAATGGTCCTGCGATCAGTAATGCAATACGATGCAGAGACAAGCAACACTCACAATCAGACAGGCCCGGTGAAATTCACGAGGACCGGTTCTATAAAGTGACTCACGATTAATCGAGTAACGTTTAAGTATAGTTTGCTGCAGGTCGTATCACTTGAGCAAAGCCTGCGGGAATCTGGAAATAGTCGCAGGTTGACCATCCCGTGTGTGCATTATTCGACTTGATCGCCGTAAATTGCCCAGACATCACAATCGGCAGGGTATTGACAGACTGACGCATCTCTGTGGGACATCTTGACGCAAAAGAGGAGAGCTGAACGCCATTTAACGCCAAAAGCACATTAAGGCAGAGTAACAATCTGGTCGAAATCTTGTTATAATAGGTTTACTGATTATGATGGTTTCGAGGCTCGCGTCTTCAACTACACTGCTTATGAAATTTCCCACTCTAATGAGTCAACCTTCTCATTTTGAATCAAACTCCAACCGCTCTTTGACGCCGAGGCGGTCGCAGAGTCAGCAGTCACTAGCTCAGACCAGGCGGCCTTTATTTACCTCTGCCGAACTTCATGCACTAAAGACAGGAATGCACTGTACCATGTATCAATCGATGGGGGCACACCCGGACGAAGTTAACGGAATCGCTGGAACTCGTTTCGCTGTCTGGGCACCCAATGCACAGGAAGTCTGTATTGTTTGCGATCAGAACCACTGGAAACATGGCGAGTTTTATCTGAACTCCAGTGATGCAGGAGTCTGGTCCGGTTTTATGCCAGGCGTTTCGAGCGGAGACGCTTATAAATTCAGCCTGCGTGGCCAGAATGGAGAGTTTTTCGAAAAGTGCGATCCCTATGCGTTCTACTCAGAACTGCGTCCCAAGACCGCCTCGATTGTATACGACCTGGAGAACTATCCCTGGCAGGATGAACAATGGATCCAGAAACGGGCCGAAACCCAATGGCATGATCAGCCGATTACCATTTATGAAGTTCACCTTGGTTCGTGGAAACGCCCTAAAGATGGTCGCCAGTTTTTTACCTACCGCGAACTGGCGAAGCAGTTGGTCGAATATGTCCAACAAATGGGCTACACCCACATTCAGTTAATGCCGATCACGGAACATCCATTTGATGGCTCCTGGGGTTATCAGACGACCGGCTATTTTGCGCCGACCAGTCGCTTCGGCAGTCCTCATGATCTGATGTACTTCGTCGATTACTGTCACCAGGCAGGCATCGGGGTCTTATTTGACTGGGTGCCCGGCCATTTTCCCACTGACGGTCATTCACTGGGTCGTTTTGATGGCACTTGCCTGTACGAACATGCCGACCCACGGAAAGGATTTCACCCGGACTGGGGAACCTACATCTTCAACTATGGACGGAATGAAATCAGGGACTTCCTGCTGTCCAGCGCTCATTTCTGGATTGATAAATATCACTTCGATGGTCTGCGCGTCGATGCGGTGGCTTCAATGCTCTACCTGGATTATTCGCGTAAGGAAGGGGAATGGTTGCCGAACCCGCAAGGCGGACGCGAAAACCTGGAAGCCATCCAGTTCCTGAAAGATGCGAATATCAGTCTGCACGGAGAATATCCGGGCATCCTGACGATCGCAGAGGAATCCACATCCTGGGGCGGTGTGTCTCACCCGGTCTATAATGGCGGACTGGGCTTTAACATGAAATGGGATATGGGCTGGATGAATGATACGCTGCGCTATATGCATTTCGACCCGATCTACCGCTCACACCATCAAGGCGAACTCTCTTTCCGCATGATTTATGCTTTCACGGAAAATTTTGTACTGCCGCTCTCGCATGATGAAGTGGTACACGGCAAACGCGCATTAATCTCACAAATGCCGGGTGACCTGTGGCAGCAGTTTGCCAATCTGCGACTACTCTATGGCTATCAATACACAATGCCAGGCAAAAAACTGCTGTTTATGGGAGGTGAACTGGCGCAGTGGGAAGAATGGAACCACGACCAGGAACTGGACTGGAAGCTGATCGGCCTTGAAAAACATGATGGCATCCGTCGCCTGATCGGAGACTTGAATCATTTATACCGTTCAGAAAAAGCGCTTTACGAAACAGATTTTACGCCGGAGGGCTTTGCCTGGATCCAGTGTGATGATTCCAAGAACAGCGTATTTGCTTTCCAGCGTACTGCGACCGATACAGAAGAGCACGTGATTGTGGTTGCTAATTTCACGCCGGTTCCCCGCGATGGATACCGCATTGGTGTTCCCAAACCAGGCTTTTACCACGAAATCATTAACAGTGATGCCAAGATTTACGGTGGTTCGAATATGGGGAATGCTGGCGGAGTCTATAGCGAGAAAATCAGCAGCCACGGCATGAGTCACAGCATAACGCTCAATCTGCCACCACTGGGTTTACTCATCATGAAACCTGTGTCGACTCCACAAAAACCGGCTAAAAAGATAGCGGAATAATTGGAACACCGGGGGGGAAATTCTTACCAGAAAAGACTGGTAAATGAAGATGAACCTCTATATGATGGATGTTTCAGTCGTTGCTTGACACGACTAAAAAAAGGACGCCGCTGAGTGTATAGGCGCTCGCCCAAACAGTCCCAACAAGGGAAAGTTCGGCTATACTCCCCAGCAGCGTATCCTTTGGTGAAGTTCAAGTCAGACAGTAGAAGTTGCTCTTTTCCCTGTCTGTAATTACTCTTAAGCAAACGTCGTACCAGCTATCAGTGCGCCTCAGAAAGATATTCGTAAGTCATTCGCCAGATATCACTTATGACATAAAATAAAATTCTGTGGAGACCGACGATGCTTCATTTTCTTTAAAAATGCCTTCCTGAAGGGCATTTTGCTGCTTAGATAAACAGCAGCATGGCACAAAGAATCAGCCCCATTTTCCGATAGTCATCATTTCAAAAATCGTCTAATATAAAAGACACAGTGAGACACCGTTGAAATAACGACAGGCACAATATTCTTTGTTGCCGGTTATTCTGGAATCAGAAACACTTCTTGTGCTGATGGTGATTTTTTTGTCAGACTTTCATCTCGATCAATGGGCGCAATACGCCGGTCCCGCCAACTGGTATTCCCTTGCATTTCCTTCTGACTGGATCAAGGATGATCAGGACGGAGTACTACAACTCAGTCCCCCCGGTAGAAACGCCACATTAACAATCAGCTGCCACTGGAAATCGGTGCTGCCTCACACAGAGACCGGTGCAGGGCTTGATGTTGATTTTGACCAGCTCTTTGTTAGACATCGGAATATTATAAAACGACCACCGCTGGTGATTGAGCATGAATCAGTGGCTTATGCCGGTGAAGCCATCATTAAGAAAAATTCATCATGGTGGAAGTCGTTGCTGGCGCGGTCCGCCTTATTTCAAAAAAACTGGCATCACTGGAATCTCTGGTTGATCCGAGAACACTCCATTCAAATGGTCGTCACTTTATTTTACGAACCCCAGGATCGTGAAGAATTGCTGGAGACCGTGCAGAGGATCCTGCATTCAGTTGAACTGAATTTAAATCCGGCGAATCCTCCTGAGCTGTTTGCGCATGAGGTACTGCAGCTGGCCCGAAAAAAATTCCCATTGATTTCGTCGCAGATCATTCCCGGTTTTCGCATCAAATTTGGTGAATCGGAACTGAATCTGACGAATTTTTACCGGTCCTATCTGAGCTCTTCTGAAGATTACGAACAAAATATAGTCTCGGCTCTGGCGACGGTGCTGCAAATTAATGAATGGGGAGAAGAGCAGACCGAACCGGAACTGCTCGACATTCAAGACCGCATCATGCCGATCCTGATCTCGCAGGAATCATGGAAGGCACATTTCCCGAATTTTGTCGGCGAGAACTGGATCGCCAATCTGGCCATTCTCTATGTGGTTGATGAATCGCGGGCTTACTGGTATATCCATGAGAAGCTGCTGCGGAAGTGGAAGATCAGCCAGGAGGTTTTACATGAAATCGCGCTGACCAATCTGGACCACTATTTCATGCAAAACGATATTGAGTTAATCTGCATGTCGCGGGAGGATGGTCCCAACATGATTATTCAGAGCAAAGCAGACGCGTACAATGCGAGCCAGGTTCTGAGTCCGTCATTTTACCAGCAGGCTCGAAAGTTTCTGGGAAGCGAATTTCTGGCGGGCGTTCCCAATCGTGATTTTTTGCTGGCACTCAGCCTGAGTGAATCGCAGATCATCGAAAAGATCCAGCATAATATTGCCAATGACTACCTGAATATGGACCATCCACTTACAGATCACTTACTGGTTGTCACCGCGGATGGTGTCAGTGAATATTGTGGTGTGAGCTGAACTCGATTACGCCGCAATGCGTCTTCTCATGCGATGCAGCGGTACCAGTACAGCCACTAATAAATTAAACTGGGGCACAATCTGACCCGAAAACGGTAAAACCCGCACAAGAGCGATTAAGTATAATGCAACAGGAATCGAATTTATTTTCTCAGAGACAGGGTGAGTTCATCACACTGGGCACGGGGACCAGTGTGGGGATTCCCATCGTTGGCTGCGATTGTGAAGTCTGCCAGTCACCCAATCCCAAAAACCAGCGAGGCCGAACTTCCGTTTATATCAGTGCCCCGGAAGGCGGCTTTCTGATCGACACTCCACCGGAACTCAGGCTGCAGTTACTGCGCGAACACATTCCCTGGGTACACGCGGTTCTGTATACCCACAGCCACGCCGATCATATTTTCGGTCTGGACGATGTGCGGATCAGCGGATACAGGTTGGAAAAGTCCATCGAATTATATTGCGAAGAAGCCGTGGAAGAGCAGATCCGAGGGTCCTTCAACTACGCATTCGAAGAACCGACACATAATCGACATCACATGTCGCGTCCTCATCTTGATTTCAAAACAATCTCGCTGGAACCGTTCGATCTGCTGGGCCTCAGAATTCAGCCGATTCGACTAATGCATGGCACTCTGCCGATCCTCGGATACCGGATCAACAATATTGCATTTTGCACCGATGTCAGTGAGATTCCCGAGGAGAGCTGGCAATATCTGGAAGGCCTGGATTACCTGATTCTGGATGCCCTGCGGATTAAGCCACACCCCACTCATTTTTGTCTGGAACAGAGCCTGGAAGTAGTCGAACGGGTTAAACCCAAACGGGCTTTCTTCACACATATCTCTCACTCGCTGGAACATGAAGAGACGAACGCGATTTTACCCGATCATGTCGAACTGGCATTCGACGGACTGTCGTTACCGCTTAACGGACTGGCTGCTGATCACTAGTGGAATGTCATTATTAAATTCAGGGTTGATAGATCTCAAGAGAGTGCGACAACGGAACACGTACACAACACCCTCGACCCTCAATTTCCAGCTTAATAAAGCTCTAGACTGTGACCAGTTTTACTGTAGCGTCTCCAGAGGCATTTGGATTGAGTAGAATGGCTTGAGAGATGCTTATAAGATCAACCGGGTGTGCTCAGAATGTTCCCGGTCGGGCGGGACGCCGCTTATGGCAGATTCAGTTTCATTCCGGGACGGATGTAGTTGGCGTTCTTCAGGAGATCACGATTCTGCTGATAAATTTTAAATGCTGCTGAGCGTTTACCATAGATTCGCACAGCGATGGATTCGAGGGTGTCACCCGCCTGAATCGTGTAGGTTTTCGGCTGTGCAGGCTGCTGAGTGGTTGACTCAGTCTGTTCGCCGAACAGATCATCAACGATCTGATCCACATTCTCCGGTTGAACCTGCGACAAGGAACGACCTGAACCCGAGGAAGATCCATTGCTTTGCGATCCGTTACCAGGTGTAAGGGGAGAGCGGGGTACAGGAATAAATTTTCGATAGTTTTCCGGAATCTGTTTGATCCCTGCTGGAAGTTTCTCGGTTTGAATCGATTCTTCCAGCTCCTGCATCACCTGTTTCTGATCCAGCTGACCCATCGATTTTTGGGAAGGAGTATTGGAGAGCGACTCGATCAATCCTTCAAACTGAACTGTCGAGGAAGATGTATCTGATTTCAAAGTCGGCTGGGAAACCATTTGTCCCATCGTCCGCTTCCCGGTCATCACCGGAGATTGCACATTGGTCTGACGATTGGCAGACTGAGGCGTTGTTTCTGGAGCGCGGTAGACCGGAATCCTCAATTTCATTCCTTCACGAATGTCATTGGGGCTGCGGAGCTGATCACGGTTCAGATTAAAGATCTCACGGTATTTGCGACTGGTCCCCAGATAGTGAATCGAAATTTCTGAGAGTGTTTCTCCCGCTTTAACTGTGTGAATCCGGATTTGGGGAGCCGCTGGTTGCACAGGTCTGACAGGTTCCTGTCTCTGTTGTGACGGATTTACTTCCCAAGCGTTATTATGCTCGGGCTTGATACTATCGATACCGGTTACCGGCTTCGGCGTTCTGTTTTGTGAAACAGGCTTTGCTTCGGGGTGAGGCGGATTTGGTTCAAATACTGAATCGGCAGGCTCCGGACTGGAAAACTGCTCTTCAGGTAGATCGACATCTTTCAGGAATTCGGGGATCGGCCCCCAGCGCTCCGCTTTGGAACCCTTGCCGTTCTGCCCGACAGGAGTAGTATGCGAGATGGTCGGGACGGCAACCTTAGAGCTTTCAGCAGTCCCTCCCTTATCTGTCAGTCCCGTAAATGCCTGCTCACTTCCCAGTTGTGTTTCCGTTTTTTCTTTCAACTGCGTATCCAGATAGGGAGTGCGGTCCTTGTCCGCAATTTGCTCATTGAGGTAATGCGGATCATTCAGTTCCGGAATTTGAACCGTCGTATTGCGATCCTGTCTCAGACAGAACGCTGCTACAAAACCAATCACCAGCAGTGCCAGTGCTAAACCAACTTTTTTATCTTGATGCATTTGAACCTCGCCTCGAATGTTACGCTGTGTAATTAGCGTATCGGGCGAAATTCTTTTCAAGAAAACCTGATTTTCTCAAGATCGGCTCAGCGCAGGGAGATCACGTCTACATGATCACACTTGAGTCGATCATGCAGAAAATATGGCGAACGGTCGAAACAGACTCACCAGTTGATAGGCTTGTAGCAGTTATAGCACCTGGCGAACCGGCAACTGTTATCACATTCCGGGAGTCAGATCCTGTAGCAGGAGGAAACCCGAAACGGCGTGATTCAGTTCAACTCCTGTTTACGACGCAGGCGGCTGAACAGATTCTTATATCTCCCCAGCGCCGGCCCTTTCAAATGGGCTGTTGCAGACGGCCGGGTACGGGTCTCGGTCTGTGAATCGATACGGACTGAGTTCCCCGATGGCAAATCGTACTGTTCACTCGAGAAGACCGGGCTTTCCGGTTCTTCATACTCCGGCTGAACCACATCATAAATCTCCAGTTCCTCTTCAGAAACTTCGATTGATGTCGTTTCAGAATAGTTGCGAATTTCATTCAAGGCGCCGAACAGGCCTTTACGGGTTTCTGCACAGACTTCATAGATTTGAGCTGCCAGCAGGTCTTCAAACGAACCGTCTCCTCCGGCGATCTCTCGAGAGAGTTCTTCCAGTACATCTGAACTCAGATGTTTCAAATCCGCGTTATCGAAGACCATCGTGGGCACATCCGGGATTTCCGCTGCATCCATATCAAAGATTTCTGCAAATTCGGTTAATGCAGCAGCAGTGGCATCCGGTACGGATTCGATTTCTTCCTGGCTGACCTGTTGCTGTTTTGACACAGACTGAAACTGGGGCGGTCGCAGTTGCAGGGACTGATTGATTCTCCCTCGAGTTTCAGCGGGCAGGGTAGCAGGGTCGATGCCTGCATCAATGGCGGCATAGCGGTCAATAATCTCAGTGAATCCGGTATTCAGTTCCGGTGATGTGACTGTTTCCTTGATTTCCCGCGGTGAAACAGTCGCTTTGACCTGCTCGGGTGCTTCAGGCGGAATTTCCTGCTGATTTTGTACTTGGATTACCGCTTCCGCAGACTGTTCCACTTTAGAATCGCTGCCGACTTCAATTGCTTCGATCCCTTCACCAAAGGAAAATAAATCAGCCGAATCCCAACTGGAGTCTTCGGAAACGGTTTCGGAATCCTCATCCGAAGTTTCCACCAGTTGATTCAACTGATCTTCCAGAACTGAATCAATCTCATATTCTGTCTCATACTCCACCATTGATGAGTCTTCAGAGACCTGTTCTGATCTGGAACCGGTCTGGCCTTTACGTAACTCATCTAAAGGAGAAGAAGCGGGCAGGGGGTCATTCCAGTGTAACGGCAGTTGTTGCAGATCTGTGAAGGCTTCCCGGGCAATTGGTTCATTGACAAGGGGTGAGTCCTGTAAATATGCCAGCATCAGACAGTGATCACAGATCTGGTTCAGGCAGCGTGGCAGACCATCACTGACATGCGTAATAAATTTGACGGCATCTTCTGTAAAGCAGGTTCGTTTGTCTGGGGAAACACGCTGAATTCGATAGGCGATGTAGGACTCAGATTCCTGACGTGTCATTCGGTCCAGATAAACCTGACAGCCGATCCGCTGATTGAGAGAGGACAAGGCAGGTTGAATCAATGTTTCTTCCAGAGAGGTCTGTCCGCAGAGCAATAACTGCAACGCCGGTTTACCATCAATGGCAATGTCAGACAGAACACGTAGCTCTTCTAAAAACGACACACTCAGGAGATGTGCTTCATCGATGAGCACCAGCAGAGGCTGTCCGTGGATTAAGTATGAGGAACGGACCTCCGCGGTCAATGCCAGCCTTAGTTCCTGCTCGCTGACTTTCTCATAACAGTCGGTCAGGTTATACAGCAGGGTCTGCAGCAGTGCTCTGACAGTCGGAAAATTACAGTGCTCAACAAACTGAACCTGAAACTGATCTTCCAGCCGTGCAATCAACTGGCGGCAGATTGCCGTCTTTCCCGTGCCGGCATCCCCGGTCAGAATCGTGATTCCATTCAGGCTTGAAATAGTCACCAGTAATTCTTCAAGAACGTGCTGGTGCTCTGCTGCCTCGAAAAAACAGGCAGGTGAAGGTGAAACGGTGAAGGGTCGATCCGTGAACCCAAAATTTGTTTCGTACATTTCCAATAACCTTTTCACGTATTTATTGCATCAGTTCCCGAGGGAGACTGGAGTTTTGATTCTGAACGGAGGAACAGAACGTGCAGCGCATCTCTCATCATGATTGATCCTGTTCTGTATGAACAATTCATCGAACAGGTTATGGTCTCTTCTTGAGTATTACCAATACAATCGACAGTATCTGATCAGGGTCCCTCAGGCGCATTACCCAAACCATAGATCTTGACATCCACCAGCCTCTTAGAAACGAGACATTACTGTTTAAATAGAATGGGTAACCTGACCGCAAAACGAAAAGAACTGGATGATATCGATTCCCGAAACCAATTGATTCCAGACAATACCGGAGGGATCCTGAAGAATTTCCATATCACACAACTCTTTTATTTCTCTTTATTTACGAAAATCCCTCAGTTTAGAAGCAACTCTCTCCTTTCTCTTACCGGATTGCTGGAGTAGACTTTATATCTCAGCGGAAGCAGACCGGTTCTAGCTGCTCGTTACCGTCTCGGTTTTATTGAACTTTTCATTGACTTCAGTGTAGCGAAATACAAATTTACCTGTCATTATTTTCAAGCTCTGAAATGTTTTCCTTAGGTCTCAGGAGGCGCACGTAGAAATTCTGATGTCAGAAGCCACTCTTTCCTTTTCTGATCCTGATCAGATTCCCATATTACTGGGGACGCACGACTGTCATATACGACTCATTCAGGATGCACTGGGCATCGACGTCGTTCATCGAGGCGATGAACTTCGAATCATCGGGGATGATGCCCAGATCCAGAAGTCACTCCGTATTTTCTCTGAACTGAGGGCGATCGTTGAAAACACGAAACAACTGAAAAGTGAGCAGGTACAAACCGCGCTCTCCAACGGGAACTCAACTGGGAAACAGTCCAAGCAGGCTCCCATCGCCACGCCTTCTTCGATTGATCTCTTTGAGAAAACCAAAAAGGTACATCCCAGAACGCCAGGCCAGTCAGACTACATCAAGAACATTGCAGAACACGATCTTGTACTTTGTACAGGCCCTGCCGGCTGTGGTAAAACGTTTCTGGCAGTCGCCATGGCGATCAATGCATTGCGGACCGAACAGGTTCGCAAGATTGTGCTCGTGCGTCCTGCGGTCGAAGCGGGCGAAAAACTGGGCTTTCTCCCGGGGGACATGCTGGCAAAAGTGAACCCGTTTTTACGTCCGCTGCTGGATGCGCTCGGCAGTCTACTCGACTACGATCAGGTCAGTCGATATATGGAAAATGATATCGTCGAGGTTGTCCCTCTGGCTTTCATGCGCGGGCGAACTCTGGATAATACATTCATTATCATGGATGAAGCACAAAACTCGACGGTCACCCAGATGAAAATGTTCCTGACCCGGATGGGCATGGGCTCTAAAATCGTGGTCACCGGAGATATTTCACAAATTGACTTACCACCTGACGTTGCCTGCGGCATGACAGACGCCATCGATCGCCTGCGAAACATTAAAGGTGTGGGAGTCACTCAATTAAAAAACGAAGATATCGTGAGACACAGACTGGTCGGTGAAATCGTGAAGGCCTACCAGAACGAAGACACTCTCGTACAGTAAATCTCATCCGCTTCCCTCGTTTTTTTATTCCAGATCATCTCAGGTTACTTTCATGGCTTTTTTTGGCTCAAAGAAATCCCGAACTGCACTTGCTGCCAGTTTGCGCGATTCCTCCAAATTGAGTTCAAGATTGCGCGAATTGTTGAGTAACCGGGGGACACTCTCTCGCTTGAGTGTCTGCCTGTTGACAATTCTGATTCTGATGGTGGCAGTAGAAAGCTGGAAAGCCCCGTTCCCCTATCGACTGGGCATGTTTTTCGAACATGGGATCGTGGCGAATTCCACGTTCAAAGTCGCCAATCCCATCGAGACAGACCGGCAACGGACCCAGAAAGAATCGGAAGTCCCCTATTACTTCAAACATAACCCGAACCTGATCGACAAGCTGCCAGAATTGCTGAAGGATGATCTGATCGCGATTGCCAATGCCAAATCCCTGGATGAACTGAATACTGACATCCGGGCTGAACTGGGGCTCACTCCGTCCCGCCGACTGGAACAGTTTAGAGACCAGTTTCCGGAAGAACCAGAGCAGACCTTTGCTGAACTGAAATCGCTGGTCAGCAGTCCTGATTCCAAAGATACTCAAAAAATCAAAGACCTGATCGACGACTTCAAAAAGCTGATCGCGCCACTGTCGGACTTTGGGATTGTGAATGAGAATGATCTGGCCCAAAACCAGATCAGGATCTACGATGATAAGATTACCATCATCAATGATGTCACTAACGAGGAGAAAAAAGTCACCCCCTTTGACATTCGTCTGCCTGATCAACTGTCAGCAAACGGGGTCATCGGCCTGCCATTGGAAACCAATGTCTACAAGCGCCTGGTCCCCCTGAAGGAAGTACTTTCCCACTGGATTCATTTCCAGGCCCCCACCACTCTGGTTTACGATCCCCAGAGGACGCTCGAGGAACGCAATCAGGCCAGAAATCAGGTGGAAGAAATCTTTGACACCTTTCAGCGTGGCACTATTCTGGTGGAGCCAGGTCAGCTAATCGACGACAACCAACTGGCTTTGCTGCGAGCGGAATACGAAGCCAAGGAAAAAAAAGTCCCGAGTTATGAACGGGGCATTCGCATTACGATCATCTTTCTCATGCTGGTCGTCCTGGCGGTCCTGAATGGATATCATCTGCTGCGAAACAAAAAAGCGGTTGCCAGAACAGTCAGTCGGTTAAGTATCTATTTAAGCGTGATCATTCTGACCATTTTCCTGGCCCGCCTGCTTTCCTATGACCCCTGGCGTGCCGAAGTGCTGCCGCTGGTTGCGACAGTCATGGTGTTTGCAATTGTCTACGACCAGATGATGGCCATTCTGACTGCTTTATCCCTGTCTCTCGTGATTTGTCTGTCAACAGGAGGGTCACTGGGACATTTCGTCGTGCTGATGAGTGTCTCTGCCGTTGCTGTGACATCCCTGGGGAACGTCTCATCCCGTTCCACCCTGATCAAGCTGGGCTTCGGCATGGGACTGACTTACTTCCTGGTCTACTGGGGGATCAACCTGATCAATAATCAGGAGCTCTCGAACGATTTCTTTGATCAGCAGATCGTCTGGGAAAGTCTACAAGGAGCAGGGTGGTGCCTGGCTGCCGGATATCTGGTCGCGGGCAGCCTGCCTTTCATTGAATCCCTGTTTGGCGTCGTCACCGATATCAGCCTTTTGGAAATGAGTAATGTCTCCCATCCGCTGCTGCAGGAACTGGTGCGTCGCGCCCCCGGTACTTATAACCATTCCATTTCCGTCGCTACGATCGGAGAGGCTGCTGCAGACAAAATTGGCGCCAATGGACTGCTGGTTCGCGTTGCCGCCTATTATCATGATATCGGAAAAATGTTGAAGCCTCAGTACTTCATTGAAAATATGGTTCAGGGCAGTGAAAGTCTGCACGACAACCTCGCCCCGGCAATGAGCACATTAATTATCATCGGTCATGTGAAAGATGGCGTCGACCTGGCCCGTCAGCACAACCTGCCTCAACCGATTATCGATTTTATTGAACAGCATCATGGAACTACTCTGGTAGAATACTTCTTCCGCGAAGCAGAAAAGCAGGCGGATCTCAGCCCGGACCACAAAACCGACGCTGAAGAATCGTCGTTCCGCTACCCAGGCCCGAGACCTCAGACCAGGGAAGCGGGGGTCATGATGCTCTCCGACGCCGTCGAAAGTGCCAGCCGCACCCTGAGTGATCCAACGCCGAAACGCATCAAGTCGCTGGTACATTCACTCGTCATGAAACGACTGCTCGATGGGCAGTTTAATGAATGTTCACTCACTTTAAGTGAAATTAATGTTGTGGAAGAATCACTGGTAAAATCCCTGATCGGTATTTACCACGGACGAATTAAATATCCGGAAGAGCGCTCCGCTTAATCCCCGATAGAAAATGGAATGAATACAATAGACCAGTTCCAGATCGAGATCCAGAACTCACAAACACAACTCGCCATCGACGAACAACAGCTGAAAACAGCAATCAGTTTTCTGCTGCAGTCCGAACAGGTAAACCAGGCCGAAATCAGTCTGGCCATCGTTGACAATCCGACCATCCGCCAGCTGAATCAACAATATCTGCAGCATGATTACGACACGGATGTTTTGAGTTTTCTGCTGGATTGCGACACCGTAATGGATTCTACCCAACTGGAATACCGTGGAGCTGGTAAGCAGATTGAAGGGGAAATTATCGTATCCGCGGAAATGGCACTGGCGATGTCTGCAGAATACCAATGGCCCGCAGAACAGGAACTCCTGCTGTATGTGATCCATGGATTGCTGCATTTATGTGGTTATGACGACCTCACGGAAGAAGAACTGCGCATCATGCGTCAACGTGAGCAACAGATCTTCGACCACTGGCAGACCTCAATTCCCAGACGCGAAGAGTGAAAACAGATGATTGAGAATGACACCTGGAATAATTACCAGTATAACTATAATGCGATTCTGTCAGTGAAACAGAACCGGTTTCGAAACATTTTATCTGAACGTTTACAAGACTTATGATTCCGCTGACTCTTTCTGTTCTATTACTCCTGACTCTGTCAGCAGCCCTGTTGGGATTTTCTTTGCGCGATTTCTCACGAAGCCGCCTCGAAACGCTGTGTAATGAAGCTGAGGTTCCTGATCGATTCAGCGAAATTTTACGCTCTCACCCCACCGTGCTACTGGCTGCTGACATTTTCTGGCTGACGGGTGTGATTCTGATCTCGATCATTTTCACTCATAAATACCTCGAAGTCCCGCGAGACTTCAGTACTCCCGCAATCACCATCCAGTTTACAGCGCAAATCCTGCTGATCCTGCTCACTGGGATCCTGCTGTTGATGGCAATTCCCTGGACGATCTCCCGGATCGCCGGCGAACGCTTCCTGCAGACATTCTGGCCCGTGATCAAGCTCCTGCCCGTCTTCCTGAACCCGGTGACCTGGCTCTGCTGGAAAATCGATGAATTCTCTCATCGACTGGCTGGCAAAGAAGAAAATAAAAACGGCCGGGAAGCCAATATCAGCGAAGAGATACTCTCAGTTGTAGAAGAAGGCGCCCGCGGAGGGATCCTCGAATCGGAAGCTGGAAAAATGATCCAGCGCGTGATGGAACTCCAGGACGAAGATGTCGGCGCCATCATGACCCAGCGGATGGATATGGAATACATCTCCGTGAATGCGACTCTGGACGAAGCCCTGCTGAAGTTCATTGATGTCGGACATTCCCGTATCCCTGTCATTGGTGAATCGACAGATGATATCGTGGGAATTCTCTATGCACGCGAATTGCTCAAACATTTCTCAAAAGAGAATCAGAATTCTGAATCTCCCGAAGCATTAACCATCCAGAAACTGATGTTTTCTCCCTTTTATATTCCTGAAACGACGGGGATCGACTCTCTGCTGGAGACCATGCAGAAAGAACATGTTCACATGGCAATTGTGATTGATGAATATGGGGGGGTCGCCGGACTGGTTACGATGGAAGACGTTCTGGAAGAAATTGTCGGCGACATTGTTGATGAATTCGATGAAGAAGAAGAGCAGATGATTTTTGAAACCGGGGAGAATATTCTCGAAGTTGATGCCCGGGTCCACATTGATGACTTGAATGAGCAATACCATTACGATCTACCGGAAGGTAAAGACTTTGATACTATCGGCGGATTTGTAATTACCCAGATCGGAAAAGTACCTCAACCTGGAGAAACACTGATCTGGCAGCAGTTAAGAATTGAAGTTCTTGAGTCCGATGAACGCAGAATCAACAAGCTTCGCATTGAACTGGATTCTTCACTGGTCGAAGAATACGACACCGACAACTGACAGAAATCCCTATACTGCTTACCAGCGTTCCACTGGTCCGCCGGGGACGGGAATATGCATATCCGGCAGCACACCGCTGCGGGAACCGACGGCAGGTCCCTCAGCGGCGATTTTTCGCACCGCTTGATCAAACTCATCCAGATTCGATGCCAGTTGAAATTCATGTCGCAAGGCGGGTTTCACGCGCATCGACTTCAAATACCAGTGCCCCATTTTCCGGAACATGGAAATCGCCCGTTTTTCGGTCGTCATCTCCAGCAGATAGCGAAACTGACGCAACAACAGTTCCAGGCGATCATCGAAATTCCCAGGAGGATCATAGCCCCCGGTCTGCTCCCACTGTACCAGTTGCCGAAAGATCCACGGATTTGCCAGCGCGCCACGGCCGATCGAAACCCCCGCGCAACCGGTCGACTTCAGCATGAAATCGGCCTCTGCGATATTCGTGACGTCGCCGTTACCGATCACCGGAATCGACTCTACGGCTTCCACCACACGCCGAATGCCATCATGATTCACAACACCCCGAAATCCCTGTTCCCGGGTCCGGCCGTGAATGGCGACTGCGACCACACCCACTTTTTCAAATTCCCGCGCGAAGAAGGGAGCAGACAGTTCACTGTCATCCCAGCCCAGCCGCATCTTCACGGAGACAGGAATCTTGACCGCTTCGACCACAGATTGCACCAGCGAAACGGTATCGCTCGGACGGCACATCATGCTGGCCCCGGCCCCCCCTTTGACAATCCGATTCACCGGGCAGCCCATGTTGATATCAATCGAATGCACGCCACGCGACTCCAGTAACTGCGCCGCTTCTTTCATCTGCTGGGGTTCGCTTCCGAATATCTGGACAGCAAACGGGGAATCTTCTGGACAGGTCTGGGTGAGCTGAAGTGTTTTTTCGCTTCCTTCCAGCAGCCCCCGCGCATTCACCAGATCGGTCGTCGCCAGACCGACGCCTCCCAGTTCACGTACAATTCGTCGAAACGGTAAATTCGTATACCCAGCCAGAGGAGACAACAGGTAGCGTGATTCCAGCTGCAGCGCGCCGTAACAAACGGGAAGACGGGGATCAGGTTTCGGCGGACATACTGGTTTCATCGGTTCATTCATCAAACTACAAAAGGGGCTGCAAATCAATAACTCAACGCATTTTATCAGTCGAACCAGGCCCTGCAAATGCCCCCCTTTGAGAATCTTCAGGTTCGAACTACCTGAAAACAGTGAGTTTGCAGCATAAGTAAAAATAGGGGGTCTACTTAGATATTTCTTATTGAAGTTACTCTACCGGTTATGCCGATAACGTTGATATCGATCCTTTCTATCTTCATCCCATGGGAACTTTCTGGTGCTGACTCGCATATTATTAATGCTGATCTGCTTTGGCAGCCTGCCTGGGTGTGTAATTATGCACACTTCGGTCACCAATCCCAATCCCAGACTTAAAACTGTGGCGCTGGTCCCATTTTTTAATCTGAGCCAGGAACCGGATGTCGACGGCCGCCGCTTTGCGCTCGCCTATTACTCAGAACTTCAGAAAGTACCTGGCTTTCAGGTCCTGCCTCTGGGAGTCGCTGAAGTCGCGATGGTGGAAAATCAACTGCAGATGAACAATCCAGATGATGTGCTCAAACTGGCCAAAATTCTAAACGTGGATGCGGTTGTCATCGGTGCGATTACAGATTACTCCCCTTATTATCCGCCGCGCATTGGCATGCAGGTCTCCTGGTATTCTCCTCATTCTCAGGAGTTCATCCCGGGAATGCCTCTTATGGTCGAAGAGCGGCACGCCGAAACATCGATGTGGAATAAAATGTTCAAAATGGATCGCGTCGCAGCCAGGGAAGTGAGAAAGGAAGAGCATCAACTGAATAAAGAAGTCAAACATGCTGCTCACATGGAGAAAAAAGAAACCCGAAAAGTCGAAAAAGAGATCCGCAAAGAAGGCGTGACCGACTGTCCAGAAGGCTGCCCCATCGAGTACTCTGAGCCACCCGCTGCAGTGAATACAGTGATTCGAGGTCAATCAGATTCACTTGACTCCTGGCCTTATACACAGAACCAGTCAGGCATCATTCAGGCTGCTGCACAAGCCAATCAGGGTTCACAAACTCTCAATACACCACTACACGCTCCCTTGCCAACTGATGCAAAAACAAAGATCGGGGCAGGGCAGCAGACACTTGCCGCTCCGAAACCAGCAATCGCAGTTACTCCTGTCCCCCCACAAAATAGTCCTTCGGTTGTGAACCAATTCGAAGACTACTGTCCTCCCACTCAGGTCGGAACGTATGACCCACGCCAGCCTTTCATGTCGTACACACGTCTCTTCGATGGTTCGGATGCGGCTCTGGTAGCACACTTACGTGATTATCTCGAAGTCAGTGGAGACCGCCGCAGTGGGGGCTGGGAAGCCTATCTACACCGGAGTGAGGACTTTATACGGTTTACATCACATTTAATGATTCTAGAGATGTTAACACTGCATGGCGGACAAGCTAAGCATCAGATCATCTTCAAAGTAAGAAAATATCGATAATCCCACCGCTCAGAAGCCGATATTAAGTATTGCGGTTTTATGAGCACTCCCAACCTATCCGATCTTAGATTCCAGTGCTCTGACGAAAAACAAAGGACTGCTACAGTGAAACAACAAATGAATGTCGTCGCCTTAGTCAAAGATTCTGAACGTTATGTGTTTCTCTACGATGATGCCAGTTCTTCACAAATGCTGCAGACACTCGGTCAATATGCGGCTGATAAAGACTTGAGCTTTACCTGGTATGATGCAGCTGTCATGAGCCAGAAGGTTCGTAAACTCAGGCGGGAAGCAGAGCTTGAAGAGCAGTCAGGCCGCCTGCGTAAAACTGCCTGACGCAACCTCAGCGAAGTCCACTCACGTGAATTCACTCTACTATCACCATCAGACGATTTTGAATGTAACATGATCTCTTCGCAAGCAGTCAGGTCGATTGACCTTCATGATGCGATTGACCACTTTCTGCGATATCTGCAAATCGAAAGAAATTCTTCAGATCTGACCCTGAAGTCTTACGCGGAAGATCTGGAAAGCCTGGTGGAATATCTATCGGAGTACGAAGGCTCGCTTCTACCACCCGACCAGATCGGAATCAGTGAACTCAGACGGTACGTCGCGTATCTGCATGAATGCCAATACGAAAAAAGCACAATCGCCAGGCGTCTGGCCTGCCTCCGTAGTTTTTTCCGGTACTGCTGTCGGGAAGGGTACTCCAAAACCAATCCTGCCAAACCGCTTCGTACGCCGCGGACCGGCAGAAAATTACCCCACTTTTTAACGACTGATCAGATAGGAACTTTACTCGAAGCGCCCCCGGCAAACCAGAAAATGGGTTTGCGTGACAGGGCAATTCTGGAAACACTCTATTCCGCCGGACTGCGTGTCTCTGAACTGGTGGCGCTGAACCTGAGTGACTGGGATCAGGATGCCAACATCATTCGCGTCCTCGGTAAAGGTCGCAAAGAACGCATCGCCCCCATTGGAAGTTTTGCCGCCAAAGCCTTAACACACTGGCTGGAAGAACGCGAAGCCAAACCAGGCGCGCATCCCGATTCCGACGCCTTATTTCTTAATCGCCTGAAAACCAGACTCACCTCGCGAAGTGTCGGGAGGATGCTGGAAAAATATCTCCTGCAGACAGGTCTGGATAAAAAAACCAGCCCTCACACATTAAGGCACACCTTTGCCACACACCTGCTGGATGGAGGAGCAGACTTACGCAGCGTGCAGGAACTGCTGGGACATAAGAGTCTGACAACCACTCAGATTTATACTCACGTCAGTACGAAGCGTCTGCTTGAAACCTATGAAAAAGCCCATCCCCACGCACGACGACCCAAAAAATAAGTCGGATTGGTCAGTCTGAAGTTCAGAATGATCTTACTTCGCGGCAGTAAAATCGAGCGGTTTTCCCGCATCCAGACTGGCACGCGACAGACGGACCAGTTGAATCGCCTGGCAGGCGTCTTTGATGTTCGCAACGGGGATAATCCCCCCCACGGCGCGACGGCAAAAATGATCCAACATCACTTCCAGTTCCCGTCGATCACTTTTTAAAGACTCAGTGACGGCATTTGCTGCATTCTCCCAGTGGATTTCATCCGGGGAATGAAACTCGGCCTGCCCGTTGCGACACTGGATCTGATGCCGGGGGAACAGCGGCTCCGTCTCCCGCTGCTGCGTCTTGATTTTAAGCAAGGCAACCCGCTCGACTGCGGTCACTGGATCAGGCAGAAATTCAATTTTTATCTGTCGATAATCTTCTGATCGATCACTCGAATCTGACTGGAGTGTTGTCTCCACACGAACCGGTCTGGTGCGCATCACATAACAGCACCAGTCCATTAAACCAACCAGAAAATCGGTCTCATTCTTCTGGCCGGGAACTTCCACCTGCTGATCAGCGGCAGGACAGCAGGTTTCCAGCTGAATCGAAACAGGGTTTCCCAGTTGCGTGACGACCAGTTCAAACAGGCGGCTGGTCGCCTGACAGTACCGGCGGCTGAACTCGGGCATCAGAGTCACCAGTTGTTCGGTAGCCCGGGCGTGAATCATCTCCAGCAGTTCCAGGTCTTCTCCCAGACTGCCGGCGATATAGACGGGGCGGTGCTGCTCGCTGAGAATGGTTAACGGGTAATGATTCATCCAGTCGGAATGCAACAGCAAAAATGCATCCAGCGGATAACGTGTCGCCAGACAGCCAATTCCCGAGACCACTTCCGCATCCCATTGTGTGGCAACCTGTTCTGCACGACTGCGAACCGGATCGTAGACTGCTTTAATCTGGATACGCTGATCCATCATTCGTAAAGCAGGTTCATAGCGCTGTTCCCAGTATGGGCCTAGCCCTATAATTCCAATTCTGACCATATCGGGAACATTACTGAATCTGGGAATAGTTGATTAACGAGAACATCCAGTGAGTTCAAGAGGATGACCCTGTCGGTCTGCAGTGAACTCACTAAAAAGAAACAAAAACAGTTCCGACATCATATTCTTATTTTGGTCTGTGAATCAAGCCTATACTCTACAGAAGCCAAAAGACGAGTAGTCTGTCAGTCTGGAATTGACAGCGGATCAATTTCAGGTAAGCACGCCAACGAGCGTGCGGTCTATTTCGGCCAACGTGCCATTCCAGATCTGATAAGAAACTAGACCGCATCACATTTCACCATAACGTCTCTCAACCCATTATACTCGATCCAAATGGCTCTGGAGACGCTACAGTAAAAACTGGATACAGTCTAGCTACTGGCGAAACAGAATGTTGCCAGCAGCAGATACCCGACATAAATTGCAAGCAAAACCGCTCCACTGGAAGTAGAAATCACCTTTTTCCTCCAGGCCAGTCCCAACATTGCCACAATCAACAGGATCACGACGGGCCCATCCAGAAAAATGGTTTGCCGCTGAATGGGTAAGGGATGGATCAGGGCGCAAACGGCGATAACCATAGTGATATTCAACACGTTAGCCCCGATGATATTCCCGGTTCCCAGTGCCCCGTGTCCTTTGATAATCGACAAAACGGAAATTGTATATTCGGGCAGCGAAGTACCAATGGCCAGAATCGTCAGGCCGATCATCAGTTCAGAAACCTCAAAATACCGGGCCACCTCCACGGCATTGGTAACCAGTAGTCGACTTCCCAACACTACCAGGCAGGCACCACAAAGAAACATCAACGCGAGTTTGAAACAGTAAACAATCTGGTTTTCCACCAGAGGCGGTAATTCCTGATCTTCGCCAAAGTCATGCCGCGAAGCCATCGCCAATCTAAGCGAAAACAAAATATAAGCTGCCAGAACACACAACAGGATTACTGCCTGCCAACGGGCAATGGCAAATTCGGCAGACGCACCGGACTGTGTCACGGCACCACCTGCTGAGAACAGACTGAATACCCAGATCAGGACTCCGGAGAACAGCATGAAAAAACCGGGCCCCACAATTGTGAGCCGTGAAACCGGAATCCCGCTCTCGGTATTTCTTTTCCTGGAGAGATAGCCTTTCAGCAATGCACAGGTACCAATGATCAGGCCGATATTGCACAAACAGGATCCCAATGCATTACCCACTGCCAGATCACCTTTGCCCGCCAGAGTTCCCGTGACTGACACCATCAGCTCCGGAAATGTGGTCGACATACTGACGATCGTCGCGCCAATAATTACAGGGGGTATGCGCGTCAACCTGGCGATCTCAACAGAGCTGTCCGTAAACAGATCCCCTCCTTTGGTAATACTGAGCATCCCCAGTAGAATTAATAAGCTGCAAAAGAGAATTGACCCAGGGGCATCCAGTCCAATAAAAATTCGCAAAAATTCGAGCGGCTCCGCAGCCAGATTCATAAAGGGCAAACTCCTGCTCCTGAACGGTTTTCGGGATTTATGATTTGATCTGTCTGCAAAATAGTAAAAAGTCAGCTATGAATATGATAGTCATGACTCAAAACAATATTTTGAGTGTATGTTTTTAATTCGAAAAACGTAAAATAGAAACAAGCGATCAAAGATTCCTGACAGAATCGCATCGCTTTACATCATTTTTTTATTGAACCACCTGGCAGGGATGAGCACGCATGGACAATCGATCTACCCATTCTTCTGAAGAACAGCCCGAGGAATCAGTCCGATTCAGTGAAGAGATCGAATTAGAGGGGCACATTATCGACAGCCTGCTGCTGCCGAAAATTCTCGATGAAATCACAGTGCTGGGTGGGGACTTTGCGATTGATCAAATTTGTATCGGTCAACTACGGACAGACAGCAGTCGGGCGCAGATTAAAGTTTCTGCGCCCGATGAAGCAACTCTACAGAAAATCCTGACTCAAATTGCCCAGCATGGCGCCGTTCCTATCAAGCAGCATGACAGTATTCTGGAACCGGCTGACATGAACGGTGCCTTTCCCGAAGGGTTTTACTGCAGTACCAATCAGAAAACGGAAATCCGTATCGCGGAAGAGTGGATTCCTGTTGATTTACAGGAAATGGATTGCGGGGTCGTCGTCAGTCCCGATAGAAAATCGGCACACTGCCTGCCGATGGCGGATGTCAAACAGGGGGAACTCGTGGTGATTGGAAATCGGGGTACACGTGTTATTCCAACGGAGCGAAATGCACCGGAAGTCTCCGGGTTCTCCTTCATGAACAGTACTGTCTCCAGTGAAAAGCCCAAAGGAGTGACTGTTAGAGAAATTGCCTCTGAAATGCGGCGGGCACGAAATGGAAATGGTAAAATTCTGGTGGTAGCCGGCCCCGCTGTGGTTCATACAGGGAGTAGAGATCACTTCAGCCAGCTGATTCGGGAAGGCTATGTGAATCTGCTGTTCGCTGGTAATGCGCTCGCCACCCATGACATTGAAGAGTCGTTTTATGGTACGAGCCTGGGCATTTCCATGGAGCATGGCGGCTCAAGCGAAGAAGGGCATGAACATCACCTGCGCTCCATCAACCGGATTCGCCGCCTGGGAAGTATCAAAAATGCCGTCGATCAGAAGGTTCTGAATTCCGGAATCATGTATGAGTGCGTCAAAAATCAGGTTCCCTTTCTGCTGGCCGGCAGTATCCGCGATGATGGGCCGTTGCCGGATGTCATTACTGACACAGTCGAGTCCCAGCGTCAAATGCGTGAACTCGTGCAGGGGGTCTCGTTCTGCCTGATGATCGCGACCACACTGCATTCCATCGCGGTGGGAAATCTGCTGCCAGCCAGTGTGAAAGTCGTGTGCGTTGACATTAACCCTGCCACCGTCACCAAACTGGCCGATCGAGGTACGTTTCAGACCATCGGACTCGTCACTGACGTCGAACCGTTCTTACGTGTCCTGCTGCATGAAATCAATAAAACAGGATGAACGTTTTGCTTTCCTCGCTGATCCGCTATAATCAGGGGAAGTTGCGGCATGCAATTTCGAATTCAGACAGCGCACTAGAGCGCGTCACATTTAACCATAGCGTCTCTCAATCTAATATACTCGGTCCAAATGGACCTGGGAACGCTACAGTAAAACTGGACACAGTCTAAAGATCTCGACCGGAAAAATGAAATGACCGAATCGACCCAGAAAAAATATCACCTTGCCGATTTTGCAGAGATCCCAGGCACAGCCTGTCCCTGTGGTACAGCGCGGCGGGCTTTTGCTGACGTCTCTGAATTTCCCGGCACTCTACACGTCACCGAAATATCAGAAGATGCAGAATTGCACTATCACAAAAAACTGACGGAAACCTACTATTTTCTCGAATGTGGCAGTGATGCGCAAATGCAATTGGATGATGAAATCATTCCCGTCCATGCCGGGATGGCAGTTGTAATTCCCCCCGGAGTACGGCACCGTGCTCTCGGATCAATGAAGATCATCAACATCGTCTTCCCCAAATTTGATCCTGCAGACGAATGGGTCGACTGAAACCGCTCCCATCAAGTTCAAATGGATTCACCAGCACCATGAATTGCTGATGAGTTCAGACTCCCTGAGTCGGTTGCGGATCTTCATTGCAGTACGGACAGTTTTCACCGTAGATGATCTTGCCGCAATTGGTACATTCGTGGGCTCCATACGCGGGGCGGTCGGGGGTCACCCAGCGCTGATAAGCCAGGAATGCAAAGACCGCTGCAACGAAGACAGCAAACAGAATGGCCAGGCCGCCTGTTCCATACGAAAAGAAAATCCCCAAATCGATGGCAATACCACAGATCAGAAAGACTACGGCGTCACGCATGCGTTGACGGCGATGGTCATCAGAATCAACGACGATCTGCTCCTGATATTGCATTATCTGATGCAACAGCTGATCCCGTTCGCGCTGTAACTGCCGGGCCTCCTGCGTCGCTCCGGTCGCCTGTAACAGACGGGAAGCCGTATCTAGAATCCGCAATGTATCATCTGTACTGATCTTACTCTGATGTGCCCACCGGTTCCGATATTCCCGTAACTCACCTACAAAACTTCGCTCCAGGGGAGACAGGCGATTACGGAAAACACTGTTCCAGTGATCCCACAAAATCAGCAGAGTCGAATGGGCGTCCCACCGGATGGCATCGCCCTCCGGTTGAGAGGTCAGGGTAGAATTACGAAAGCTTTCTTTAGCACGGTCAATCCAGTCATCCTTGTAGACGGCCTTCATTTCCTCTTCAATAATTGGATAGAGCCCGATCCCAAGTAAATCCAGAGTCCGTTTGATACGTTCATTATCTCCGGCCACACATTTCCCCCACAAGATGCCCCTGATTCAGAATTGCGAAACGAATGATGCGAACCCAATCCTCCCGCCCCTGAATTGCATGAACAATCATTCCCTGTTTTCATAAGAAGGTCAAGTACCGATATGACACAAACCAAGCAAAGCAGGGGATTTATTTGTTCATACACAAGCAGAAACGGTTGTAGTGGACATGATCCCGTTCACTTTTGGCATCAGGCAATCAGATCTTCAACCACTTTACCGTGAACATCAGTTAACCTGAAATCTCGACCAGAGAAACGGTAGGTCAACTGCTCATGGTCGAATCCCAGCAATTTGAGCACAGTCGCATGCAGGTCATGCACGTGAACTTTATTTTCGACCGCAGCGAATCCGAATTCATCGGTGGCACCATAAGCCTGTCCCCCTTTGACCCCACCGCCCGCCAGCCAGACCGTAAAACCATGGTTATTATGGTCACGCCCATTCATTTTTCCGGCATTGGCACCGGGAGTTGGTAATTCCACCACGGGGGTACGACCAAATTCGCCACCACACATCACAATCGTATCCTGCAGCAGACCGCGTTGCTTGAGATCTTTCAGTAGAGCAGCGATGGCCTGGGAACAGTCCCCGGCTAAACGGCGATGGTTCTTTTCGATTTCATCATGATTATCCCATGGCTGACCGGCTCCATGCCAGAGTTGTACATAGCGAACTCCCCGTTCAACCAGCCTGCGGGCGATCATCATCTGACGGGCATGCACACCTTTTCCATACATCTCATGAATGTGTTTTGGTTCATTATTCACATCAAACACATCAGACGCCTGCATCTGCATACGATAAGCCAGTTCGAACGACTGAATCCGCGATTCCAGCGCTGATTCCTGAGACCGTGCCGCCTGATGACGACGGTTCAAAGCCTGTAGCAGATCCAGTTGACGACGCTGCTCAGGCAAAACGAGTTGTTTGTTTTTAATATTCGAAATCAGCTTTTCGATATCTGTATGTTTCGTATCAATATGAGTTCCCTGATAGGCTCCAGGCAAAAACGCAGAGCGCCAGTTGGCCGATTCCGTAATTGGATAGCCGCCGGGGCACATCACCACAAAGCCAGGCAGATTCTGATTCTCTGTTCCCAGGCCATAAGTCACCCACGCTCCCATACTCGGGCGCGGCTGAATCAGGTCGCCACAGTTCATCATCATCAATGAAGGTTCATGGTTAGGCACGTTGGTATACATAGACCGGACAAATGCAATGTCATCCACGCATTCTCCCAGTTCAGAAAACAGCTCGCTGACTTCCAGACCACTTTCGCCATATTTCTTGAACTTGAAGGGTGAGGGCAGGGAGGCACCTGTTTTGCGCTCTGTCCTCAGATTTTCCATTGGTAATTTTTTGCCGGCGTACTTAGCCAGCGCAGGCTTGGGGTCAAATGTATCAACCTGTGAAGCGCCCCCATTCAGGAAGATATGAATCACATGTTTGGCTTTACCGGGAAAGTGTGCCGTCTTCGGCGCCATCGGCGAAGTCGGACTGCCTGCAGACGCGCCCGCCGCCTGATTCAGCATCCCTTCGGAAGCCATCAGAGTAGCCAGGCCCAGAGACCCCAGGCCGGTCCCGCAACGCTGCAGCATCTGGCGACGGGTAACGATGGGATCACAGTTAAAATGTGGAATTTGTTCAGCCATAATAACAGGCTCCTGCAATATTAATTTTTGTGTCTTTATAACTTAGTCAACAAACATGAATTCGTTAGAAGTGCACAGCACCTGAGCGTACTTCTCCCAACCGGTCATGCGTATTGGCGTTTCAATCTGGTCGTGGTGATGGGCGAGGAATTGCTTACCCAGTTCCAGCTCTTCAGTGACAGGATTTCGCATTAAAACCCGCTGATACAACTTCGTCACGGCAGTATCCACGCCCTGGTCTTTCCTTATTTTTTCCAGATCCAGATCTTTGACCAGGAAACGCGATTGTTCAATTAACAATGGGCTGTTCATGGCAAACAATGCCTGTTGAGGCACTGTCGTATAGGGTCGCTGCGCCGTACTGGATTCCACATTCGCAAAGTCGAATGTCCGGAATATATTAGGCAGATTATTCCGGTCCACAAAACTGTAGACGGTTCGTTTAGGTTCCGTCGGAATCTGATCGATCAGGAACCCTCTGCCTTCGGTTTCCTCACTCAGCTGTCCCGAAACAGATAACAAAGAATCGCGCATTGCCTCAAAGTCGAGTCGAACCGGTGATCGTTTCCAGAGCAGACGGTTATCGGAATCAATCAGGCGGGCTTGCTGGCTCTCCTGCATTCCCTGTTGATAAGTGGCTGATAGCATAATGATTTTATGCAGTGATTTTACCGACCAGCCTTCTTCCATAAAGCGGGATGCCAGATAGTCCAGCAGTTCCGGATGGGAAGGGGGATCGCTGCGAACACCAAAATCACTGGGAGTTTTCACCAACCCTTCTCCAAAATGATGCATCCAGACCCGGTTTACGAACACCCGGGCTGTAAGTGGGTTGTCTTTCGAAGCGATGGCCTCTGCCAGTTCCAGGCGGCCACTCCCTTTCTCAAATGGTTTGCGGTCTGCGCCAGCCAGTATGCGGAAGAACTGCCGCGGTGCCTGATCGCCTCGACGGCCCGGGTTCCCTCTCAGATGCACGTGAGAGGTGACCGGTTTGTCTTTATCTAACATCACCATCGCGCGTGGTGGTGCGCCCGGGGATGTCACATCCAGAGTTTCCAGCTGTTTTTCCAGCTGGCGAATTTTATTGCGTTGGGCTCGGTTAAACATCGATGCTGCCACTTCATCGTTACTGGCAGCGGGACAATCCGCATCATATAAAATCAGCCGTAACTCTTCTGCGGCAGGATCTTCCAGTTTTTCGGGCAGAGTTTTTTTCGCTTTTCCTGCTTCTGCCAGTTCTTTCAACCACGCCTGCTCGACTTCTTTGAACGCAGTTCCATAAGCTCGGCAGACATCGTAGATGTTCTCTGGAGGATTGTTTTTCAAAGCGTGGACAATCAGACGATTCACCCGCTTGTCGGCCTGTGTTTCTGCTTCCTGCTGCGATAGTTTCTGTACGATTTCCGCAGCACGCGCAGGGAATTCGTCAGGCTTCACTTTTAATGCGGCAAACTGATTCCAGGGAGACAGTACGGCCCGCTGCGATTTGGCATTGCGCGCCAGATAAGAACGCCAGAGATCGACGTACCGTCGATGAGGTGCTTCCTTACTTTCGTATTTTGGCTTTTGATCGCCTCCTGCTGCCAGTTTCTGTTTTTCGGCGACTCCCTGCAACACATCACCAACGGTCAGACGGGCGGTTGCTCTGAATTTCTCTGCTTCGCCATGAATATAATCATCGACCTTTTTTTGTCGTTTCGCCCGCTCGGCCTGATAGACCTTGTAGTCTTTTTCTGATTTAGGTTTCCCGATCAGAGGCAGGTCTTTCTCCTCCGGTTCATAACTGCTGATGAACACGCTATACAGCCCGTAATAATCTTTGGTGGGAACCGGATCAAACTTATGGTCGTGGCAGCGGGCACACGATGCCGTCAATCCCAAGAGGCCGCGCGAAACGAGGTCAATCCGGTCATCGGTGATATCATGAATATTTCCCCGATAGCGACGTCCCACTGTCAGAAAACCAAGCGCTGCCAGCGAACGATCATCGCCTTTGCGGTCGATCTGATCTGCCGCCAGCTGCTCCCGAATGAACTGATCGAATGGTAAATCTTCATTGAACGCGCGAATTACATAATCGCGATACGTATAGGAATAAGGGTAGCGGCGTTCTGAGGTAAACACATAACCTTTGGTATCCGCATAGCGGGCCACGTCCAGCCAGTGACGTCCCCAGCGTTCGCCATAATGGGGAGAAGCCAGCAGTCGATCAATCAGCTTTGCATAGGCGTCCGGAGATTTGTCATTCACGAATGCTTCCACTTCCTGATACGTGGGAGGCAGGCCAATCAAATCCACGGTTGCGCGACGAATCAGTTTGCGACGATCCACGGCAGGTGACAGACTCAGGCCTTTCTCTTCCAAACGTTTGATGACGAAAGGGTCAACCGGTGATGAGACCCGCTGCGAAGCTTTCACTTCGGGCAGTTGTGGCTTCGTCACAGGCTGAAATGACCAGTGGCTCTCTGCCAGTGTTTCATAATCGTATGCGCCGTTGGTCGGTGCCAGCTTGGCGTCCTTCTCAGAAAACGGCCAAGGCGTTCCCAGCTTCACCCAGCGTGTCAATGCAGCGATTTCATTATCTGGCATTTTTTTCTCAGGAGGCATCTGACTGTCGTCCTCATGATACTGGATGACCTGAATGATACGACTCTTCAGTGGGTCTCCCGGCACAACGGCTGCACCGGTATCACTGCCTTTCATCATCCAGGCATGAGTATCGAGACGCAGGCTCGCTTCCTGTTTTTTAGAACCATGACAGGCATGACAGCGTTTCACCAGAACCGGACGAATTTCTTTTTCAAAAAACTCAATCTGCTCGGCAGGAATTTTATTGTTGTTGGCAGCAAGACTCAGAGCAGGTACTGTCAACACAGTAATCATAAAAACGGTTAACCAGTACATACCTGATGCCAGGCCGGGTTTTGATGATGGATGAAACAGAATCCAAAGCCGCCTCATTTTCAACTCTTTCTCAGTGAAACCGTGGTGGGAAAAATTGGGAGGGAAGGAGCAGATCCGATCTTAAGCCGGTAAACTCCTCTATCTATTATTCTACTCTGCCAGAGATGCAAAGTGTAGTCTGTATTTCGCACTTAAGCCTTATGAAGCATAGGTTTAGTTCGATTCACTTTCATCTGTATTCTTAACATTGTTGTGAAAATCCCGCCCGGTGCCCCATTTAAAAGAGACCCAAAATGCAGTACAGTAGCAATCAAGCTGTCCTGTTCCCCGGGATAACTGTCTGTACTGATTGAGCTTGCCATAAAAATGGAACCTCGATTGCTGCATCAGTCTCTGGAAACAGGGTATTAATAATATCGGCTGAATCACCAACTGGTTTAATCGAATCATCATCCGACAGGATTAGAAAAAAGGGGGAATCATGACTGAGGATCAAGCATTAACCGAAGCTGAAATCCAGGAATTCCTGAACACTTACTCCAACTGGGAACTCCGCGATGGCTGGATCCGCAGAAAATATGGGACTCCTGGCTGGTCGCATACATTGATGCTGGTCAACACGATCGGCTACCTGGCAGAAGCCGGAAATCATCACCCGGATTTGAGCGTTGGCTATGCAGCGGTCACCGTGAAACTGCAGACACACAAGGTGCACGCCATCACAGGGAAAGACATCAGCCTCGCGAAAAAAATTGAAGAAACCGTGCTCTGGCAACCAGAAGCAGACTCCCCCCTGGACGGGTTTCCCAAAAAATGGGTCCACTAATTCAGGTCGACGCTACTCGGTTCGAAGGACTTCACTGAACTATCGAGAGCAGGGACAGGATGCAGCTTTGAGGAAAGATCAACAATGAAACAGGAACGCATCCTGTTCGTAACCGGCAGGCTGGCTGAATTTTCATTACGCGGCGTATTAGACAAACTTGCTCCCCAGGTTGGTTTTGAGTTTGAAGTCGTTGTATTGAATGTCCAGGTCGCCGCCCTGATGCATGTCCCGCTGATCTTGCGCAGACTCACTGTTCCACCAGACACCGACTGGGTTATGCTGCCTGGACTCTGCAAAGGGGATCTGCAGACACTGACCGATCACTTTGGTATTCCCTTCAAACGGGGACCCAAAGACCATTTCGACCTGCCCGAATATTTCGGTCAGGCAGATCGTCCTCCCAAAGATCTCTCCCGGTTTGACATCGAAATACTGGCAGAAATCAATCACGCCCCCTTTCTGACTGACGAAGAAATACTGCGACAGGCAGACCATTATCGAGATAACGGTGCAGACCTGATCGACGTCGGCTGCGTTCCCGGAGATAGCTGGTCGCGAACAGGTGAAATCGTGAAGATGCTCATCGACGCAGGCCATCGGATTTCGATCGACAGCTTTGAACGCACCGAAGTGGAAGCAGCAGTCGCCAGCGGCGCGGAACTTATACTGAGTTGTAACCACGCCAACCTCGACTGGGTTTCCAAGCTGGGCGTCGAAGTCGTCGCCATCCCGGATGTCCCCAGCGATTTTGAGTCCCTGCACGCTATCGTGGAAGAACTCACGAAACAGGGCACACCGTTTCGCATCGACCCCATTCTGGAACCGATCGGGTATGGCTTTGCTGCTTCTTTAGAACGTTACTATCGAGCACGTAAAGAATTTCCGGATACCGAAATCATGATGGGCATCGGCAATCTGACGGAACTGACTGAGGTCGACACCGCCGGCATGAATGTACTTTTGGCCGCTCTCTGCCAGGAACTGAAAATCCATAGCGTCCTGGCAACCGAAGTCATTAACTGGGCCCGCAGTACGATTGGGGAGTTCAATCATGCCCGGCGCCTAGTCAAATATGCCATCGATAACCAGACCCTTCCTAAGCACGTCGAATATCAACTGGTCATGCTGCGCGATCCGAAACTCAAAGAACTTGGCTCAGAAGCATTGGCGAACCTGGCGGCTCAGATCCGGGATCCGAACTATCGCATTTTCGCAGAAGAGAATGCCTTACACGTCATGAACCGGGATGGCTACTGGAAAGGCACCGATCCGTTTGAACTCTTTGATCAGTTCCAGGCCGCCAACCAGAAGGATCTGGATGCATCACATGCCTTTTATCTGGGCTACGAAATGAGTAAAGCAATGACGGCTTTAACCTTGGGAAAACAGTACAAGCAGGATCAACCATTAAACTGGGGCTTTTTAACGCAGGCTGAAACCAGTGCACTGGAACGTCGTCGCGGGCAGGGGGAAGACACACAATGTGGGCCTCGCTGATGATTCCTTCTCGATCCGGGTCCTGTTATACTGTCCCCTTAGTGGCCTTGGTATGTCGGGTGCTCACAGCGTGTTTTAGTTAAAAATAGATGCATCATGTCTGGAAATTTATCTCAGGATCTGTCTCAAGAGCAGGGGAGCCCCATTGCGGAACAGCTCCCTCTTGTAGAAGAACTGATTCCCTGTCCGGACCTGGAGCAACTGCTGATCGAGTTTGCCGGCGAAGACAGTCTGCTGGTCCTGGACAGTGCCCGTCAGTCTTCCTCGCAGGGACACTTCTCATACTTAATGTGCAATCCCCTCACGCGGACTCAAATTCAGGCTGCTGAACTGGGAACCGATCCTTTTCTGCCGATGCGCGAAGTACAGGCACGCCATCAGATCGAATCGGTACCGGGACTCCCCCCGTTTCAAGGCGGGTTCGCCGGCTTGCTCTCTTATGAACTGGGGCGCTGCTGGGAAGAGTTTCCCCGCGCACCGCAGGATGAATTCCAGCTCCCCGATTTTGCCGTCGGCTTTTACGACTGGGTCATCGCCTGGGATCATCACCAGCATCGTGCCTGGCTGATCGTCCAGGGCTTTGACGAGAGTCTGAATGCACAGAGTTACGAACGAGCAATCCAACGCTGCCAGTCTGTCAAAGCACGCACTGATTCAGTTCTCTTTGACCGTCGCGGCAGAATCGATCAACTGCCGCAATGGAACACGGAGCCTCCACTGCCTCTGGAAGCGCTTTCTTCTGCATTCCCGCTGGAAGGGTATCCCCATATTTTCAGCAATTTCTGTAAAGCAGAGTTTCAGGACCGTGTGTCACAAATTATTGAATACATTTATGCGGGCGATATTTTTCAGGCGAACTTTTCACATCGATTGCTCAGCCGAACGACGAGTCATCCTGCAGAACTCTATTTGAATTTACGATCGAAGAATCCTGCTCCGTTTGCCGGCTATTTTGGCTGGGATGACTGGGCAGTTCTCAGTGCCTCGCCCGAACGCTTTCTGAATGTCTCCGGAAGCGAAGTCGAAACGCGTCCCATCAAAGGGACCCGACGTCGAAAATATGTTCCCGAAGCCGACCTGCTTACGCGGGATGAACTGCGGGAAAGCGAAAAGGATCAGGCCGAAAATGTGATGATCGTCGATCTGCTCCGCAACGACCTGTCGCGCGTCTGCCTGCCCGGCAGCATCCGAGTCCCCCAACTCTGTTCGGTGGAAACATACGAAACGGTGCAGCACCTGGTTTCAGAAGTTCGCGGACAGCTCAAACCCGATACAACGGTCTGGGATCTGCTCGCGGCTTCGTTTCCCGGCGGTTCCATTACCGGCGCACCCAAGGTCCGATCAATGGAGATCATCGCGGAACTCGAGCCCACGGTCCGCGGCCCTTATTGCGGCTGCCTGTTTTACGCTGGTTTGAACGGGGAATTTGACAGTAACATTCTGATTCGAACTTTCACCGTCCGCAAAGGCTGGATCCAGTTCCCGGTCGGAGGCGGGATTATTGCCCAGAGTCAGCCACGTCTGGAATACGAAGAAACCCTGCACAAGGCGGCGGGAATGATTGCCGCACTTCACAGTTAAACTGCTGCTTCAGAATAAATTTGATGATCCTGATTATTGATAACTATGACAGTTTCGTGTTTAACCTGGCTCGCTATTTTGAGGAGCTTGGTCAGGAAACGCACGTCATCCGCAATGATCAGATCACCCTCAGACAGGCAACGGAACTGAAACCTTCTGCCCTGATCCTTTCACCGGGCCCCTGTACTCCGGAAGAAGCCGGTCTCAGCCAGGAACTCGTCCGCCACTTCATCGGACAAATCCCTATTCTCGGTGTCTGCCTCGGACATCAGGCGATCGCCGCCAGTCTGGGGGGAAACATCATTCGTGCCCCACAACCCGTGCACGGCCAGACGTCTCTGATCTATCATCAAAATTCACGCCTGTTATCCAGTCTACCTGATCCGTTTCCCGCCACCCGGTATCACTCACTGATCATTGATGAAGCAACCCTGCCAGTCGAACTCATGATTACGGCACGCACAGCAGAGGGCATACCGATGGCAATCGAACACCAGAGTGCCCCCTTATTCGGTGTACAGTTTCACCCGGAATCAATTCTCACCAAATGCGGACTGGAGTTGCTGCAAAACTTTCTCACGTTCCTTTCGGACACGACACTTCAAACTCAAGACACTCTCCACTGAGTCTCCCCGGTCCGGTTAGTTAAGCTGGTTTAAGTTTCCTTTCTGACTTCCAGCGCAATTCGTTACGACCCTGCATTTTTTTCATTTCCTCACAGCACGGCTCGAATCGAGTGTAATACTTCACAACAACCTCCCCACAACGAACCGATAACAACGATGATATCAGAGTATTAACGACTCTGTTGTCGCTTTTTACTGAACGCGAGCTCGTTCATGTATTCAGAAGATTTGCGGGGATATTTTCATGCGATTCACTAACGGAAACGTTAAACATCAATTTGTATCAATCGTAACAGTTGCGTTCACTCTGTTTGCGATATCAATCAGTTCTTCATTCGCTGGTGAATGGCTGCATGACTTCCAGGCTGCGCAAAAACTCGCGCAGGATAAAGATGTAGCTCTGCTCGTTCATTTCCATGCTTCCTGGTGTGGCCCCTGTCATAAGATGGAACAGACCGTTTTAAGTACGCAGAGCATTAAAAGTGTCCTCGGTAAACGCATTATTGGTGTCAAAATCGACAGCGATCAGTATCCACATCTCATTGATCGGTTTAATGTACGCTCGCTTCCCAGTGATATCCTGCTGACCCCCACGGGGACCATTATTACTCGGACCGACGGGATGCAACCGAAAAACACTTATTTAAGCTTTCTAGGGCGAGGTGCTTCCCGTTACGAAAATGACAGACGCGTTTATCTGGCTCAGAAAAGTAAACAGGAACTGATGCAGAGAAAACAGCAGGAAAGTGACTTTGCCAAAGCAGAGCCGGTTGAGATTGAAGTCGAAGAAAAGACCTACGTCGCGACGGATCCTGACAGAATCGGCCTGGAAGGTTACAGCCCGGTTGCCTTAACTCGGGATCGTAAATGGACGAAAGGCAAGGATGAATTCAGCTGGCCTTATCAGGGCATCACTTATCTGCTCTCTACGCGTACTGAGTTCGAAATCTTCAAGATTGATCCCGGACGATATGCTCCCCAACTCCTGGGCTGCGATCCTGTCATTCTGAATAAGCAGGACCGCGCCATTCCCGGCGATACAAAATACGGTGCCTACTACGATCATAATCTGTACCTGTTCGTTGACCTGGAATCCCGGGAAGAATTCAAAAAGAACCCGGATCGCTTCAGTCGTACGATGCACGTCTTGAAAATCAAACAGGCCGAAGGCAGTGTTGTGCGTTAAGCGGCAACTGTGCTACTTGGTATTCGCAGGTTTCTTTGCTGGTGCTGTCTTCTGAGTTTCCAGGGGAATCGGTACATTCTGCTTGTCTCCCGGCGATTCTCTCAGCTCCTGTAAACGACCACGATAACGTTCATACAACCGCGTCTGCTTGCTTTCGGGTGCCATTATTTTCCCGCCAACACAGACCGCTTTAATATGTGAGGTATGTTGCAAAGGCGAACCATCGGCGATTACCAGATTGGCCAGTTTGCCCGCTGTCAGAGATCCAACCTGACTGTCGATTCCCAGAATTTCCGCTGCAGAGAGTGTGACCGATCGCAAAGCAGCCTGCTCAGGCAGGCCATAAGCGACTGCCATCGCAGCTTCAAACGGGGTGTTCCGCGAATTCCAGGCACTGTGAGAACGAATACAGAACGAAACTCCCGCGTCATACAGGTGCCCCGGATTCGCATAGGGTGCATCAAAAGGATCGTAGTCGTCCTGGGGTTTCTGCATCACAGGCCCGACGATCACAGAAACCTTCCGCTGCTTCAACTCCTCCGCCAGTTTCCAGGCATCCGCGCCGCCGGTAATCACGATTCGCAGCTTTTCCTCTTCTGCAAACAGCAAGGCACCGGCAATCGCTTCGCGCGAATTCGCCTCAATAAAGACCGGCTTCTTTTGCTGCAGGTAGGGAATCAACGCTTCAAAACGGGGATCGGTCACCGGCTCACGTGTCCCTTTCTCCTTTGTCTGCTGCTTCAGTTTTTGATACAGGCGGGCCTGCTTCAGAAAGTCTCTCAGTTCGTCCTGGCGCTCCTGTTTGGTACTCCAGTCGATCTGCAGACCCGCTTCCAGTTCCATCACCATTTCCGGTGCGGTCCAGCCCGCGGTCTGCACGAGCGAAGCCTGACCGGAGATCAGACCGGACTGCGGGCTGACTAACACTGTTGTGATGCCCCCCGCACGAGCCACAGGAAACAACTCGGAATCAGGATTAATGGCCACCCCCGTGCGCAGATCGGGCTGCAGGTCACCACTCTCCGCATAATCGCGTGTTTCGCGGACCTTATCGATTTCCGTTAAACCTAATGTAGAACCGGAATCGATCATTCCCGGATAAATATGTAAGCCTGCGGCATCGATCACCATCATCTCAGCAGGCAGTGTTTTTGCAGGTCCTGCATAAGTGATTTTCTTATCTTTGACAATGATCGTCCCCTTGACGATATCACCCCGATCGACCGGATGCAGTGTCGCTCCAGTGATGGCATACTCAGTCAAGTCTGCTGTCGGCAATGCCAGTTTTGCATCAGTCTGTGCGGCGATCGCAACTTGAGGTGCCTTGGACCGTCGCTCTGCCGATTCGGTCATGGCGGTCGGCTGCAGGCTGCGATCAAAATAGACTTCCCCCTCAATAATCGTCATCTCACAGCGTGAGTAGGCATTCAGAGGATGCCCGCTGAACACAGCAAAGTCACCATCTTTACCGATTTCGATGGATCCGATCTGCTGATCGAGACCCAGCTCCTTCGCCGGGTTGATCGTGATCGTACGCAGTGCATCATTGAACGACATATTACCATAGCGAACTGTCTTGGCTGCTTCGAGATAGAGATGTCGGATCAGTTCCCAGTCATCACTTTTGATCACTGTATTGATGCCTGCTTCATTCAACAGCGCCGCATTAAAAGGAACCGCATCAAAGGCTTCGATTTTGTAAGCCCACCAGTCCGAAAACGTACTGCAGCTGGCACCATGCGCCAGAATCTCGGGAGCAATCTTATAGCCTTCCAGTACATGCTGCAGCGACCAGACCCGAATCCCCATATTCGAAGCGACACGCAACAGCATCAGGATTTCATCCGCGCGATAACAATGCGAATGGATAAACTTTTCATGGTTCACAATGTCCGCCAATGCTTCCAGCCTCAGGTCCCGTCGCGGAGACAGCCGTTTGATGTCCGGTTCATTTTTCTGTAACTTTTCATACTCCTGCCACTGTCGGCGGTAATCGATGGCTTCCAGAAACGCACGTTGCAGTGTCGCTTCAACTCCCATGCGGGTATTGGGAAAACGCGAAGTGCGATATTTGACGTTTTCTCCCAGCGCAAATTTCACTCCTTGTGGAGCATCGTGCAGAATATGTTCCCGAGCTGACTTACCATGCTTGAGTTTCACAACCGCATCCTGACCGCCAATCACATTCGCCGAACCATGAAACAACCGCGCGGCAGTCACGCCCCCCGCTAATGCCCGGTACTCAGACGGGTCTGCCGTATTTACGACATCACGAACCCGAACTTCAGGGACAATCGACTGCGAATACTCGTTGATCCCGTCTGTGATCATGATATGACTGTGGGTATCAATGATACCCGGCATCAGATACAGCCCGGTAATATCAACGACTGTCGTCTGCTCAGGCACTTTCAGATCTCTGCCAATCGCGGCGATCTTGCCCTCTTTTACTAGAACTGATGTCTGCTGCATCGTTTCTCCGGTGACAGTGATCACCGTTCCATTTTTCAGCAGTAGGTTTCCTCCCGTATTTACCGCCTGGCTGATCCGATCGGCCTTGAGTTCCGTATTAAACTGATGCAGGTTAGGGCGGTCTTCGCTTTTCAAAACCGGTTTTTCTGCCACCAGGATTTCGCTGTCTGAATCGGCCAGCAGATCATCACCGTCGTCCATTCCCTCCAGAGAGAGTTGGATCGGATTCTCAACGACCGATTCCATCGTCTTTACTTTTCGAACCGCCGACCACTGCGTTTCTGTCCCGAAGGCCGACTTCAGTTTTCCGGAAAGCGATTGCGGCTTCAACTCTTTTCCCAGTTCGCCTTTAAACTGCAGTTCAATTGAATGCTCCCCGGCACCAATGGCCACAGTGAATTCAAACTGTGACTTTTCGATTTTACCAGAAGTGACTTTGCCGTCCCCCTTTTCACTGGAAAACGTGCCTCTCAAGGCAGTCTTTTCCTGCGCAAGCTGCAGTTGACCAATGACCTTGCCTTGAGCTGATTGAATTTCCACCCCCCATTCACCGGCTAAATCAACGGTTGCAGACTCGGGCTTAGCTTTTGATTTGGATTTCGATTTGTCCTCTTCGTCTTCTTTTTTCTTCTCTTCGAAATCCAGCTTAAGGCCATCCACAAACAGGTACCGAACTTTGGTTTCATCTTCATTCCAGGGGCCAGACATGACCGTCAGATGCGCCAGCTTACCCGCGTCAATCGTCCCCAGACGTGATTCCATGCCGAGCAGACCGGCAGCATCCACCGTCAGAAAACGCAGCGCCTGTTCTGCTGACAGGCCTTCTTTTACCGCCACCCGCAGTTGTGGCAGGACGTCTTCAACATGTTTTTTCATCGATTCCGAAGAGATCGCCATTGGTAAACCGCTTTCTGCCAGCAGGCTCAGGCCCTGAATCTTCTCTTTCCAGAGGCGGAGTTTTTCCTGCTGGACGCGAACGGGATCCGCAAATTTGATCGTCAGTTTTTTCTCATCCCCTGGTTCTTTTACTTTCGGCTTCTCGGGAATGTTGAGCCGAATGATCAAGCCGCTCGATTCATTTTTCAGGCGATCCAGGCACAGGTAGGCTTCATCCCCCCCATAGATCACCGGTTTCAGATGAAACTCCGTACAGAAATCGAGTGTCCGTAAAATCTCATCCCGCGAGTCAGCGGTAAACACGGGAGCCTTCTTGCCATGCAGAACTTCCTTCAACTCTGCATAAGCAGGATCGCTCGGCGGGCGTTTGACGAATACACTTTGCTCTCGATATAGATCCCAATGCTGTTCATAATGCTGTGTATCTAAAAAGGTCTGACGTAAATGGGCGAGTGCTCCCATCAGCGTGGTGGGATAAACATCGCCACGCGGCGCATACAGGCGAAAGGCGCTCATCGTCGATTTGACCAGAGTCGCTTCACGTACAGGCAACTCACTGGTGGAGAGCAGTGTTCCCTGGCCACTGGCGATCTTTCCCTGGGGAAGCACGTGCACGGCTGTGAACCCGGCCTTCTGGTATTTTTCGAAACTGTTCTTTTTGCGGACAACGGCTTCATTCGCCAGAAAATCCGGACTGAGGTGATTTCGATTATCAGGGCGCGTCGCTGCCAGGGCATAGCGACCGAAATCAACTTTGCGCTCACTCGGCTGCGGAGCTTTGATGTCTTTATTGAGCAATTCGCTGGACGCGGCATCAACGAAGCCCGGGTATACTATTAACCCCGCACAGTCGATCACATCCGCATCCGCTGGAATTTTCAGATCTATGCCGACTTCTGCAATCAACCCATCACGGATCAGGACGGTCGCGTTTTCCAGCACGGTTCCCGGCTGAGTGACCACGCGAGCTCCTGTCAAAGCGAAAGAAGTCGTCTCAAAACCCACATTGCGAATAGCTTGTGCCTCAGTAAGCTGGGGCAGAGTCTGCAGAGAGAAAACAGACAACAGGCAGAAAATACGTAGATAAGACATGGTTGTACCAGATCAGTTTCATGAAAACAGGTAGGACAAAATGACTGCGGAGTTTCACTTTAACAGTCGCGCCGACGGTTGAGAATAGGGATTTAGTCTTGAAATCGATTTCCCGCAAATTGCCCCGGACAGAAAATGAACCTGAAAAAGAGGCTGTTTATTTCGCTGATTTTTTGATCAATGGTTTTTTCCGGCTCTGATCGTATTCGCTGGTATTCCAGACGGGCCCTTCTTTCTGAACAGCCGCATACTTCTGCACCAGCTTTTTCTTCAATGTGTCCAGTCGCTTCTGCTCCTGCCAGGCTAGATTATGCTGTTCGCTGATGTCGTCTTTCAAGTTATATAGTTCGAACTTTGTCAGCTTCGCATTCTTGATAATCTCTTGAGAAACGGAATTGACATTCCCTCCCAGCGGAATGATGCCTTCCGGGCCACTCCAGTGCGCAACCACTTTCCAGTCCCCCTCGCGCATCGCCACACGCGGCGTGCTATAAGCGCGATAGTAATTCCAAAACAAAGGCGTCGTTCTCTCAATCTCGTTCCCGGCAAACAGCGGTAAGAGGCTGGCACCATCCAGGGGACGCTGATCGGGTAACGCGACACCAGCGATTTCGCAGAATGTTGGTAACAGGTCGACACTGCAGACAGGTGTCGCGCTCTCCTGTCCCGCTTTGATTTTTCCCGGCCAGCGGACGATGCCCGGCACGCGAATTCCCCCTTCGTAGATATGCAGTTTCATGCCACGCAGCACACCCGGCGATCCCCAGGAGCGTCGTGAGCCTTTTCCATAGCGATTCAATGTTTCCGGACCATTGTCAGATGTGAAGAACACCAGTGTATTGTCGGCGACATGCATTTCATCCAGTTTTTTCAACAGTTTTCCGACGGCACGGTCCATATTTGCGACATTCGCAAAGTACTGTGCCTGATCTTCATACAGACTCTTGCCGAGATATTTTTCTACAAGTTCCGGGGGAGAAGCCACCCGCTCATGTGGCTCATGAAAACAGACATGCAGAAAAAAAGGTTTCTCTTTCTCGCGCCAGTCACTCAACCAGCGAATTCCTTCATCGGCGACGATCTGACAGGAAAACCCTTCAATCTCGCCCAGTGGCTCTCCGTTACGGACAAAATTATTGGGATTCTCATGCGTGGGCAGGGCGTTGTTCTGGGTACTGAACCAGTGGCGAAAACCATGATCACCCGGCTGCGGCTGTTCTTTGGAATTAAACATTCCATTGCAATGCCACTTTCCTACGTGGGCGGTTTCATAACCTGCCTGCTGTAGTAACTGCGCAATTGTGACTTCATCCCGTTTCAGATGCATCGGATGCCCTTCGGGGATCCAGTCATACACGCCCAGACGATTCGGAGTCCGTCCCGTCAGCAAACCAGCCCGCGACGGAGAACAGACAGGAGCACTGGCATAACAGTCCGTCAGCCGCATCCCCTCGGAGGCCAGCTGATCCAGATGGGGAGTTTTGATCACAGGATGGCCATAACAGGCCAGGTCCCCATAACCCAGATCGTCGCAGAGAATCACCAGTATATTGGGTTGGGCAGCCTGTTGTTTTTCGACAGCCTGCAATTCAGGCAAACCAAGTAACAGGACTGTTGCCAACAGCAGGGCAAGTGCACTTTTGAGATACATGTCAACTTCCAGATGAATGGTGAGGATTTATAGAATGGCAGTCGGTCGGTACAATTTCTCTATCATGAACGATGCAGAGACCTGTCGCAATTGTTAATCCACTGATTGTAACAGCCAGCCGGGAAATGATTCCAACCGGAGTGAATTTCATTTTTTCTAATCTGCTGGAAGTAATTTCTCATCCGCGTCGGTAAAATAAAATCTTGAGTCATCGATTCATCCAAAACAGTCTCAAGATTGAAGAACCTCAGACCCCTGTATAATTGAGCTTCAGAGGTATTATGATTTTACGATATTTAGTCGGACTCCTGCTCGTACTCTGCCTACCGGCGATGTCGATTCTGTCTGCACAGCTTCCTCAAAATGAAAGCAGTGACCGACATAAGATTGTCCTGATCGCAGGTCCCAAAAGTCATGGCCCAGTGGGAAATGGGATTCATGACTATCCCTGGTCGGTCAAACTGCTTAAGGTCATGCTCGACAATTCCAATATTCGCGACACAGTTCAGGTCGAATATCACCTGGATGGCTGGCCGGAAAATCCGGAGACGCTGAATGACGCCGACACCATCATGATCATTTCTGATGGCAGAGACGGCGAAAAATTTGCGGAAGCGCCGCACTTTGCCAATGCTGCACACCTGAAACAGATTCAGCAGCAGATCGATCGGGGCTGTGGCTTTCTGACATTTCATTTCTCCACATTCGCCCCTGACCAGTATGCGAAACAGATTCAGAACTGGTCCGGCGGTTATTTTGACTGGGAAGAGAATGGAAAACGGAACTGGTATTCGGCGATTAAAACACTCAAGGCCCCGGTAACACTGCCTGAGCCCAAACATCCGATCTGCCGCGGCGTCGAACCGTTTGAGCTTCGCGAGGAGTTTTATTACAACATTCGCTTCCAGCCTGCAGATCAACAGCTGACGACTTTACTGGAAGTCTCTGAACTCAAAGGACGCCCTGAAAACGGCAACATTGTCGCCTGGGCTAAAGAACGCAGCCAGGGGGGGCGCGGCTTTGGCACGACCTGCGGTCATTTTTATGATAACTGGCAGAACGCCGCCTTTCGAAAATTCATCCTCAATGCCATTGCCTGGACCGCAAACATCGACGTCCCTAAAAACGGTGTGGAAGCCCCATACTACACTCATGCAGAAATCAGCACCGCCCTGGCAGGCATCCAGGGAACCGAACCAGCGTTAATTGATACAGAACCCATTCGAGTATTACTATTCGCCGGCAACGAGGCGCATGCCTGGCATAACTGGAAAAAAACCACGCCTGTGATTAAGCAACAGTTGGAACGAGACCCGCGTATCAAAGTGGATCTCACGAATGACATCGAAGATCTGTCGAAAAAGGATTTGCAGGACTATCAGGTCATTGTGCAGAACTATACCAACTGGCATGATAAAACCCCATTAAGTGAAACCTCGCGCAACGCATTTATGAATTATCTGCAACAAGGCGGGGGGCTGATCTTAATCCATTTCGCCAATGGTGCCTTTCACTTCTCACTCCCCCAGGCAGGAGAATCCGACTGGCCCGAATATCGTAAGATTGTTCGCCGGGTCTGGAATCATCATGGCAAGGGAGAACAGAAAAGCGGACACGATGCCTTCGGAGAGTTCACCGTCCAGATTACCGACGCCACGCATCCCCTCACCCGAAACCTGCAGGATTTTCCGGTGACCGATGAACTCTATTTTCGTCAGGATGGCACCGAACCGGTTGAGGCTCTCATTACTGCCAGATCCAAAGTAACGAAAAACAAGGAACCGCTGGCCTGGACCTATCGCTACGGCAAAGGACGCATTTTCCAGACGCTGCTCGGGCACAGCGAAAAAACCTACGACTCCTTCGCCGCCACTGAAATGCTCCGCCGCGCCACCGCCTGGGCAGCCAGACGACCGATTCAGGAATTTGATCCCTCCCCGGCAGTAGAAGTAAAGCCCGTGCGGAAAGACACTTTGGTTCCCGGAAAATGGGGAAATGCCCTCAACGCGAATGCGGGATCATACCTGTCGAAATCAGCAGTTGGTTTATTAGATCACCGTCCCCTCAGTGCAGAGGGTTGGGTCAGATTGAACAGCAAAACGAGTTTCAATATCCTGCTCGCCTGTGACCCCAAGAGCGCGACAGCACATTGGGAAATGTACTCTTATGCCGGCAGTGGATTTTTCAGCGTGTATCTGCCCGGGCAGGGGGGAGAATTTAAGACGGGCATCAATATCTGTGACGACGAATGGCATTATGTCGCCATGATTCTGGAAGACTCTCGTTTGCGCCTGTATGTCGACGGCAAACAGGCGCTCAATTCGAAACTCCCGAAACGAAAATCAACCGAACCAGCAGAGCACAACATCGCTTTCGGACGGCTCGTCGAAAACAGGCTTGGCTGTGATGGCCTGCTGGATGATTTTCGTATTTCAAAAGAGATACGCGATTTTACAGTCGTTCCCATAGCGCCACTGAAACAGGATGAAAACACTCTGTTCCTGCTCTCATTTGACTTCCCTGATAAAATAAAAATCTCGGATCGATCTGAACCAGAGAAATCAGTTCGCGTTGAAACAGCTGCTACTGAAAAAGAACGCGACCACTGGGGCAAAGATGCGGTCGGGTTCGATCAGCCGATGGAAGAGACCAGTGATAATCGCTGGCAGCAGACGGAGATAGGCGGTTGGCTGGCCTGTATCGTGCCTTTACCAACGGGTCCTGTCAAGAAAGGGCTCTCGATCCGCGTCGGTGAAAATCAGGCAGCCACGATCTGCTATGACACCGCACACGGCAAAGTGCGGGGTATCTGGTCAAATGGATTTCTCAAGCCTTCCCCGGAACGCTTTGGTCTGATACGCGCACCGACACCCGTCGGCCAGATTCATTTTTCGACAGCAGAGGGGCCCGGCTGGAGACAGAAGTATCAGTTCGTTGGTTCTCACGTCAATCAGAATCGAGTCACACTGGAATACCGTATCGGTGAGACGACGATTTATGAATCTCCCTGGTTCAAGTCTTCCACTGAAGGCACCTGCTTTACACGCGCTTTTGAAATCGGCCCCGGGAAGGAAGAACTAAATCTGATCGTTGCTGATGCCAGTGAGGTGGAATCTGTAGAAAATCATCCCCAGCGAATGATCACGACGAATCAAAACAGTCCGGTTTTAATTGGCTGCATCGGCGGGGAAGAAATACAATCCCACATCAGTGCCAACAAAGAGCTGGGGACCGCCAGTTTTGTGATCCCTCCCCGCAAAACTACACAACGGTTTCTCGTTTATTACCAGATCAGTCCGGACGGCAAAACAAACGCGGCCTACAACGCTCCCAATCTCTCAGTACCAGACTCGCTGCAGACACAACTGATCCCGGGACCATCTCGCTGGACCGAAATACTCATTACCAAAGGAGTCCTCAGCCAGCAGAATGCTCCTTATGTAATCGACACGCTTACCATTCCGCATAAAAACCCGTACCGCGCGCTCTTCTTTATCAGTGGTCACGACTTCCTGGATAATGGAGACCTGGCGGTTTCAACCGTGCATGGCGATATCTGGCTGGTCAGAGGCGTTGACGCTGATTTAAGCGAATTGAAGTGGAAGCGTTTTGCTACCGGACTTTTTCAGCCACTGGGGCTGAAAGTCATCAACAACAAGATTCATGTATTAGGCCGCGATCAGATCACGATCCTGCATGACCAGAATCTGGATGGCGAAGCCGACTTCTATGAATGCTTCAACAATCAGATCCCGACATCCGTGGGTGGTCACGATTATGTAACCTGCCTTGAGACTGATTCCTTCGGGAACTTTTATTTTATGCACGCTCAGCAGGGGGTCATGCAGATCAGCCGGAATGGTAAACGTCTCAATCAGATTGCATCCGGCTTTCGCAATCCCAACGGTATGGGGATGGGCCCCGGCAATATTATCACCGCATCCCCCCAGGAGGGGAACTGGACTCCAGCTTCCAGCATCATAGAAGTAAAACAAGGAGGCTACTACGGCTTTGGTGGTTCACAGATCACGCCGGACAGACCGTTGGGATATGATCCCCCATTATGCTGGATCCCGCGACTGCAGGATAACTCCAGTGGCGGACAGGTCTGGGTGACCAGTCGGGAATGGGGACCGCTGGAAAATCAGTTATTACATTTGTCTTACGGGCAAAGTAAACTGCTACTCACATTGCGGGAAGTCATTGCGGACCAATCGCAGGGGGGCACACTCACACTGCCGCTCGAGTTTGAGTCGGGAATCATGCGGGGACGCTTCAGCCCCGAAGATGGGCAGCTTTACGTCAGTGGTTTGAGAGGCTGGGTAACGAATGCGGTCCGAGACGGTTGCCTGCAACGCGTGCGCTACACTGGAAAACCCGTCCACCTGCCTGTCGCAGTCAAAACCATGCAGAATGGAATTGCTTTGACGTTTACGAACCCATTGGATCATCAAACGGCTGAGAACCCCGATAATTACGCTATTGAACAATGGAATTATCTCTGGTCACAAAACTACGGTTCGCCGGAATATCGCGTTTCCGCTCCCCAGACCGCAGGTCGTGATGAAGTCGAAGTCATCTCTGCCACGTTGTTGCCTGACCAACGCACGGTTTTCCTGGAGTTGTCTCGTGTCATTCCCGTGATGCAGATGGGAATCACCTGGCAGTTAACCAGCCAGTCTGGTGAAACATTAAAACAGACCTATTATCATACGATCAATTCGGTTTCGTCCCGTAAAATGGAAGAATCTATATTGGTCCGTCGTCAGAAAAATGAACTACTCACAGCAACTCAGGTGCAACAGTTAAAACCAGGAGTTCTCTGGCGGTTTAAACAGAATCAGTCAACCGGTTCGACCGTGACTGATGCACGCAGCAACCGTCTGCTGGCTTTGTCTGTAAGCCCTGCAGAACCAGCCACGCCTTTTCTGAAACCGGGCCGTTTTTCTGCCACCGCCGAAGTCTATTTGCGCGTCCCCATTCCCGGTGAATACGAATTGAGTCTGGAGGGTTTGGGAACTGCCCGTTTAAAAGTCAATCAAAATCAAATTTTTCAGATAACCGGTACAGACTTCAAACAGTCTGCCCCCGTACCCGTTCATTTAAAAAAAGGGTTTAATCAATTGCAGCTGGACTACCAGAGCCAACCTGATGGTCGTGCCCGGTTAAGATTACTCTGGAAAGGCGAGAATTTTGCGACGGAACCAATCCTGCCTCAACTTTTGAGCCACACAGGTAATGACGTCCAGTTGCTGGAACGACAGCAGATCCGCCAAGGACGCGAACTGCTCGCGCAATTTCAATGTCTGGCCTGCCATACACTGCCGGGCGAAGATCTTTCATTCTCGCTTGCCCGGCTGCAGGCAGACAAACTCCTTTCAGAAGGCACAGCGATGCCTGAATTATCGCAGTCTGCGCCAGATTTGAAGAATATCGGGACGCGTGTGACAAAACGCTGGTTATTTCACTGGCTGTTAAATCCACATAATTTACGAGCACATTCCAATATGCCCTCCTTATTGGGTGATCCCGCTGAAAAGTTGACCATTCAGAAGGCAGCCGACTTAACCGCCTGGTTTGTGTCCCAGGCTCAGAAACCTGTCATTGACTATCCAGAAACACAATATGACACAGCGGAAACCGATCCAGAGAAATTACTGTCTGCAGGAGCAAAGTCGTACGAAGTTCTGGGTTGTATCAACTGCCATCACTTTTCTGTTAGCGAGGAGCCAGATGAATACCAACGACACTCACTTGCCTTAATCAAACGTAAATTCACCATTTCCCAGTTGGTACGTTTCCTGAAATCACCCCATGAACATTACCTTTGGAGTCGCATGCCTGACTTCAAATTGTCAAATCGGGAAGCAGCCGGCCTCGCCGCTTATCTTATCGAGAATTCCAAAGGAAAAATTCCGAAAGCAATGATTCCCCCAGCCGGTTCAGCGAACCGGGGTAAGACACTGTTTGATATATTGAGATGTGTTCAATGTCACTCTTCGCCCCATGAACCACCACTGGGTGCTACTGAATTCCAGGCAGTTCCCATCAGCGTCCAGTCACTTACGGTGGGGTGTCTTGCTGAAACAGATCAGCGACCTGCTTCCGCCCCCACCTTCTCATTTGGTCCGGAACAACGTTCTGCAATTCAGGCTGTACTAAAAACCGAATCAGACTCCCTGTTCAGACGGAGCGATACTGAGACTGCTGCAAGGTGGTTTCATCAGTTAAACTGTTCCGCCTGTCACACCAGAGATTCTGCCTCCAGTCCACGTGCCTTGATTGTCGTCGAAGAAGGGGAGTCGGGCTTACCTCCGGAACCCTTGCCGAGCCTGACATGGGCGGGTGAAAAATTGAAACCACACTGGTCCCAAAATTTTATTGGTGGACAGCTCCCCTGGCGTCCCCGTCCCTGGTTGAAATCCAGAATGCCTGCTTTTCCAGCGCACGCGGCGCTGCTGGCGCGAGGAATGGCGGCCGAGCATGGAATGCGCAATCACACATCTCCCAAGAACTCCAGTTCTGAACACACACAGCCAGAAATACAAATTCAACTGGGTAATCAGTTGACTGCGAAAAGCGCGCTCGACTGCCGTCAGTGCCATGGTGTCGGAGACAGCTTGCCAACTGGCGATGAGAAAACAAAAATTGCACCGGGGATAAATTTCGTGCACATCAGAGAACGTCTCAACGATGATTACTATCGGCGGTTTATTCTCGATCCACCGCGATTTGATATATCCTCAAAAATGCCCCGTCTGTCTGCAGACGGAAAAACAACAAAAATCACACATATTCTGGATGGAGACGCCCCCCTGCAGTTTCAGGCCATTTGGCGGTACATCCAGAGTCTGGATGAATCATCACGTTCTTTCAGAGACAACTGAAGCTGTACTTCCGATCTTATGACTCCAGGATAAAAAAGATGACACGTTACATCAGAACTTCACATGGTTCCCGCAATTCTTCATTTAAGATGCGGCTCATCATCGCAGTCGGCATCGCCCTGTTCAGTTTCATATCCTATCTGATGAAGTCAGATGTCAATGAAATCACGGGAGAGAATCAGCGGGTTGCTTTAACAGAGCAGCAGGAAATCGCTTTAGGTCTGCAGGCGTTGCCTGCCATTCTGCAGCAACATCACGGAGAGCACCCGGACCAACAGGCCCAGGAGTATGTCGATCGTGTCGGACGCCGACTGCTTGACAGTTTCAATGATGCCCTTGCAAAAGAGGGACGTCATAACCCTTATCGCTTTAACTTTCATCTGCTCAAAGATAACCAGGTGATCAATGCGTTCGCATTACCGGGAGGGCAGATCTTCATTACCGCTGCCTTGTACAATCAACTGGAAACAGAAGGACAACTGGCCGGTGTACTCGGACACGAAATTGGGCATGTTCTCTCTCGACATGGCGCACAACAGATGGCGAAACAGGAACTGACACAAGGACTGGCGGGCGCTGCGGGGGTAGCAGGGGGTGACGTCAGCAGCGCCAGGATGGCGGCAATGGTCGGATCAATGGTGAATATGAAATATGGCAGAAATGATGAACTCGAATCGGACCGCTGGGGCATCAAACTCATGGTCATGGCTGGGTACGATCCACACGCTATGATCGCCGTGATGGATATCTTGAAACGCTCTGCTGGTCCCGGAAAACAACCGGAAATCTTCAGCACCCATCCCGATCCCGGAAACCGTATTGAGCGCATCAATCATTTCATCCAGCAGGCCTTTCCGTCCGGCTTGCCCCCTGATCTCGAACCCTGAGTTCGGACTGAACTCAGAACTTGAAATAGCAGAAATACCGGGGAAATCACGTTAAATGACAAGACCTTGTAGTGCTCCTGAACAAAACATCTGATAGAAACAGGATAGTGAATTGACTTTGTCTGAGGATAAGTTAAAATATGTCTAGAACGAGCTGGCGATACGATTAGTATTGACGCTATGAGATAGTTTTGATAAACACTACTAACTAAGACATCTCAGGAAAGCCGTTTTTCAATGAGGATCTCCCCCCGCTTTTTGAGATCAATAACCCACCAATCAGTACAAAGAAATCACTGATTACCCAATTGGCTTTTATGTATGTGAGTCGTGTCCGGCGGGGCTTTAGTCTTCATTGGCACCACCCTTGATTAGATCTGGGCGGTCGCCTGTTTCTTGAAAGTAATTGCTCTTTCATGTTCGCGCTGAAGGATATTCAGGTATCTGAACCAGTTGCAAAACTACCAGACCAGATCACTGGCTATAAACATTATCTTCGGAAGGTTCTCTGCCTGCTGTTTCTGTTTTGTTGAAATGACATCAGAAGGCCGCCTAAATCTTTTCACCGTTTCGTCACCATTTATCGACGACAACTGAGTGAAAACTGATTCCAGCACGAGTTAGTAAAACATTTAAAAGTTCCTTATTAGCAACCATTTATCGGTTGACGGAACCTGATAGAAACGATTGAATTCTAGTAACAGTTTTTGACCACAATAATTTTGCCTGAAAGGATATCGGCAAGACGATCACCCTGTAAGAGGCATTCGTCAACAAGCTTGTCAAAGCAATCTGTTCTCAATGCCTGGGCTAAATCTCTTTACTGTTTCAAAAGCGATTGTCCTATGAGTTGGAATATTCAGGCCAAGATGGTCGAGTCCACAGATGGGCGAGTTATTCCACTGTGTGAGTCTTTTTTCAAGAGATCAGGCCTACGCCAGTTTCGTTAACTGGCATTGATCTGGTTTTCTCTGGATAAAGAGTCGGCACGTTCAGAAGTATGCCAGCAGCATTCAAGTATCATTGCAGGCTCTCTGCTGCCAATGATTCAGGCTTGAAGCATTTGTCTGTCACTTCGTTACTCGTTCATGCCGTAGTTGTGTCTCTAATTATTTCGTAACAATTTTATAAACATTTGGTGTTTCTGTATGGCCGCTAAAAGTTCTGAAACTTCAGACAAACCCAAACCTGCACGTCGCAAAACGACTAAACCACGAAAAAAAGTAGAACGCGCGACGGAGGACACTGTAGAGAAAAGTGAGACCGACGCCCTGCAGGATGAGTACCATCGCAAGGCCGAAGAAAACCTCGAAATGTTCGAAAAATCTCATTCATCCCCGAGCGATGCAGAACCTGAAAGAGAACCCGCAAGCATGTCAGACACCTCTTCTGAATCCACAGGCGACAATAACACAAACCGTGCAGACGGTGATCAGTCATCCGACAAAACCGGAGGCAATCGTCGCAGAAGAAGGCGTAGAAGAAAATCAGACGGCACGACCAGTCAGGGACCAGGACGACAGGGGCAAGGTGGCCAAAACAACCAGGGTGGAGGTAACCGAGGCCGTGCCAACTCCAACAACCGCGGCGGAAATCGTTCGCGATCAGGTGGGAATGCCGGAGGCAACAGAACACAAACCCGCAGACCACGCTCGAATACTCCTGTCGATGAAAACATATCAGGAACGATTGAAGGGGTACTCGAATTACACCCCAAAGCTTACGGTTTTATCAGAGACCCTAAATCCAATTACAAAGCGCAGGATTCAGATGCTTTTGTTTCCAGTTCTCTGATCGAAAAACATAACCTGCGAGAAGGTATTCTGATTCGCGGCGAAGTGGGACCTGGTACTCGCGGTCAAGGCCCCCGGCTCAAATCCATTGAGACCATTGATGGCCGGACCATTGAAGAATACCTGAAAATCAAATCGTTCGATGAGCTGACTCCCATTAATCCGTTTGAACAGATCAAACTGGAAACGGGTCCGATGCCAATCACAATGCGGATTATGGATATGCTGACGCCCATCGGCAAAGGCCAGCGTGCACTGGTTGTGGCTCCGCCTCGAACCGGTAAAACAATGCTGCTGCAGGATATCGCAGAAGCGGTCAGTACCAATCATCCCGAAATCCGTCTGATGGTGCTCCTGATTGACGAGCGCCCTGAAGAAGTCACGGAAATGCAGCGTTCAATCAAAGGTGAAGTCATCTCATCTTCAATGGACCGCGATGTCGAAAGCCACGTTCGCACGAGTCAACTGATTTTTGAACGCGGAAAGCGACTGGCCGAAGCAGGCGAAGACGCCTTTATTCTTCTGGACAGTATCACCCGGACCGCTCGTGCATTTAACAAATGGGTGGGAAATACCGGACGTACCATGAGTGGTGGTCTGGATGTGAAAGCCATGGATATTCCCAAAAAGATGTTCGGAACTGCCCGTCGCTTTGATGAGGGTGGATCCCTGACGGTACTGGGGACCGCATTGATCGATACGGGCAGCCGTATGGATGAAGTGATCTTTCAGGAGTTCAAAGGAACTGGCAACATGGAAATGGTTCTCAGCCGGGAACTGTCCGACCGCCGTATCTTTCCTTCGATTGACATTACACTCTCCGGAACCCGCCGTGAGGAAAAAATCCTGGCCCCCGATGTGCTGGAAGGCGTCACACTGCTCCGCCGCAGCCTGATTTCCCTGAACCCGGTCGAAGCCATGGAACAACTCAGTAGTACCCTCAAGAAATTCCCGAGCAACAAAGAATTTCTGGAAAAGATCCGCGCCATCCTGTAGGCGCATCACATTTGATCATAGCGTCTCTCAATCTATTAGACTCGGTCCAAATAGCTCTGAAGACGCTAAAGTAAAACTGGATACAGTCTAAGTCCGCTAGAGTCTGGACCGGCAAGACAGCGAATCACTTAACTGAGGGATTCTTTAGAACAGGAAATCACTGGTGGACCGTGCCGATTCCGATTCGCAGTCACACATTAACGAATCCAGTCAATCGTTGCTTCCTCAGACTACAGCAAATTCCGGCCAGAAACAGACAGCGACTTACCTGCGCGTGATTCTTTTAATCGTCCTGGCAGGGATCATCGGTCTGGTCTATTTCCAGTATCGCGATGTCCTGACACTCGAATACCTGGCAACCCGAGAACATCAATGGCAGGATTTTGCTGTACGACATCCCCTTGCGATTTACCTGATCGCGTTTCTGGTTTATACCGGAATCACGGGACTCTCCCTCCCGGGTGCAGTCCCGCTGACCTTATCCTATGGCTGGTTTTTCGGTTTCTGGAAAGGCCTGCTGCTCGTCAGCTTTGCATCAACGGCTGGCGCAACCCTCGCATTTTTAACCAGCCGCTATCTGTTTCGCTCGGCTATTCAAAGTCGATACAGCGATCGTTTTGCCAGTTTCAATCGGCAGTTTGAAAAAGAGGGTGCCTTCTACCTCTTTACGCTGCGACTGGTCGTCGCGGTTCCGTTTTTTCTCCTCAATCTGTTAATGGGGCTCACGACCATTCGTGTCTGGACATTCTGGTGGGTCAGCCAGCTGGGAATGCTTGCCGGGACTGCCGTTTATGTCTACGCTGGCACGAGTGTTCCCACGTTGCAGGAACTCTCTCAACAGGGAGCCCGCGGAATTTTATCCCCACAGCTGATTATCGCCTTTATCCTGCTGGGAACCTTTCCTCTGCTCGTGAAGAAAATTGTAACACGTCTTCAATCACAGCCCTGAGCAGACACAAATACAATCGTAAGAGATCAACATGACCAAACCGCTTCAGATTGATCCCCCCGATGAATTTAATCGACTGCTGGTGAATCAGGTCCACCCGCCAGACTGGATCAATCCTCAACCGGACGGCAGATATAATCTGGTAGTCATCGGCGCGGGCACCGCAGGTCTAGTCACCGCAGCCGGTGCGGCAGGGCTCGGAGCAAAAGTCGCGTTGATAGAACGACATCTGATGGGAGGCGACTGCCTCAATACAGGCTGTGTTCCTTCTAAAGCGATCATACGATCTTCACGAGCAATGCATACTGTCACGAAATCAAACGAACTGGGCATCCAGGTCGATCCTGATTCAGTGGCAGTCAACTTTCCACAGGTGATGAAACGCATGCGTAAATTGCGGGCCGACATCAGTCAACATGATTCCGCGCAACGTTTCAAAGACCTGGGAGTTGATGTTTTTATCGGCGATGCAAGCTTCCTCAACCAGTCAACAATTCAGGTGGATCAATACCAGCTCAATTTCAAAAAAGCGGTCATTGCCACAGGTGCCCGGGCTGCTATCCCTGAAATCAAAGGTCTCAAAGAATCTGGCTTCCTCACCAATGAAACTATTTTTTCATTAACAGAACTGCCTCACAGGTTGGCCGTTGTGGGGGCAGGGCCCATCGGTTGTGAATTAGCTCAAACATTCGCCCGCTTCGGTTCGGAAGTCACTCTGGTTCAATCTCAACCGCAGATTCTCCCCAGAGAAGACCGTGATGCTGCTCGAATTATTCAGAGTCAACTGGAACAGGATGGCGTCAAAATTCTTCTCAACACATCGACCACTCAGGTCTCTCTTACCGAAGCAGGCAAGAAAATTCAGGTCGACACTCAAGGAACACTGACCGAATTCAACGTTGATGAAATCCTCGTCTCCACCGGTCGTGCTCCCAATGTGAATGGCTTAAACCTGGATCAGGCGGGCGTGAAATATAATGAACGCGATGGCGTTGCCGTCAATGATTACCTGCAGACCACGAACCCTGCCATTTATGCAGCCGGCGATATCTGTTCGCGCTATCAGTTTACACATACCGCCGATTTCCAGGCCCGGATTGTGATTGGAAATGCCTTGTTTAAAGGCCGAAGTAAAGCTAGTCAGTTGCTGATTCCCTGGTGTACGTACACGGATCCCGAAATTGCACACGTCGGGCTGTATGAACATGACTCGGCCGCAAAGAATATCCACATACAAACCTTCATCCAGGAATTAAAAGACGTTGATCGTGCCATTCTGGATGCTGAAACAAATGGTTTTGTAAAAATTCATGTAAAACAGGGAACCGATAAAATATTGGGGGCCACCATTGTCGCCAGCCATGCGGGTGACTTGATTTCAGAAATCTCGGTCGCCATGAAGTCCGGCATGGGATTAAAGCAACTGGCCAGTGTAATTCACCCCTATCCTACCCAGGCAGATGCCATCCGAAAAATCGGCGACCAGTATAATCGCACGCGACTCAGTCCATTGATTAAAAGTATTTTCAATAAATGGCTCTCCTGGAGTCGATGACCTGAATGGATGGAGCGCTACATGAACTGCCGATTTTCACTTTGGATGGGGCAGGAACGCTTGCATTCCAGCCTCACAATGCTTCAGATAATCTAAAGACTGTTCAGACACAGCGAACCGGAGAACAACAATATTCACCAGTGAAAATATCTATTTAAGAACTGCCTGAATCCAATGACGACCGACTATCAGAATTACTTCGGCGATTTGCACAATCACAACCACGTAGGTTATGCACTGGGATCACTCGATCGCTCTTTCGAAATCGCACGGAATCATCTCGATTTCTATGCTTTTACGCCGCATTCCTACTGGCCCGATATCGTCGATTACGATGGCAAAATTACCCAAAAATGGAAAAACGGATTTCATATCGCCCGCGCCCGCTGGCCGGAAGTCGTTCAACTGGCCAAGGACTTTGATTCACCAGGCGAGTTTGTCACAATCCTCGGGTATGAACGACACGGCACCGCAGAAGGGGACTACCACATTCTGTTTCCGGATTTGCAGGGGGACTACGAACTGATCGAAGACCTCGCCGAACTTCAGACGTTCGCCAGGCAGCGAGGCTGTCTGATGATTCCCCATCACCCAGCCAATCGCCTGGGACATCGTGGATTTGATCCCACGAAACTGGCAGCAGATGTTTCACCGGTCCTGGAAATTCATTCCGAATGGGGTTGCGCCGAACATGACCGGGCCCCCTTTCCCTATAAAAGACACACGGAAGGGGGACGCTGGACCAAACACACGCTTCAGTATTATCTGAATCAGGGTTATCGACTGGGCGTGGTCGCCAGCACGGACGATCATCTGGGACACCCGGGAGGGTACCGCGAGGGGCTCGCTGCCATCAAAGCACCAGAACTGACACGCGATGCGTTATTCGATAGTCTTCGAAATCGACGCACCTATGCGGTCTCCGGTGATCGCATCGAACTCGACTTTTTTCTTAATGACCAGATGATGGGACAGGAACTCCCTTTTACCGATGAACGGGAACTGAAAGTGAAAGTGCAGGGCTGGGATGAAATTGACCGCGTGGAAGTTCTGAAAAACGGACGCGTGATTCATCGTGATTTCCCCGTTGATAAATCGAATGGAGCCAATCCCTGGGACCAACCTGTTGTCCTGCGTTTCGAATATGGCTGGGGCCCCTGGCCAGCTTTAGGCTGGGGGGGCACGGCTGACTGGAACTTCAATATCGATGTCGAGGGGGGCGAGATCCAGCAGATTCAGACCTGTTTCACCACAGGACCGCTGGATGAATTCCGCCGTGATCGCATTCTGGAACAGACACCCCACCAACTCAAGGTCCAATCGTTCACTGCTCTCAAACAACAGGTCGATGACTGGTCCCAGAAAGCCATCGTTATGCGAATTCAGGGAAATGTGGATACTCGGATTTCTATTTCCTGTCAACAGCCCGGTGAATGCCAGCTGACGCAGAAGTTTTCAGATCTGGCGGTCAGTAATGAAATGCTGTTTACCCGACCATTTCCCTGGGAATCGGCGATGCTGCATCGGATTGTCTTCCATAATCAGTGGAATACGGAATTCAAGTTCGCTAACCAGGGTAATGGCAAGCAGGATGACTGGTACTATGTCCGTGTGATCCAATCGAATGGCGAGATGGCCTGGTCCAGCCCGATTTGGGTCAATCAGAAATGACTTTTTCTGCAGAATCGACCGAATTCGTTTTTTCTGCCCCGAATACAGCATTTAAACCACTCGAATTGAATGAAGCAGCAATCAGAGAATTGATTCCTGAACTGACTTTGATTTAAAATACAGCCTTTGAATCACCACTATTCCCTTTCAACCTTATTGAAAGCTACCCCCGACAATGGTTGACGACACCAGCCAGACCATCAACCTGTCAGCTCCTGTTTTAGAGAAGCTGGAGGCAGGAAGCCGACCTTTCTCAATTCTGATTCAAAAATTAACCGGAATCGTGGGAAAAACCGACATTCTGTATAATGCCGATGAACTACTCGTTTACGAATGTGACGGGTACATCGTGGACAAATCCGTTCCGGATATTGTCATTTTCCCCACCTCAACCGCACAGGTCTCTGAGATCGTCAAGCTTTGTAACGAATTCAATGTTCCGTTCCTGGCCCGCGGTGCCGGAACCAGTCTCTCCGGAGGTTGCCTGCCTATTGGTGGTGGGGTCATGATTGTGCTGACCCGTATGAAACAGATTCTGGAACTGAACCTCAGAGATCGGTATGCGATCGTGGAGCCAGGCATGGTCAACCTGCATCTGACGAATGCCCTGAAAGGGACCGGTTACCATTATGCTCCTGATCCTTCCAGCCAGGGTGCATGTACGATTGGCGGAAATATTGCCACTAATTCCGGAGGCCCTCATACCTTAAAGTACGGTGTCACCACCAACCATGTACTGGGGCTGGAAGCCGTCTTGCCTGATGGATCTGTTATCGAACTCGGTGGTCCTACCGCAGAAGTACCCGGTTATGATCTGCATGGTGTGTATGTCGGCAACGAAGGTACCTTCGGCATCTGTACCAAAGCGATTGTCCGACTGACACGCGACCCGGAAGCTCATCGCACGATGCTGGCTGTCTTTCAGACGATCGGAGATGCCACCCGGGCGATCTCCGAAATGATCGCAGAAGGGATTATTCCCTCCGCCTTGGAAATGATGGACCACGGCATTATCCAGGCAGTGGAAGAAGCGTTCCACTTCGGTTTCCCCCTGGATGCGGGCGCGGTATTACTGATTGAAGTTGATGGTCTCGAAGTGGCATTGGATGCGGAAGTCTCGAAAATCCTGGAAATTTGCAATAAGAATAATGTCCGCGAAATTCAGCGTGCTGACACTCCGGAAGAACGCATGCTGATCTGGAAAAGTCGTAAACAGGCCTTCGGCGCCATCGGGCGACTCAGCCCGAGTTACTGTACCCAGGATGGTGTCGTCCCCCGGACACGACTCCCGGAAATTCTGGAATTTATAGAACAGACCAGCAAAAAATATGGTTTAAGAATCGTGAATGTCTTTCATGCTGGCGATGGTAACGTGCATCCGATCCTGCTGTTTGATGAACGCGATCAGGGACAGATTCAACTGGTCCTCGAAGCCAGCGAGGAAATTCTGGAAAAGTGCCTTGAACTGGGTGGCAGTGTCACCGGCGAACATGGGATTGGTGTGGAAAAAATCAATTTCATGAGCCGCATTTTCAATGAGACCGATCTCGCCATGATGGAACGAGTTCGAAATATTTTTAACCCGCGCCAGATCTGCAGTCGAGATAAGGTTCTGCCTCCACACGCTTCAGATAATTCACCCAAGGTTTCCCAGACTCATCCGGCGAGACGCGCACCACACTGATGCAGTCATATCCCGATCACGTGACTCATCTGCAATCCATCTTAATTCAATAAGGCTCCTGAAAGTAGAACTATGTCTCCGCTCCAATCCGGCTCGCAGGAAGAATTTGTTCCCGCTTCTCAAACAGAATTAAGCCGTTTCATCGCAGAAAATGCAGCAGGAAACCACAGGCAGCTGTTTCCTGTCGGAGGACGAACTTCGCTGGCTGTCTGCTGTCCCACCAGCCAGACTGGTATTCAGCTCTGTACCTCACAACTTAACCGGGTGGTCGATTACCCTGTACGCGACCTCACCATTACTGTCGAAGCTGGCATGCGCATTGATGAACTGAATAAAATGATTTCAGCGGAAGGTCAGCGACTTCCCATCGATATCCCACAGTCTAACCGAGCGACAATTGGCGGAGTGATTGCTACAAATACCAGTGGTCCGAAACGGTTTTCCTATGGAACAATTCGTGATTATGTCATTGGAATTTCTGCGATTGACGGTCAGGGAAACCTGTTCAAATCGGGAGGACGTGTAGTAAAAAACGTCGCTGGCTACGATCTGGGAAAGATGCTGGTAGGCTCACTGGGGACACTGGCAGTCATCAGCCAGGTGTCGCTCAACCTGAGACCCAAACCACAAACAATATCCATGGTCTGGTTTCAGTTTGATTCCTGTCAGACTGTAGATCAGGCACTGGAAGCAATTGTGACATCAGGTACACGTCCGATCGCTGTGGAATATTGTAATGCCAAAGCAGCCAGTCAAATTGCGGCGGAAGCCCGCCTGGAACTACCCGCGGATCAGCATATTTTATGTATCTGTTATGAAGGACCTGAAAATGAAGTCCACTGGCAGGCTAATCATATCGTCTCTGAATGGAATCAGTACTCCCCCCTCAGTGTTCAGACAGTAGTGACGGAAGAGGCCACACGGCTATATAACGCATTCACCGAATACCAGACATCGTCTGATGATCCAGTGACTCTCAAAGCGATTCTACTACCATCGCAGATGATGAAGTTTATTGAAATGGCTACACGACTGAATATTGCGGTACAGGCGCATGCTGCAGATGGAATTGTCTTCGGACATTTACCGGATTCTGCCAGTTCGCTGGATGACGTCCAGCAGATATTGAACCAGCTGAAAAAAACAATTGATCCGAAAACAGGTTATTTGAACATTTACCAGTGTGAGTCAGAATGGTCTCACTCACTGCCTCTGTTCTGTTCGCCTCCCGCAGGCTGGAATCTGATGCAACAATTTAAAAACGCATTAGATCCTGAGCATGTCCTGAATTCGCAACGGTTTAATGAACTGGTTGAAATTTAGAATTGAATAATACGTAATCTCCTTTGACTATTAGCATCTCGCATACGAGTTAACATATGAAACCTGGAAGTTCTTTCTCTCAACCCGTCGACGCCACTCAAGATCCGACAGAAATTCCCGGTTCTGAAATCCCTTACGAGAAATTTCTAGACTGTATTCACTGTGGTTTGTGTACCGCAGCCTGTCCTACCTACCTGGAAACGGGGAATGAAAACGACAGTCCGCGTGGCCGTATCTATCTGATGCGGGCCGTAGTGGACCAGCGGGTTGAACTGTCTGACGCTGTGCGTGGTCACCTTGATCTCTGCCTGGACTGTCGTAGTTGTGAAACTGCCTGTCCTTCAGGAGTACAATATGGTCGCTTGATTGAACCATTTCGTGTCGATATTCAGAAAATGGATGCCCGACAGGGTAAAGGCGCTCAACAGGACTGGTTTCATCGCTGGATTCTCTACCGTCTGTTTCCTTATCCCAGTCGCATTCGAAAAGCATTACTTCCAGCGCGGGTTATGCAGACTTTGCGAATCGACAAGTTAATGAATGCGTTAAAACTGACCAGCCTGCTGCCGGATAAACTGAAACGCATGAATGATCTGTTGCCACGTCTTAAGCCAGCCGAACCGGACCTGCCTGAAGTTATGCCGGCCCAGGGAACTCAGCGTGCGCGGGTCGCATTTTTCACAGGCTGTGTCTCGGAAGCGATGTACAGCCATGTGAATCGAGCCACGATTCGCGTCCTGCAAGCCAACGGCTGCGAAGTTCTGATTCCCAAAACTCAGGCCTGCTGCGGAGCAATTCACTATCACAGTGGTGCCGATCAGGCCGCTTTGGAGTTCGCGTTACAAAACCTCACTGCATTTGAACTGGATGATATTGATGCCATTATTGTCAACGTCGCCGGCTGTGGTGCCATGTTAAAAGATTACGGCCATATCGCAGAAGAAATCGAGGGAGTTTCTGAAGAACAGAGAGAACAGTTGAAACAACTGGCATCAAAATTCAAGGATGTCTCCGAATTTCTGTTTGAACTGGGCCCGATTGCCCCCCAGGGAGAAATCCCCTTTCGCGCGACTTACCACGATGCCTGCCATCTGGTTCATGCCCAGGAAGTTCAAAATCAGCCTCGCAAACTGCTGGAACTGATACCCGGGCTCAATCTGATTCCCCTTCAGGAATCAACAATCTGCTGTGGCGCAGCAGGCAGCTACAACCTGACACAGCCGGAAATGGCAGACCAACTTGGCAAACGCAAGCTGAACAACATCTTGGAAACGGGAGCAGAAATTGTCATTAGCGGTAATGTCGGCTGCACACTGCAGATCGATTCCAAACTCCGTCAGTCTCATCAACCACTCTGGGTCGCGCATCCCATGGAACTGCTGGATCTCAGCTATCGCGGGCAGAAACCGGCGTTATAGAACGCATCAGATTTAACCATAGCGTCTATCAATCAATTATACTCGGTCCTGATCACCTTGGAGACGCTATAGTAAAACGGAGCACAGTCTGAGCCGTTCGATTGATCCCACTGCGAAGAACGACTAATCTACACCTCAGAGTCGCTTAACCAGTTACAGTTTTACGATAAAGAGTTTACACATGTCAGATCACCTTCCCATCCAGGCAGTCGCCTTTGACCTGGATGGACTAATGTTTAATACCGAACACGTGTTTTTTCTATCAGGCGATGCCCTCCTGCAGCGACGTGGAAAAACCATGACGCCTGATATCCTGCGGGGCATGATGGGACGTCGGGCTCTAGAAGGATTCGAACATCTATCCAGCCATCTGGAGAAACCAGAAGACCCACATGAACTCTGGCTGGAAAGTCAGGAGATCTTCCGTTCGTTATTGCAGGAAAATCTGAAACCCATGAATGGGTTGTTTGAGTTGCTGGACTATCTGGAAGAGTTGGACATCCCCAAGTGTGTCGCAACTTCTTCTCCGCGGCCTTATCTGGAAACTCTGCTCGTACAATTCGACCTCACACATCGTTTCCCCATCAGCCTGACTGCGGAAGACGTAACCCACGGTAAACCCCATCCAGAAATCTATCTGAACGCTGCCGAAAAAATGGGGGTCGCTCCCGGACGGATGCTGGTCCTTGAGGATAGCGAAACAGGTACGAAGTCGGGAGTCGGAGCAGGGGCGTATGTGGTTTCAATTCCACACGAATATAGTAACTATGGAGACTTCAGTTCGGCTCAATTTATTGCCGACAGTCTGACAGATGCACGTGTACTGGACCTGTTCTCAACACAACATTCTTAATCCGTATTGCTGAAATGACCGGAACTGATTGCGAAACGATCGGGCAAGCGGAATCGTATCGAGTGAAGTGTTAAAACAGGGGCGCACTCAGATGCCATTTCAAACTTCCCTGGCTTGATCTGATGACTGAATCAAACTGAATACACGCGGCGTTACCAGGCTTGAATGTGATGTAGCCACCCCCAATCAGTTCCGCCGTACATCGCGCGACATCAGGCATGTGTGCCACGACTGCGACCCGTTCGTAAGTTTTTTTACTGACGAACGAAATCAGTTTCTCCAGATTCAAACCGAAACCAAGCCAGTTCTGCGGCTGACAAAAATCGTCACTCAAATCCGCTTCAGCCTGCAGGATCTGTGCAGTTTGAGTGGTTCTTACCAACGGACTGTGTAGAATCAAGTCAGGGCAACTCTGATGTTCTACCATCCATTGCGCGACTTTCCGAAACTGATAACTGCCATGCTCGGTTAACGGTCTGGCTGAGTCTCCACCGGGGACAACACCCGCATGTTCCGCTTTTCCATGCCTGATTATAATTAGTTCCATCTAATTCCGCTTTCCATGTTTTTCAGGGGGTCACCAGTTTTGTTTTCGTCGCTGCGGACGGCTTCAAATGCGTATCCATCCAGCCATACATGAGCTCCCGCGATTCGTGCGCGACAGAATGACCTTTTCCATGCACAAAAAAAGCAAAGTTCTGCGGTGCTTTTTCCAGTTCATACACATCCATTACTTTGAGTAACATCAGCACCCGCTGGCGTTGGGTCAGAGGATCTCCATCATTTAGTCCGGACAGGTCCAGAAAAGCTCGAGGAGCCGTCAAAGCCATGATTTCATGGAAGTCAATCGGAGGTAGATCGCCTTCCAACAGGTCAGGCCGGATGTGTTTAAAATAGATATACCAGTGATCGCGAGCCCAGGCTTCCACTTTGGCATTCTGTCGGAAAAAAGAGGCACTGCAATTACCAGCTGCTGCCAGGACACGTTCATCATAAGCAGCGAGAAACATTGATCCATGCCCGCCCAGAGAGTGCCCCAGTACACCAATTTTATCGGGTTTCACTTCTTTCATCGTCTGAAGTACATCAATGGCAATCGAGTGTTCGTAGGTAAATTTTCCCACAGCGGTCCACTCGGGATGTTTTTTATAAAATGCCTCAGTATCGTAGGGTCCTGCTTCTGGTATGCGATGGCCAGCGACAAAATGATCCGGAGCAATCACCACATACCCACGCCGACATAAATGGTCCAGATAGGCTTTATCCGAATTCTCTACCAGGCCGGCAGCACGCTCTTTTCCCTGCTTATAAGTCCCATGCAATGCGACGACCGCTGGAGCAGGACTTCTTAAGTATAATGGGACTCCGAGATAAGCGTGTGCCCGTTCATCATTTTCTACCTGATAACTGATCAATTGCCGGCGATAGTCACCATCCACAATCACCGTGTCATGAAACTGAATTTGCAGATCTGGTTTTTCCGGCTTGAACTGATCACGGATCAGGTTCAGATAGCGTTTTTTGAGCTCCTTTTTATGCTCAATCCAATCCTCGGGAGTGTCAATCCCGTCTAGCAGATCGTCCCAGGAAGAGCTGATACTCGCTGGTTCTGAACGTTTTCGAGTGACATCGTCCTCTGCTTGAGTCCTGTCTACAGGACTTATTACTATCATTAGACAGAGCCAAAATAAAGTTGGAATAATTCGCATAGACCTACCTGAAAAGAAGTAAAAATGAGTCTGCATTATCACCCAGCTCTGCTATGATTCTCAACAACTTAATTCCATTTTCTACTGATTTTTCTGCTTAATTCCGTAGACCTCTGACTTGGTATCCTTATGCGAATCTTAACACTTCCATCGAGACTGAATTATCTCCTGCTCTTTTGCTGTACTGTTACCCTGCCTGTACAAATACGAGCTGAGCGGGGCATCCTCCAGCCCTCGACACGGTCAGAACAAAAATCTGCAGTCATCACAGAACTGATCCAGCCAACCGCCATCACACATGAACAGGGCGCTGCCTATAGTGCACGCTTATCGATCCCTAGAGCCGCTGACAAAAACTCTAAATCCCGTTGCGAACTTCTGGAAAACGGCAAACCACTTCCATTCCCGCATGCACGTCACAGCCGGATCAGAGAGCTGGGAAAGGGGCACTATAGCCATTGGACTCCCGGAACACTCTATTTCTCAACCAGTGATTCATCTGACCCCAGAACAAATGGGAGAAATTATGAACTGGTCAGTACCGAATCATTTCTGCAAAAATCAACCTCATTCGTTTTGACAGATTCTAACTCGGAAATTACGGTCCCTGTAAATCTTCTGAAAGAAGCGCAACCCCTCAAAATGATCTGGCAGAACCTCGATTCAAAAACTCAAATCACGCCTGCCTGGAAACGCAAAGGAGCTCCTGATCTCTCCAGTCAGTCAGCAATGCTGGCCAGTATCCTCAAACCCGACATGAACGCGGAAGAGAAATCAATCGCCATCTGGAAGTTCCTCGTCGACTGGCGCTATCACTACGATCCGGCAGAGCAGGGAGATGAACTCCATGATCCCGTCAAATTCCTGAATGTGTATGGCTATGGATTTTGTGATGATTGTGCGACCAACTTCATGGTCCTCGCCAGAAAAGCAGGTTTGCAGAGTCGCGTCTGGGGCCTGTCAGGGCACGTTGTTGCTGAAACATTCTATGACGGTCGCTGGCATATGTTCGACCCGGATCACAAGGTCTTTTATCGTAATCGACAGGGCGTGATCGCGGGTGTCGAAGAACTGGCAGAGCAGCCTGAAATCATCACAAAAACGCCTACAGATCCTTTAGGCAGCCCCTCTGAATTGATTGCGAAACTGTATACTTCAACTTCAGACAACCGGGTAAATGAGCGACAACCACGGATTAAAGATACAATTGCATTACCAGTACTGGAACCTTTAGACTATGTCGAATTCCGCTACTCAAACCCGGAACGTGTCCATCAGAAAAACAAATCTCACTCTCCCGAACCTCCCCTTGCAGGAGAGGGTGTTCTCAAACGAACGATACGGGACCTGTATGAACTCAAACAGACTGCAGGCAACCAGCGAGAATGGCTGGTGAACTGGCCTTATGTGCTACTCGCAGGGTACCTTGATTTTGAACTAACCTCTACTGATATTCAGCCTCGCATTTCCATATCGCATAACCAGAAGTCCTGGACACCACTGAAGGGAAAGGTCAAAGAGAACCGACTGCGCATCTCCCTCAATGAATGGATTAAGAAGCAACCCACGGCTGTTTATCATTTCTACATCAGACTGGAAAGTCCGAAACAGGCTGACCCGACCACAGTCATTAACCAGGCAACAGCCGAACTACGGTTTCAGTTTGCGCCACGTGCCATGGCACATGTCGGTAACGAGAATAATGACTTTCAAATGAAGCTGGTGACTGAACCTGCCGGAGCAACAAAAGGACTGAAGCTGGAGCTCATCTGGAAAGAGATCGATTGAACAGAGGCGAAAATAAGATCAGTCTCGATAGGCTTTGTGGCAGCGTTTGCATTGAAACTTTAAGGTTTTCATTCCGGTTGTGAATGCCTGCTGATCTCCCTGTTGGACAGCGAGTTCCAGCGATTTGACCTGCTGCTCCGACTCTGTGAGCCATTGTTTAAACATCTCATCATAATCGCCAGAGTATTTACGAGCTGTTTCGTGTAGCCCTTCGCGCAGCAGGACTAATACCCTCAGTCTTTGCTTGCGATTCTCGGGCTTATTCTGCAGTAACTGATCCGACAGTTCAAAGTCATGGCTGATTTGCGCCATCGCGGAAACCATGGGAGGAACTTTTGCTGATTCCACCAGTTCAGGCAGAATGGCATTGGAATCTGGTACCTTAAATTTTTTTACGTCTCTCCAGAGCCCGGCATAATCCTTGCTTGTCCCTGCCTGTGTCAGAAACTGCTGAACACTTTTCTGATTCAGGGTGCCTCGACAAATTCCGATAACTGCTGCTGCGGTGGGGCCGCGATGTTTACCATGATGACAGTGGATATAAACAGGTCCTTTCAAATCCCGCGCAACACGCGCAAAGGCAAGACCAGCATCTTCGGAAACACCGTCGTAGCCAATAGGGATATGAATATATTTCATTCCCGCTTTTCTGGCATGTTCCAGATCGGGGGGCGTCCCATCCACACTGACGATGGTTTTGATCCCCAGCTTTTTGAGTGCCTGAAAACTTAGTTCCCCATGCGGCCCACTACCCGAATAAAACTGCTTATCGATCTGAAAGACATTATCCAGCCCCGGAAGACTCATTGAATGAAAGGGAACCGGTTCGGGTTTTGTTTGAGATTCTGCTTTCTCTTGCTGAGCAGCCACCGTTTCAATGAAAAGTCCCGTTCCCACCAGAGTGACCAATACAAAAAATCGAATCAATAACATTCCAGTCCCCTTACTTTCCCTTTCTCTACAGAAACAGATACACTTTCATATCTCAGAATCCTAACCACTTCCAGTTTGTTCAGTTTTTTGTAAAAAGGAAAGTCGCTGAGAAATAATTCCTGTTCGGAGATTCAAATGGTATTCGATGAAGATCTGGCTCAAAGAGTTCGACAGCTGATGAAACGCCGCAAAGGCTTTTCAGAACGGAAAATGTTTGGCGGAATCTGCTTCATGCTGCACGGCAATATGTGCTGCGGCGTAATCCGTGACAGACTGATGTTAAGACTGGGAGAAAAACGCGCGCAGAAAGCGCTGCAGGAACCAGCGACACGCGAAATGGACTTCACAGGCAAGCCGCTCAAAAGCATGATCTACGTTGAGCAACCCGGCTATGCGAGCGCAGAAGATCTCAAATACTGGATCAATCAGGCAGTGAAGTTTGCACAGTCACTTCCCGCCAAAGATTGATTTAAGTCCGGTCAATCAATTCTCAGTATTCGGGGCCATACCAGAAGTCATTGAATTGATACGGGTTGTAATTATACCATGCTGACTGCTGCATGATTTGAGAGTAGGTTGGCAGAGGAGTGGCATTCACATAAATGGTCGGTCTACCTGGTGTAATTCCCATTGCTTTACGGGCACTGATTCGCTGCATTCGCTGTTGTGCCTGTAGAAACGCTCGCTGCTGAATCAGTTTCTGGCTGACAGACATGCGCTGATAAGCCGGACCGGTTGAAGCAGTCGACGGTATTTTTGTGATATTGATGTTACTCTTTTTCGAGTCAGCCGAGATGTGATCAGAGCTGATCCGGAGTGGTGTCTGTTCCTGACCATAGGCGGCAGCAAAGAAGAGTTGAGTCAGAATTAAAGAGAATACAGAAAAGCGCATGACGAGCCTCTCTCTTCACAGGAGCAGAAGAAGTCGATAAAAAGTAAACGAAGCGACGAAATCGCTGCGCAGAGACGAACCCCACAAATGAGTCCATCCACTTGAATTCATCGACTTACCCTGAAACCGTGCTGAACAATTTCCCTCGAAACCTGACAACAGAGTACGTTTTGGAGGCAATTTTGCGGATCAGGGAAACTTGACAATCTCCACCCAGGAAGGAGATTTTCCCACTTCATAGGTCGCAAACCGTTCCAGGGTTCCGTTTTCAGGCGAGATTTTGTACGCAGCCAGTTTTCCATTTTTCTGCCCAGCCGCATACAGAAAGCGCCCCGTCGGATCGATATTGAATGAGCGCGGCGTATCTTCTGTAGCAGCCTGACCGATCGACTTCAACCGCCCGGTCTTTTGATCGACGGCGAAACAGGCAATGCTGTTATGCCCCCTATTCGAGGCATATAAATAATCACCGGACGGTGACAGTTCGATATCGGCACAGGTATTTTTCCCATCAAAGTCAGCGGGTAACGTCGAAACGGTCTGGAAGGCTGTCAGAGTTCCCGCGTCTGCATTGAGTTTGTAAGCAGTAACAGAACTTCCTTTTTCATTATCAAAGTAGAGAAATCGGTTATCCTGTGATACCGCCAGATGGCGAGGCTCCAAGTCAGCCGCCGCCGAGAGCTTTGAGGGAGAATTTGCTTTTAATACTCCCTGGTTTTCGTCCCAGAGAAACTGATAGATCGCATTCGGGCCGGTATGAGGAACAAATACGAACTGATTTTTCTGGTCGGGTAAAATAGCATGTGCATTTTTCTCAGTTGGAATGGTCTGCAGAATCTCCTCCAGTATCTGCCCCTGTTTTCCCAGGCGATGCACGGCCACTTTTCCTTCGCCGTAATACGCCGAGAACAGGTATCCGCCTGATTTATCAGTCGCAATATAAGCGGCGTTGCCTCCTGCCGGAATACTGGAAATGAGATTCAGCTTTCCGGTTCGCGGATCAATGGAAAAACTCATAAATTTCTGTGCAGTCCGGACGGAAGCAAACAGATATTTCTTTTGGGGATCGACTTCCAGGCAACCGGGTGCTCCCTCCAGTGGAACGTCTTCAAGATGCGTCAGAGTCCCCGTCTCTTCATTCAGCTGATAGATGGCAATCTTCTTCTCTCCCCCCAGAGAGATGTAAGCATAACTTCCCGCTTTACAGGGAACATCCAAGAACATACAGACCCCTATCATCATCAGACAGCACTGAAGTAAAACGCGCATGACAACCCCTTATGGAAAATGATTTGCATCAGATCAGCAAAAACAACTCTCTATAAGTAGAGCCGGTCCGGGTTCTGATTTCAAGCGGAAGCGGATTGCAGGGCACGCCCTAAAGCTTCCAGCTCCCGCGCGCCGCCAAAAACAATACACACATAAACCTGATCATTTTCGATCCAGCTGACAGTCGCAAAATTCCCTTTATTCAATTGGGAATATTTAACCTGGCCGGGATCAAAAAGGGTGGATGTCGGCAGGGGAGAGACCTGTGAGGCAGGAATCTGCAATAGAGCCCCAAAAACAGACCGATTATTTCCGGTGCGGAGTCGAAAAAATCGAGTAGCGGCGTCTTGTGCTCCGGTGGTTCCTGCAGTCACACCATAGGTTTTATTATAGATGGTTAATTGCCCCCGGGAGTTCCAGCCTCCCTGTTCCGGCAAATGAGATGTAAAATGCTGATCGAACTCAGGCAAAAGACGACTATCCAGATTGAGTTCGGGACCCAAACGGGCCAAATCAATGACCGGTCCTTGAGCAGCCCAGAGGTACGTCAGAATAGCCATGAAAACCAGACAGCATGAGAGCCCCGCCAGGAGTGTCGGATTATGTAATAATCGTCGACGAGGGGCGACCACCTGCGAATCACTGACAGCCGCAGCAGTTTCATGGTCAGACAGCGATTGTAGTAAAGTATCGCGAAATCCATCCGGAACATTGACATCCAACAGGGCACGTTTCAGTTGTGCGTCAAAAACCGGATCTTCAGCGTTATGACCTGAATCAGTATTTTCTGATTCAGGAAAGCCTGATGACCTGGGTGGTTCTGACGTGTTCATAATGAAGCCAAATTTCCGATGTAATTTTTATGAATGAATCGCAGTGACATCTTGTAATGGTTCTGAAAACCGCTCCTGTAAAAATGACTTTGCTCTCGACAACCGGCTCATCACTGTTCCCACCGGAATTGATAATTCAGTGGAGATCTCTTTGTAGGATCGTTCTTCAAAATAGTACATTAATAAAGGAATCCGAAATTCCTCGGACAGTTCATCCAGGGCTTTCTGTAACTCCTGTGAAGTCAGCTCTGGTGTTGTCGTTACTTCAGAAGCCAGATCAAATGTCAGACTCAAAGAGACTGCGTTATTCTTTTGTGATACTTTTTTCAGAAACAGGTTTCTCAAGATCGTACAAAGCCACGACCGGGCCAGCTTCGGATCACGCAGTTGTGACAATTTTTTCTGGGCGATCAAATATGTCTGCTGCGTGAGATCTTCGGCATCGGTCCTCTCACCAGACAAACGATACGCATAACGAAACAGTAGCTGATAATGTTCATCAACCAGTCTTGTCAGTTCATCTGATTTGCTGTGGTTCGATAATGACATAACCTGACTCTCTAAGTAGAAAGATACTGAAATCACACAGGTTATTCCCCAATAAGGTCCTTTTATTGAAAGTTTTCCTGATTTTTGGCTGCTTGGGAATCTAGCGCCGAATTCTCGCAATGAACATCTGGTAACAAAACATGTACTAAATCCCCTTTCAGGAACTGATCATTTTTTTCTGAATGGTCAGTGACTGTAATCGTTTGAAATCCGGATCCGGTAATTCCTGAAACGCTTTGACTCCCGGAACCCCCTCTTTCGTCACTGAAAGTGATAAAGGAACCTGGGCGAGATCTTCATGGTAATACTTTTCACTGGGGAAAATATCAGCCGGGTAAGTGAAATTATCCAACATCGCCAGAGCGGCACAATGTGAGGCACCGGTAGCACTTTCCAGCATGCCTCCCACCCAGCAGGGAATGCCTGCCTGCTGGCACAGGTCATGAATTTTGACGGCATTCGTCAGTCCACCGACACGCCCGGGTTTCACATTTATATACTGACCACTTTTTAAATCGACTGCCTGCCGGGCACGCAGAGGATTGGTAATGCTCTCATCCAGACAGACAGGGGTTCGAATCTGTTTCTGCAACTCGCGGTGATCTGTGAGATCATCGTGCTGTAGTGGCTGCTCAATCATCGCCAGCTGAAACTCATCAATCGCCTGGAACAGAGCAACATCACTCAGACGATAGCCACTGTTACAGTCAATGTGAAATATGTCATCGGGAAAGGAAGTTCTCACCGCTTGCAGCATCGGAACATCCCAACCCGGACGAAATTTGAGTTTGATGCGGGGGAATTTTTCTGCGACCGCAGTTCCTACGGCTTCGACTAAATCGTCCAGATGATCCATGACTCCAAAATCAGCACCAACGGGAACTTCGTCGCGTGTCGCTCCCAACGCGGTATGCAAAGGAACTCCTGAAATCCGGCTGTGCAGACTCCACCAGGCATTATCCAGAGCAGCCTTGGCAAACGAATTACCTTTGTAGAGTGACAGCGTTTCCTGCAAGGCATCTCCACTTTCAAACTCCTGACCGATCACAGCCGGTGCCAGCCATTCAGATACCGTATGAAACACACCGCCGGCCCATTCCGGACTGTAGCAGGGAGCCGCCAGCGGAGTACTTTCTCCCCAGCCTTCCACAGATCCACTGATCATGCGGCACAGGACAGAATGAATGGCTGAATCTTCGCCATATGCGGTCCGCCAGGGATAAATCAGAGGCATCGCCACATGATACAATTCAATCCGTTCAATTTTCATCTGAGTTCTTGCATCCTAAGTTGTTGATTAAGTTCTGAAATCATCGAAAACGGTGACACGTCCGGTTTCAGACATCCTCAAGCAGATCCCAGAATTCGCTTTCCGCAGCATCCAGTTGACTGTTTGGTTTTGGCCGCGCTTTTTTTTGCGACGTTGAAGCAGAAGAGTTCGAAGTGGATCGCTCGGAAGTCGTTTTTCGTTTTCGCTTTGTTTGTGGTGAACCCTTTGTTTTTCCCCGCGAGTTTTGCTGGCCTCTTGGGTCTTTCTGAGGCGCGTGTTTTTTTGATGACAGCGCCCCTCGGGTGTGTTGCTCAGGTGAAGAGCAATTTGCAGCGGGTGGTCCCAGTTGTGGTTCACCACATTGATTGCACAATGCTACGGGACGCTCCGAGCTGTCCAGTCCCCGTTTTGCCGGCTTGGACTGTGTAGATACCGGAGGCTGCGCTGGTGGTTGAGTCGTTTTTTTCGGTTGATTGATTGATTCAGCCTGATTCAGAATATCGTCCAGTATCAGAGGATCTTCCGCATTTTCTGATTTGACCTCAGTATTTGCAGGCAAAGATTGACTTGTCCCGTTGAGAGTCTGCTGCACCAGATTCTGTTCGTGGGTGATTTCTATTTTCGCTTCTTTTCCACTCGTGCAGTCCCTGGCGGAAACGTGTACCCGGGCCTCTGCATCGTATTCCATTAATACTTCAATTTTTGAATCCACGGGTAAATCAGCGGGGAGTCCCTCAACCACACAGTTTCCCAGAATCACAAACGGTTCATCCTGAGAAGCACCACTCTCGATTAATTTCAGATGTACACGCCGCTGATTGGGTGAAACTGTTCCATAGGTATGCTTGACCGATGCAGGGAGCTTGGTGTTCGCCGGCAGAATGTAGTGAGGAATGCGTTGCTGCCCGGATTGATCTCGAACCAGGAAACCCAGCGACCGGGCGTTCACACTGTGCTGTTTCATTTTTGCCAGACGACTGGCTGCTTCGGATGTCAGAATGGATTCTGCATATTCACGGTTGCTCAACAACATCCCGGAATAATAAGCGGCCCCATGCGCTATGGACTGATCAGGAGGGAGGGACAGATTCGGCGTGGTTCCACTCGCCTGCTTCAAGGCATCACGAACCATCGGCATCCGGGAGGATCCACCCGTTGTCAGCACGACATCCACACGAGCCCAGCCCATGTTGTTGTCTTTCAGTAATGCCTTGGTAATGCTGGTGGTCTGATCGACGAGCCCTTTAGTAAGCTGCTCGAATTGAGATTGCGTAATCTGATATGTTTTGCGTTGCGACCCCACCTGACAGGCCAGAGTTGTTTTTGGTCGAACAGTCAGACTGCGTTTGGCCTGCTCCACTTCATTCGCCAGATACTGCAGGCTTTCCGGATCATTCGCAGGATTGACACCGAACTCTCCTGAAAACTGTTCTGCGATCGTTGCCTGCAGTTTATTGTTCCAGTCAATTCCCCCCAGCTTCAAATCCCCGCCACTGGCGATGACATTGACTTCATCTTTTTGATATTTCACCAGTGAAAGATCAAAGGTACCGCCCCCCAGGTCGTAAACAAGAATGCTTTGCTCTTCGGCCAGTTCGGCAAACCACATCCCTTCCGCCCCCAGCACATAACACAATGCAGCCGCCACAGGTTCGTTGATCAGATCTACCTGTTTCAGCCCCGCCTGTTTACCAGCGGCAATCGTTTCCTGTCGCTGGAGATCACTGAACTGAGCTGGCACCGTAATGACGGCCGACTCGATGGGTCCAATACGTTCCTCCGCGGCTGCCAGCAGCTTTTTCAAGATAAATGCAGAGATATCTCGAGGTGTGAAGTAACGACCATCTATTTCCCAGCGAAAATTCGGTTCACCCAGAAAACGTTTGGCATGCTGGACCACATTCCGGGGATTCACTATGGCATGCCGTAAAGCTTCTGTGCCGACAATCACCTCCGCACCATCAAACATGGCAACAGAGGGAGTGGACATTTCCCCTTCCTGATTGGGGATCGTGACCGGTTCCCCATGCTCATTCAGGTGCGTAATACAGGAATAAGTAGTTCCCAGATCGATTCCAACTGCCTGTATTTTCTGCATAAAACGCTGACTCTCTTTACATTAGACTATCACATCTCGGATAGATAAAATATGACAGGAAAGGCCCGTACTGATATGGTATCATGGAACCCGGTCACACTCCAGCACCTGATTCCGGTTTTTCGCCCAGCCTTCACTCTAAAAATTCAGACCAGCGGAAAAGTCTCGATCTGTGAGAAAACTGATACCCCTTATGCTCTCGCTCATCTTCTGCCTGATGCTGTTTTCGTTCAGAAACACAGTGAATCAGAGGGGATACGCCAATCAAGGTCCCGGTGAATTCCCCGCTTTACTCAATCGGGAAATACCCCGTTACCACACAGATCGCAATTTTCGTCAGGCACTCACACAACCATTCTCAGCCTCCTGGTCCAATGTGGGAATTCGGGCGATCATCCAGAGAATCCGGGAGACACAAAATATCTCCGTCATCCTGGATCGACGAGTTGATCCTTCCCGCAAGCTGAAAATTGATCTTCAAAATCTGACACTGGAAGAGGGTCTGGCTAAAATCGCAGAACTGGTGCAAGCCAGAATCATAATTGTCGGCAGTAATATTTTTATTGGTCCAGATGCGTCAGTCTCGAAACTGAAAACATTACTTGAGCTGGAATCAGGTGCCCTGCGCGAGTTAGCTGTCTCTCAGAAAGAACTCCATTCACGAGTACTTCAGCTTTCGAGAAATCAGACATTTCACTTTCAGGACCTGGACACTCCTGCGGAAATACTGCAGTACATTACCAATGCCTACCAGATCACTGTCGAAAAGGAGCAACTGGTTCCCCACGATCTCTGGTCGAACTTTTCACTGGTATCTGTGAATGCCACGGAATCGCTTTCCCTGATCCTGATTCAATTTGATCTCACATATGAGTGGTCAGGGGATGCAGCCAGTATTCGCCTCAAATCGGTTCCGGATAAAGTTCTGATCAAAAAAACGTACCCTTTACGAGGCAAATCGATTGACTCTGTCACCAGACAATTAAAGGAGCAGTTTCCGGATTTAAAGCTGACCCTTAATGGGAAACTCCTGTCTATTGAGGCAGCAATGGACGTGCATGACCAGATTGAGCAGCTTTTGAATCCTCAAAAGGCGGCGCGTAGTGTTCGATCTGGTGTGGGGGATACAGTACCTCTCAACAGGAGGAAGTTTACGCTACGGGTGAAAAAAGTTCCGGTTCTGGCGATCATGCAGAAACTGGAGCAGTCGGGAATCGAGTTTGAATACAACAAACAGGAACTTATTGAGGCTAAAATCAACCTCCTGCAACTCATCGATGTTGCGGTCGTCGATGCAGACGCCGAAGAATTTTTTGACGCTTTATTCAGCTCCTTTAAGCTGGACTATAAAATGCAGGGGGTCAAAATCAGTTTGACTCCACAGAAATAGCTAGCTCTCAGGTATTTATTTAACTTTCATAGCCAAACTTTCCCGGAACTTTCTGCATTGGCAGCATGGCGATACTTTGAATTGGAGCACAAAATCGGGTAATATCCCGGTTAAGTGAGTTGATACAAGTCTTTGTGAGTCTGTAAAGCAAGATCACCCACACTGAACATAGGCTATTCCCTGCCGGATCAGGCAATATAAAGAATAACGATAAACTGTTATCAAATAATACTTTATCAAAAATAGCCTTCTAATAATCGCCCTGGACCTTGTGGGAAGCGTTCATACTCGCCCGAATTGATTCGTAACATACCGGTCGCGGTTCTGGAATCGGATCTGGTTCCTTACAGAGAGACAAGGGCCCCAGAGTAACAGAGGGATATGTTCTGTACCCCGGCGGGTCACAAAGCATCTCGAATATACAACAACAGAGTGAGGAGAAAACGTGGCAAGTCCTAAGAATATGATTGTGGCACAATCTGGTGGTCCTTCACCAGTTATCAATAACAGCCTGCGAGGGTTAGTCGAAACAGCCCGGGATCTCCCGGAAATCGGCACAATCTATGCAGGTTGGCATGGAATTGAAGGGGTTCTCAAAGAAGAACTGCTCAATTTAAGTGGTCAGTCACCAGAAGAAATTGCTCTGTTAAGAGTCACACCTGCCGCTGGTTCAGTGGGAACCTGTCGCTATAAGCTGAAAGAACATCAGAACGAAGACTTTGACCGGATCGTGGAAGTCTTCAAGGCTCATAACATCGGATATTTCTGCTATATTGGCGGAAATGACTCGATGGACACCGCGAATAAAGTCGCCCAGATGGCAACCGAACGTGGCGTGGACATCGTCGGAATCGGCGTCCCCAAAACCATCGACAACGATGTGGGAGACAGCGAATTCAAACTGATCGATCACACTCCCGGTTACGGCAGTACAGCCCGCTACTGGATGAGCATGGTACAGATGGCCAACGAAGAAAACCGGGGGAGCTGCCCGGCTGACCCCGTTCTGGTTCTGCAGGCTATGGGACGCAAAATCGGCTTTATTCCTGCTGCGGCCCGTCTGGCTGACCCGCAACGAAAAATTCCCATGCAGATTTATCTTGCAGAGAATCCGGTCAGCATCGAGCAGATTCACGCCCAGGTCAATGACCAGCTCAAAAAAGATGGCCGCCTGATCGTCGTTGTAAGTGAAGGTCTTTCGCTGGGAGACATCGGCGAAACCAAAGACTCCTTTGGTCATACCCAGTTCAGCTCCAGCCAGCTGACCGTCGCGCAATTGCTCGTGAATGAATTAAATCAACGTGGACTGGCCGTTAAAGGCGCCGCCCGAGCCAATATCCCCGGTACTGACCAGCGTCATAATATCGCCTATGCATCCACCGTCGACCTGGACGAAGCTTATGGAGCAGGGCAGAAAGCCGCCTTACTGGCTGCCGCCGGCGAGTCAGGTTATATGTCCACGATCCTGCGGGCAGAAGGTCCTGGCTACAATATCCGTTATGACAAAGTACCTTTACCTGAAGTGGCAAACAGCGAACGTGCCTTCCCCAAGAACTGGATCACCGCGGACGGGATGGATGTCACCGATGATTTTGTCAAATACTGTAAGCCACTGGTTGGTAACGACTGGCCCAGCATCCCCATGATCAATGGCCGTATGCGACTGGCTCAGTTACAGCCTCTGTTCTCGGACCAGAAATTACCAAAATATTTACCTCAGGCTGACAGGTAAGCAGAACGCCTGCCAGTATGAGTTTTGATTGCTGACCGGGCAGTCAAAGATAATTAAAACACCACATACAATTTTTAAGAAGAGATGGGAGAAGATTGTGTCGGATAATCCGTTGGACACCAACTTTAAGAAAAAGAGCGAGTTTTTGATCGGCATTGATTCAGATGGTTGCGCTTTTGATTCGATGGAAATTAAACATAAAGAGTGTTTCATTCCTAATTTCATCAATTACTTTGGCTTGCAGCCTATTTCAAAATATGCCCGTGAAGCAGCTGAGTTCACGAACCTGTACTCCAAATGGCGCGGTGCCAACCGGTTTATTTCTTATACTCTGGCGCTCGACCTGCTGGAAGAACGACCGGAAGTCCTGTCCCGTAACGTAAAGATCCCGAAGTTGCAGGGAGTTCGTGATTGGATTCAACGGGAAACCAAACTGGGCAATCCCACATTGACCGCTGAAGTGGAAAAGACCAAAGATCCTGATCTGGAACTGGCTCTGAAGTGGTCACTGGCTGTCAATGACATGATTGCCGACATGGTTCACGATGTGCCCCCCTATCCCAACGTCAGAGAGAGTCTCATCAAACTGGACCCGGTGGCTGATATGATTGTCTGCTCTGCGACTCCCAACGAGGCACTCAACAAAGAGTGGGAAGAGCACGATATCGCTCAGTACGTGGATGCCATCTGTGGTCAGGAAGCGGGTAGCAAAAAAGAAACACTGGGACAGGCCAAAGCCTGCGGATACGACTCGGACAAAGTTCTGATGATCGGAGATGCTCCCGGCGATATGAAAGCAGCAGAAGCGGTCGGTGCTTTATTCTATCCGATTAACCCCGGAGCAGAAGAAGCCAGCTGGGAACGCTTCATCGGTGAAGCCTGTGACAAGTTCCTCAATGGCGAGTTTGCCGGCGAATACCAGCAGAAAATCATCGCGGAATTCGACAGTTATCTTCCTGAGTTACCTCCCTGGAAACGATAACAGGTCTCTGGTCGTTTTCTCTGGAAACATCGGAAACGAGTCTCATTTATTAACCACAACACATCAGAAGTAAACGAGAATTAACAATGTCAAAACACGATATCGGCCTGGTAGGTCTGGCAGTGATGGGACAGAACCTGGTACTGAATATGGCAAATCACGGCTATTCGGTCGGTGTTTTTAACCGGACGACCAGTGTCACCGACGAATTTATCAGCAGCAAAACCGATGATCAGAAGATAACCGGCTACCATACCTTGAAAGAACTGGTTGATAACCTGGCAGCGCCCCGCAAGGTGATGCTGATGGTCAAGGCTGGTCCTGCCGTCGATTCGATCATTAACGATCTGAAAGGCATGCTGAGCCCTGGCGACATCATCATCGATGGTGGAAACACTCACTTTGATGACACCAACCGACGCACGAAAGAAGTCGAAGACGCCGGCCTGTTGTTTATCGGAACCGGAGTCTCCGGTGGTGAAGAGGGCGCTCTCAAAGGCCCGAGCATCATGCCTGGTGGATCTCCCGCTGGCTGGCCTCACGTCAAATCTATCCTGCAGGACATCTCTGCCAAGGTAGGAGAAAACAATGATATTCCCTGCTGCGAATGGGTAGGGGAAGCTGGTGCAGGCCACTATGTCAAAATGGTCCATAACGGGATCGAGTACGGCGACATGCAGCTGATCTGCGAATCCTACTACATCCTCAAACACGCACTGGGACTGACAAACCAGGAATTGTACAAGGTGTTCGATGAGTGGAATCAGGGTGAACTCGAAAGCTATCTGATTGAAATCACCCGTGATATTTTCACCGTGATTGATGAAGAAACAGGTGAGTATCTGGTCGATGAAATCCTGGATACTGCAAAACAGAAGGGAACCGGAAAGTGGATGAGCCAGCATGCTCTGGATCTGGGTGTGCCCACCACGCTGATTACCGAAGCCGTTTATGCACGCTGCCTGTCAGCACAGAAAGACGCTCGCGTGCGTGCATCCAAAATCCTCAGTGGACCAGATAAAAAGTTCGAAGGCGACCGGGAACAGTTCATCGAAGACGTACGCCAGGCGTTGTATGCATCGAAATTATGCAGTTACGCCCAGGGTTATGTTCAACTGAACTCCGCCGCCGAACACTTTGGCTGGAACTTGAATAATGGGGATATCGCTCTCTTGTGGCGGGGTGGCTGTATTATTCGCTCCACTTTCCTGCAGGATATTAAAGCTGCCTTTGATAAAAACCCACAACTGGAAAACCTGCTGCTGGACGACTTCTTCCGCAATGCCGTCGAAAAAGCTCAACCCAGTTGGAGACGCGCTGTCGCCACCGCTGTCGAACTCGGTCTTCCTGTTCCCAGCTTTACAGCCGCTCTGAGCTACTTTGATGGATATCGTCAGGCTCGGCTGCCGGCCAACCTGCTGCAGGCTCAACGGGATTACTTTGGTGCTCACACCTACCAGCGAACGGATAAGGAAGGTACGTTCCACACTGACTGGATTCGTGAACGCCGTCTGGATTCTTAATTCCCTGACGGGATCAGTGACCGGAAGCGATCTGGTTTTATTGTAGTCAACTCGCTTTTCTGCCCGTTAATCAGGTATCACAACTTGATTAACGGGCATGTTTTACAGAGACTATGATCTGATGTAGCACGCTGTTTGTCTAACTGGCTGAACGAGATTCAAGCAGGTTGACAATGCAATGGGATCATGGGGAGACCCAATCGCGGGGGAGGGGATCAATGCGAATTGTCTTGCTGGGAACTGGTGGATATCACCCGAATCAACGCCGCCATACCGCCTGTCTGATGCTTCCCGAGCTGGGAGTGATCTTTGACGCCGGTACCAGTTTCTTCCGCGTTCAACAATTTCTCCAGACACGAGATCTGCAGATTTTCCTCACCCATGCCCACCTTGATCATATTGTAGGGCTCTCATTTTTTCTGGTCCCCATGCTCACTGACCAGGTCGATTCCGTGAAACTCTATGGCGAAGCCTCCAAGCTTGCTGCTATCCAGACACACCTGTTTTGTGATGAAATCTTTCCCCTGCTACCCGATTACGACTTCACGCCACTTCCAGAAACCGTATCAGTCCCAGAGCAGGGGATCCTGAAACACATACCTCTGGAACATCCTGGTGGATCGGTCGGTTATCGCATCGACTGGCCCGGACATTCTCTGGCTTATATCACAGATACAGCCAATCCAGAGCAACATCTGGAATTCGTAAAAGGCGTCGATCTCCTCATTCATGAATGTTATTTTCCAGATGACATGGCCGAATGGGCCGACAAAACCGGCCACAGTCACACAACTCCGGTAGCCGAACTCGCACGGGCTGCCAATGTAAGGAAGCTGGTTCTGACACACATCGACCCGCAAAAGACGGGCGACGATCCCATTGGAATCAAGGTCGCTCAACAAATCTTTCCCAATACAATTCTGGGTGAAGATTTGATGGAACTGGAATTTTAACCATCGAAATATTTCTCACTTCCTTGATCTTCTTCAGATAAGCAACGCTCCGTCATGACGAAAGAAACATCAACCAGCAAATTTCTTTCTCAGGATCTCCTGGAAATATTGAGAACCCCGGATGTGTGTCATCCTCTCGAAGCCAATGAGCCAGAACAACAGCTGATTGATACCCAGACCGGTCAGACATATCCGGTTGTAAATGGAATTCCCCGCTTTGTCGAACAGGAACACCTCTCCAGTTTCGGTCTGCAGTGGAATAAATACGAAGTGGCACACGCTGACGAAGACCGGGCCACGTTCACAGCGAAAACCGGCATGGAACTGGGCGAACTGAAAGGTCTGAAAATTCTGGATGCCGGTTGTGGCGGCGGTCGCTACTGTAAAGTCGCAGCCGAAGCAGGGGGTATCGTCTTTGGCGCAGACCACACGACGGCCGTCGAGAAAGCGCAACAGCTGAACGCACACCTCGAACAAGTAAACCTGGTCCAGGCTGATTTGAAGCATCTGCCTTTTGAACCCGAATCATTTGATTTTGTGTTCTCGATCGGCGTCATGCATCACGATAAGAATACTCGCGCGGTCTTCGACGCAGTGGCTCACATGGTCAAGCCCGGCGGAAAATACTCCGTCTGGCTGTATCGCAGGAATCAGTGGTGGCAGGAATGGCTCAACAGCGGGTTACGAAAAATCACAACGCAGATGTCACCAGAAAAGCTGGAACCCTGGTGTCGCCTGGGAGCCTGGCTGGGCGGTTTGCCGGTCATTAATAAGGTTCTCAATAAAATCGTCAATTTCAGTAACCACCCGAACTGGGAAAACCGCGTCTGCGATACATTTGACTGGTTTGCCCCCGCGTATCAGTATCATCATACGACTGAGGAACTCAAATCCTGGTTCGAACAGGCCGGGTTCGAAAATCTGAAAGTGCTGCCACCAGAGAAAACAGGCCGTTTCTATCTCTGGTATTATCACCATAACCTCCTGATCGGCAGTGGCGTCAATATCCAGGGAACCCGGTCCAGCAGCGATGTTGCCTCAATATAGCACCTCTCCTCATAATCAATCAGCTTTACCTGCATTCACTAATTCCGATATCCGAAATGACTGGATGGAGTAAGCCTTTTTTAATTGCGACAGACTGACTCAAACAGATCCGAAATACTTGAGACTCTTATTAAACACAGGATCTGGCTTGACTTTCAGAGCGGAAAAAGTGATAGAGGATAAACATGATTAGAGAGATCATCATATTTTTATCTGTTTGACATCTTGAATTCGTGTGGAAATCAGATGCAGCCAAATCATAAATATGGTGGATTAACAGCCGTACAAATTCGGTTCCACAATCAAACACCAACAGACCATCATCCCTGATGGTTACCCAGCGCGACAGGGAGAGTCATGAATCCATCGAATCCTCCGACCGGGCAATCGACTCCAGAAATTGAAGAACTAAGAAACAAATACTATAACGCCTCCGTAATGGATTTGCGTATGCCGCACAACCACTTGATGATTGTGCGCATTAAGCCAGACGAAGATGTCCCCCGTTTCTCCGGCGGTCAGTACACGACGCTGGGGCTGGGCTCATGGGAGCACCGCGTTGATGGCGGCCCATTGGCCGAGTTAGAAAAGCCGAAACTCATTCGCCGTGCATATTCTATCTCTTGCCCGATGCTGGATCTGCAGGGAGATCTACTGGCCAATGACGAGATTGATTATCTGGAGTTTTACATCACTCTGGTACTACGTCCCGATAGTAATGATCCCCCACTCACCCCGAGGCTGTTTCGTCTCAAAGAGGGAGATCGTCTGCATCTGGGGAAAAAACCTGTAGGAACCTATACGCTGAAACCGGTTGAACCCGGCGATCACGTGATCTTTGCCGGCACAGGAACCGGCGAAGCGCCTCACAATTCGATGAGTATTGAATTGTTAAAACGTGGTCATACAGGACACATCGTTTCCATGACCTGTGTCCGCTACACAGGCGACCTGGGATATCTCGATCAGCAGGAACAGCTGCAAAAAAAGTTTTCCCATTATCGTTACGGTGCCTTCACCACACGCGAGCCGGAAAATATTGACGAGAATCACCCGTCCTATGTGGGTAAACAGTACCTCCAGGATATCATCCAACCCGAACGATTTCAGGAAACGTTTGGCTGGTCACCAGACCCGGAAAAAACACATGTATTTCTCTGCGGAAACCCTTCCATGATCGGGCTTCCCGAAAAAAATCAAAAAGGGGAACTGGTATTCCCGGATACCAAGGGAATGGTAGAACTGCTCACGGATCAGGGATACAAGCTTTCCACTCCCAAAAACCCGGGTAACATCCACTTCGAGAAGTACTGGTAAGTCAACACAGATCAGACGAAGTGTGTAGCCCCTCAACGAAAGAAGGGGCTTTAATAAGCCCCTTTTTTGTCTCTGATTTTTGTCTCTGATGTTCGACATTCCCGCAGTTAAATCCCGGCGATGCTTCACTGATTGCGCAAAGAATCAGGACCTTAAAGTGTCAACTCAAGGAGCCAGCCAGAACCTGAAAGCCAGGCGAGAACGGGAATTAACCCTTACGGTGCCTGATCTTAGCTCGTGCACGTCGTTTCTTACGACCAATTTTTCGACGACCTTTACCTGTCTTCTTGGTTCCCATTCGAAGAAATGCCTTTCGTATTTGCTTCTAGATTAAGTAAGTTCGGTTGAATTCATTTTATCATAAACCATTGGTACAATTCATCTTAACAACCAACAGTCATTGCAGAATCAGTCGGGTATCAAATTAACCCCAAGGTGCAAAGAGTTACTTTAACAGGCTGAGCGGGAATCTTCAACCACGTCTGTTCAAGGAATTTAAGGTCCCTTGAGAAATCTGTCATAAAAACAGAAGATAGAACTCTTGAAAATCTCGAACGACTTACACCCCCTTACTCTTCAGGATGTTACTTATGGATTACCGCAACTTAGGAAAAGCTGGCGTACGTGTTTCTCCCGTCTGCCTGGGCACAATGATGTTTGGTGGACCGACCAGTGAAGCAGACTCGATCGCCATCATGCATAAAGCCATTGATCTGGGCATCAATTTTTTTGACACCGCCAACATGTACAGCACCGGCGGATCCGAACTGGTGGTGGGAAAGGCTTTGAAAGATAGACGAGATAAGGTCATTCTGGCTACCAAGGGACGGGCCCCGATGGGCGACGGTCCCAATGACGCCGGGGCCAGCCGAGTTCACCTGATGCGGGAACTGGATCGCAGTCTGCAGCGTCTGGATACCGACTACGTCGACATCTATTATGTTCACACTCCTGACTATCAGACTCCGATCGAAGAAACGCTTCGCACGTTGGATGATATGGTTCGTTTCGGCAAGGTACGCTACATCGCCTGTTCCAATTTCCGAGCCTGGCGGTTGGCAGAAGCACTCTGGGCCAGCGATGTCCGCAACCTTTATTCATTCAGCTGTGTGCAACCTCTGTACAACATCATGAACCGTGACATTGAGGTGGAACTGATGCCTCTCTGCCAGGAAAAAGGGATCGGCGTCGTCAGCTACAGCCCACTGGCCCGGGGGATTCTGACCGGAAAATATCGCACTGATCAGCCTTTTCCGGAAGGCAGCCGTGCGTCTCGCGATGATAAGCGTATGAAAGAAGCCGAACTGCGTGATGTGAGTATTCAACTCTCCCAGGAAATCGCAGCTTACTGCGACAAGAAGGGAGTCTCAATGACGAACTTTGCTCTTGCCTGGTGTCTGGCCAACCCGATTCTTACGTCGATCATTATCGGACCGCGCACTATGGAACAGTTCGACGACAATCTGGGCTGCCTGGATATCGAGATTACAGCAGAAGACGAAGCCTTCATCGACTCACTCGTACCGCCGGGAGAGCATAGTGGTAAAGGCTTCCAGGATCCGCAATATCCGGTAACTGGGCGGGGGAAATAGTCCGCTCAGGTCAGTCCCCCGAACTGACGTACTGCTTCATACATGACGGCGGTCGCGGTGCTGGCCAGGTTCAGGCTGCGAACATCCTGATGCATTGGCAGTTTCAGATTTGAATCCGGATCTTCTTCAAGAATCCGCGGAGGCAGACCGTTACTTTCACTGCCAAACAGGAATACCTGACCAGGTTCCAGCTCCGCATCCCAGACAAAGCGGGTGGCGAACTTGGTCAGCTTCCACCATGTCCTGTCCTGTAGCTGCGACTGCACGTCCGCCAGGCTGTCTACAGCTTCCCAGTTCAGGTGCTGCCAGTAATCCATGCCGGCACGCCGTAAATGCTTGGCGTCGAGCTGGAAGCCCAGCGGACGGACCAGCCACAGTTTGGCACCAACGGCAACACAGGTTCGGCCGATATTCCCGGTGTTTTGTGGGATATCCGGCTGATACAGGACAACGTGGAATAGAGGTTCTTTCGACTCTGACATTCTGACTCTCAAACTGGAATAATTATGATAAAACAGCTACAAATACGAATTTACATGCCTCGCAAGAAAGTGCTGACTATGTAATACTTAACACATTCCCGCTATTATACTTCTGTCTCAGGACAGACCCGACAGAGCGTGACCCGTCTTAGATCTTTGAATGCCATATCTTAGTCGGTCTGTCGCTGTAGTGAAATTGGACACGTTTAATTTCTCAAAACTCATTATCAAACAAAATCCAGTCAATAAGATCTTCCGATGTTTCAAAAAGTTACTGACGCCAGCTTCATCAAAGGTGAACACGAAATCCTCAAATTCTGGGAAGAGAACCAGACGTTTGACCAGCTTCGCAAGAAGAATCAGGGGAAACCCAAATGGAGCTTTATTGATGGTCCGATGACCGCCAACAACCCGATGGGAGTTCATCATGCGTGGGGCAGAGCCTACAAGGATGCTTACCAGCGTTATTACGCCATGACCGGGCACGAGCTTCGTTTTCAAAACGGTTTTGACTGCCAGGGGCTTTGGGTCGAAGTCGAAGTCGAAAAAGAACTGGGGTATGGCACGAAGCAGGAAGTCGTTTCCCATGGGATCGACAAATTCGTCAATGAGTGTAAAAAACGCGTGCTGCGGTTCGCTGCCCGTCAGACGGAACAGTCGGTGCGTCTGGGATACTGGATGGACTGGGACAATCCAGATGAACTGCGAAAGCTTGCTGAGTATGTCGGGAAAGACACTGAAGTCACACTGACTGCGCCCAACGGAAAACAGATCACCGATAAAGCGGATATGCTGGTTTCGCGCCTGGGGAACGCAGAATGGGGCGGCAGCTATTTCACATTCTCAACCGAGAACAATGAAACGATCTGGACGTTTCTCAAAAAATGTTTTGAACGTGGCAAAGTCTATCGTGGTCACGATGTCATGCCCTGGTCCGGTCGCGGAGGTAGTGCCTATAGCCAGATGGAAGTTGCAGACGGTCGAAAGCTGTCTGTTCATAAATCCGTCTTCGTGCGGTTCCCCCTCAAAGATCGGGAAAATGAATACCTGCTGATCTGGACGACGACTCCCTGGACGCTTACCAGTAACGTGGCCGCTGCCATCAACCCGGATCTGGAATATGTCAAACTCCGTGCGAAAAAAGATGACGCCGTCTATTACTTTGCCAAAGAGAACCTGGAATACCAGCGTTTGAGTCGCGAATTTAAAGAAGGGTTCGGACGCCCGGAATGGTCGTGGCCAAAAGACGTCCCCAAACTGAAAACACTCGCCCAGATCTTTAAAGAGCAGGGGGGCTATGAGATTCTCGAAACCATCAAGGGTGCTCAGATGGTGGGCTGGGAATACACGGGTCCCTTTGATGATCTGCCCGCACAACAGTCTCCCGGAGGCCATCCCAGCGATGATGCGCTGCTGGATCAGTCAGGCATCTCATGCCACAAAGTCGTGGATGGTGGAAGAGACTTCAAAGGCAACCCACATGTCGTCGCCGGTGAAGGAACGGGTATCGTACACACCGCCCCCGGTTGTGGTGATGTCGACCATCAGTTGGGCATCCAGCTGGGACTGGTTGCGATCGCGCCGCTGGGTGAAGATGGTCGCTTTGAAGAAGGTTTTGGTGAGTTCACAGGCAGAGAAGCCATCGATCCTGCTACACCTGAGCTGGTGTTCGAACGCCTGAAAGAAAAGGAACTACTGGTCTCTGTGGAGTCCTACCCGCATATCTACCCCCACTGCTGGCGAACCGGCGATGAACTGATCTTCCGACTGGTTGATGAATGGTTCATCAATATGGACTGGCGCGAAGAGATCAAAGATGTCACCCGTCAGATTGACTGGGTTCCATCCAGCATCGATGGTGAGCAACACGAACTGGAATGGCTCACCAACATGCGGGACTGGATGGTCTCCAAAAAACGCTTCTGGGGGCTGGCGCTGCCGATCTGGGTCGATGAAGAAACTGGAGATTTCGAAGTCATTGGCTCTCTGACAGAGCTGAAGGAACGCGCAGTCGAAGGCTGGGAAGCGCTGGAAGGGCACACGCCGCATCGCCCCTGGATCGACGCAGTCAAACTCAAAAACCCGAAAACGGGAAATCTGATGTCGCGGATCCCGGATGTCGGTAATCCCTGGCTGGATGCGGGCATCGTGCCTTTCTCAACCATGCAGTACAATACGAATCAGACGGAGTGGGAAAAATGGTACCCCGCAGATCTGGTCACCGAATGCTTCCCGGGGCAGTTCCGCAACTGGTTCTATGCGTTGCTCTCAATGGCAACCATGATGGATGGCACGCCCCCTTTCAAAACGCTGCTCGGTTATCGACTGGTATTGAATGAAGAAGGTAAACCAATGCACAAATCAGATGGTACTGCCATCTGGTTTGAAGAAGCTGCCGAGCAACTGGGCGTCGATACCATGCGCTGGATGTATCTGGCTCACAACCCTGCATCGGACCTGAGATTCGGTATGCGAAATCCGGATCAACAGGTCACACTGGAAACTCCGGAAGGACCGATCAGCGAAACCCGAGAAGGGGCCCCCACCTGCCTGGTGGAGAGTAAACCTGCTGATGAAATCCGTCGGCAGGTGTTGATTCCTCTCTGGAACTCCTACGCTTTCTTTGTCAACTACGCGCGTCTGGACGAGTTTAATCCCGGGCAAGATCGGATTCCTGTCTCTGAACGCCCGGAAATTGACCGCTGGATTTTATCAAACCTGCAGGCGCTTCTGGCATCAGCGAAAACGGAAATTGAAGCGTATAACTTCGCCGGTTTCCTGAAAAATGCCACGACGTTTATCGACGATCTATCGAACTGGTACATCCGACGCAACCGACGTCGTTTCTGGCGTTCTCAGGATGCAAACGATACCGATAAACTGGCCGCCTATCAGACTCTGTTTGAAGTACTGGTCACGCTCTCAAAAGCGTTGGCCCCCAGCATCCCCTTCCTCTGCGAACGTATGTATCAGAATCTGGTTACCAGCTGGGACCAGTCTGCTCCCAATAGCGTACACCTCTGTGATTTTCCCGTATGTGATGCAACACTGCTCGATGAAGAACTCAACTTCCGGGCAGCTCAGGCACAGATCGTGGTTAAGCTGGGTCACAAACTGCGGGATGAATCCAATCAGCGGGTTCGTCAGCCTCTGGCTGAATTACGATTCGCCTGCCAGTCGCCTCAGCAGGCGGATGCCATCGAGAACCTGGCTAATACGATTGAAGAGGAATTGAACATCAAACAGGTGACGCGCTGCGAGAACCTGGATGATCTGGTCAGCTACACCTACAAACCGAACCTGAAAACACTGGGGCCGAAATACGGCAAGCTGTTGGGCATGCTGCGCCAGCAGTTGCCTGAAGTTGGTGACGAAGTACTGGGACCGCTCAGACGGGGTCAATCGGTTTCCATTGAGCTCTCAGGCAATCAGATTGATCTTGAACCAGATGACGTTCTGGTGGGAACCGAACAGGCCGCCGACTGGGTCTGTGCGGATGAGCAGGGGATTCAAATCGCCGTTTCCACGAAGCTCTCTCCTGAACTCGAACAGGAAGGCATGGCCCGCGACTTCGTGCGACAGATTCAACAGTTGCGTAAGGAAGCTGACCTGGAGATTGAAGACCGGATCAAAATTTTCTTCACTCCTGTCGATGCGACCGAAGTTAAAGAAGCTGTTACTACCTGGTCTGACTATATCCTGGGTGAAACGCTCGGCGATCAGTTGGAACAGTCTGAGCAGACCGATGACAGTAAAGAAGTTTCGATCGGAAACAGCAAAGTGACATTGCGAATCGAAAAATCATAAGGCTGAAGACAAACAAGGAGCGTCAACACAATCAGAATGTTGACGCTCCTTTTTTACCCGGTCATTTCTCCGTGTTTTGCTGTTCCTGCAGACGCTCAACCAGGCGGCCTACGTATGACTGCAGTCGTCGGTCCAATTGAGCATTCTTCAGTGGCAGCTTAGCAATCTGGACCTGCACCCGGGCCACTTTTTCACTGCCCAGTTTATCCAGGCCATTTAACGCCAGCATGGCCACATAGACGCCTTCTTTTTTCTGATCTGATAATGAAATCAGTGTATCGACGGCATTGTCAACATCCTGATGAGTACCATATTTCCCGAGTGCTTCTGCAGCGATACAACGCACCGATTTAGAAGAATCTTTCAATGCTTTATCGAGTGGCTCATGTGCTTGCGCGACTGCTTTATCGCCACGCATCAACAGGCCCATCGCCGCCCAGTAGCGGATTGCTGAATTCTGGCTGGAAAGCCCTTTGATCAGCTGGTCCACGCCGGACGGTTTTCCAGAAGAAGCGAGGTCGGCCATCATCAAAATCTGTTTGAGTGGATACAGTTCTTTGTTCTGACCAATCAGATAAGGAGCCCCCCCATCCGACAGGCTGTGAAACTCTGCTTCCGGCAAAAAGCCAAGATCTCTGATTGCGAGTATCTTTTTATGCTGCGCCTGCTTCAGCTCTTCCAGAACCTGCTGATGATCGGCAGAGTCAGCCAGATTGTTGACTTCATCCCGGTCCGCCTGCAGATCGTACAATTCTTCGGCTGGTTTCGTCTCCCAGAAATAGGTTTGAGGCGGCTTGAGTTCGCCTGCATCGTACATTTTCTTCCAGACCTGAGTTGTCGGTGTCTGGAACATGTAATTCAGATACTGACCATATTTTTTGTGAGGCATATAGTTCTTGATATACAGATAACGCTGATTTCGAACGGAGCGAACCAGGTCGTAACGTTCATCCATCCTGCCCCGAAAGCCATAGAGATACTCTTGTGGCTTCGTTTTAAACTCACCCATGAAGGCATCGCCTTGCATATGCTGTGGTGGTTTGACACCAGCCAGGCTCAGCACAGTCGGCGCAAAGTCTACAAAACCTACCAGTCGATCTGTTTTCCCCTGAGCCTCATAATCAGCGGGGGCCAGCTTGCGAAATTTCGGGGGAACATACACCACCAGGGGAACCTGCAAACCCGAGTTGTAAGGCCAGCGTTTACTGCGCGGCATCCCTGAACCATGGTCACCATAGTAGAAAATGATCGTATCTTCTGTGAGTCCGGCTTCGGCCAGTTCCTTGAGATTCTTGCCGACTTTCGCATCCATTTCGGTGATCCGGTCATAATACTGCGCCCAGTCATGGCGGACTTCGGGAGTATCAGGATGGTAGGCGGGGATTCTTACTTTGGCGGGATCATGAATCAGTGTATGCGGGCGATTACGAATTTTACTTTCGTGACTGATTGTATGATTAAAAACCGCAAAGAAGGGTTGTCCCGGCTTTCGATTCTTCCAGTGCGATTTTCCATTCGACTGGTCCCAGACTTTTCCGGTTTTCTCCACATTGTAATCTTCCTTGCTGTTATTCGTGCAGTAATAGCCTGCCTGTCTGAGATACTGTGGATACAGCAGCACATTTTCAGGCAATTTGACCATACTTCGCATATGCTCGGCTCCCAGGCAGGTCGGATACATGCCGGTGATCAGCGTCGTTCGTGCAGGGGCACAAACTGGAGCTGTCGACCAGCAGTTCAGATAGATCATGCCTTTCGCAGCCAGCTTGTCAATGTGGGGAGTATCCGCATACTCATCCCCGTAACAGCCCAGATGGGGGCCATTGTCTTCGCTTGTGATCCAGAGAATATTCGGGCGCCCCCGTTCAGATTCGGCAGCAGAGACACTGACCGAAAATAACGCCGTGCAAATGGCACATAAGGAGAACAAACTCCAATTCAACTGATTCAGCAGAGCACTTCGAAACCGCATATGTTTTTCTTTCAAATCAAAAGTTGTTAAGAATCTGGTTGAGTAAGCTTCAAAACAGGATCATGTTCTAACAGTTACCGGATTTGAGTTTTGCTGTTTATGAAAACTCCAGCTTTACTTACTCCGTAAATCATAACAAAGGAGCAGGTCCTGATCCCGCAAAAACAGTTTGCCATCCACCACAACCGGATGAGGCCAGGCCCGGTTCCCACTGCGCTCGGGCTGGTTAAAGCGTCCCTTTTCTACATATTCTTTTGGGTTGACTTCCACCAGAGCCACTGGCCCATTTTCGCTCCTCAGATAGAGATGTCCGTCGGCACAGGTCAGTGCGCCTTTTCCCACAGAGCGATTCTGCCACACTGTCTGTCCGTTAGAAAGATTGATACAAGTCAAAAAATTCGGATCACTTGAGCCATACAGGAAACCATCCACTTCCACCATGCCTCCATGATGATTCTTCATCTCACGTGTGAAGAATGCCAGTTTCGCGTTCACTCCATTCTGAGCCGCCGACAACTGGAGCAGGGCACCGCCGGTCCCGTATCCGGAAGCGTAAAAGATCGAATTCTGCTCTGCATAAAATACCGGGGCAGAACAGTTTGCCGTTTTGTTCGCTGCCTTGTCATTTCCCCACAATGGCCTGCCACTGGCCGACTCGATTCCCATTACACCAGCGTGGGTAAAATTCACATACTGTCTGATGCCTCCCACATTGATGGTAATGGCAGAGGCATAACCAGCCTGCGGATTTCCGGGAACGGCTGATTTCCAGATGAGGCTGCCGTCCTGTTTCTTCAGAGCCACCATGGTTGCACCTGCTCCACCCGGAGTACAGATCAGTTGATCTCCATCAATCAAGGGTGATTCGCTGATACCCCAGACGATATTACGCGCGTTGAACTCCTGGAGAATATTTTTGCTCCATTCCATATTGCCGTCTTTAGTTGATAAACAAATCAGATTCCCATTCGCACCCAGTGCATACACTTTTTCGCCATCAATAGTGGGAGTCGAACGGGGGCCATTTCCCTGATTGTTTTCAAACACAGATCCATTTGGTTGTGACCAGACAACTTCCCCGGTATTGACATCAATGGCCATCACCGTTTCTTCATTGCCTTTTGTTCCCATTGTAAACAGCAGGTTCCCACTCACTGAAACAGATGAGTAGCCTTCACCCAGACCGCGCGCAGTCCATAACAGTTTGGGAGGATTCTGATTCCAGTCTTTACTTAAGCCGGTCTCATAGGAAATATTTCGTCGATCAGGACCACGAAACTGAGTCCATCCCTGCGTTTCAGGCGTCTCTCCGGGAGTTGCTGCACTGTTGCGTTCCTTCATTGTTTTTTTCGGACGATTGGCTGGGTCACTCGATTTCTTTCCCACCGCATCGCGAACGGAAAAGCGTGTTATCTCACCCTTTGCAGAAGTAAAAATGGTGGCCCTCTGACCGATTTCAAACTGATCGAATTCAGCTGGTTTCCCGTTGAAGGTCACAGGCACGTCTGCGGGAATGAGAAAACTTTTTTCTTTTCCCTGAGTCGATTTAATTACCACCTGTTTCGGTGCAGCGGAAACCGATTTAATTTCTCCGCTGAAGATAGCCGCTTCGACTCTGCTGCTGAAGCTGATCGCCAACAGACATAACAACACGCTCAATCGACTGATAGATCGCATGAGAATTCCTTCTGATTCGGTGTCACCAGATGACAGGTTCTGAAGATTGATAATCAGCAAACAGGCTTCGATTATACTGCGATCCACTCACGGTATGAAGCAGGAAACCGGAATTGTCGGAAATTGAAAACCATTCCCGACAATTCACATCCTGAAGAATTTACCGTTTTCGACATTGATGACTTTCTTATTTTGTGTCTTGAAAGACATTTCAATCAACACCGGTCGATGATCTGACACCCACGTCCAGCGATTCTCCGCGTGATACAGTTCAATGAATTCATTCACCCAGATCCCATCCAGATCCAGGACTGGAATCGGCAATGGCCAGGTCGCCAGATATCCATCGCCGGCAATTTCCAGACTGTTATTGCAACTCTTTCTCAGCGAGTCAAAGTGCACTGAATCTCTGGGAGTATTAAAGTCTCCCAGCACGAGAACCGGCTGCTGATTCAGTTGAGATACCTGATCTGCCAGTTCTTTGAGAGCGGCTCTTCTTGATTTCAGAACTTTACTGTAGATATCCACAAGAAAAACAGCGGGCACGCTAATGTCAGCCTGATCAGACTGCAAACGGAATCTCAGATAATGCCCCATATCGACCAGTCTGCCAGAAGAAGTTTCTGTGATGGGAAGCCGCGATAGAAAAACAAAACCATTCTGAACGACCTGATAGGGATGTTCTGGAAATGACTGTTTCCAGAACTGCTTCATTTCCGCAGAATCGGGCCCCGCTTCGACCAGGCCGATCAGATCTGGATCCAGTTGCTGTAATTCATTGATCACATGCTCTATTCCCCAGAGCCGATCGCCAATATTCCAGAACAGAACCCGTTTCTTTGACGGATCGTGTTGCAATACACTGTACGCGCCTGTATCGCGAAATTGCGTGTTCCAGCACCAGATTCCGGTCATGATTGAAAGCAGAAACCAGATCACGGCGATCCGCCGCCAGTGAACTATCCAGGCCAGCACAAATACGACGAAGGCCCCCAGACTCAACAGAATTAAAGGAGACATATAAAAAACCAGGGAAGCAACAGCACTGCTCGAGTCTCGGACTGTGAAACGAATCGAAATAGCCAGGCACCAGAAGACGGAAATCAGGAGAACCAGTACTTTCATCAGCCAGACCTGAAACGCTGTTCGCAGTCTGCGTCTGGGAGATTGCCCATTTTGAGAACTATGACTGTCTGTGCGCTCTGAATTCATGTCTTTGATTTCTGTTGAACTGGTTCATATTATTCGGCGTGAAATTCAGTTGATTCCCTGTAACTTCTGCTGGTCGAGATGGCTTAAGATATGTTATGATTCTGCTGCTGGGATTACTGCAAAAGCAGTTGAAACACCAAATTCACCTTCAGAGGATATCACTCACCATGAGCCAGACCCCCGAATCACGCATCCAGGAACTGGGGCACACACTGCCTACTCCTCCTCAGGCGGTAGGATCATACATTCCCGCTACCCAGTTTGGAAATGTCATTGTTACCAGCGGACAGTTGCCCTTCATTGGCAGCGAATTGATGTTCAAGGGAAGAGTAGGGGATCACCTGCATGAAGACGACGGTTCCAATGCCGCCAGTCTCTGCCTGCTCAATGCATTGGCACAGATCAAAACAGTCACAGGGGAACTCTCAAATATCAAACGTATTATCCGACTGGAAGGATACGTACATTCGGCACCTGGATTTGATCGGCAACCTTACGTGCTGAATTCTGCATCACAACTGTTAACTGATATTTTTGGTGACAAAGGCAAGCACACTCGAGTGGCTCTGGGAATCTCGGAAATGCCTTTAAATGCAGCGGTCCAACTGGCGCTCTGGGTAGAGGTCGAATAAACGGCCGGCTGTTACGAATGAATAGCTGGAGCGCATCACATTTAACCATAGCGTCTCTCGATCTATTATAGTCGGTCCAAATGGCACTGGAGACGCTACAGTAAAACTGGACACAGTCTAATCAGCATAAGCTTCTTATTTTAATGGATTGATCAAGATGTATTGGCCTGAAACGAGGAGAGCTAAAAGAACATTATTCGGCGGTCTCGCCTTACGTCAGACAGCCGTTTATCTGATGTTTCTCATACTGTCGACCAATCTCGTTTCAGGCCAGTTACCCAAGATTACTCCCCGTACAACAAAGCCTGCGGAAGCAGCTGCTTTCACTCCCTCAGAGTCTGCTGATTCACAGGCAGAGCCAGGGACCTGGACGTCGTTTCTGGGAAATCACCGAAATGGGATTTCCGACGAAACGGATCTGAATCTGGACTGGAATGTACATAAGCCGGCCGTTTTATGGAGAGTTCCCCTGGGAGGGGGGTATTCATCAATGGTCATCGCCGAAGGCCGGCTCTGGACTATGGCGACGCATCTGACAAACGATTTCGTGGTCTGCTTTGATGCCCGAACTGGAAAAAAACTTTGGACCACTGAGGCAGCTCCCACTTATATTGATCATCAAAAACAGGCACGCGGGCCACGTTCGACCCCCACATACCATGAGGGCAAACTGTACTGCCTGCTACCTGCGGGTGATTTACTTTGTCTGAATGCCAAATCAGGCGAGGTTCTCTGGAAAGTCAATATTTTTCAGATCAGCGGAGCCCCACGACAGGAAGAACAGACTCTCTATTACTGGGGCATGTCTGCTTCACCTTTGATCGAAGGAGATCTGGTGATTCTTCAGCCAGGGGGAAATAACAATAATTCGGTGATCGCAGTCAATAAAGATACCGGAAAACTGGTTTGGGGAGTGGGCAACGATCCGCCTGGTTATGGTTCTCCTATTGTGGTTGACACGCTTGATCAGCGACAAATTATTGTTCCGACCGGATCGTCGATCCTGTCACTGAACCCGGAAGAGGGGAGTTTACTCTGGCGCATTGTCTGGGGAAATAAATACAACTGCAATTGTGCGACCCCCGTCTGGAATGATGAATCACTCTTCATCTCTTCCGCCTACGGCACAGGCTGTATGCGGTTTGCCTTATTTCGGCAGAATGAAGAAATCCGTCCGATTTCACAATGGAAAAGCCTCTCACTGCAGAATCAGTTTGCAACCAGTATTATCAAAGACGGCTATATTTATGGACCACACGGAGACCTGGCTGCTGCCTCTTATCGTTGTCTGGATATGCAGCGAGGGAAGATTCAATGGCAAACACGACGTGTCGGCAAATGCACACAGATCGCCGCAGAGGGTCATCTGATCTGCCTGACAGAGCAAGGGGCACTGATTCTGGCGGAAGCCAATCCCACAGAGTATCGAGAGAAAGGAAATTTAACCGGTCTACTGAGCTTCAAAGCATGGGCTCACCCTGCGTTGGCCAATCGCCGGCTCTATCTGCGTGATGAAAAAAGACTGATTTGTCTCGATCTTCAAGAAAAATAGCCGTGTAGAAGTGGATCTTCTATCACGGCATTCTATTCAAGTCCTCAAAACAGGCTATTGCTTTTCAGTTCGGTTCACCAGTTGCTCTTTCAGAGACTGCAGCTTTTGCTGTTGTTGCTGTACCTGTTTTTCCTGGGCCTCAATCTTCAGTTTTAAAGCTTGCTCATCAGATATTTTTTTCACCTTGGGAGGCTGGACCTGACCTGGCAGAATTCGACGAGGGGGATTCCGAAGTTTCTGCATGGCGACTCTGTTTTCTGCTTTGATGCGAGCCAGTATCCGATCTGCCTGATAAATTGTCCGACGGGCTTCTTCGAACGCGGTATGCTCTTTTCCATCGGGGCCGATATATTTCTGCCGCTGAATCAAACCACGATTATCTCTAACGTTATTACCTAATTCATTGTTTTCAATGTCACCATTCTCATTTAAATCATTTTCAGCAGCGCCTAGTGCGTCGTAGAAAGCTCTGACCAGACCGGTTTTTAAGTCGTTTCGATCATAATCCCGGTAGTCTGAATCCTGCCGATCTACATCTCTGACCTGAGCAACGGGAATTTTGGGTTTCTGCTCCGCAGAACTGAATCCGGTCATTGTGAGATAAAACCCACCCATGACAATCGCTAAAATCAATAATCGTTTCATGATGCTGCCTCATCCGATCCATTAAATTGAGAACAACCACAGGTTGTATATTCATCGTACCTATTATATTCGATTCATTCCTTTTATTTCAATCTTTTTATAACAAAAAGGGAAAACACAGCAACTTAAACAGTCTGTATAAATAAAAAAGGCCTGAGCCATTAGCTCAGACCATTTGATAATACGATACACTTTACCGCATCCATTCTCTATGACTATGAGTTGATGGCATTAATTGCGTTTGCGAGATCCATCAATTCATTGATTAATGCACTACGCAATGTGGTAAGTCCTGCGATAGCACCAATTCCAATAATAGTGAGCAGCAGCAGATATTCAACAAACACAGCACCACGAACTTTTTGCTTCCATCGCCTGGTTTGTGTTTTAATTTTTTGAAACACAGGTCGCCCTTTCATATGTCCAGATAGAAAATCCTCAGACATTACGATATGCACAACCTGTACCAATCATTCGAAATCTCACGATTCTATAACCGGGATGTGATAAGCAGGCTGAAACAACTGAAAAAAGCATGAACCCTGCTGAAAACAGGATTAACAACTTCATCAGTACACGGACAGACATGATAAGGAAGAGTGGCAGTAAACCGCAAAAGTGTTAACAAACAGAAACACTTGCGCTAACCAAGCTTCCAGGAGATTACATGAGAGGGGAGGGAGAGGCTGACGACAACAACGCATCAGAGATCAAGAGTTAAGCGCTTTGATCGCTGCGTCTCTGGTGTCGAAGGTTTCCCAAAGCTGATCCAGGTGAGTGACTTCCAGTACCTCGGTACAATATTCACTTAAACCGCAAATCGTAAACTTGCCACCTTCTCTGTGATTCAGGCGATTCCACATCCGGAAAATCACTTCGATAAACGCAGACCCGAAAAATGAGGTGTGCGAGAGATCGAGAACAACAATCGGGGGAGAAGCAGTCTCGGCCACCTGCAACAGAACATCTGTCAAGGCGTCCAGCCTGGGTTCGTCCAGGTTTTCATATTCAGGCCCCAAAGCCACAACTGTGACCTGACCTTCTTTGACTATTTCCGGGGGATAATCAGCAGGCATAATTGAACTGTCAACTAGAGCGTCATTTGTAAAAGCCCTCTCTGAATTCAGATGAGGACATCAAAGGAACCTACACATAGTAATCCAAATCACTAAAGTGTCAACCAAGAAATCCGATTCGCGGTCCAAGATCTATCGACGCAAGTCTATTAAAACCGAATATTTATCAACACGCTATCCTCAGCGTACTCCCCCCAGAGTCATACTCTGATACTGAGACAATAAAGGGGAACCATTTTATTGCTCGTTTTTCCAGTCTTGCAGTTTGGCTTTTACTTTCAATTTTTGATTATTCCGGAATATCGTGAGCGTCACGACATCGCCCACCTTATGAGTTTCCAACGCATCCAGTAGCGAATTTGATCCGATGATCGGTGTTTCATCCATTTGCAAGATCAAATCTCCCAGTACAATATTTCCACTCTTGTCCCGTCTGATTTCCAGTAAACCAGCCTGATCGGCAGCACCACCTTTGAGTAGATCCTGAACCATAACCCCTTGGATTGAAGATGGTAAAACCCCGTTCTTTTTGAGTTTGCCAGTCACAAAGTCATCGACTCCCGTAAAATTCAGGCTGGGACTCTGAATCTTTCCAAAATCGATCAATTGAGGAACGAAGCGGCTGATTAAATCAACGGGCACTGCATAGCCAATACCGGCATAAACATGTGATGAGCTGTAGATTGCCGTATTCATCCCAATTAATCGTCCGGAGCTGTCAAGCAGTGGCCCCCCTGAGTTTCCGGGGTTGATGGCGGCATCAGTTTGAATCACATTTCGAATCGATCTACCAGTTACCGAAATGATTTCCCTCCCTAATCCGCTGATAATTCCAGTAGTCAGAGTCTGGTCGAGGCCAAATGGATTTCCGATCGCCAAAACGGTCTGGCCTACCTGCAGGTTGGAAGAAGCTCCAATCTCGATGGGCTTTAGCAGGTCCTTAGGTGCATCAATTTTTAACACTGCCAGATCTTTAGAAGGAGCAACCCTGACACGGTAAGCAGTCCAAGTCGTGTTAGCAGCCAGGGTCACAGTCATTTCATCTGCGTTTTGAATCACATGGTAGTTTGTGACAATATGCCCCTCCCGGTTCCAGATGAATCCACTACCAGACCCCTGTGGTATTTTCTGCTGATTCAGACTGAATCGTCCCAGTTCAAATGCAATCTCTGCCGTTCGGATATGCACCACGGATGGTGATGCTTCACGAAATAAATCGATCGTTCTGATTTCAGACTGGGTGAGATCCGGTGCCATCGAAAACTGATACGATGCCTGGCGGAACTGACGCCTGATCAATTCGCCAGACATCAGTACAATCAGAACGATTAAAATGAGAATTAACCACCGCTGGATCGCTGAAGATTTTCTGGAAGGAGAATCCAAGCTGCCTGTCCCTGTTTCTGTTTCTGAAAGAATAACCTGATTTTACACAGCAATCGAAAGAGGCTGAATACAGAGTTAAAGGACTCTTATTTTAGGTCAGGACACTCCAGTATCGCAACCATTGTTTCTCCGTAAGCGATCTCTGCCTGCTGATTACTGCAACCTGGCTGCAGCAGAATTTAATTCACTGACTGCTTTGATAAAGCGTTTTTTCAGTTTGGGGGATAATTCCGGGAATGCAGAAACCACTTCGGGACTTAACATTTTATGACAGCGTTCCACAGCAGAACAAATTCGCTTGATTGCCTGCTCTGGAGTGATTTCAGGCTTCGCCACAACCGCCACTTCTGAGTTCGAACCTTGAGGCGCAGCAGCGCCAGCTCCAGATCGGAAAGGGCTATAGTCGTTACCGGAACCGCCGACATCACGTGCGTGAGCCCCAACAGTAGCAGAAGAGTCAGCCTGCTCGCGGGAACCAGATTCTCCCCGCTCCAACTGACCATATTCTGAAGGATCTTTGACAGAGATCGGTTCATCGGAGACAAATGTCACTTCGGAATCAACCGGGTATTCTTCAAACGGTTCGGAAATAGAAAGGTCTTCTCCATTCACAGCACGACGCCACGCTTTCAACTCTGCGACAGTCGCCTGATTCTCTTCCGCCCACTGCAGACATTCCGGAGCATCATCCCAAGTCAATGCAATATAGTAGTGTGACCATTTGAGATGCTGGTATTGTTCCCGAACATCTCCGAACGTTTCCCAGACCCGTCGCCTCTGATAAATCTGATCGCCACTCAGACCGACCATTGCGCCAAAATCTGCATCAGTTCTTCCCTTGGCGTATTTTTTTGTCCATTGTGCAGCACATTCACCAATCACCCAGCTACTGTCGCTCAAGGCTTCACGGGCACGATCAATTAATTGTTCTTCCGTCATTTTTGCTGTTGTATCTGTATGATCAATCATAATATTTCTACTGGTCTAACCTGTAAACGAAAAAGCCCTCCTCAATCCATTTGGATTTTTTTGAAAACTGAGGAGAGAAATTATGAACCATCGCCCTTGAAACTACTTTTGAAAAGTGCAGGGCAGATCTAATCTCGATGCTACACGGATTTGGCATGGAATGCCACCAAAGCGGAACAGTTACTCAGTCAGAAGCCATATTCGTCTATTTCCTGCAAGTAAAGGTACCGTAATCAACTTAAGGCATCACTGATCATCCAGCTGTTAATCTGGGAAGCTTACAAAAATCTTACCGATCAGTGCCGGAATGCTTGACCTAACTTCGATCGGTTATTAGGATTCGGTCAAATCCAGACGAAGAAGAGTCGAATAATGACTGTATCACTTCTGTTGATTAAATAATTTCAACACAATAAACTCTGGATGGATAAGAGTTTATTGGAGTGATAATCAGTAATTTTCAGGCGCCGTAGCCAAGTGGTCTAAGGCGGCGGATTGCAAATCCGTTATTCCCCGGTTCGAATCCGGGCGGCGCCTCTTCAATTAAAACAGCCTCCAGAAGGAGGCTGTTTTTTTATGCGCTGATGCTCTCTCGGTTACAGCTATTTTTTCTGACTGTTTTCAAGTTCAATCAGGAACTCCGAGTTTTTCAGACAATGAACCATACTGATATCGCCTGCCAATCTCCCTCTGCGATCAGTGATCTGATCTGCGGTATTGACCATCCGATCCAAACCTGAAGTTAATTCTTTCTTGATCGTAGCAGACTGGCTGGATTTCAGTTCTGAAAGCTCAGTACCAGAGGCATTCCATAATATCCAGGATGTGGTAATATCATGCAGATTCGCAGTTCCCCGCGGATAATACTGATCAATCCTCAACTCCCAGGCAGCTTTCGACTGTTGCATGCTCTCATTGAAGAACTGCTGGCTTTCTGATTCTTTATTCTGTTTTTGATAGTATTGTCCCTGAACATAATTCAGATGTGCTTTCGACAAATCCACCAGATCTGCTCTACCCAAACCTGCCCCATTTGAGGAAAACCACTCTACCGCAGACTCAATTTGACGGAGGTCCTCTGCATAGTTCATCAGACTCCTCTCATCTTTTTTCATTCCATGGAATAAATTCTGTTCCTGCCTCGCAAGATTTATGGCACGAGAAGCACGACGATATTCAGTGAGACCCGCTTCCCCCACCTGAAATTCCTCATCACGAATAGAATAATATTGATCAGAGAGGCGGGATATCTGCCCCAGGGCAGTTTGCTGACGGTCGCGGTTTTGTGACACACCGGCTATTTCGTAATCATTCTGAGCCAGAATCAGTCTGGCATGTACCAGATCCCCGTACCAACCTTGCGCGGCGGGCTGATTAAAGGCCTGTAGCTGTTCGACTGCAGTCTGAATCAGGTTTCGTTTCTCATTTAATAATTGTAATTTGGCACGCCCCTGGTTCTGTATCTCTGCTGCTTTGATCTTCGTATCGTACGCGAGATTCAATGCCAGATTGTAATCTGCCAGTGGAATCAATCCCCGCGAAAAAGAATTTTCAGACTGTTTGATTAAATCATTGGCTGTCGTGACTGTCTGTTCCAGGTTCCGACGCAGCGTACGGGAGGATGACCGCGTTTTAAGCGGCTTTTGATTTCGAAGCTGATTTTTCGGCTTGAGTGCAGGTACTGGCGCTGGCGACTGTTGCTCTGTTTTACCCGCCATGATTTGCGGTACGACATTCAATGGAATGTAATGCTTGATATCCTTGTTTTTTTTCTCCGGCAGTCCTTCATTGAGACTGACAAAAGCCGTCTGCTCGGATTCTTCATCCAGAAAATTTTGAACTGTCTGTTGTGACTGAAAACTGGTGTGAGAATGCAGCGACGGCTCAGGTAATGGTGACTGCGATCCGGACGGAGCGATAACCAGTCCCACCATGAACAGCAACAGAGAACAACTGAAACAGAAATGAATTCGATCGCTCATGAGGATATTAAATTACCAGAATGGATGAGGTCCAGGAAAAGAAACTCTGGACTTTGACAGAGCGATCCATGCTGTTTGATTCTCGAACTTCCTGTTTTACTAAATCGACAAGATCTACATTACATATTTCAAAATCTTCTAACGGCGTTGTAATACAAACCAGACGTATTTCTGGCAGTGATCGACGAACTGGTACGAAAGGATTAATTGGACCAGCAACATGATACGCTGAAGTATAGCTCTCTAAAGCTCACTCGGTACCAGTTTGTTTAGCATTACTGGAAATCACACGAGAGCGTATTAAATTTAACCATAGCGTCTCTCAGTCTATTATACACGCACCAAAGGACCTTGGAGACACCACAGCAAATATGTACACAGTTAAATAATATCCCCCATTGAAATACAAAACCAGAATAGTGCACATTATCACACATATCAATTTGAATCTATTAGTGTTTTTTTTATTTTCGTTCTGGCTTTAGATCAGACTTAATATTTACTATGAAAGCAATTACCCACTGCTTCCTATTTACCCCTGATTACACATTTGCTTCCAGTGATAACATTTGTTATCGTAACGCCGTCACTACAACCACTATATTCTTCCTATTCGACTCAGTCTTTCATTCGTTTGATCTTAGTCATTCTCAGACCGGCGTCCTGACTGAACAGCTTATTTCGACAGTTGGTTTTGGATCATCGCTTGATTGATAGAGTACAAAAGGATCCGTGATGCACTCTCTTGGACTTCTCTACACCTCGGACTCTCAAATAGGTCTGAAACTCAGTAAGCAACTGGATGAGATCAATCTGAAGTTGAAAACAGTCTCCTGCCATGAGGATCTGAAACATGCGCTTCAGGAATCAGGTCAGACTGTATTATTCATTGATTTGCGTGCAGATCAGTCCACTCCTGAAATTGAGGACCGGAAGTCAGTCCTGCTATACCTACGTAATGAATGCGAAACCGCTGTTAAGGTCGTTTCAATCATTGACCAGTTTATTCCCCTTAAATTGCTGGAGTCTGCCAACTTTCTGACAGACAGCTATTTGGAATACCCGCCTGTATCAGATGAAATTCAGGCACTTTCAGTAGATCTGAATGCTAGCGATCCAGTGGTGAAATCATCCCACCTACCAGAATCTCGTCATATTTTTGATCGAAGTAAGCACGTTGCCACATATACCGCGGCAATGCTACCAATTCTTGATCAGATCACAAAAATAGCCAGACATAATGTCACATTGCTTCTGGTTGGTGAAACAGGTACTGGTAAAACGACTCTCGCATCCATGATTCACGAACTCTCACCGAGGAACTCAGAACCTTTCCAGAACATTGCCTGTGGTGCTCTCCCTTCCGACTTGATTGAAAGCGAACTGTTCGGCCACTTGAGAGGTTCGTTTACAGGCGCTGACCGCTCCAAAATTGGTCGCTTTGAAGCTGCAGGGAAGGGGACTCTGCTCCTGGACGAAATTGACATCCTCACATCCAAAGACCAGGCTAAATTACTGAAAGTCATTGAGACGGGACAATTTGAGCCTGTTGGATCCACTGAGTCCCGCATCTCTGAAGCACGTCTGATCGTTGCTGCAAATGTGGAACTGGATGAACTGACCCGCAATAACAAATTTCGTTCTGACTTATATTATCGACTGAATGTTCTCCAGTTTCGGTTGCCGGCTCTCCGCGAGCGACCACATGATATCATTCCGCTCACTGTTCAGTTTATTACGGAATGTTGTGAGCAACACGGAATCACGATAACAAAAGTGCATCGTAATGTGCCTGACATACTTAAACTGTACCACTGGCCGGGAAATCTGCGTGAGTTAAAAAACCAGATTCAACGAGCAGTCCTGTTTTCGAATCACGGCGAATTGACCTCTGATGAATTTTCTCCCAATATTATTGAAGAAGTCAGCAACTGTCGCCAGAAAGAACTGCACCAGTCCATGGAGAGCAAATCTCTGGCAGATCAGATAGCCATCAGCGAGAAACATCTACTTCAGAAATCGCTTTCGGAGAATGGATACCGTAAAACGGCCACAGCAAAAGCATTGGGAATCAGCCGAGTAGGGCTCTATAAGAAAATGCGCAAATACGGAATGCTGGAACAAACGAAATCTTCTTCGATGAAGAAAATTCAGGCAGAGAATTAAACTCGGTATAGATCAGTGTGTTTTCTGAAAAACACGCTTCGTTCAGCTGCTCCGATCCCGTAGTAGAAGTTAATGAATTCTGATTTTAACGGCTTCAATTTTCAGACTGCTGACGGACTGATTCAGAGGTAGTACTGATGGATTCCCCATAAGTATTTGGTTCAAGAATTCCTCCCGGTCTATGTTCACGGATCAGAAAATTGCGCAGTTCAAGGACTGCCGGCCCGAAGAACAATATATAAATGGGAGGCGCCATGCAAAAGATAATTGGGAACAACAGCTTGATACTCGTTTTGCTGGAGTTCTCTTCAGCCCGTTGTCGGTATTTTCTTCGTACTCCATCTGCAAAATCGATTAATGCCGTTGAGACATTCGTTCCCAGTCGTTCTGTCTGAGAAACCATTAAAGACAATGTGTTCACATCAGGTGCATCGATACGTTTGGCAAACTGCTTCAAAGCATCTGCCATTGAATTTGCATCCGCATGTCTGCGAATAATTTCGAATTCAACGGCGATGTCCGGATGAGAAAAACGGACTTCATCTGTGACGCGTTCTAAAGCCGTTCGCAATGGCACTCCACCGGTCAGGCACATCATCACCAGGTCAAGTGCATCAGGCAAACCTCTCTGGATTCGATGTACTCGACGATTGGCCTGGTTATGCAGGACCATACGAGGCAATCCGTAGCCTGCGCCGGCAATGATTAATCCCGCTACCAGAATAATTTCCGGAAGGTTCGAACCAGGGTCGGCTAATACGCAACCGACTCCCGTCCCCAGCAACACAAGAACAACCAGCATATTCCGGGTTGCCAGATACTCCACCAGAGCCGTTGACCGATAATAACCAGCCCGTTTCAAATCGAGTTCAATTTTGCTGATTTCCTGGTTAGATTGTGGAATCACACCGGAAAGTGCACGGCTGAAAACACCGACCTTCGATGTTTTATAATAATTGGCCCCTCGCTCATCGAACTTTGAAGTCTTATTTCTACCTGCACGATGGCCGGCTGAAATTGCATCTCCAATCAGGAAGATTACAAAACAGACTAACAGGAAAGTGGCAACAGTGACGATTTCAATAAACATGGATGTCTCTTTACTAAAAACCAGCATCCTTGTGACAGTCAACCAGTTTGAGAAATTTCGAATCGACTTTTAATAATCTGTTCTTAAGAGTCTCGAGACCCAGATGATCCCAATCACTTCCAGAACAATAGCAATCAGTAATAAAATATTACCAATCGGATCGGTATAGAGATTGGAAACATGGTCAGGGAACGCAACCAGTAACACGACAAATGCCACGGGAGCCACGATCGTCATCAACAGGGCTGAGGCACGACCTGCCCCTGTGGAAGCTTTCATCTGACGACGATAGTTGATGCGATCTCGAATCACATCCGCCATGCGTTCCAGGTTGGTTGGCAGATTGCCGCCTGTTTTTCGATACAGCATCAATGTGGACGTTAATATTTTCAGATCGATCAACTGGATTCGACTGGAAAGTGACTTCATCACAGCGGGAACTGATAAATTCATATCGAGCTGGCGTGCGCAACGTCTGAATTCAAAACTCAATGGTCCTTTGGTTTCTTCTCCAACAATCGAAATCGCCTGTTCGAGACTGGCTCCGGCGTGCGTCGAGCGCGCCAGTAAATCAATCATTTCTGGAAGTTCTTCTTGAATGGTCTGCATGCGTTTTCTTCGGCGAAGGTGCATAATGATCAGAACTGCGATCATGCCCCCAATCATCCCGGCAATCCCAGCCAGAGGTTGATTCGAATAAATGAAAATGCTGCCCCCAATAGCCAGACCGCAGGCAATCAACAGGAGAAAAGCACTAAGTGGTGTAAAATCTGACCCGTTCTCAAGTACCAGTCGATCAAAACTCTGATCGAATTTTCCCAGCAGGCTGGTCGCTGGCTGTTGGTCAAATACATTATGAATCCTGCGCAGCCGAGGTCGTTTTGAAAAGGTTTCGCCTTTTGAACCAGTCACTCCACTTAAATCGCGGGCAAACAGATAAGCTGCCAGTGCAGCAACTGTCACTGCAGCAAAACAAATCAATGCTATCGATGAACTGTCCACTACTGGAGTTCTCCACTTACTGTTTAAAACACAATACGCAACTCCAGGGATAAAATTCCTCTGGAGTCATTCTTATTTTTTCTCAAAGATCTGCTGACTCAGTTTGATTCCAGATGCTTCCATGCGTTTGAGACACGCCGGACGATACCCAGTGGCATAAAATTTACCCTGTGCTTTTCCCTGGTCATCAATCCCGGTTTGTTCAAAACCAAAAATATCTTCAACGATGTAATCTCCCTGGCTGTTCAGTGAGACGATCTCAGAAACTTTCGTAACACAACGTTGTCCGCCTTTCAGACGAGACACGTGCAGGATGATTCCGATACCATTTGCGATATATTGTCTGATCACAGGCAGAGGCAGGTCAAATCCACTCATGGCCACCATCATCTCCAGTCGGGCCAGGGCATCACGGGTATCATTGGCATGGATAGTCGTCAGAGAACCTTCATGACCTGTATTCATCGCCTGAAGCATATCCAACGCTTCCGCACCTCGCACCTCACCGATAATAATTCGATCAGGCCGCATACGCAAACTGTTTTTCACTAGCTGCCTCTGCGAGATTTCACCCACACCTTCGGTATTATCCACTTTGGTTTCGAGTCGAACGACATGCTTATGCTGCAACAGTAACTCTGCTGAATCTTCGATTGTAATCAAGCGTTCTTCACGCGGTATAAAATTTGACAGGGCATTCAACATCGTTGTTTTACCACTGCCGGTACCACCTGAAATCAACATACTGATCCGGGAATCAACCACAGCAGCCAGGAAGTCTACGATCTCCGGTGTGACAGATTTTTTATCTATCAGATCATCGATCTGTAAAGGTTTTGCTCCAAATCTACGAATCGATAATGAAGGGCCATTTAAAGCCAGTGGAGGAATAATGGCGTTGATTCGGGAGCCATCAGGGAGCCTGGCATCGACCATGGGATTGACTTCGTCGATTCTGCGTCCAACACGTGAAACAATTCTCTGGATAATTCGCATCAGGTGCTGGTTATCAGCGAAAATGACATCCGATTCCAGGAGTTGCCCCCCTTTTTCAATATGTATTTCATAAGCATGATTGACCAGGATATCACTTACATCAGGGTCCTGCATGAGTTTATCCAGCGGTCCCAGTCCGAAAACCTCACTTAATAATTCGCCCAGAAGCCTTTCGCGGTCAATCCCCTCAAGCACTGAAGCATGATCATCACAGATTTCCATTGCGACGGCACGGACTTCTCCAGAGAGCTCTTTCTCTGAGATCTGAGCCAGCATAGACAGATCAAGGGAATCAACCAGTTCCTGATGGATGAGTACTTTTTGTTTCTGAAATCGAAGTTCAGCTTCCCTGTTCTCAGGAATGTAACTGATCGGTTCCACAAAAAGTTTTTTTGTACCAAGTGATTCCATGCTAAAACCTAAATGTCTGAAGATTTGTTATCCAGACTGAAAGAACCAATCGCCTGGAAAAAGTTCCATATCAATTGACTCTACAGTCTTTGAAGTCGATGCGCACCCTGACTGTCACATGGAGCTATGCTCAAAGTTAACTATCCACGCCGCTACTTACGATCATCCGATTTCGAGTCGAGAATCACACGTATAATCCGGCAGATATTACAACCCACTGACAGGTGTCGAAATCTCTGAAGTTTTGTTTTCGGATGGTGGTGTCATAGTAGTCGTTGCTTTGCCGGAGGGGAGGACTTCTGAAGCAACTGGTGTCTCAATAGCATCAATCCAGCTCTGACTTTTGTATGCACGGTTACCTTTGAAATGCACCGTATTCAGACTGCCCCCACGATAGATATCCATACTGGAAATGCGCCGGTTAGGAATGAAGCCTAGAATATTTGAAAGTGTCAGTCGATCGCTGGCTCGACCCGCTGAAACAACCTCTGTATTTTCATTGGGATGGCGTAAAGCCAGACTTAATATGCCGTGATCTTCTACCACTTTAAGTACTTTCCCCTGTTCGGGAGAAACCTCAAGTGTAACGGGATGTTCAACGTTACTCCCGGTTCCCACCTTGTGCCCGGGAACAGCCATGTCTCCCACAGCCAGGACGCGTACTTTTTCAAGAAGAGTGATTGTGGTTTCTGGAATCCCTTCCGTTTCATTGGAACGGAATAGTACATCAACTACAGTACCCGGACGAGAAAAACCAGCCACATTACCAATTTTGTGTATTGCCACTGTAACAGCCCGGTTTCCAGGTTCCAGTATTTCTGAAATCCCGGGTCCCATTCCGTTCGCAAACAGATCGACTGTATGAAAAGGTTGACCTGCTTTAATCGCTGTTTTGAGTGTTCGCCCAGTGATATACTGGCTCGCCATAATCCGCTGTTTGCCTTTTGAATCATAGCGTTTCGCAAGCAGTTCGGGAGAGATTTGCAGAATTGAAATATCGTCGAGAGAGAGTGACTGGCCTGGAAGCAGATCACGCGAAGCAATAGGAAGTTGCATATTCTTGGGTCCTGCCGGTGGATCTTCAGCCAACACGAAAGGCTTTGGTTTCTCATGTAGAAACTGTCTCACAGTATATGCTGCGCCGAGACCTAGTAGGATTGCGAAAATCGCTGCCGTCATCGTTCCTGGACTAATTTTTGCCACGCTAACTTCCCTGAAATCTTCGGATTTTGATATTTTGGTTTGATATCAACTGTCGTCGGCCTTCACCAGACATCAGATGAAATACACTCTCGTTTGATTACTGTCGGAAACTAAAAACAGCATCCGGCTCTTTTGTTTATTCGCTTGTTGCTGGTATTGTTAAATCAAGCCCGGCAGGTGCATCACCCGCTGTATCGCTCACGCTGCTGGAATCAATATATTGGCTGGTTACACCATTGAAAGTATAACTATAAGACTGATCAATGCTCTCGAGCGCAACGGCCATATCACCGAACTCCTGAACAATCTGATCTCTCAAAGTTACGACCCCTGGCAGAAGCCCCAAAAGCAGAATTGTCATCAACAAGACCGTCGCAAATGGGGAAACACTTCCGCCTTCTTCCTTCCATAATTGAGAAGCAATTCTCATTCCTACACGAATCCCGTCTGAGTAAAATTTAGACTGAAATTTAACAAACATTTACTATTCAGGCATCTTATGTACCAAAGTCGAACAACTTTAGAAATCATCTGTTTCCGGAGGGGCGTCTCCGGAAACAGATAATAGAACTTCAAACAGCTTAACCTTCAGGTGCAGCTGTAATCTGTACGCTGATACATTCTGGTTCGGTACCAGCACCATCAGTGGTGGTATCACAGAAGTCAGTCAGGTCAGTGAACACGGAACCAGCCGTGCTGGATGTGTGTCCTGTTACACCTGAAAAACTGTAACTTTGATTAATGTTTGAAATAGCTAATGCAAGGTCACCCAATTCCTGAACAACCTGATCACGAACGGTAGCCAGACCAACGACAACACCTAAAACCAGGATTGTGCCGATCAGTACGAGTTCAGACGAGACAACAAAACCGGCCTCATCATTCCAGAACTTAGTAAGCATGTTCATTCTAACTCCTCATTATTTTGTGAACTAATTTAACAGTTCATTTGAACATTTTGAAAGAAAATTGAAACATCAGTATTAACGAATCTGAATAAGATATCTGGTGCTAGATTCGTAAAGTTTGGAGTGAGTATTCACCCCATTGAAAGGTACAACACCTATGAACCTTCTGGCTCTGCAACGACGATGGAAATACAGTGCGCAAATTCTTCAGCTGTCATTGTTGCAACATCACAGAAGTCTGTGTTGTCAGTGAACAACGAACCAGAAGTACTGGATGAGTGACCGGTGATTCCTGAGAAGGAATAGCTCTGGTTACTGTTAGAAAATGCAGCGGCAACGTCTGCAAGTTCCGCGATTACCTGATCGCGCAATGTAGTCAGTCCGACAATCATGCCGAGAACCAATACAGTAGCAATCAGCACTAATTCTGTAGAAACGACGAAACCATTTTCATCATTCCAAAACTGCTGAAACATCTTCATTCGTACTCCTCACATAGGTCAAATGGTTAATGCCTACTCGATGCACCGCAAGCAAATGCAGCTCTCAACATCCGAGTAAATTAACACGTCTGCTCACGCCCAGCGCAGACGTTGCAAAAATACAGCAGACGATGTGCCACTTTGACCCACAACACATATTTTTCGCATTTTCACTCCACATTGCATCTTGCGCCTTCTCACAATAACTGAAAATAACATCATCACCGATAAAATCCTCAATTATCGTTTTTTGCACCAATTCCGATAAAAATAGAATTGACCAGTCTCCAGTGAATGTTACGGCACAACGATGTTTCCAATAGTTAACACTCTGAAACAATATGTTACCCATGATGCACAAGCCGTAGCAGGCGGATTCTCAGCTCAATTAAAACAGAGAATGAGAAGCAGGAACCTGCCTTCAGATCATGTGTAAAACGATCAAAGGTCTTCGGCACCCTGACCGGATAAGTTAATCTGATAGGGAAATTTCCCCCGCCAAAGTGCGAGCGCACGTCCTGCATGAGACAGGAAGGTATAGCTGCTTTGAATCTCAGATTCAGGCATCTGCTGGATGGTCTCCACTAGCCAGTGCCCGGCTTTCTGCAGGGTTTGATCGGGAGGTAAAACCTCGGAAGGTGCCAGAGACCACCATTCCATGGCATGACCGGTTGCCAGAACCCGGCGAGCGACAGGAGCAAATTTCTTCTCTGAAGTCTGATCCAGAGGCTGGCCATCCCAGTTTTTATCCCAAAAGCCTTCTTCTGACTGGGTTTTAACCAGCAGACTGGTTATCCCCTGAAGATATTTTACGATCTTCTTACGACCTGCTTCTGTCAGAATGGGAGTCTGCTCATCCACCCTGAGGAGTATCACCAGCGCATGTAATCGATGATTCCCATAACAGACCCCTTTGACGGGAGGCTGTCGCATAATCCGCTCGGAGATCAGATCGAAATTGATATATTGCCCCTCGGACGTCATCCAGTCCCGAGGGGTATTCAAATACAGAGCAAATACTACAGCAGACCATTCGTACTCTACCTGGTTCAGCGTGAAGGATCGCATCGTTTCCTCGATCATAGTGGCCAGCGTCGTCTCTCCCTCTGATGTGACTACCGGATAATCAGCGGGCGTTCCCACCTCTGCCAGGGTGGCGAGTGTATGATCTTCATGACTCGATGTTGCTAACCCCTCCTGCACGCGGGGTCTGACTCCATACTGGTTATAAACTAAAAGCGGATCGGTCTTTTCCCCCCAGACATCTCCAAATCGGCGATGATCCAGTAAAATATCCCTCATTTCGATACCTGAAAGTGAATGAGAATCATCAAATTCAGCTTCAATACCCCAGAAACGCAACGCATGATCCACATGATTTATCCGTGGCGACTTGCCCCTGAATTGAGGCCGTAGCCGATTCAGCACTTTTACGAGATCTTCGTTGGAGACAATTTCCGGCCGGTCATACTGCGGTGTGACAGACAGAGGAACTAATCGTAATTCCGGCATCTGCTTCTGCTGTTCCCAGCTTTGGAATCGAATCGCTCCCCAGGCGATAACAATACCAACCAGTAGCAGATGAAAACACAGAAACCCTGTCAGTTTCAGTTTGGATTTCAGAGACATGACTTGAGGACTCATGGTTGCACCTCCTGTTTTACATTCGTCGACTGTTCTGTATCCTCAGATTTATCTTCACTGGTAGCAGCAATTAAATCTGGTTCTCGTGAAACCACCACACTCAGGTCATCCTCATAAACCACTTTAAACCCTTCCAGTCTGCGCACCTGTCTATCCAGTTGAACCTGTTTCTCCTTATGCACGATGAATGTGGTGACAGCATATTTTTCCGCAACCGACTGCCAACCTCGATTGGCTCTGGCGATCCCCAGATAATCCTTCCAGACCCGAGGCGGTGTGAGATGTACCGCATTTGTAGTCATAAATACATTCATCCCCGCAGGTCCATCCCAGACCAGCCAGTCTCCCCACCACTGAGGATTCCATAACTGCCCTTGTGGAGGATGTTCTTTTAAAAACTCTGTCAATTTACGGGGAGTTCCCTGACTGTAAATTTTATCCAGCGGGCGAGGCTTCCCGCCAAATAAAGGTGTCGCAACATTAGAAAATGCAAATCCAAACCAGACGATCAATGCACAAACCGCTGTAATCAGAGGCGTTTTTCGGGACCAGAAGGGAATCTGCTGATTTGAATCTGTATTCAAATCAGGAACCAGTAACTCTCTCCGGGGGATGACATTTGACAGATGTGGAACCATGGCATAAACAAAAACAACAGAAAACCAGCCAATCATTCTGACTCCCACAATCACAGCCAGAGACAGCAGTCCCACCCGCAAGACGTCTGCTGTTCTGATAGTTGCCCGGCTGTGGCGGTACAGCCCCAGCATCAGCACCCAGGAAGTACAGAACCAGATCCCTTCGGCATCTCTGAACTCGAGTGGCTCCCACTCCAGTACATCTTTTAAGTTGGGATTTCGTGGAAACGTCAGAGAATTGAGGAACAGATCAATATGATAAGGATTGAGTAGTGCCCCGCAGACAGACAGTTCAGTTACCACCAGCCAGCGCCTGACCCAGGGATCATTACAGACCTGAACCAGACTCCTTGTTCGCCAGCCTACTTCCAGAACTCTGCCTAGAAATTGCAGTCCCACAATGGCCAGTCCAACTACAAAGGATCCATGCAGGTTTGCCCATGCCAGAAAAATGAGCGGAATCCCCAGATAAAGTGCCAGCAGTAACACCAAAGGTGCTTTTTTTCGGGAATTTTGAGTGTCATTGTCTGGAATGCCCCTTCGGACCCAGACATCATATTTCTCTGACCAGGCCATGATGACCAGCATCAGCGCAACACACAGCGTTCCGAAAATCTCTGGACGAATGATCGCGATGCGGCTTGAAGAAAAGACAACCAGCAGAAATGACGCCAGAGTACTAATGCCTGCTCGCCCGGTTTTCAGATAAAAAGCCAGCCAGAACAGGACATGGGTTGTGAACACTGTTAATGCAAAGAGATGCGACATGCCCCGTACGCCAAATGATTCATAAACTTTGGCAAAGAAAACCTGTGAGAGCCAGGCCGCATCAATACTTTTGACCCCTTCTGCCAGAGAGAGAAAGGGGTCATACACGGGTAAACTCTGATGGGCAACAATCCATTCACCGTAGGAAACATGTCCCCAGATGTCGGAATAAAAAAGATGTACGTTACCAAAGTAGAAAAATAGCAGTGCAAACCAGATACAGGTCACTAACTGAGGCCATCCCATCGAGCACAATTCACGGTAAGACCGCTGCTTACTGCCAGGATGCTGTGACTCCCGCGTCTCTGGATAAGAATCGACCGACATAACGCCTTCCACTTTTGTAACGAACGATAAGTTCTAATTTTACGCTGAAATTCGAGCAAACACGGGGCGTACCTCGAAAGATCGCGAAAACATACCGCAAACAACGTTCCAAATAATGGAAGCGACTGCACAGAACCTGATACAGAACGAAGAGGCAGATAAGAATGCTGAACAATCTGTAAAACACGGGTAAAATCATTCATCACTGTAAAATTGATACGACTTCGGATCAATTTCGCTTAGATCCGGATCTCACGACGTGCCAGTTGTTCAATCAGCGCCTCGGTGCCCTTAAAGACCTCAGCCTGAATCCCCAGTTGGCGCGCGAGACTGATATACTCGGCGACATCATCTGTATAGAAAGCCTCCTCTGGTGCACACTGGATCTTCTCCAGAGCACATTCGAAAATGGCTGGTTCCGGCTTAATTGCACCGGCAGCGTAAGATGTTACATAGTCATCAAATCGCTGCAGGACCTCGTATTTATTCCAGATGAACTCGAAGTGAGACACGCATGTATTCGACAGGAGGACCAATCGATAGCCCTGAGATTTCAAAGAATCCAGCACCGGAATGATAGAGTTGTTCAGATCAAAAATGTCCGAACCTGCAGTTTGTAACGCATTAAAATCGACTGTTTTTTCCACCGCCTGTTCGAACCAGCTGTGAAATTCAGCAGGAGAGAGCTTGCCACGCTCGTATTCCCACTGGATCCCGGATTCAATCAACAGATTCTGAATTTCCACCCGGGATCTACCACAGAGTGCCCCCATTTGTTCACACATCTTATCATGTGAAAAAAAAGCGAGCACATTCCCCATATCAAACAGAAAAGTACGTATCAATGCAGAAACTCCTGGATACAGGCTGATTATTAAGGATCGAACTGGGACATGATCCATTTCTGCTGCGAATCATAAGTATCTTCCCGCTTGACACCAGAGGAATTCTGCCCTTGGAGACTTATTTACTCAGTCAGGGAACAGGAGAATAGACCTCTTATTGACGCTATCGGGTTATTTTCTTAAATTGCCGGTAGATAAGAACTTGATGAGAGCCGATTGTTCTGGTTCCTGTCACACTGCAAGTTCAGGTTCGAATGATGTTCTGTGCCATCTTTCAATCCTGATTTGTTCACATCGTGGAGAGAATAATAGATGGAATTCGAAGATCAATCTGCCTACCCTACCGGAGAACCAGGTAAAGAGTGGCCCTGCCTGCGACAATTCTGTGTGTTTATGGAAAACCGCGTCGGGTATCTCCATCAACTATTAAAACTGCTGGAAAAATTTGATCTCAGAATTATCGCTTTGAGTACGGTCGATTCAGTCGATGTGGCAATGAGTCGTATCGTACTAGATAATTACGAGCATGCCCGGGAAATCTTTGAACTCTCCAACTATACCTTCTTTGAAAAAGACCTGATCGGCGTCGAACTTCCCGATGACACACAGCCTTACATGCGGATCTGTCTTTCGCTGCTGCAGGCTGAAGTCAACATCGATTACACCTACCCGCTGCTCTATCGCAGACACGGCAGAGGTGCAATCGCTTTATGTGTAGATGATATCGACCTCGGTATCAAAACCTTATCAGAGCAGGGGCATCGCATCATCACCGAGAAAGATCTGAAAGACGACGACGAATATATTTGAGTAAAAACCAGTTTCAGTCTGGCGAAATCGTCTGGGTCTTTCCGGATCGGGCTGCTTCATAAAAAGCATAAATCGTTCTGATGATTCTTAAACTCTCGCGGCTGGTCAGCAGCGGAGGTTGATCATTCGCGACGGCTAAAACTGCTTTCTCGACAGCGGGTGTGTAGCCACGTGGTTCAGTTGATTTGTCAAACTTCAACGTTTTGCCATTGTGATTCAGCGTCCATTCCAGAGGCCGTTCTTCGAAAGGCAGCATTTCCAGCCAGCCTTTGCTCCCCCAGATTTTAATCATCGACTGGTAGCCTTGTTTCATATAATACCCCGCTGTCAATGTTCCCAGAAAACCAGCAGCGTAACGAAATGAGAGTGTCGCTGAGTCTTCAACATCAATCGGCTGGCCGCCTACCAAAGCAGTAAACCCTGCCACATCGGTGATGGAAGACTCCGTCAGATACATCGACAAATCAAGCCAGTGAATTCCCAGCCACGATAAAAAACCACCACCTGCCTGATCCTTATGGGCATACCAGCTCTTATGATAGGCGGTACTTTTCAGCCGTGTCTGATCTGCCAGAAGCGTCATTTCCACACCAAAGATCTTTCCCAGTGAACCTCCCTGAATCAAAGACCGGGCAAACTGGATCTCCGGATTCGTGCGATTCGCCAGCGCCAGTGATAAATGCAGATGTTTGCTTTCCGCCTTCTGAACCAGAGGTTCAAACTGCTGCACACTTAGACAAGCCGGCTTTTCTGAAAACACATGACAGCCATTGTCTAATGCCAGATCAATGGCCCGCGGGGCCTGCCTGGCTTGCATTGTCACCAGAACCAGATCCGGTTTTTCCTGCTGAAACAGAGTTTCGGGTTGGTCATAAACGGCAGTCAGTTTTGATCCGAGCTGACTTCGCGCCGCTTCCACCTGAGTCTGTCCGGGATCTGACAGGACCACCTCATTAACCGCCTTGATCTCCTTCAACGCCCCAAAGTAAGCACTTAAATGTGCTCCCGTCTCATTTGTCAGCACTGCCACCGTAATCTGCTTCTCCATCCGTAGGCTCCCTGAATCATCTGATGCTTTGCTGCAGCACAGCGGCTCAACATTGCAATTGAAGCTGTTTTGTATATTTTATATTACTATACCCATTCCGCATGACAGCTTCCAGAATTGACTTATTTTTCAGGAACATTCATGGCATCTCATTTTTCAGGATCAGTTCATTGTTAGCAAGCCACCTTGTCGCTCCCGGAAAGATCGAACTTATCGAGATCCCCGAACCGGTGCTGTCACCTGTCACCAGAGCCGAAGCTGGTCACGGAGAAATCATCTTCCAGCCGGAAACGACTTGTCTCTGCGGTTCTGATTTACCTTACTTCACAGGCAGCGATGAATGGGAAATCGAAATCGGTCACTCGCTTCACGAAATGATCGGGACGGTCACAGCCACAAATGGCCGGCGCTGGAAAGCAGGGGACCGGGTTCTCGCTGTTCCCGTAATGCAGCAGGGGCTGCAGGAACGTTTCATCCTGGATGAGGCGCGGACCATTCCCATCGCCACCAATATTCCCGAAGAACATGCTTTGATGGCACAACCATTGGGAACGGCGCTGTTCGCTCTCAAAAAACTTCCCAATCTGCTGGATAAAACGATCGCTGTCGTCGGGCAGGGACCAATGGGGCAACTGATGAATGCGGCTCTCAGCAATCTGGGAGCGAGGGAGATCATCGGCATTGATCTGCTTGAATCTCGACTGCAGATCAGCCCCTCCATGGGAGCGACCGCCACCATCTGCAATCAGCACACTGATCCCATATCAGCAGTCAGAGAAATCCTGAAAGGGGAACTGCCTGACATCGTCATCGAGGCCGTCGGTCATGCCGATCAGCAGTTGAACCTCTGCATCGAACTCTGTCGGCAGGCAGGCAGTATCCTCGTGTTTGGAGTCCCGCCGGAAACAATCGACCAGGTTCGACTGCGCGATCTGGTCTTCAAAAATATCACCATTTATTCCAGTATGAACCCCGATTTCAACCGCGACTTTCCACTGGCGATGCAATGGCTCGCGGAAAATCGTATCGACGTCACGCCGATCATCACACATCGGTTCCCTCTGGCTGATATCCAGCAGGCATTTGAACTGTTCCGCGATCGCCGGGATGGCGTCATCAAAGTCATCGTTGAATTTCCAGCATTAAAACAATCACGTTAAGACACAATATTAATCATCGATTGCACAATCCCATTAATTATTCTCCCTGTAGCAGGTTTCCAATGCTTCCTTTTACATACCCGCGACGTTTTCTGTTTTTCATTCCATGTGCTTTCCTGTTCACTCTTTTATTGACGGCATCAGCTGATGCAGCAGAGACTCCCAATATCATCTACGTCATGGCCGATGATCTCGGTTACGGAGACCTGGGCTGCTATGGGCAGAAGGTGATTCAAACCCCGAACATCGACCAGCTGGCCAAAGAGGGCATGCGGTTCACCAGTCACTATTCCGGGCATACCGTCTGTCGCCCCTCGCGACTGGTGTTACTGACTGGTCAACACAGCGGACACACTCCCATCAGCCAGAATGAACAGTATGTTTTCCCGGCAGGTACAACGACCGTCACCACGCTTTTAAAAGAAGCAGGCTATACCACAGGAGGTGTCGGTAAGTGGGCGCTCGGGCTTCCTGAAACCAGTGGCGTTCCCAGCCAGCAGGGATTTGATTACTGGTTTGGATATCTCGATCAGGGAAATGCTCACAATTATTATCCCGAATATCTCTGGAAGAATGAACAGAAAGTAGGCCTTCCCGGTAACAAAATCGGTCCACAGAAACGGGTCTCTGTCAATCGCAAAATCTACTCACATGATTTATTGAGCCGGGAAGCTTTCCAGTTTATCCGTCTGAAAGCAAATCAACCTTTTTTCCTGCAGGCACACTACACGATTCCCCATGCCAATAATGAAGGGGGCCGCGCAGTCAATGATGGTATGGAAGTCCCCGAGTATGGTATCTATGCTGACAGGGACTGGCCTGCACCGGAAAAAGGATTCGCTGCCATGATCACGCGGCTGGATCGGGACATGGGAAGTCTCGTTTCGCTGCTGAAAGAATTGAAACTGGAAAACAACACCATTATTTTCTTCACATCCGATAACGGACCTCATCAGGAAGGAAATCACAAGGTTGAATTCTTCAACTCGAACGGGCCGTTGCGTGGCTATAAACGCGATCTATACGAGGGAGGAATCAGGGTCCCGTTGATCGTCAAATGGCCCGGGAAGATCCAGCCTGACACAACAACAGATCACATCAGCGCGTTCTGGGATTTTCTCCCCACAGCCTGTGATTTAGCAGGAGTCAAACCTCCCCAAAATATCGATGGCATTTCGTATCTACCTGAACTACTCGCAAAACCGCAGCGCACTCACGAAACGTTGTTCTGGAAATATCGTGGAAAAGAAGCTTTACGAGCTGGCCAGTGGAAAGCGGTTCGCGTGAAGTCAGAAAAACCGCTGGAACTCTATGATCTGGAAGCCGATATTGGCGAAGACCACAATGTGGCAGAACAGCATCCACAAATCGTCACCCATATGCAGCAGCAGATCAAAGAGAGCCAGACTGCTTCGGATTGAAGGGCAGGTGAATTCTCAAACAGTGCCCGAGAGCTAAATAATCTCGTGAATTGGCTCTGTATGCTCGACTCCGACCAGCTTCTGATCCAGACCGCCATAGAAGTAGGAGAGCCGGTTAGGGTCGAGGCCCATTTGATTGAGAATCGTGGCATGCAGGCGTTTCACATGGAATGGTTTCTCCACCGCTGCCGCCCCCAGTTCGTCAGTCGCGCCGACTGAGATCCCGCCTTTAATCCCGCCGCCGGCAGTCCACATCGTGAACCCGGCGGAATTGTGATCGCGTCCGGTCCCTTTTGCATATTCCGCAGTGGGCTGTCTGCCAAATTCTCCGCCCCAGACAATGATCGTATCATCAAACAGTCCACGGGCTTTTAAATCCTTAATCAACGCGGCAATGGGCTGATCCGTGTTTCCCGCATGAAAACTATGATTTTTCACTAGGTCACCATGCGCATCCCAGTTCGCATCATTATGGTTACCCCCTGAGTAGAGCTGAATAAATCGGACTCCCCGCTCCACCAGTCTGCGTGCCAGCAGGCAGCGACTGCCGAAATCAGCCGTACGGGGATTATTCAGACCATACAATTCCTGAGTTTGCCTGGTTTCAGAAGCCAGATCAGCCGCTTCGGGTGCATGCTGCTGCATTTTGAAAGCCAGCTCATAGCTGGCGATGCGTGCCGCCAGTTCCGAGTTACCGGCTCGGGTGGCCTGATGTTTTTCATTCTCTGCTTTCAAGGCATCCAGTAATTCTCGCTGTACCGCTTTGGACATGCCTTCTGGACGACGCAGATCAATCAACGGTGCCCCTTTTGAACGCATGGTGGTTCCCTGATAAGTAGCCGGCATAAACCCGCTCGACCAGTTCTTGGCCCCGCTGATCGGCCCTCCGGTCGGATCGAGCATCACGACATAACCTGGCAGATTCTCATTCTCGGTTCCCAGACCATAATTAAGCCACGAACCGAGACTGGGAAAACCGCTCAGGATGCGCCCGGAGTTCATCATCAACATCGCTGATCCATGGATAGGTGAATCTGCAGTCATCGATTTCAGAAATGCAATATCGTCCGCACAGGTCGCCAGATGAGGGAACAGTTCTGAAACCCATTGACCCGATTCTCCATATCGCTTGAACTTCCACTTGGGGCCGACCACGCGGCCTTCATTCTTTTCACCACCACGTCCCTTGGTTTTTACGGAAACAGTCTTGCCGTCCAGACCATAGAGCTTGGGTTTATGGTCAAAGGTATCGACGTGACTGGGACCACCATACATAAACAGGAAAATCACACTCTTCGCTTTCGGCTTGAAGTGAGGATCTTTAGGAGCCAGCGGATTCTGAAACTGACTCACACCGTCAGCGGCGAGCGCCTGTGAGTTCAAAAAACCATCCGCTGACATCATCCCCGTTAAAGCGACTGACGCAAAGCCACCACCGGCTTCCCACAGAAATTCCCGCCGGGTGCGACGACAAAATTGTGCATGTCCGCTCTGCTGATTTGCCTGTTGCTCTAAAGCCATCGTAGGTCCTTTTCAAGCATAATGTCTCATGATTCAGGGTTTCAGTAATCTGAATCGCTATTAATCCAGATAGACGAACTCATTCCGATTCAAAACCGTCAGACAGAAATAATCCAGCGCCTGTTTTTCTTTCAGGAAATGTTTTTCCATCAATCTCTTAATCAGTTGTACCCCGTCATTCACTTCACCTGCATGCGGCTCACGTCCATACGCCAGGCGAATCGCCCGTGTTACAAATGAGGGATACTCTGCTCCCGCCTCTTCAATGAGTCGGTCTGCAAACAGTTCCGCCTGTCGATTGACAAAATGACCATTGACCATCCCCAGAGCCTGAGCGGGCTGTGTGGTGACAAAACGAACCGCACAGCTGCTGTCGGTATCGGCAAAGTCAAAGTTGAAGAGCAGGGGAGTCACCAGAGAACGTTTGACATAAATATAGATACTGCGTCGAGCCCGCTCTTCTTCCGATGAATCTCCCCAGCCTTCGCCCGGACGAGACTGTCCCTGTAACACTTCTTGAGAAATCAGCGGATAAATACCAGGACCATACATCTTCAGATTCAGACGACCATTCACTGCCAGAATTGAATCGCGAACTTCTTCTGCGCTCAAACGCCGCATATTAAACCGCCAGAACAGATCATTGGCCGGATCGACGGCTGCCGCTTCTTCTGAGTACTGAGATGACATCTGATACGTATTCGACATGAGAATCAGCTTATGAAATGGTTTGAATCGCTGACCAACTTTCACAAATTCCAGAGCCAGCCAGTCCAGCAGTTCCGGATGCGTCGGAGGCACTCCCAGTTGTCCGAAGTTATTCGGCGACTGCACAATTCCCCGGCCAAAATGATGCTGCCAGATCCGATTCACGATCACGCGCGATGTCAGCATATTCCCTCCATCGGCAATCCACTCCGCCAGTACCCGACGTCTCCCCGAAGTCTGCTGATCCTTACCAGGCGTCGGAATTTTCGCTTCGGTTTCTCCAAAGAGTTCCGGAAAGCCGGGTTCCACCTTATCGCCACGCACATGCGGATTCCCCCGCAGCAGCACAAAAGTTTCACGGGGCTCTTTCTGACTCCGCCTGACGCTGAGAGCCGCTTTTCGGCTCGGTAGTTTTTTGCGTTCTGCTTCCAGCTGCTTTAATTTACCCTTCAAACCCTGGTAAGTCTGATTTTGTTCTGGTTCCAGATATTCGGCCAGTTTTTCTTTCAGTAGTTTTCCCCGTTCACGGGTTTCCGATCGTCTCTGATCAACGCCGGGCATTTTTTTGATCGCTGCCTCTTCGATCACATGCAGTTTTTTCTTCAACTCGTTTTTCTGTTGATCATACTTCGCATACTTAGCCGCCAGTTCTGGGGGGGTAATATCCGTCTGATTATAGGATCGTTGATCCCCACGTGTCCCGTAGGAATTCAAGCCATGAAAAAACGCCATAAATCGATAATAGTCTTCGTGAGGAACAGGATCGATTTTATGTTCGTGACAGCGGGCACAGTTTAAGGTCAGTCCCAGAAATACCTGACTGGTTGTGGAAACAATATCATCCAGTTCATTGTAATAACTCAATAGTTTATCAGCCGGCTCGTCATCCCACAGACCAAGACGGTAATAACCTGTCGCAATGATCGTGTCGTTCGTTACCTGATCCAGTTCATCCCCGGCCAGTTGCTCTTTGATAAACTGACTGTAGGGTTTATCTTCATTGAATGATTGGATGACATAATCACGAAAACGCCAGGCATTCGGCTTGTCACCATCCCGCTCGAAACTGTTCGTGTCAGCATAACGTACCAGGTCCAGCCAATGACGCGCCCAGCGTTCTCCATACCGGGGAGAAGTCAGCAGGCGATCAACCAATTTCTCGTAAGCATCAGAAGAGGAATCTTTCACAAACTGATCGACTTCTTCCGGGGTAGGTGGCAGTCCTGTCAGATCAAAATAAACGCGGCGGATTAACGCTACGCGATCAGCGGGAGCAGCAGGAATCAGTCCCTTTTCCTCCAGCCCGGCCAATATAAATGCATCAATCGGATTTTTGACCCATTGTCTCTGATTTGTTTCAGGCGGAGTCTTCTGCTGAGGCGGCTGGAATGCCCAGTGTTTTTTCCATTCCGCGCCCTGCTGGATCCAGTTCTTAAGAATTTCAATTTTCTCCGGCTTGAGTCGCTCCCCTTCAGGAGGCATCTGCAAACCTTCATCTATTGACGTAATTCGCGCGATCAACTCACTCTGGTCCGGATGATTGGGTACGACAGCTGTCGCCTCAGATTCCAGCTTCTTGAATGCCAGCTCACTCTGATCCAGGCGTAATCCGCCTTCCTGCACATCAGGACCATGGCAGGAGTAACAATGCTTGGCCAGCAGGGGCTGAATCTCCTGCGTGAAATCAACGGGCGTTTTCCCATTCTGATTGGCGGGGATCTTGTTCGTTTCAGCTACACTCACTGTGGTTAATGACAGACCAAACCACAGGAGTATGCCGTAAACAGCGTTGGGAAGGAATCTGAGTCTGATTCTGCAGTGAGCGAAGCATGGCATGCGGATCTGTCTCTCCCGACTGTACAGTCTTCAGTGAAGGATTCAATCTAATCCATTATCTGTCCAGGATCTTATTTTCCTATTGTCGATGATTCACATGACTTATGTCAATTCAACAATAAACAACACTAACTTATTTCCTGTACTTGTCATGCAGTCATTCAATATATTGAAGCGGAAGGCCTCCTTTTTAAACTAGTCTGTCTGTCTCCCGGCTGATTGTGTTATAATGCCAATGCCTGTGTACGGTGATGCGCTTGATGGCAGGCACCTGTTTCTGATCTGAGGAGAATCCGCAGGATGAATCGATTATTTCCTCCATTCTCGGGATGGAAGTTCCCGAAGTGTGCCTCAACCAGGATCTCTCTCTGCCTGGGTGTGGTTCTGTTTTATCCCTGTTTCTATTTACTCTCAGGTGAAAAACAGAACAGGCTACCTCTGCTGGCATTCCTTGACCCGCCAGCTCAAAAGGAAGTACCAGAACAAAGCGAGCCAGATCAGTCGATCTCAGAAGAACGCGAAGCGTTAATTCACCGAATCTACAGGAACCGGAATCTACAGACTCAGTTTGATCGGGCGGAACAGAAATTCCAGGAACGCGAGTTTACAGAAGGAGCACTGCAGCTCGAAAAACTTCTCGATCACCAGGAAGATTACTTCTTCTGGTCTGATGATCAGCCACGTCCCGTGAATTTCCGGGCTCGCACCCGTCAGTTGTACTCACAATTTTCGCCACGCTCACTGGCAGACTACGAACGTATCTCCGGACCTCAGGCAAACCAGTTGCTGCAACAGGCACGTCAGACGAATGATTTGCGGCTGTATGAACTGCTGGCATTACGTTTTTTTCCCCTGCAAGCCGGCTTTGAATCCCTGAACTATTTAGCCACCCATTATATGGAACAAGGGAACTTTGATTTTGCTGCACGCTACTGGGACCTGCTCCTAGAGAGCCGTCTACAACAGTCACGTCTGGAACCGGTTCATTTACTGAAAGCCGCACTGACCTACCAGCAGTCACAACAGCACGAAAAAACCACTCAGATACTGGAAACATACGGGGCAGCAAAGGTCATTGTATCCGGAAGAACGCTCTCTCTGGAACAGGCGCTGCAGAGGCTGGACACATCATTGACTGGCTCCTCATCTCAAAAGTCAACAGGCTGGTTTGTTTCGCAAGGTAATGCCAATCGCAATATGTCAGTCGATGCCAGCCTTCCCTATTTGGATCCGCTCTGGAGCCATCCCATTGGACTGACTGACAAGGACCGTCCACTGGAAACCTTACGAAACTGGGAGACCAAACAGTTTCGTCAAAATCTCTCGACTGCGGTGGTGAATCAGCCCATTGCCGTGGATGATCTGGTTATCTATCGAGATTTCAAGGGAATCCGAGCGGTTAATCTGGATTCCGGCAAAACTGCCTGGCTCTTTCAGAGTGCAGGCAGCCTCAGCCAGTTGATTGATCAGTTGGAGGAACACACAAAGTCTCACTCAACGTATTCCCAGAATCTGCCATTGGAAAAGTTTTATAACTACAACTCGATCTATGGCTCTCTCAGCAGCAATGGTCAATTTGTATTTGCGATTGACTATCTGCCAGATACTCAGCCTTCTGCACAGATCAACATGGGGCTGCGTCGATCGACGTTACATTTTTCTCTGGTCTCCCAGAAGGGGAACCGTCTTGTGGCACTCCCTTTAAAAAAGAAGGATGCTGCAGTCAGCCAGAATTCAGTTACTACAGATTCACCTGCAGGTAGTGAAACGGCTGAGATGCAAACCAGGCCGGCGTGGAGTATTGAAGGCTACTATTTTCTCGGTGCACCATTGCCTGTCGGAAATTATATTTACGCCATTGCCGAACACCACAGTCAACTCTCCATTCTGTGTATCAACCCTCAGAACGGAGCAATTCACTGGAAACAGGGAATTGCTTTCGTCAATCAACCGATTTTCACAGATCGGACTCGCGCCTATATGCATTGCCCGCTGACCAGCAGTCAGGGGGTTCTGGTCTGTACAACTCAGATGGATACCCTGGTTGCCATTGATGCGACCAATGGAGATCTCCTCTGGAACTATTACTATGGCGACGGAGACCAGTACCGCCGCATTTCGCAGAAGCGGTATTACCGGCCTGTCGCCTTTGGTCACCCCGGCCTGTCGAGTGCTCCTTTAATTGATCAGCACCGTGTTTTTTATCTCCCCACTGGTTCCCCTTATATTCATTGCGTCGATTTAAATACCGGAATCCCACTTTGGGAAGAAGTTCACCGGGAAGATGCCGAGTATGTCGCCGCGGTTGTCGATGAAACAGTGCTGATTGTCGGTTCGGACTATTGTCGCGGCCGACACATCGAAGATGGGAGAGAACTCTGGCATCTGCACGTTGGCCCTGTGACCGGCAAAGGATTCCTGTCACAGAAAAACTATCTTCTACCCATAAAATCAGGGAGTGTACTCAGCATTCATATCCCCACGGGAAAAGAATCGGGATTTACTTTAAGTAGTACCACCCAGATCACAGAGATCCTGAACAGGGAGTTCAAGCAAAAACTTAGAAAGGGTGCGGAATACGCCCATCAGAATCTTTCGCGGCAGGCAACTGAAAACACGGTCCAGCACAACTGGTATCCCGGAAATATCATTGCCCACCAAGGCAAATTGATTTCACTGGGGCTCTGGCAGATTGATGCATTCCCCCAGGCTGAAGCCATGTTGACCAGTTTACCTCAAATCGATCACCAGAACCTGAATTCTCCCCGTCATCAGAGTGACCAGCTGCTAAAAGCAGAACTGGAACTGGCGCTGGGCAATTTAAGCAGTGCCCAACACAGGCTGGAAACTCTGCTTTCCATTCCCACAACAGCCAACGTAAAAACACGGTCTGAATCCCTCTTAAGAGAATTGCTTTATGCCGAGCTGAACCAATCCACTCAGGATGAATTTCAGCTACTCGCCAAACTGGAACGACTTGCCACCACCCCGCAGGAACGGGGTCGCTACCTTTCTCGTAAATCCCGGTATCTGCTCGAGCAGGAAAATTACCACGCTCTGATGGATGTCGCCGAGGAATTTAAGAAACTTGATGTCAAGTTCCCCCTCGCGATGGCGGGAGACACCGACCACCTCGTCACTACCAAAAGTCTGGTCGCCGGGCTGATGGAGAAAGTGACTGCGAAAGCAGATCGGATAGACCGCGAAACACTTGACGCAAAAATTACCGATGATCAGCAGGCTGCGCTCGAAGATGGTTCCATTCCTGTATTGCAATCATTCCTCGACACGTACGGCAGTTGGTCGCAGGCAGTCGAAGTCCGCAGCAGACTGGCAGCCCGCCTGACTGAACAGGGTCAAATCCAACAGGCAGAATTCCTGTTGATGCTCAACCGCAGTCATCCCGACGAACAGATCGCAGCGAATGCTACCCACGAACTGCTGGAACTCTGGCAGACGGCAGGGCTGCCTCATGAAGCAGCCGCGTTATTAAGCGAACTTGACAAAAAATATGCTCAAGTCCCCCTCGATACCGGCATCACGGGAAAGCAGTATGTCAACCGCTTTGATCGAGGGTCCCAGACTTGGACCATCTTTCAAGCCATGCAGCCCCTGCAACATGAGGTCTCACACCTGATCATCAGACAAAGTGACCTGGGAACTCCGCCCCTGGAAACCCAAAATACATATAAAAATTATGAACGGAAGTTCCTCCCTCCGCCGGAAATCTCTCAGCTGCTGTTGAAGTCCGGTGGGCAACTGCATGTCATCAATAAACACGCTGGTCAGACGATTGGAAAGATCGAAGTTTCAGATCGCATTTCCTACCCCTATCATTCACAAAACACCCGCGTCGGTCATTTCATTCCTCTCGGCAGTAAGCGTAAGATCCATGGAGTTTCTCTGCTGCAACTGGATGGAGACATCTCCACACCGCTCTGGACAAAGGAATTCGATGACTTAAACAATTCACAATCGCTGTTTTACGTTGGTCCTTCCGGACCCCGTGTCTGTGTGTTCCAGTGGGATAACCGCCTGTTCGGATTAAATCCGGCCACAGGGAAGGTCTTGTGGGAACGCAAGAATATCCCTTCCAAATCAGGCTTCCTCAGTGACTCCAGTAAAGGACTGATCGGTGATCAGCAGGCGCTGGTTGCCTTTAGCATCAATCGCACGAACTACAACGTCTACAGCACGATTACCGGCGAACAGATCCGAAAAGGTGAACTGGAATTAAACAGTCGCTCCCGCCACGTCTTCGGCCGCAAAATGTTTTATGAGACGACATCGACTACTGAAAAACGAGTTCGGCTCTGGGACCCGCTGACAGATCAGCTCCTGCTCGACGAGCCCGTTTCGAATACAGGATTATCGACTCAGATCTCTGAGACAGAACTGGCTATTCTTCTGCCCCCAAATCGATTGCGGGTACTTAATGTAGAAACAGGTGAGACCATCATCGAATCGATCATCCCCGACGACTACCTGAAAAGCCTCAATAAGTTTCTCGGGTTTAAAGATCAGGACCGCTACTACTTCAATTTCTCATACACGACGCCACGCAGGCGATCCCCTCAAAACGATTTTTATGTCAGCGACTCGTTTCTGAATGTGGTGCATCTCGACAATGATTTAATCAGTATCGATGGGAAAACGGGGCAGATCCTCTGGAGTCGCAATCTCCCCAAACGCTCCTGGATTGACACCTCACAATATCAGCTCCCCTTCCTGATCTTCATGAGTAAAATCCGCACTGAATCTCGGACACGCAGCTATTCATTCCTCCTGGAAGTTCTGGATGCCAGAACCGGAGATACGATCGGCTTTAAAGACAATCTCCTGAAAGATACAATCCTGCAGCTGCAGATTGATCCCCGCTTTCATAAAATCATTCTACAGGGAATGCACAGCGCCATCGAAATCGACTTCAGCGATAAAGCGAAGTCTCTGGATGGTATCTTCGATAAGCCACTCTGATCGTAAGCAGAGAGTTTTCAATTGCGCTCAACGGCAACCCAGAGAGAGAGAGCAGGGAATCTGAAAAGAGCGGCTGAAGGGAATCGAACCCTCGTCACCAGCTTGGGAAGCTGGGGTAATACCATTATACGACAGCCGCTGAACTCTCGAGAGACAGCGTAAACATGACATCGGTTTGGGTCAAGTTATTCCGAGCCCAGCATCATGAGTATTTCGATTAACTTTTCACTTGCTGGTTTTCATCGGAGCGAATCAAGTCCAGTTGTTTCGCGACTTCAGGGAAGGGGACTTCGTGAGGCAGTTTCTGCGTGGTCGCTGCCAGAGCAGAAGCAACTCCCGCTGCCTCTCCCATCGCCACGGCATTCCCGGTTACCCGATAGCTGCTGTGCGCGATAAAGTCTCCACTGATACAACGTCCTGCCATCATCAGACCGGTCACATCCCGGGCAATCAATGCCCGCAGGGGAATATCATAAGGTTTGGATTTGAACGGTTTCTTTTCAATGGCTTTCGTTTTACCTGGATTGGTGGAATGCACATCAATCCCAAACCGAACGTGGCAGATGCCATCCTCGAAGCGTGCTCCGTTTTTCAGATCTTCACTGGAAACATGATAACGTCCCATAATTCGGCGTCCTTCACGGGTGCCGATCTGTTCTGCGGTCGCAATGATCTCGAGGTTGGTCCAGGGGTCACCCAGTTTTTTCAGGCTGTTGACCAGTTTATGTACTTCACGCCGTGCCTGCAGAGTCGCCTCAGTCACATGAGCTGCATCGATGGCCAGCGTCCCGTATTCATGGTTGGCCATCATCGCAAACAGACCATCGCGAACACGAAAAATCGTCGGTCCGCCATAAGAAGGGTCGATACCCGCCCGCTGAAACTCTGCCAGCAGGTTCTTCTTGGGATTCCCCAGTTTGCGAGGCTCTGCATCTCCGCGTACGAAGGGAGCGATGCCATCCAGCGTGACTCCTGTCAGCAGAACCATCAGGCTCATCGGCTGAGTTACCCCCGTACCAGGCTGACCGAATTCGTAACTGCACCCCGCCTGCGCAGCCAGATCGCCATCGCCGGAACAGTCGATAAACGCCTTGGCTCTCCAGGCCTGCCGACCCGACTTGGATTCGGTCACAATCACAGACAGACGATTATTAATGTCAGTCACGGCACCTACAACTCGCGTATGGAGTTGAATTTTGACTCCCGCTTCCAGTAGCAGATCTTCCAGTAACAGTTTGGTCTTCTCGGTGTCGTAGGCAACAGATCCATTCGGCAGCGTATTACTGGCGCCGCGTTCTTCCAGCTTCTGCAACAGTTCACGCATGATGCCCGGCTTATTCTGAGCATCAATGATCAGTGTTAATGCGCCTGCCGTCCAGACCCCGCCGATACAGCCGTTGACTTCGAGCAAACGGGTTTTCGCTCCACTGCGGGCAGACGCCAGAGCTGCAGCGACCCCGGCAGGACCGCCGCCGCAGACGATGACTTCATCTTCCTCGACAATCGGAATATTCCGGGCTGCTTCGTGAAATATTTTCCCGTCTGGTGATACCCAACCGCTGGTTCGAACATGTTGTGCAGAGGAATTCCAGACTGACTGACCACCACCGTCAAGTAACAGTGCATTAGAAGGACGCGTCACCCCATCTACTACCGGTTCTTTTGCAGAAGCCACATTGGCACCGGCTAAAAAAGCAGCGGTACTGCCAGCGAGGTACTTACCGAACACGCGACGGTCCATATTTTCGTTGGCCATGACAGACTCCTCTCGATTCAATTTACAGGAAAAGTTTTCGATCCGGACCGATTCATTCAGCCGTAAATTCGTTTATGGATCTCTGTAACGACATCGTCAATCGGAATCCTGACCTGTTCCAGTGTATCACGATCACGCAGTGTCACACAGTTATCCTGTTCTGTTTCCCCATCCACTGTCAAGCAGAAAGGTGTTCCAATCTCGTCCTGACGACGATATCGGCGGCCAATGGCCCCCTGCTGATCATAAACCGCTTGAATTCCCGCGGATTTCAGACGCTGGTAAATGGAGGAAGCGATTTCCGGCATACCCGCTTTTTTGATCAACGGGAAAACGGCGACTTTCACAGGAGCCAGTCGCGGATGAAACCGCATCACGGTCCTAGTCTGCATATTCCCCTTTTCATCGGGTTGTTCATCTTCGTAATAGGCTTCACAGAGAAATGCCAGCGTTGCTCGGTCAGCACCGGCGGCCGGCTCAATCACATGCGGAATGAACCGCTCGCGGGTCTGATCATCAAAGTAAGTCAGATCCTTACCACTCCCTTTATACTTAGGCTGACCATGCTCATTCTTCTCCACGACCAGTTGGTCACCTTCACGAACCAGCTTACCTTCCATGTGCGAACGCAAGTCGAAATCACCGCGATGGGCAATCCCTTCCAGTTCTCCATATTCATCCTCTTCCATGAAAGGGAAGGCATATTCCACATCAGCGGTTCCCACCGAATAATGAGCCAGTTCTTCCTGGGTATGATCGCGCAGAATCAGATTCTCTTTAGCAATCCCATGTTTGATGTACCAGGCATACCGACGATCACGCCAGTACTGGTACCACTCAAACGATTCATCCGGATGACAGAAGAACTCCATTTCCATCTGTTCGAATTCACGGGAACGGAAGATGTAGTTTCGGGGTGTAATTTCATTCCGGAAACTTTTACCGATCTGTGCGATCCCGAAAGGCACTTTGACACGCCCGCTGTCGACCACATTTTTGAAGTTCACAAACATCCCCTGTGCGGTTTCCGGCCGCAGAAACGCGGTTCCTTCTTCACCCGCGAGTGCCCCAATGATCGTCTTGAACATCAGGTTAAATTCGCGTGGCTCGGTCAGTTCGCCCCCGGTTTCCGGACAGCGTGCTTCCAGTTTTCCGGTGGTGGGAATATTCGCATCCGCCATTTTCTTCCGATATTCCATCAGATTACAGACCGTAATCTGTGGCGTTTCACTCGCGTCCAGACCGTGCTCTTTTTCGTATTCTGCAATCGTTTTTTCCAGACGCTTGCGTTTGGTTTTTGAGAGTCCTTCTTCACCGATATCAGCCATATAGGTTTCACAGGCTATGGGCGTTTTGTCGGCAGCGTAGGCCACGGCCACCGAAACGTGGTCAACACGAAACCGGGCTTTGGACTCTTTAGAATCAACCATAAAATCATGAAACAGATCAAAGTGCCCGGAACTTTTCCAGACGCTGGGGTGCATGATAATCGTGGTTTCGACTCCTGTCATGGAGAACGGTTTGGGAGCCCCTTCCGGAGCGACCAGCTCATTGTGAGTGGTAATCATATCAGACCACCAGGCCTCTCTCACATTCCGCTTGAGTTCGACTCCCAGCGGACCATAATCCCAGAACCCCTGCAGACCGCCGTAAATTTCAGACGACTGAAAAATAAACCCGCGCCGTTTACACAACGCTACGATTTTCTCCATCTCTTTTTTCATTGCTTTGGTCTTTCCATTTTGTCTTCAGTAAGACACGCTTATAAAACGATTTTATAATACTCATTAAAACAGCAACGGATCAGCCTGCTGAAGATAACATGATTTTTCCTGATTCGTGACTGAACTCAGGCAGTACCGGGTAACAATCTCGGTCAGAACATAGTTGAATATCCTCTTCAAAGCCACGTTGAATCAGATTACGTCCCCCCTGACTGGCACGCATCGCTGTCAGCAACCCATCTGGACGGCTGACCTGCGTTTGATAATAGTCGACGACCATCCTGGTTGCATCATCCAGCGTTAGCTTATAACTGGTCATCTCCTGCAGTCCTGCAGCAATTGCCCCTGCACAGAGACAGTCTTCTCCCGTAATCGCTCCATCTGTTCCCGCACAGACCAGGTAAATCACACCCGAACTTTGACTCAATTCATTCACGACCGCAGCCAGATTCAAAAACGAACCAATCAGTATTCGATTTGCCTGAATCGCGCGTTTCAAAGCCCGTGTTCCATTACTCGTCGTAAACACGATCTGTTTTCCAGCAACCACTTCCGTAGAATAACGGGCAGGGGAGTTATCCAGATCAAATCCCTCGATCATGATTCCCCCGCGTTCGCCCCCGAGTAATACCTCTGAATCAGCAGTTTCATTCAGTTTCCCGGCGATCTGCTGTGCTTGCTCAATTTCTTCACAGGGAATCACAGCAGCGGCACTGGAATGCAATGCAGTCGTAATCGTAGAGGAAGCGCGAAGAATATCGAGAATCACAGCAGTGCTCCCCGAAAAGTCTTCCGGTTGTGACAAGACAGGCAGTAAGCAGGTTCGAATTTCATCAGGCATGACTGATCGCGGACATTCTTTCAAGACTAAACTGTGTCCAGTTTTACTATAGCGTTTCCAGGGGCCTTTGGACCGAGTATCAAAGTACGAGAGGCGCTATACTAAAATGAAAAACGCTCTCGAGGGAATCCGAGGCTCAGCGAGCCTTATCTGAAATATCCTTGCGGCACCAGGCCCCATCCCAGCGGATACATTTGACCGCCTGATACGCTTTCAGTTTTGCCTGACTGATGCTTTCACCAATCGCAGTCACTCCCAGAACACGACCACCGTCGGTCACGACCTGATCGTCTTTCATGGTAGTTCCCGCGTGAAACACTTTGGTATCAGCCAGTTCGGCCGCTTCACCCAAGCCGCGAATGACTCGCCCTTTTTTATACTCTTCAGGATAGCCTTCCGATGCCATCACCACACAAACAGCCGGTCGCTCGTCCCACTCCAGGTCATCAATTTCGTCCAGGCGCTCTTCCGCAGCCGCCAGCAGCAGTTGTGCCAGGTCTGTCTTGAGCCGCATCAGTACCGGCTGAGCTTCGGGATCTCCGAAACGGACATTGAATTCCAGTACTTTGGGCCCCTGATTAGTAATCATCAGGCCAGCGTAGAGAACTCCATTAAAAGGACGGTCTTCGATTTTCATGACGTTGACCATCGGCACGAGAATTTTCTCGATGATCTCGTCCATCAATTCAGGTGTGACCAGGGGAGCAGGGCTGTAAGCTCCCATCCCGCCGGTATTAGGACCTTTGTCACCATCGTAGGCTGCTTTGTGATCCTGTGATGTTTCCAGAGGAACAATCGTCGATCCACTGACGATTGCCAGGATACTGACTTCCTGACCGATCAGCTTTTCTTCGATGATGACGGTTCTCCCCGCATCCCCAAATTCGCGAATTTTCATCAGAGACTTGATGGCGTCAAGGGCTTCCTGTTTGGTATCGCAGATCAAAACGCCTTTACCAGCTGCCAGGCCATCGGCCTTGATCACCAGAGGTTGTTCTTCGCGTTCTTCCAGATAGGCTTCGGCTGCTTCAAAATTGTTAAATGTCTCCGACTTGGCTGTGGGAACATTGGCCTTCCACATCATCTGCTTGGCAAATGATTTACTGCCTTCCAGTTCAGCGGCTGCCTTGGATGGTCCAAATACTGAGATCCCGGCGGCGCGCAGTGCATCTGACATCCCGGCGACCAGAGGCACCTCAGGACCGACAATCGCCAGTTGGATCGCTTCTTCTTTGGCAAAAGCCACCATCTTCGGGATATCACTGACGCTGATAGCGACATTCGTTCCGTCCAACTGGGTCCCGGCGTTTCCAGGTGCACAAAAGACCTGACTGACACTCTCCGACTGGGCCAGTTTCCAGACCAGTGCGTGTTCGCGGCCTCCCTGACCAATCACTAAAACTTTCATCGTGTAAGGTACCTGCTCGTTATCTTCTTCTTAAAATTTCAGGCGAGACAATCTCTCTCACTGACTTGATTCCACTCCCGTGGAGTATATCAGCACTGTTTTGCCCCTAGTAGCATCGCTTCCCGAAATTTAGACTTTGCTGTTAAAAAGCTCGTGTTTTACTTCGATACCAGAATAAATCTGGTCCTGTCAGGAATAAACTTTCTTCAGTAATCACCACTCTACAGACAACACACGCTCAGCATTGGACGAATACCGCTTCAGACCATATAATGTCCCGTTCAATCGGGTTTTTGATTGTTCAGCGATCCCCGATCGTGCTCTGAACCTCTTTTCGTGTGACCTGTCACCTTCGAGAAGAACCTCGATAGAGTTAAGGTAAGAGCCGAAATTACTGTTATCGTAATCCTGCAGCATAGTAATTGACTTAAAGTCATTCTATTAAAAGACTTTTAACCTTTTTGTTTAATGGAGAATTCAAAGTGTTTGATACTGTCGCCATAATTGGTGCCACCGGTGCCGTCGGGCACATCATGCGGAAACTGCTGGAAGATCGGAACTTCCAGGCGAAACAATTTCGATTTCTGGCCTCAGCGCGCTCCGCAGGCAAAACACTGGAATTCCAAGGCAAAACCTACACTCTCGAAGAATTGACCAAAGATTCCTTCGCTGGAGTCGAACTGGTCATCGCTTCCACTCCCGATGATGTCGCAGCAGAATTTCTTCCCTCAGCCGTGGAAGCCGGTGCCATTGTCATCGATGAATCAGGCTACTGGCGGATGAAACCCGAAGTCGCGCTGGTGATTCCGGAAATCAACCCGGAAGCCGCACTCGAAGCCAAAGGCATTATTGCCAGCCCGAACTGCTCCACCACGCAGATGGTAATGGCCCTGAAACCGCTGCACGATGCTTCCCCCGTTCGCCGTGTCATCGTCAGTACCTACCAGGCGACAAGTGGCGCTGGAATCGCAGGAACCAGCGATCTGCTGGAAGGCTCCCGGGCCTATCTGGAAGGTAAAAAACACGATTACCAGGTGTTTGACCATCCGATTGCCTTTAATGCGATCCCACAGATTGGCAGCGAAAAAGAGGACGGCTACACCAGCGAAGAAATGAAAATGGTGTACGAAACCCGCAAAATTCTGGGCGATGAATCGATCCAGATCAACCCGACCTGTGTGCGGATTCCTGTCGCAAACTGCCACAGCGAAACCATCACCGTCGAGACCGAACGCCCGATCTCGCCGGAAGAAGCCCGTCAATTATTCTCTGACTTCCCGGGAATTACCGTCGTCGATGACCTGCAGAATCTGTCGTATCCGCTGCCTTCCACCTGTGATGGCAGTGATGAAGTCTATATCGGCCGAATCCGACGTGATATTTCTTCACCGAACGGGCTCAGTTTCTGGTGCGTCAGTGATAACCTCCGTAAAGGGGCCGCCACCAACGCTGTTCAAATCGCTGAGTTGCTCGCAAAACATAAAGCCTGCACCTAAGCTGTGTTCGCATCTTCACTATCGTCACTGCGGGCGGATTCCTGCTTGAAGAGTTCGTCCCGCCAGTGCCATTTTTCAAAGATTACATCGTAAAGGCTACGCAATGTCTGCATTTCATTACCAGAATGATGAACTGTTTTGTGAAAAAGTCCCCGTCGCTCAACTAGCAGAAGAGTTTGGCACCCCGCTGTGGGTTTATTCCAAATCAGATTTTCTCGGTCGTTTGAAAGAAATTCAGGAGGCGTTTGCCGAAGTCGATCCGGTCATCTGCTATTCCGTTAAAGCCAACGGAAACCTGAGTATTCTCAAAACGATGAACGACGCCGGCAGCAGTTTTGATGTCGTGTCCGGTGGAGAACTGTTCCGAGTACAGCAGGCAGGCGCCGATACCTCGCGCGTTGTCTTCGCAGGGGTAGGCAAAACTGATGAAGAAATCCGCCAGGCATTGAAAGCGGATATCCTGATGTTCGACGTGGAAAGTGAAGCCGAACTCGATGCCATCGCTCGGATCGCCGCGGAACTGAACTGTGTGGGTCGCGTCGCTTTGCGCCTGAACCCGGATATCGACGCCAAAACACATCACAAAACAACAACCGGTAAAAAGGGCAACAAGTTCGGCATGGATATTGAACGTGCCACCGAACTGGCTGACAAAGTGCTCAAAGACGAGCACCTCGAATTAACCGGCATTCATATGCACCTGGGATCTCCCATTCTATCGACCGACCCCTATGCCAAAGCAGTCAAAAAAGGAGCTGAAGTTATCTCCCAACTGCGTGAGAAAGGTCACAACACGAACTGGCTCAACCTGGGTGGCGGCTTTGGAATCAGCTACAAAACCGACGAAGGCCCTTCTGCTCAAACTTACGCAGATGTGATCGTCCCCACGATTAAAGAAATCGGCTGTCGTCTGGCGCTGGAACCGGGCCGCTTCATTGCTGGTAATTCCGGTGTGTTGATCAGCCAGATCGTCTTTACCAAGCGGGAAGGGGGCAAACTGTTCTACATTCAGGATGGTGGCATGACCGATCTCGTCCGTCCCGCGATGTACGATTCTTACCACCGTGTCTGGCCTGTGAAACCGGCGGTTCCTATGCCTTTCGACTGCGAAGGCGAAATTGAAGGCTGTGAACCAGCTGATGTTGTCGGCCCGGTCTGCGAATCCTGTGACTATTTTGCGAAAGACCGCTATCTGCCTCCCATGGAACGAGGCGACTATCTCTGCATGTTCAGCGCAGGAGCTTACGGCTCTGTCATGAGCAGTAATTACAACGCGCGTCCTCGGAGTGCAGAAATTCTGGTCGATGGCAGCGAGTATCATGTTATTCGTCGACGGGAAACTTATGAAGAACTGATCGCACTGGAACAGACCTGAGTTAAGCACTATCGAGCAGATCAGTATGTCGAGTATGTTCAGAAGACCAGTTCTGTCATGGTAGGGTTATAACAGTTACCGGGTTCTTGCGCTCTGTAATACATTGGGTACAGCAAAGATACGCGCATCCCCTTTCTTCGATTGCACCGTTATCGTCGTCGGAAACGATGATACTAGATACAGAAGCTTCTACACTGAATATGTCTATTTGAATACATACCACCTGATTTCTGTGAAGACTTGAAACGAAATAATTGAATTATGTTGTTTTGGGTAAGGTGATAAGAATAGTATATAATTTCTGTAACTGTGTATTCCCATCAGAGATATTCAATCTGTCAGGTAGACAGGCCCGAAAACGGGTCTGTTCGCAGACAGCCCCATGAATAGCCGACAACCATGACGACACGGAGTCGACTGAATGTCTTTTAATAATCGGATCCTGGCAGCATTTGCTCTGGTCATTCTCAATACCCTGAGTCCGTCTACGTACGTCTGGTCACAGGATGAAATACCTCCGCAACTTCAAAAGTCAGCTACGATTTCCAACCTGTCCGCCGATGACCTCCTGCTGTCGAAACCTGAAACGCCCGCTCAAATGCTGCAGGCTGTCATTCAGTTGACCGGACTCGGGCATGCTGCTTCAGCCAAGCCCTATCTGGAGCAACTGTTAAAAGCGAACCTCGACCAGGTCACCCTGTTGAAACTCCGTGATGAACATGGTCCCGCGGCATTTCTGTCACTGGCGAACAATAAAGAATTACAGCCGGAATCGACCACTCTACTGAGTCAGATGGAAGCAGCCTTCCGTGCTTACGCCACAGATCCCGCCCGCATCAACGGGTTAATCAGTGATCTGTCAGGAACTCCCACGGATCGTAACATTGCGATCATCCAGCTCAAATCAGCAGGATCAATCGTGGCGCCTCCCATTTTGAAACAGTTAAGTGTCAGCGAAGACCCTGCCAGAAATGACGAATTGGCATTCGCTTTATCCCAGCTGGGTAAACCGGTAGTCGAACCGTTGATCGCTGCCTTAAGGGCCCCAGAGAATCGGATCCGCAAGATTGCTGCCGAAGTTCTGGGAGACATTGCTGATCCATCTGCAGCGCTTTATCTCTGGAATCCAGCTTTTTCACAAAGTCAGGAACAGAGCGTACAAATCGCAGCCCGCCAGGCCCTCTCAAAAATTCTGGGCAAAGATCCTCGAAATGTATTTGAGCTCAACCGCCACGAAGCACAGCTGGTTTTAAAAAACGCCGCATTACGGCTTTACAAGAATCATGTTGAAGCATCGGAAAAACAGAAAATCTGGGTCTGGGATACAACACAACAGACTGTCGCACAGAAAGAGTTGCCGGCTCAGGAAGTGGGACTGATTGAAGGGCTGCGTCTGGCTAAAGAAGCCCTGGAAATGTCTCCTGACAAGCAGGACGTACAGACACTTTATCTGGCAATGGCACTCGCTTTGGAGGCCTATCAGGTCGGCTGGAATAACCCGCTGCCCGAAGGTCCGGGGACTGCCTTTAATCTAGCCTTACTATCAGGTCCCAAAGCGGTCAGCCAGGTGCTGGCGCTGGCGATGAAGCAGGGGCATACTCCCAGTGCACTGGCTGCCTTGAAAGCGCTGGGACAGATTGGTTCCCGAAACCTGCTGTATGAGAAACTGGATCAGCATTCCTCACTGATCGCTGCATTGAATTACCCCGATCGCCGGGTACAGTTCGCCGCAGCAACCGCCATCATGCAACTTGATCCAGCCAACACATTCCCGGGAGCGACGCGCGTCATCGCCATCCTGACCCGTGCCTTAGGGGGAGAAGGAAAACAGTCAGCTATCGTTGTCGACAGCAGCATTCCTCGAGGCCAGACAATGGCGGGCCTGTTTCATGAACTCGGTTATGAAACACAGTCTACACAGACCGGGATGGCAGGATTTAAAGCTGCCACCGATCGCATGGACGTTGAATTTATTGCCCTCGAATACAATATCATGCGTTGGGGCCTTTCCCAGACCATTGCCAATCTCAGGGCCGATTCCCGTACCGCAAATATTCCCATTATCATCTATGGTCCACTTCGCCTGAAAAATAAAATCGAATACGTAACGCGGCATTATCCTCTAGTGCACTATATCGTGGAATCAGAAAATTCAGATGATATCGGCACTCAGGTCAAGCCATTTCTTAACAGCCTGAAAACCCCGGAGTTAACTGGCGAACTCCGCTCAGAATATCGGACTGCCGCGCTATACTGGCTGTCGCATATCGCATCCAGCCAGAGAGGCAGGCTCTACGATCTGACACCTGCAGAAAAACCTCTATTGCAACTGGTTTCAGACCGCACTCTGGCATCAAATGCCCTGATCACTCTTGGCGGGATTCCCACCCGTACTGCCCAGGCAGATCTGGTGACGATTGTGACCAATAAGACGATGGATAGCGACGTCAAAGAAATCGCTGCCCTGCAACTGGCATTTCATATCCAGAAGTTCGGGTTGCTCGTTGATTCCAAAGATGTCACGTCGATCCGCGCTGCTTATCAGGCCGCCACAGAGCCCGGACTGAATACTGCGCTGGCATCAGTGATGGGAACCTTGATGCCTGATAATAAAGTGGTTGGCGAACGGCTGCAGGAATTTAAGCCTGCCACTCCACTTCCATGACTCAGTTGCTTCTCACAGAAAAAAAAGCTCCGAAGATTCTCTGAACCTGCGGAGCTCCCATCATTCAGCCTGTTTCTTTTCACCTACTGCGCGTTGGCAGCGGTCTTCTTTCGCAAGAGTGATCGCAATGGCTCTTCCAGGTCTTTCGCCTCCGATGTCACCAGCTCCGTAACTCCTGTATGATCCACCAGCATCAGCATCGGCACGGTGCGAACGCCGTAAAATACCGCTGCGGGATTGTTCCAGCCACGCTTGTCGCGGGAAGAATAAAAGATCTGACGCCAGTCCAGAGGTGTCTTTTCCTGAAAGGCATCAATGGCAGGTTCTTCCAGATCCAGATTCACACCGACAATTTCAAATCCATACTTACGGTACTTTTGTGATAACGCCTGAATCTCGGGTAGTTGTTCGATAAAGGGCCGCGCTGTCGTTGCCCAGAAGACAACCAGAACCACACTTCCTTTATAATCATCAATCGAAACAAATCCCCCCTCAATGGTTTCTCCTGCCAGCTGCAGAGGATGACCTTTCAGCTTCAGACGACGGGACAAGCCGAGCACCTGCGCGGCCTCATTACTCTTGGGGAAGCGTGCTTCCAGATCAAGACAGCAATCCAAAGCCTGTTTATTCAAACCGTATAACTGACTTGTTTCTGCGGCTGCCTGCAGCAGTTGGGGAGCACGGACAGTTTCCTGTGGAAACCGTGACGCAAACAGACGCGACTGCTTGACAAACTCTTCAATCCAGCGAGGATCCTGTTTAGCAAATCGCTGTGCGCTCGTATTGGCAAACTTAGCCACAGAGAAACCGGCATCTGCAGCAGACTGTGATTTGGGATCGCGTTTATACAGGGACTCAGAATGATCGTATAACGCATCAATGCTTTCCTGATCGCCTTGTAATGCCAGTTGCAGATGGGCGTCCAGAAGATGTTTAATACAAACAGCGAACAGGCGTTGCTTTTCTTGATCAGCATGCGTCTGTTTGACCGCTTCCATCGCCAGTTGAATGATTTTCTTATTCCGCTCTACACGGGCAGATCTCAGCTCTTCGACATTCTCCGTTTTTGGAAGTGCCTGAACTTTCAGTCGGGTAATCTCCCGCACATTCCATTCGGCAGAGCCTGCTTTCAGTTCCTGAATTTTTATTTCTTCATCCACCAGGGAAGCTTCATCTCCATCCAGATCGTCGAGGTCGCGCTGCTCGCGTTCCAGGCTGGCGGTCTGCACCATATTCGGTGTTAACGCAGGACCAGACCCTGTCTGAGATACTTGAGTGATAGAAGCTTTGGGCACGGATTCCAGTTGCGTGTCTGCGGGGGCCCCGTCCAGCTTCCCGTCTGTGAGATTTCCAGCTGCCTGTGGTGCTGTAGAATCTCCACCGCCACAACCGAACTGAGTGATTAACAGCAAACCTGCTGCGATCGAAAGGATTTGATGTGGATACCTCATCGTTTATTGCTCTCCTTCCTTTGAGAGTCTGTCGTTATCTGAAGAACCGAGGTCGCGAAATGTCTGGTCCCGAAGTAGGGCTTTTGTAATGTTTGGCCCGCGTCAATTTGAATGATGACCGTTACAGTTCTGCGGAAGACGCCCTGAAGCGAAGTCTGCCACTCCCTCAGCAAAATTCCTGTGTATAACACTTTATGCCGCGAGTTTTACGCGAAAAACCACATTGAAAGCAAGACGAAGCTGGAAAAATTTACAATTCGGAGACCGATTTCAGATAGTTTTCGGCGTCACTGCTCAGTGCAGGGGAGGTTTCACTTAACAGGCTTCATCAAATCGGATCAAAGCTCGCCGTGATAATGTTTAAAGGCTTCGATCGCAAAATATTCGGGAAGTCCCAGATCATTGTAAATTCGGGCTGTATTTCGAGTTCGATCTTCCGCCCGCACCCAGAATTCCCGTTTGTCCCCCCCCGGATAGAAGGCACTGTCCTTTTGTGACTCATGCTTAAAAATGGCTTCCCGTTTTCGGAGAACCACCTCCGGGCTCAGCGGAACCGCCCGCTCAATTTCATGCGGTTCATACTCTTCCCAGGCCCCGCGATACATCCAGAACTCGGGAGCCACTCCTTCTTCCACAACCACATTCACAGCATTAATCACTGCTTCTGCACAAACCCGGTGAGTTCCATGCGGATCGGACAGATCGCCGGCCACATAAATCTGATGCGGATTCACTTCCCGCAGCAGGTCTGCCACGATGGCAATATCTTCTTCCCCGATTGGCTTTTTGGAAACCTGCCCCGTGCGATAGAACGGTAAATCCAGAAATCGCAGGCGTTCCTCAGGCACTCCCGCGACATCCGCACCGGCGGTTGCTTCTGTTTTTCGGATCAAACCCTTAATTCCCAGCATCTCTTCCGTATCCAGGTCGCCGGCTTTTTTATTTTCAATACTTGTTTTCAGGTTCTGTAAATGTTCCAGCACAGTACGATCATCGGCGTGAAACAGCTGATGAAACTCACAGACGAAATCGATATGCCGTAATGCATCATGATCGAACACGGCTATATTTCCACTGGTCATATAAGCGATATAAACTTCATGCCCCTGATCGGCCAGTGTAATCAGAGTCCCCCCCATCGAAATCACATCGTCATCAGGATGCGGACTGAACACAATCACGCGCTGAGGTTCGACGCCCGCTGGTTTGGTACAAATCCCTTCCAGCAGAGAATCAAAGACACTCTCTCGAATCTGAGCCACCGAACCGTATTTATGCAGCATCTGATGCAGGTGATTATGCAGAAAGTCTTCTTCTTCCAGCTTCAACAATGGCTTTCCCACCTCTCTGGAGAGCCAGATAACGGCTTTTTTCTCCAGTATCGGGGTCCATTCAATATTTCCGACAATCCAGGGAGTTCTCACCGCAGTCAACTCCGCAGCAGCTGCACTGTCAACCACGAATACAGAATTGGTATGGGTCTGCAGAAAGCTGGCGGAAACATCATCAGTCACTTCGAGTTCAGCCGCTTTTTTGACGACTTGTGCTTTATGCTCGCCCAGAGCCATGATGATAATTTTCCGGGCGGACAGAATACTGCCCACACCCATCGTGATCGCGTGATGAGGTACATTATCTTCGCCGAAAAAGCCACTCGCAGCATCACGCCGCGTAACAGGATCCAGGTTCACCAGGCGTGTCAGACTGTTCCGGGCACTTCCCGGTTCGTTAAAACCAATATGCCCCGAACGACCGATCCCCAACAGTTGTAAATCCAAACCACCATACTGCTCAATGGCTCGTTCATACTCTTCACAGAACAGATCCACTCCCTCAGCGGGAATATCACCACGGGGAATATGAATGTTCTCCGGCTTCACATTCACGTGATCGAAAAAGTTCTCCTGCATGAATTTGTGATAGCTGTGGATCGAATCCGGCTCCATCGGCCAGTATTCATCCAGATTGAATGTGACCACATTGGAAAAATCCAGTTGCTCGTCATTGTGCAGGCGAATCAGTTCACGGTACACACCTAGCGGAGTCGAACCAGTGGGCAGCCCCAGAATGGCCGGATCGCCGGCATTGTTTTTCTTACGAATCAGATCTGCCACCACCCCGGCCACATATTTGGCCAGCTCAGATGACGTTTCGAAAATAACCGTAGGTACTTTCGTATGTCGCACAAATTTGGACTTGGGGGTAACATGAACAGAACGTGAAATATCGATAGCCATCAGACGAATTTTACCTGTAAAGCAAGAAAGAAGCGGAAACCATTCTCCATCAGAATCACATCTCTATTTTTAACGATTTCACCGGACTAAACCACGAATTTAAAGTAACCACGCGAACAGTAGCCCCGGTGTGCGTGTTTTTTTTATGAATGTTTATTATAACTAGAGCACATCACATTTTACCATAGCGTCTTGCGAACTAATATACTCGGTCCCAATTCCCAGGGAGACGCTTTAGTAAAACTGGACACAGTCTAGTCTGATGAAAACCTCACTATCAATAAATTGACCTAAATGTACAGAGAGAAATTTCCATGGCAAATCAGGCAGAATCTCCACGAATTCTCGCGATTCACGCCCATCCTGACGATATTGAAATCCAGTGTGCCGGTACGTTAGCCCGGCTGAAAAGTCTGGGATGCCACATTACGATTGCCACCATGACCGCCGGCGACTGTGGCAGTGCGGAAATGGGACCGGTGGAAATTGCCAATGTCCGCCGCGCCGAAGCGAAAAAAGCCGCCGATATGCTGGGAGCCGATTACATGTGCCTTGAGTTCCGCGATCTGTCTATCATGATTGATCAGGATTCCCGCCAGCGGGTCACCGAAGCCGTCCGTAAAGCACGTCCGGACATCGTCATCACCGCTCCTCCGGTTGACTATATGAGTGATCACGAAATGACCAGCCGCCTGGTTCGGGATGCTTGTTTTGGCGCTTCTGCCCCCAACTACACCACCCATCAGTTTCAGCCCGCTCCTCCCACGGAAAAGATCCCGCATCTGTACTATGTTGATCCCATCGAAGGTTGCGATTACTTCGGGAACCCAATCGAACCGCAGTTCATCATCGATATCTCAAAAACATTCGACCTGAAAATCAAAATGCTGGCCTGCCATGAAAGCCAGCGGGCCTGGCTTCGAAAACAGCACGGTCTGGATGAATATCTCGACGGAACCGAGCGCTGGTCAGCAGCCCGCGGCAAAATAATTGGTGCTGCTTACGGCGAAGCCTTCGTCCAACATTGCGGTCACCCGTATCCTTCAAGTAACCTGTTACAGCAACTCCTCGAGAAATAACATTCGAACTCCACACAGTTAGAGATAGAGAAAACCAACATGAATGATCCACAACCCAGCCAGGAACTGCCATATACCGAGACGGAAATCGAAACGATGGCGACCGAGGATGCCAGCGCGGGAAAATTTCTCACCGTATTAATGGTTTGCACCTTCAGCTATACCGTGATTGTGGGTGCGTATGTCATTTACTGGAGTCTGAAGAATTAGTTCCGCTCTGCCTGGAATAACGAATGTCATTTCGACTCTGACCAGCTTTGGCTCGTCAGAGTTTTTTCGTCTGTTACCGGGAGCGATTTTCTTCAAACACGGTCCCGTTGGGATTCAGCAGCATCCAGCATAACGCGGCACTTACATAAATGCCCGCCATCAGAACCAGGACTAATCCATACAAGCCGGCATCGAACATCACACCCACAATAATCGGGAGCAAGGCGGCTCCCAGGTTTCCCATCATATTCATCATCCCGAAGATCGGTGCCACATGCTGACCTCCTTTGTCAATTGTCACCGTGTAACCGCAGGCACCACCCAGTCCGGCAAAAAACATACTGACTGAAATCAGTGTCATCGCCAGCGTCATCTCCTGCACGAAGTAGGCACACAGAGTACAAAACCCACACCCCAGCATGGCTACAATCGCAACTCCCTGCCGGCTCCAGCGGCGGCTTCCTGTACGCTGCAGCACCCAATCCACAACAATACCTCCCAGAAAATTCCCGACGACAAAAGTCAGTAGCGGAAGACTCGTCAAGAGCCCGGAAGAGGCCAGGCTGATACCCCGCGCCTCCTGTAAATAAACCGGAAACCAGGTCATGTAAAAAATATTCCCCGCAGCCCGAAAGAACTGCTGGCCGCAAATCATCCACATCGAGAAACTTGTCAGGATCTGATCCCAGGGCGTCGGCTCGACATGTTCTTCTTTTTCCTGGCCCTTTGTCTGTTCCGCTGGCGTTAAGGCTTCGTCACCACGAATGAGCTCCAGCTCTGCCGCATTCACACCACGATGCTTTTCAGGTCGGTCGCGGAACCAGTAATAGAATACTATCGCCCACACAACTCCCGGCACCGCACAGAGGTACATAATCGTTCGCCAGTTCAGACCCGGAATCTGGTTGCCACCAATCTGAAATCCCTGCAACAGCAAACCGATGCTGAACGCTCCGAAGGCACTGCCGATCGACATGAAACTTCCCAAGAGACCACTGGCGAGCCCCCGCCGTGCATGAGGCAGCCACCTGGAAATCGTACTCGCACAACAGGGAAAGATTCCCGCCTGCGAAATTCCAAAAATCAACCGCACGCCAATCAACATCCCGAATCCGGTCACCATTCCCGTCAATGCTGTCGCAATTGACCACAGAACAGCAAACGCGGTCAGCGAACGTCGCGTCCCCCAGACATGAGCCACCCAGCCACTCGGTATCTGTGACAGGGCATAGCTCCAGAAGAAGGCACTCATCACCCAGCCCATCTGTGTCTGGCTGATATCCAGTTCTTCCTGGATCAGTTTCGCAGGCACAGAAATCGCATTGCGACTGACATAAGCCACCGCTGCCACCAGGCACAATAGTGTCAGCACCTTGAAACGTGCTCGCGTGGGCGTTTCTTCGGAAATGAGTTTCGGCTCGTCCTGATCAGTCACAAAGATCGTCCCTCTCGGCTCATGGTCTTATTCGTCTAATGATTCCATCAACAGTTCATACAAGCGGTCCACTTCCACTCGAGTCTCTTCATCCAGACTCCACGCGTTGGGTTCACAGCGCCGATCCGAACTGAAAATCCCCCGCTTGACCAGCAGATACTTTTCAATCGCCAGAAAACCGTCCAGCCCCGCCTGCAACTGCAGCGCCACGATCGCACAGATCGGAAAATAGATCCGATAGACGGCCGCATCATCGCCCGCCTGCAGCGCCTTCCACAAAGCCATGATGCCATCCAGCAGATCCACGCCCGGCATCGTACCGCTGATCCCACGCCGATAAGCATCCACCAGCAGAATGCCCCCCGATCCATCAAAGATCCGGGCCTGTCCCGCCGTCGCATCCCGCAGCGCAGACAGATTGGGGCCGATCGGCGAAGCTTCCGGTTTGAACAGAATCTTTTCCGGACCGAACTCATCCAGCAGTCGTTTATAAAACTCGATCGAAATCGCCCGACCGACGTAAGACGAAGCATCTTGCACCACCAGCGGCAGACTGCATTGTTTTGCCAGCGTCGTAAAATAATCCCACAGCGCCCCGTCGGGCAGGGCAGTTGTCACCGGGGGAATCGCCATCACTGCTGCACAACCAGCATCCTCAGCCTGACGCGCGAAGGCAACCGCCTGCCGCGTACTCTCTGCTCCCACACTGGCAATCACCGTCCCACGCCCCGCCGTCAGTTCCACCATCAGCTGCGTGAGATTCAGTCGTTCCTCATAGGTCAGTCGCAGCACTTCTGAAACCATCGCGCCGCACACACCATCCGCGCCCCGTTCGAAACACCAGTCAATTTCCCGCGCGAACGCGTCCCCGTCAATCGTCTCGTCCTCACAAAGAGGCGTATGCAGAACCGGTAACACACCCTGAATCAATGTCGCCATCTATCTCTTCTTCCCGTCTGGAAATTCAATTATTTTTCGCGAACTCAAACCGTTTTCGTTTCGATGATCTGCCCGATCGCATCCGCCATCGCTTCGATGACCTGCTCCAGTCCGCCGCGTTCAAACGGTGTCTGCCATACCTGGTACAAGTCCAGATCATACAGTTCCGCCGATGCCAGATATCCGGTCGTTCCATTGATCAGATTCAGACAGGCAATCGTCCGCTCGGGATACCGTCGCCGCAGTTCCCGCTGCAGAATTGAATATGCTTCCGTCGGGCTGCCAATCAGAATCGTCTCTCCCATCTGCCACACCCAGATCGGTAATTCCAGCGACTTGCCGTCTCCGATTCCCCGACGAATATTCCTGCGTCGCCGTAACCGTTCTTCCAATGCGCGGTCCGTACACGCCTGTCGCTGCGCTTCCAGTTCATCTGCAGTCGGCCAGTCTTTCAATGGAATTTCCACCTGTGTCTGTAATGTCTTCAGCTTCAGCCCCGGCTTGTCCACTACATGCTTCCAGACCGCCAGCGGCGCCCCGGATTCCATTACCCCCGAATATTTCAGACACGTTCCCGGCGGTTCCATATCTTCCAGCGTTGCCATCACAGCATACGCCAACTGTCGCCCATGCCGATCTGCGACTGCCACATCTCCCACATATTGATAGCGGGGTGAAAGCTCTCCCGAAGCCCCTTGCATGAACAGCGCGGGTACCTCTAATGTCTCCTTGATCGTGTCCCGCATCGCACCCGGATAGTCGGGTGAGATCGCCGTATTCTCCCAGGCCAGCGTCGTCGGGTGACAGGCGTAATTCACAATCACGGCCTGCAGCGCTCCCTCCAGATCCGTGATCCGCCCCACAACCAGGGTATCGTCGGCCCGTTCATTCGGGTTCCAGCCACAAATGATCCGCTCCGCATCCGGATCAGGATCCGGCAGGTCCCGCATTGATGCCAGTCCGCAGCGCCCGGTTTTCCACTCCAGTACTGCTTCCTTTGCATTCTTCATCGCGGCCCGTGTGACTTTGACTGCAGCCAGGTAAACCGTCTCCAGGTACTCTGCCAGTGAGGCACTCGCGGGCAGATCCGGGTCAGGGTCAGTCAGTGGCGGCGAAGCATGTGTATGACTCACGCCGAAAATCAGCGACGCTTCATCCAGTCCCAGCTCTTCCAGCAGTCTGGACTGGAACCGGCGAAATGTGGGCAGCGAACGCCACCACCCAAGATCTGCATCCAGAAATATCAGTGGCCGTTTGGAATTTGTCTCACTCAGAACCAGCGCATTCAGCGTCAGACGACGGTGAATCCAGTCAGCCACATCATGTTTGGCGGCCCCCCAGTTGCGGGCATAAATTCCAATCGGCGGCGTGATATCAACGGTCGCCACTCCAATCCGTCCCCGAAAGGCAGACTGTGTTTTCGCCTGTAGAGTTGATTCACTCATGAGTCGTTCCGTTCATCGAATGAAAATTGAAATATTGAGAGAGCCAGGCGTGAGCCGCGCCTTACCAGTCCCCGACTGCGCCATCCTGATAGAAGACGCGCTGCACGGTTTCCTGCTGAAACGGATGCTTCTTGACTTCCGCTTCGTTGATGGAAATCCCCAACCCGGGCTTCTGGTTCGGTTTGACCGTCCGCGTTTTGGGATCGATCACAAAACCCTCTTCCACCACATCCTGTCTCCAAGGTACATCGTCGTGAACCGATTCACATATGATATAGCTTGGCTGCGAGAATCCAAATTCCAGCGAAGCAGCCGTGCTGACAGGCCCCTGTGGATTATGCGGTGCCAGCGAAATCCGGTACGCGTCCGCCAGCGCAGCGATCCGGCGTGCTTCTGTAAAACCGCCGCAGTGAGTCAGGTCCAACTGACAGATTTCACAACCCCGTTTCTCAAACAGGTCACGAAACGCCGCCAGATGCGTCAACCGTTCGCCTGTTGCAATCGGCGTCGTCACCGCGGCATTGATCGTCGCCAGGCTGTCCATCGATTCCGGCCAGCAGGGCTCTTCGAAGAAATACAGACCGTAAGGATCCAGCGCCTTCGCAAACTGCAGTCCCATCGCCGGTGAAGGACGGGCATGACAGTCCACCATAATATCCACGTCATCACCCACCGCATCCCGCATCGCCGCCACACAGTCTTCGGCTGCTTTGATCGGTTTCAATCCCTCGATCGGCATCGTCGGCGGAACCGCCATCGATTTGAACGCCGAAAACCCATCGGCGACCGCTGCCTGCGCCAGATCTGCAAATTGAGCCGCATTGTCGGTCGAAGTCTGGTAGAACGACTCCATGTTCCCGCCACCCAGGTGACAATACAACCGGATGTAATCGCGAACCGGTCCGCCCCACAACTGATGGCAGGGCACTCCATGAACTTTCCCCAGAATGTCCCACAACGCCAGGTCAATTCCCGCAATCGCCGTCGATCGCGTCACGCCGCTCCCATGCCAGAAATGCTGACGCCACATCATCTGCCACAGATATTCGACCCGCCGCGGATCTTCGCCGATTAACAACTGGGAAAGATCTTCAATCGTCCCCGCGACGCCCCGCGTATGCCACTCCAGCGTCGCTTCTCCCCAACCATACAGGCCGGGCTGATCGGTGATTACTTTGACAAACACCCAGTTTCGCATCCGGGCATAACACACCAGAGTTTCGATGCGTTCTATTTTCATCGGGAATTGGTTCCAGTCTTCCAGGGTTTTATTTTGGCGTCAAAATAACAACATAACCCGAAAGCATTTTGGAAGCAAGCAATTATGCCAAAGAACTGAGTAACAATTGTAAGGAGGGGCGCAGCGGGCAATAGATGAATATCAGACGTACAGACTTTTTCTCTGAACGAAACAGTGCCAGACATTCACTGCCGCCAAATCCTGCCGCTCACTCAGCAGTTCATCCGTTACGGGAACTGCAGATCTTCGCCGTCGTCGTATTCCTGCAGTCGCTGTCGCGCGAGGTCTGCCCACGGGCCCATCTCATCGAAGTCCAGGTAGATCTTCCAGTGAGGAACCGCTTCCTCAACCCGATTCAGTTGATGCAGCACTTCCGCTTTATGCAGATGCGCATCCGGATAATCGGGGTGAACCTGCAAAGCGATCTCAAACGCCTGCAGCGCTGCTTCCGGATCGCCGAGCTCGTTATGCAGGCAACCCAGTTGCGTCCACGCTTCGATGTAATCGTGATCCCATTCCACCGCCGCGTAATAGCGCTCCAGCGCCCCTTCGGTATTTCCCTTAAGATACAGCGCCTCAGCCAGATGCAGATGCGCTTCGGGCATATCGGGTTGCCCCAACAGCGCCAGGCGAAATGCTTCGATCGCCGGCTTCGCTTCGCCGGCATCCAGCAGCTGGCAGCCTTCATCGAACCATTCGTCCGCACTCCGCTCCACCGGTTCTGCTGGTTTCAGATGTTCCGTGAACTCAATTGTTCCCTCGAACGTTTCCTCGTCCGCCAGCTCAGGCACTTCGGTCTCGGCAGTCTCTGCGGTTCCAAAGTCGAACACCCGCTGCCCCTGTCGCGGATCGATCAGACCCCGCTCATCTTTTAACAGCAGTTGTGCATCCTGCGCCAGCAAAGTCAGCTGCGACAGTGGTGCGTCGATCTCGTTGAAGAATTTCCCCAGGTGCTGCAGGCTGCTTTCCAGCTCCCGCGGATTCACTCCCGATTCCAGCAATTGAGACAACCGCCGAACACTCGCCACTTCCTGAAAGGAAAAGTAGGGCAGACGAAAAATCTTCCGCGCCGGCTTGATCAGTCCCTGGCGTTCCCAGCGGCGAATCGTCCCCACGGGCACATCCAGCATCTGCGTCAGCATCGCCGGCGTGTAGAGCTGATCCACATTCACGCCCGGCTCGCGGAGTTCAATCAGCGCCAGCCAGTCCGATTCCTTAATGATCTGAATCGTCACTCCCTCGGCAATCAGCTCCTGGGCATGCGTCAGATTCACCGAAGGCGATCCGTCCGCTTCCAGCGGCCACCCCTCTTCGCCCACTACCAGCAGCGTCGTCTGGCGGCTCACATGTTGAGCGGCCTGCCCCCCATGCTGCTCGACGAACTCGCCCGCCTTCTGATGTGTCATCGAAGCGAGCGTGCCCGTAAACACCACGCGTTCTCCCTGCAGAGCAGGGGAACCTTGCAGCAGTTGATCAGGTTGTTCTTCGTCAGTCTCAGACATAGATCAAGTAATAATGCATTAATTCAGAAATATCGAGTAAAAAGGGGGTTATCAAATGCCAGTTGCAAAAATATCATACCCCCACAGCCGTAAACTGACGGTATACCAGCAGTAAACTTTCTCCGAGGATAATGATACGGGAATCCGTTGGGTAGCTTTCAGGGCAATCCTTCATTATAAGGGAGCAAAATAAGTTTTTTCCTGCTGAAGGTACCGTTTGTACCCCCCAAATTTGACCATATATCCATGGGAGTTGATTGGAATGTCCGTGCTCGAGTCGTGTGATCCCGAAATCTGGAAATGTATTCAGTCTGAAGCCCAGCGCCAGAAGAATGGCCTGGAGCTGATCGCCTCTGAAAATTACACCAGCGCCGCCATTATGGAAGCGGCCGGCTCGATCCTCACGAACAAATACGCCGAAGGCCTCCCCGGTCGTCGCTATTACGGCGGATGCGAATACGTCGACGTCGTCGAGAACCTCGCCCGCGATCGTGCCTGCAGCCTCTTCGGAGCCGAATACGCCAACGTCCAGCCGCACTCCGGTTCCCAGGCCAACATGGCCGTCTACTTCACCGTGCTGAAACCAGGCGACACCTTCCTCGCCATGGACCTCGCGCACGGCGGTCACCTCACTCACGGCATGAAATTGAACTTCTCGGGAACCCTCTACAATCCCGTCCCCTACGGCGTGCGTGAAGACAATCACCAGATCGACTACGACCAGGTCGCCAAACTCGCCCGCGAACACAAACCCAAAATGATCATCGCCGGGGCTTCCGCTTACCCGCGTGAAATCGATCACCCCAAGTTCGCCGAAATCGCCGCCGAAGTTGGCGCGGTCCTCATGGTCGATATGGCACACTATTCCGGCCTCGTCGCAGGCGGCGTACACAACAACCCCGTCGAAGTCGCCGACTTCGTCACCTCCACCACTCACAAAACCCTGCGTGGCCCCCGGTCCGGCTTCGTTCTCATGAAAAAGAAATACGCCAAAGACCTCAACCGCGAAGTCTTCCCCGGCATTCAAGGCGGTCCCCTCGAACACGTCATCGCCGGTAAAGCGATCTGCTTCCAGGAAGCCAATACCGACGACTTCAAAGCCTACGCCCGACAGATCGTCGCCAATGCGAGAGCCCTCGCCGAGACCCTGATGGCAGGCGGCATCAAACTCGCGTCCGGCGGAACTGACAACCATCTCATGCTCTGTGATGTTACCGCGATCGACCTCTCCGGTAAAATCGCCGAAGAAGCACTGGACAAGGCCGGCATCACCGTCAACAAAAACATGATCCCCTACGATCAGCGCAAACCGCTCGATCCCAGCGGCATCCGCATCGGAACCGCCGCCCTCACCACCCGGGGCATGAAAGAAGACGAAATGAAAAAGGTCGGTGCCTGGATCCTCAAAGTCCTCGGTGCTCCCGAAGACGAAGCCAACATCGAAACCGTCAAAGGGGAAATCGCGGAATTCGCACAGAGCTATCCCGTGCCCGGCATCGCGTAACAGACTGATACCCGACTCATGACACAGCACAGCGAACTCGACATCACCACCATCGACTGCACCCGCGACGACGCCACCGCGCTCTTCAGCGAACTCCGCGAAAAGCTCAGCCCGCGCGGCAATGTCGTCTCGGAAGCCGGCCGTCAACGTACGATCGAACTCTTCGGCGCACCCCTGTCTCCGCAGGAGGTCGTCGAACGCATCTGCAACGATGTCCGTGACAAAGGTCGCGCCGCGCTGCTTGATTACTCGGAAAAGCTCGACCGCAAGCAGCTCACCCCCGAGACCATGCGCGTCTCGGCTGAGGAACTCAAAGAAGCCCACGCCAAGGCCGATCCCGAGTACCTCGCCACGCTGCGTCGCATCCGCGAGAACATCATCGAGTTCCAGTCCGCTCTGCTGCCCGACGACGTCAAAGTCCTCCGCGAAGCAGGGGAGTCCCGCGTCGAACTCCGCCAGCGTTATCTCCCATTGAAACGGGTCGGCGTCTGCATTCCCGGCGGTGCCGCCGCGTATCCTTCCACACTGCTGATGACCGCGATTCCCGCACAGACCGCCGGCGTCAAAGAGATCGTCGTCGTTGTCCCCCCCACCGATTTCGGGGGCTACAACACCGACATCCTCGCCGCCTGTCAGGAACTGGGCATCACCGAAATCTACCGTGTCGGCGGCGCCCAGGCCGTCGCCGCCCTCGCGTACGGCGTCGAAGGCATCGAACGCGTCGATAAAATTGTTGGCCCCGGTAATCTGTTCGTCGCCCTCGCCAAGCGTCACGTCTTCGGCGAAGTCGACATCGACAGCATCGCCGGTCCCAGTGAAGTCATCGTACTCGCCGACGAAACCGCCAACCCCGCGTTCATCGCCAGCGACCTGATCTCGCAGGCCGAACACAGCCCCGGTTCCGGCGTCCTCATCACCTGGCACGCGCCACTGATCGAAGCCGTCCGCGACGCACTCATCAGCCAGCTTAATGAACTCCCCCGCGGCGATCTCGCCCGTCAGAGTCTGCTCGACTACGGCGCGTTGATTCTCACCCGTGACGAAGACGAAGCCGCCCGCTATACCGATCTGCTGGCTCCCGAGCATCTGCACATCTCGACCGCCAACCCCGATCAGCAGCTCGCCAAAATCCAGAACGCCGGCGCGATCTTCATGGGCCACTATACTCCGGTCGCCACAGGTGACTACTACGCCGGCCCGTCTCACGTCCTCCCCACCGGAGGCACCGCCCGCTTCGCCAATGGCCTGTGTGCAATTGATTTCCTCAAACGGTCCTCGGTCATCTACTACAACCAGCAGGGACTCAAAAACGACGCGCCCGGCATCACGCTGCTCGCCGAAAAGGAAGGCCTCACCGCCCACGCCGCCAGCGTCACCATCCGCCTCGAGGACTGAACGTCCCGCACCAGTAGCGACACATTTCCGCACTCCCACTGCATAGAATGCACTTGACCGCGGCGTGCCAATCGAGATAAGCGTTGTTTTGGGTCGCGCGCGTGCCCAGTTTACAGAGCACTGAAACACGCGACACAGGTTCCCGATCTTCACTGGAATCCATAGTGAAAATCGCCGGAATTTACCGGCACAAACGGCAGTAGTTCGCGCTGTATGCCTGCGGGTCGCCGCACTTCGCAGACCCTCGCCCCGGGACCGACCGGCGCCCGCCTCAGATCGCCCCGGTATCGACTCATATCGACCACTCGTTTTCTTCAGATGCCCCTTGACCCGAGCGCGCCCTTCGCGAAGATCCTTGACACCCCCGGGCAGGCACGGCACGCGATCACCCGACCAGAAATTACAGAGAGGAATGAAACTCATGACCGACTCCCTTCTTAAAACCCGCCAGCGTCTGAGCCTCGAACAACGGACCCAACTCATCAATATGATCATGCTCCAGCTGGAGTTGAACGCGCGCGTTTGTGACATCAAAACCGAGTGCGCCGCCGAAACCGGCCTCAAGCCACGCTCCATCGAACGTTACATCCAGAAAGCCCGCCGTGAAATCGCAGCCCGTGACAGCAGCCAACAAACCGCCGCCTGCCTCGAACTGCTGATGATCCTGGAAGAAAAACGGACCGAACAACTCTTCGCCGATTCAGTAAACTTCTACCAGAACATCATCGCGGACCCCAATACAGGCACCCGCGAACAACTCCAAGCCCGCGAACGCCTGGACAAACTCCTGGGCCTCTACAGATAACCAACCCCACCAGCCCACCAAATCAGACCAGCAGAGAAACAGAAAGGAATCATAAGAATCGGCACGGGGAAGGGGAGGTGAAGATTGAGAAGTAGTGGTGTATGAGTACCCAACCATCGGGTGGCACTGTTGGCTTGACAACAGTGATCAGAAAACACTCCCAATTCAGATAAAAAATGATGAGAGAGACCACCTGCTGGAAGAAAGACTTTAACACCTTCTCACCAAGTAATGGTACCCATATTAGAGAAGCGGAAGAACTGAGAGCATCACAACACATTCACTGTCGGACAAGCCGACAGTGCCACCCGACAAACGATCTAAAATCGAAGCCACAAGTTAGATTTCAACACATGGAGAACAGAAGCTAATGGCTCGAAAACAATCGAACCGCAGAAAGAACAAACAATATGAAGCGGCTAAGAAAAATCTGGGGAAGCCTTTTTTTGAATCTAAAGAAATTGCCATTTATCAAGGTGATACACTTGAACTAAGCAGCAAGCTCCCAGCTAATGCAATTGATGCCTTGATCACAGATCCTCCGTATTGCTCAGGTGCAGCAGGCTGTGCTGTAATGGCTGATCCCTCTAAAAAATATTGCCAGAGTGGTAAAACCCTCGGCCGTCCTTCCTTTGGCGGCGACTTCCGAGATCAAAGATCATTCAAATATTGGTGCTCACTTTGGATCAGCCAGGCATTCAACGCCTGTAAAGACTCAGCATACTGTCTGGTTTTCATCGACTGGAGACAGTTGGCGACAATGATTGATGCAATCCAGGCAGGCGGTTTCTGTTATAAAGGGTTGATCAGTTGGGACAAGGGAGGTTCTGCACGAGCACCACACAAGGGATACTTTCGGCACCAGTGTGAATTTATCCCCTGGGGCACAAAAGGAATCGTACCCCGACTGACCGATCGGGGACCGTTTGCAGGCTCATATTCAATCGGTGTAAAGCAGACAGACAAACATCACATGACAGGCAAGCCCACGCCACTGATGCAAAAGCTGGTACAGTGTGTTCCATCTGGCGGCCTGGCCTTCGATCCGTTCTGCGGATCAGGAACAACTTTGGTCGCCTCGGTTCTAGAGGGACGCTATGCCATCGGCTTCGAGGCATCAGAGCAGTACTGCGAAATTGCCGCAAGAAGAATCGAAGCCGCCCAGCGGGGTGAACTGCTCAAGTTTCAGAAGCAGTAAAATTTTGACAATACATCTCGATATATCCGCTGCGGAAATGGGGGACAGTCACCCGCGTTAAGAATCTCGAATTTCTCTTCGTTTTAATTCCTAGATAGATCTAGGTGAGCTAAAGCATAAAGAAATCAGTGCATCCTATCATCGAACAAAAGCCACTTTTCATACTTGTCTGCTTTCTATCGATTTCACCTCGGTCTCGGCTGAATAATGTCATCCAACGTCTTTGACTTGAAAAACACCATCGGCGTCTTTTTCCAGTTCGTAGAAAAACCAGCGACTCAATCCAGGCTTTTCTTTGCGAAATGCAATCACGGCTTTATGACCGTCCGTCCGTAAATTGATGGCGCCGTAGACGCCCACATTGCGTTTGAACAGTTCGTCCAGAATTTTGGCACGTTCTTTCAAAAGCTGCGACTTAAGTACCGGATTAGTCTCCTTTTGAATCTTCTTTACAAGTCGGTCCAGCTTAAGTCGTAGCTTCGGATCTTCCTTCTCACGCGTCGAACGCAATATCTCGGTACACAGTACCAGCGGACGGAAGCCGCGTCCTTTCTTTCCCAGCAGACCCAACAAATCAGGCCGCGGGTGAACGTGGCTCTCGTTATCTCCCGAGGATACTACATAGGCGGCCGGCGCAGTGGCTTCCAGAAATTCATCCGTTACATCCGAAGAACCATGATGACAGCACTTCATCAGATCGACGGCAAACCGGGACCGTGATTTCTCGATCATCCGTTTAGTGTCCGCCAGCGTCGTCGGGGCCTGACCATCGTTCCCATAGTGACGCATCAGAAAATGTTCAGCTGGAGAATTCAGATCTCCTCCAAATAGAATCGAAAAATCCCGATACTGCAACCGAAGCAATACCGAATGACCGTTTTTCGTTTTTCCTTTATTCATTGAGCGGGAGTTGATGTTTGATCCAAACGTCCGCAGCCCTTTTTGCCCATCAGGGCTCCGCTCTACAACAGGCCCCAACACCTCAATCGTCAGGTCCGCCTGATTTGAAGGAGCAAAGCCGGGCATCCAAGTACTGCCATCCTCATCCTGACCATGTTCGGTAGACAGCATCGAAACATCGTCAAATCGATCACTTGATAGTGCAGTCCACATCAGTTTGGGATACTGCATTCCGCCCCGCACTGCAACTCGGGAATATAGTCTCCGCGCAGATGCATTCGTGGGACGAATGTCTGTTAGAAACCCTTTTTTCACCGGCCCCAATGGATCACTGCCGGTCCTCTCCATGATGCCGTTATGATACACATGCTCAAATGAGATCTGTTCGTTATCAAAGATGGGCTGAAACCCTTTATAATGATCAGTATCAGGGTGCGTCGCGATGGCAGCGTGAAATTTGAACTTCTTCTTGAAATCTTTAAAACGGTATTTGAGATAACCGTTCATATTCGATCCCACACCAGCATCGATGATCACGATCTTCTCTCTACTTCCAACCTGTGGCATCGTCAGAATACAGCCATCCCCCTGGCCAACATCCAGAAAGATCATTTCCAAGAGCCGTTCCTCCTGAAAATCTCTGTTGCGGATCGCAAACTCATCACGGCCCCAGCGTATTTCAGACCAGTCATCATTGATCGGATCTCCGATCCGTAACCAGTCTCCCCAAAGTAGTTGCTTTTTCTTCGTCCGTAAGTTGTCTTTATCATATAGATAAATGACCGGTCCCTTTGCATATCGGATTAGTGTCATGACGTGACTCCCTGATAGAAAGGTTTGAACTTAAATTATTACTGAGAAAAGCAGATCAACCAAATTAGCAGAAACACTCAGTAAACGAATGATAGCTGAGATCTCAGCAACATGAACAAGATAGTATATATTGTTTCATATTATTATCATTCGTCAACGAAAAACATACCTTCGTACAGTTAACTCGTAATTAAGCGCGTACGATATAGAAACCTGTTTGTCGGCGTGTGGCCCCGTTCGCTTGTCGAACAGTGCGCGAATCTAAAGCCTCACATCATCAAATAGGTGAGTCTCAAAACACGTAGTACTCACATCAGGAAGCAGGAACCAGGGGCAGGACCGTTATTCATTTTCATTGTCGGACAAGCCCAATACTGTTCGGCACGATATTTGTGCACTGCAGTTACTGTACCTGCTCAATCCAATCGTGACCTCTTTACGTGAGTTGCAGCAGGCCAGTGAGCTCAAAAAAGTTCAGCGAAATTTGGACTGCCTGCGGTCTTCTCTGGGATCACTTTCCGAAGCAGTTCGGGTCTTTGATCCTGAGGTACTGCGGGAAATTGTAGGCGAATTGACTGAAAAGCTACCTACCCAAGAGCCTCAGGATCGGCGACTCCAGGATCTGGCTCAGAAGCTGACTGCCGTGGATGGTACGTTCCTCAAAACACTGCCACAGATCACTCAAGCCTGTTTTTCAACCCGCCAGTATAAAGGCTGGCAGCTATACACTCATTTTGAAATACTGAAAGGAATTCCCGTGCGCATGGACCTGACGGATGCCACCGGCCTCAAAGATGGCAATGAAAAATCCGTACTGACCAGAGTACTGGAAAAAGATCGTTGCTATATTTTGGACCGTGCTTATGAAAAATATGCCCTGTTTAATGCGATTGTGAATGCCGGTAGCAGCTACGTGTGCCGAATTCGCGGGGATCATATTTTTGTGGAACAGGAATCCCGTGAACTAACCGCAGAGGACGAGCCCCATGCATGCTCACCCGGTGGTACCGGATATAATCTGGTATTGCCGCAGGCAATAGGAGGTCGCAGGGAAATCGATCAACAAAGAAACAACTGACCTGACTTGCTTCTGCAGGAAGATCGCTCTCTCCCCACAACGTTCGTCACCGGCAGCTGAGACCTCCTGCTCGCTTCGCTCGTCCCGGATTCCATCCGGGAGCACCCCTGGTTTCTGATCTCACCCGCCAGAAACGTTCGTGTCATTTCGTGTTTTTCGTGGTAGAAAAAAAAGAACCTGACAATTTTCTCCGGGTGGCCTCGAATGTAATTCGAGGTTGCCGCAGGCAACAGGAGGTCGCAGGGAAATCGATCACAAAGAAACAACTGACCTGACTTGCTTCTGCAGGAAGATGCCTCTCTCCCCAAAACGTTCGTCACCGGCAGCTGAGACCTCCTGCTCGCTTCGCTCGTCCCGGATTCCATCCGGGAGCACCCCTGGTTTCTGATCTCACCCGCCAGAAACGTTCGTGTCGTTTCGTGCTGTTCGTGGTAGAAAAAAGAGTACCTGACAATTTTCTCCGGGTGGCCTCGAATGTAATTCGAGGTTGCCGCAGGCAACAGGAGGTCGCAGGGAAATCGATCAACAAAGAAACAACTGACCTGACTTGCTTCCGCAGGCAGATCGCTCTCTCCCCACAACGGTCGTCACCGGCAACTGAGACCTCCTGCTCGCTCCGCTCGTCCCGGATGACATCCGGGATCACCCATTGCTAGCTTTCGTGTCGTTTCGTGCTTTTCGTGGTAGTAAAAAAGAACCTGTCAATCTCCCCTCCCGCGTGGGGAACCATTGCGATGTTACCTGAGCGGGACGCCGGCGATGAGGACCAGGTCTTCTTTGTACCAGGTGATCTTGCGACCGCCGGCGGACTGTTTTGCTTCCAGGCCGCGGATCATCAGTTTCTTCTGCCTGCCGACTTGTGTGAAATACCAGTTGAAGGTCGTCTGGTAATGGGGCGTGTAACGCGGGGCATGCGCACGATTATTCGTATACAGCACCAGATCCTTATTATCCTGGGAGCGATAGATGGCCAGTCGCTGCACGCGGGTAAACTTCAGGTCCCAGCGTTTGCGGTTCACCGCTTTCCCTTTTCCCGAAAGTACGTTGTCCGGCTTCTCTGCAAACACAACGCTGCCAAATTGCGGATCGACGAAGTTCACCACCACCGCCGACTTCTGAAATTCGTACGTACCGATTTTACGGTCGCCGTCCATCACCAGTTTGTTGGGTGTGAAGTCGCAGGTCAGCCTGATGAAACTGTTCGTTCCCGGCAGGATCGCCACGAACTCCCAGACATCGACAATCGAATCCTGCAGGCCGGGCGCGGGTTTGGTACCAATCATACTTTCCCCGGCTTCCTTGGGCATCGTTTCCGGAGCGACGATTTCCGTCTTGAGCGTGGCGTTATTCATGATGACACGCGCATCAATGTTCCAGCCGCCTACCCAATTCCCTTTATAAAACGCGCCGCCCGCACGCGGATCGGCTTTTCCCTCCTGGCCGAAATCGACGGTATCGCGGATCAGAGTCCAGGGGAGTCCCTTATCGGTCTTGCCGTCCGACATCAATGTGAGCCGCCCGTCAGTCAGGTGCTTGCGATACGTGGTAACCACTTCCCACACACAGACCGGTTCCGCCGCCTGCACGGTTGCCGTTCCCCAGACGAGCAGAATTCCCCATAGGATTACTGTTTGTCTCGTCTTCGAAATCATGCCGGTCATCGGGTCGGTCCTCGTGTCTGTCTGTGAAAGGTCTTCTGTTATTGTGTCAGCCCTGATTCATTATATTAACGGCAGCATGGCCCCACATGCAACGCCCGTATAGTTAAACAGCATCTACTCATCTAAAATACAGTCGTTTTCATCAGCCCCCAGCCTGAACCGTCTGCCTCTGATAATAAAACCACCACCAGAGTGAACTAATGCCGGCTCCCACGCAGTACCAGAGAATATCCAGGGGATCGCCGGTGACCCACTGCGACCAGAAGGGGAGCTGCGGAAAGATCAACTCAAACTGAATCGACCAGACGAGCAGCGGCAGCAGGATCTCATACCATGTGGGCGGCCCGTCATGCGGCCGGGCGCGACAGAGGCGTGCGAAGTACAGAACGACCGGTACAAACAGGGGAATGCAGAGCAGGTCATTGAAGTGGTTGTGAAAGAACCCGCCCGTCACCAGCGGCTTGATCAGGAACCGATTTCCCACGTACAGTCCCAGCGCTGTCAGAAACAGTGGATCGCGCAAATATCGAAATGGCATGCGTCAGTGTCCGTTCGGAATGTGAACCGGCAGCAGGAAAACACCCACCACAGAGGAAATCACAATCACTACCAGGGCAAACCAGATATAACGGCCCGCTGTCATCTTATCTCCTGCTTTACTGGTATCCCTGAGCGAAAGCAGCGTGAAAAACACCACCAGGCAACCCGCCATCAGCCCCGCACTGAGAAAGCTGTTCCTGGCGACCTCACTCTCATCGTTGGTCAGGAAAAACTGCTGGAACGTGGGACGCGCCAGCTTGCGATTGCGCTGGTCATGGTACAGATCCGCATTAAGACCAATCCCGCCTAGCTGCCCATCGCGTCCATAGGAGAAGAGTTCGAACGTTTCCCCCTGCCGCCGATACTGAAACGGATTGCCCCAGCTGTCCAGCAACGGCTCGCCAGGCTGCTGCAGCATCGCCTTCGCACCGGGAATCTCAGCCAGATCAGCCGGCAGCACACCGTGTGCTTCATGATAGTCGACGATCTGTGTCCGTAAACTCCTTAATCCGTAAAGGCGCGTCTGGTCTTGATTTCGGCACATATTCCACTCACCACGCAAATTGTACCACGCCGCCACGATCAGAATTAAGAAGACCGCGAACCCGCAGAGCAGGGCAATCAACAAATGGCGGAGCAGTCGTCGCAGCATCGCATGTTCCAGATCACATTAAGAAAGGCTGAACCGCATATCAAAACACAGCGGCTCACTCTTAAATTATCCCATGAAAGGTCAATGTCAATCCAATTCTCTCTGTGCCTGGCCCAGTTGGTTTACCCACAGGCATTGAACAACCAAATTGGAGAACATCTATTTGCGAACGCCCCCGCTTTCGTGCCTTGCGTGGCAGCAAATGAAGATCAAATGAATCATACCATTTCCACAGAATCAATACTGGCATCCCAAATCCGACCAGAGTACAATCGCACAGTAAGACTATTCTGTTCTTCTTGAGCTTTATAGAAGGGAACCTTCATGTCTGCGACCACTTTGACCATTCGTGATGAAACCATGGCCGGGAAAATTACCGGCGAAATCACGCTCGAATTCCTGACGGAAAACATCACCGTCCGCGAACTGATCCGCAGCCGCGTCTACCAGGAAGTCAAAGACTTTAACACTAAGCAGACTGAACATTTCCGGGGACTGATCCAGCCCACCGCTACCGAAGAAACGCTCAACGGTTTCAAGCTGAAAAAAAGCCGCGAGATCGACTGGAACAAACAGTACGAAAAAGCACTCGCAGCCTTCGAACAGAACCAGATCCTGATTCTGATCAACAAGCGGCAGGCCGAATCGCTGGACGAACAGATTACGATCACGCCACAATCAGCAGTCTCGTTCCTGAAGCTGACGCTGCTGGTCGGCGGCTGATCGCTGAATTCGCTTGCTGGACCGTTCACCTGACGCCTCACTACCCGGAACAGACACGACTCCCATGCAATATTCCCCCCGCGCTGATGAACTCTACCGACGGTTACTGATCGCCACAGAAGACAAGGATGTCTGCGACTTCTTGGAAATTGCCAGCATCCCTTGCGTGAAAGAAATCATGGCAGAGCAGAAAGCCATCCAGCGGGACTTCGTCTTTCTGGCATTCGGTCTGCGATATCTGCCGTACGATGATCGGTATAACAATAACTGGCCCGAAAGCTTCCAGGAACTGTATGATTCACTGCCGAATCAGAGACCCGAGTTTTCCAAAGTCCCCGTCCACGTCGCAGCCCGGCTGATCAGTCGCAATCTCCCCTTTACGATGCCGGAATATGTCTGGCTGGCGGATTGCTGTGCCCGCACCAGGGCCCTCGATGAATGGAGCCATCCCCATATTGAAGCGTTCGTCAAGCGCATCAAAAGTTATCTGGATAAATCCGAAGAACAGCCAGACCACCAGCTCAAACAATCACTGTCCGGACTGGCAGAAGCTCTGCTCAAATTGAACGACGAAGATGCCTTCCCGCTCATCAGAACTCTGCAGGCTCTCAGTGACAATCATACCCGGTTTCCGCTCAAAGCGGGGGAAGCCTGGTCGGACAGAGCCTTGGCCGACGCCGCACAGATGCCAGGCCCGCTGCAAAATGCCTGGGGTGCCTTACTTGCTCACTGCCAGACCGCCTCGGCCGGCAAGCCCTCCGCTAAATGGGTGAAGACAGCCACACCCCTGGTTGGCGAGATCGGCGAAGAACAATTCACCAAAACTCTGCTGGAGTGGTTCCCCCTGGTCGACAAGCCCCGCACCCAGCCCTTGAATCCCCGCCGCTGGGGTCCCGACCCGAATATGATGCTCATCGACCTGCACACTGACACCCTCAAAGGCCTCGCCTGGTGCTGCAGCCTGACTGATGATCCTCGACTGGCCCGCGCCCTGTCAGCTCTGGCGATCTCCGCTTACAAAAAAGTTCCCGGCGTCGGTCCCCGTGCGATCAAAGTGGGCAACGCCTGCGTCTGGGCGTTGGGACAGATTTCCAATGAGACGGCGCTCGGTCAACTGGCATTTCTGAAGGTGAAGGTCAAGTTCGGCACCGCCCAGAAGGGGATCGAAAAAGCACTCAACGAAACCGCCGAACGCATGCAAGTGCCCCGGGAAGAGATCGAAGAAATGGGCGTCCCTGCTTACGGTCTGACGGAGGTCGGCCAGCTCGAAGAGCCATTAGGCGACTTCACCGCACAACTCACCATCACCGGCACTACGACGACGCAACTGACATGGCTCAAACCGGACGGTAAGCCGCAGAAATCTGTTCCCGCGGCCGTCAAGAAAGAGTTCCCCGAAGAGTTGAAAGAACTCAAGGTCAGCGCCAAAGATATTCAAAAGATGCTCCCCGCGCAGCGCGAGCGCATCGACAACCTGTTCCTGGAACAGAAAGTCTGGCCGTTCGAGATCTGGAAAGAACGGTATCTCGATCATCCCCTGGTCGGCACGCTCGCCCGGCGGATCATCTGGAGCTTCAAATCAGGTGATAACATCGTCGACGGGATCTGGCTCGACGGTCAGCTCGTCGACTGCAACAGCAACCCGATTGAGAACCGGGACACGAGCACAACCGTCACACTCTGGCATCCGATTGAACATGCAACCGAGGAGATCATCGCCTGGCGCGACTGGCTGGAAGAACACAAAATTCAGCAACCCTTCAAACAGGCACACCGGGAAGTCTATCTACTGACTGATGCCGAACGGAACACAGGCATCTATTCCAACCGCTACGCCGCCCACATCATCAAACAGCATCAGTTCAACGCGCTCTGCGGTGCCCGGGGCTGGAAAAACCAGTTGCGGCTGATGGTCGATGACTTCTATCTCCCGGCCAGAAAACTGCTCCCCAAATGGAACCTGCGGGCCGAATTCTGGGTGGAAGGGATCGGCGACAATTACGGAGTCGACACCAATGATGCGGGCACGTACCTCTATCTCGCGACGGACCAGGTCCGCTTTTATCCACTGGAAGCAGCCGCGCGTGTGTCCCACGCCGGTGGAGGCAGCTATGGCACCTGGGGAGAAGAGGGGAGCGACACCCCGATCAACCTGGAAGAGATCCCGCCGCTGGTTTTCAGCGAGTTGATGCGCGACGTCGATCTGTTTGTCGGCGTCGCTTCGGTCGCCAACGATCCGACCTGGTCCGACGGCGGACCGGAAGGACGTTACGTCGATTACTGGCAGAGCTTTTCGTTCGGCGATCTGAGCGAGACCGCCCAGACCCGGAAAGAGATCCTGCAGCGGTTGGTGCCCCGGCTCAAAATCGCCAGCCAGTGTTCGTTTGAGGAGAAATTCCTGCTGGTTCAGGGAACCCTGCACACCTACAAAATCCACCTGGGTAGTGGTAATATCCTGATGTCTCCCCACGACGCCTATCTCTGCATCGTGCCCAACCAGTCCCTCGCCGGTAAAAGCACGAACAATCTGTTTCTCCCCTTTGAAGGAGACAACATGCTCTCGATCATCCTCAGCAAAGCCTTTCTGCTGGCGGACGACACCAAAATCACTGACCCGACAATCATCAGTCAGATCAAAACGCGAGCCTGAGCGCAGGGGAGCGAAACCTCATTGGCTCGTCAGGAGAGTCGGGCTGAACCCCCGGAGAACGAACAGGGTTCGCCTTTTCTTTACGATCCACAAATAATTCATAATTTATTTGGTCCCGGTCCACCGAACGTCAGTCCTTTTCGAGCTGTCAAAACCACCTTTTATGAATCTTTCCTGTGATTTTCATTAAGATAACGTGTACCTGAATCTATCTCGGCAAACACCTGTTTTTTGCAGCATCCTGGAATGCCAAAGCTCGTCTTCCCATGGATTTGACACCTTGAAATCGCTCCCAAAAAACACGATTTAAAAACGAAGCCCAGATTCTTCATAAACTCTTAACCATAAAGATTTACATCTGAGTGCACTTACCCCTTGATAACATCACGCTCCCCTCACGAAATCTTCACATTTCTGCAGTAGACTCGCTGCAAACCCGTCAAGAGAGAACTCTTCTCATCAATCTTTAAATCCCTGGAAACGCGCTTCAAAGCTGACTTTTCCAGTTCTCTATATGTCTATCTGTTTTGATGAAGAATTCCATCTCAACCCATTTATTTTCTATCTCACAAAATGTTCCTGTCTATTTCTATTAAGGGGGAGACGAATGAAGAACCGAAGAGCGTTCACATTAATTGAGCTGCTGGTAGTCATCGCGATTATTGCCATCCTGATTGCACTGCTGCTGCCTGCAGTCCAGCAGGCCCGGGAAGCCGCCCGCCGCAACAGCTGTAAAAATAACCTGAAACAGATCGGTCTGGCTTTACACAACTATCACTCCAGCTTCAACTCCCTGCCCTCGGGCAGTATCGTTTACCACAACGGTACCAAATACTACGGTCATGGCTGGACGTGGCACGCCACGATTCTACCATACCTCGACCAGGCCAATATGTACGACCAGATCCAGGGTCCCGATTCCAGTGGCATGGGCGCCGAGTCCGGCGGTTCCACCAGCGCCAAACAGCGGCTGGCAGGTCAGACCGTGCTCTCTGTCTTCTGGTGCCCTTCGCAACCGGATGTCACCACCGGCGTCCAGAAGGGTGGCTACTCTCCTTCCAACTACAACGGCAACATGGGGACGCTCATCGGTAACTCGGGGGATAACTGTTACGGCGGATCGATTACCACTCCCGCTCAGATGGCAGCCAAGGGCGGATGTATGGGCGCTGACGGTATCTTCTTCATCAGCAGTAGCGTGGCCTTCCGTGATGTCACCGATGGCCTGTCCAACACGATCTTCGTCAGCGAGGTGATTGACTCGGGTGGAGATGCCGACCGACTGGGTGGTGGTGGCAGTGACCGCAAGCACTGTTTCTCCGGCGGTGCCGACAGTAACCCGCCGACAGAAATGAGCGAATACCTGATCGCCGCGGAAAGTAACGACCCGATCAACGGCTATGCAGAGGAAGCAGCCGGCAGCTACCACACCGGCGGTGCGCAGTTCGTGTTCGGTGATGGCCGCGTTCGCTTCCTCTCTGAAAACATGGACATGACCCTCTATCGAGCCATCAGCACCAGGGCCAAGCGGGAAACGCTGGGAGCTGATTTTTAAGCTGAAATACTACGAAAACCCGGGTTTTGGTGAGAACAAAAACAACACTCGGAGCAGTCAGTCAGACCAGGCGGGCGGACCTATAAATCCGCCCGTGACTGGTCTCGCTGGACGAGAGCCGTCCCTGTTTTCACACGACTGTCCGAACAAGTTTTCGCTTCTCGGATGGCTGAAGCGGACGCCTGTTTTTTCAAGCAGAGTGTATCAACAGAGCAGGGGAGAGTTCCTCTCAGAACCACCGACAGCGACAGTTTTTCGTTGCTGCGATGCCCGGTGAGAGAGACGCGAAAAAGTCCGCCAGAAATATTCTTCACAAATATTTAAAAATTGTGAACTCTGATATTTCAAATTCTGCAAAGATTGGTAACTTACGCGTCGATATGAATATCTTAGTTCATACCTGTTTCTTTACCTCCTTACTACTGGAGAACGAGTGATGGCCAAATCTACTTCTAAGATTGGGCAAGGTGCCAAAAAGCAAACTGGCAAAACTGTTGAGCCAACAACCAAAACTGCCAAAGGTAAAACCAGCAAGAAGAAATAATCTTGCTGTCTGACTCCAAGGCAGACTTCCAGCCCCCCGTTTTTGCTGTTTTTTCAACGCAAGAATGGGGGGAATTTTTTTGGCATCCTGCGCCTGTCACTCACATCAAATCAGTGAAAAGCCCGCTGAAATCCAGTTTGAAAAGAATCGTCCCTTCCAATAACCGGCATGCGAATCTTTAACCGAACCGTTCAGAAAGTGACGCTGTTCCCTGCAGGCCTCAATACACCCCCCGAACCTCACTCCAAAGCTTGAAGCCAGCCATCGTAGTCTTCCAACTCGTCGACGACGTACGACTTCAGGTCGTCTTCGGAGAGAGGCGTCTCATACAGTTCCAGTGCCGCTTTCCCCCAGCCTCCGCCCCAGATGCAATCCAGAACATCGCCAATCATCTCTGCGAAGGGATCGTCGTCTGGACACCTCTGATAGTAACTCACAAAAATCCGGTAGAGGTCCGGGCGCGGCAGACCCCGATCACGGAGTGACTTGGCCAGCGCGTAGAGCACCTGGAAGGGATCAGCGTCCGCTTCCGCCGCTGTGAACTGTGAGGTCAAAGTCTGATGGGACATGGGATCTGATTTTCCAGGATAAGCGAACGCGTCAATCCGCGCCACAACAACACTCCGTCATCAGTTGAATGGTGCGGATACCATTAGTCAGTCGATTGCGGGCAGCGGGATTGACCGTGTGCACCACAATCACGGGGGGATCAAAATCGCAAGTCGAGACGGCTTCCTGAATCCAACGCAGCACTTCATCGCCTGTGCCACGGGCGTCATTACCCAGGCTGAGTTCCCTGACGGCGCCGATCTTTAAGAATTCGATTGCTTCCTGAGGTCTGCGTACCTGTTGCCAGCCCGTGGGGGCACGTCGTTCGTCGTCTACATATATCCGCATTGATCCGTTCTCTGTGTTTGGAGTGTTTTGAATTGTCCATGACAGTTCTCTTAACCACTTTGGACACGCAGAACGGCAAATAGTTCGCATTTGCCGGTAATTTCTATGCGATCTGCTGATCAATTCCTGAAACAGCACCCGGACAAGATGTACAAAACCGACTGTCGATCAAAGAGTTTTGAGAAACCTTCCGGACAGTCGCTTCCCTTCCTTCATCATTCTTTCATAAGGATTTTATGCGATCCACTTCTCTGGTTCACAATCTATTTTGAAGCTCACGCCCTCTTCATATTGACTTAACAATTGAGAATTAGAATCCCGCTCAATCTGATTGAGAGAATTCTTCTCATACATACCTGTTAGACGTAATAAGGTCATTAACCAGAAATAAACTCATCTGACTACATTAATATTTTCTCACAATAGAAGAATCCTCTGAAACCAGATGGGATTCATTTTTAATCGAACAAATTCCTGGAAGTCATTTTAAAGAAGAGGTCATTATGAAAAATCGAAGAGGATTCACTTTAATTGAGTTACTGGTAGTCATCGCAATTATTGCGATCCTGATTGCCCTGCTGCTGCCTGCCGTTCAGCAGGCTCGTGAAGCCGCTCGTCGCAACACGTGCAAAAACAACATTAAGCAGATCGGCCTGGCGATCCACAATTATCACGAAGCCTTCAACTCATTGCCACCCGGCAGTATCGTTCTGCTCAATAGCTCGGGCACAACTTACAATGGTCATGGCTGGACCTGGCACGCCAGTCTGTTGCCTTATCTTGATCAGGCCAACCTGTACGATGCCATTCAGGGACCGGATTCAAGCGGAATGGGAGCCGAATCTGGAGGGGTCAATGATCCCAAACAGCAATTGGCCGGACAAACGGTTCTTTCCGTCTTCTGGTGTCCGTCCCAACCCGATGTGACCCAGGGAGCCCAGAAGAATGGATATTCTCCCTCTAATTACAACGGTAATATGGGTACGCTCATCGGCAGTTCAGGCGATAACTGCTACAGCGGTGGTATTACCGATGCCGCCGGGATGGCTGCTAAGGGTGGATGCATGGGTGGCGATGGCGTATTCTTCATCAGCAGTAGCGTTGCCTTTCGCGATGTCACCGACGGCCTTTCAAACACTATCTTCGTCAGCGAAGTGATTGACTCAGGTGGCGATGCCGACATGCTCGGTGGTGGCGGCAGCGACCGCAAGCACTGCTTCTCCAACGGAGCAGACAGCAATCCTCCTACCGAAATGACAGAGTACCTGATTGCCGCTGAAAGCAACGACCCGATCAACTCCTACGGCGAAGAAGCGGCCGGCAGTTATCACACGGGTGGTGCCCACTTCGTGTTTGGTGACGGCAGAGTGAAATTCCTCTCCGAGAATGTCGACATGACCCTCTATCGGGCCCTCAGCACCAGAGCCAAACGGGAAACCTTAGGCTCTGACTACTAAGTCAAAACGTGATATGAACTGCGTCGCTACACAGCGCGACGCAGTTCTCTTTCATTCGGATCATGACCGTGATGATTCGAGAGCAGACACGCTCAAACAGTCTCAGGCAACTGAAAGGCAAACTGTAATGCCACGCAGTCAGATTCTGAAACGTCTTTCATAACAAAATTTTTACTGAGCTTTGAGCGTCCCAGGCAAGATACTTCTTATTAGAGAGTGAGCAAAACCATGAAATTGAAACCGAATGATATTTTGATGATCACACTGCTGTCACTGAGCCTCAGCTTAACAGGCTGTGGAGGCGGTGCCGGTGACCAGCCCACATTGGGACTGGTCAAAGGAACCGTCACTATGGATGGCAGCCCCCTGGCCGGCGTAGCTGTGACGTTCTCCCCAGACAGCGGCCGTCCCGCCACAGGAAAAACAGACGTAGCTGGCAACTATGAATTAATCTACATCCGCAACACTCCCGGCTGTAAGCTGGGGCATAACACTGTGATGATCAGCAATTCCGGTGAAGAGGATGAGATGGAAATGGAAGGGGACGACGCCGTCATGCCCAATTCGACTGAAGAGAATGAAATTCCGGCGAAATACAACAGTAAGACAACACTCGAAGCCGATGTGCAACCAGGTGAAAATACCTTCAACTTCGATTTGAAGAAAAAATAATTGCGTTTCACCATTTTTCATCTCACAATCACTGCAGGGTGGACCTGTGTGTCTGCCCGCAGTGTGAGAGCAGGCTTTCTTTCAGGAACGCCGTTCCTGCCTCAGGAATGCCAGCACATCGCGGCAGCCGCGCTGTATCTGGGCACTCATCACTTCGCGGGCCAGGGGACCATTTCCATCGCGCAGCGCCTGCAGCAGCTCTTTTTTGCTGTCACAGGTTTTCTCTGCCAGGTCAACAGTCAGAATTTTGGAACTGTTGCGCTGTGATTCAAATACGGTCGAAACCGCGCGATGTTCGCGAATGACTTTGGCGATCAGACGATTCCGCGAGGCCTCAATCACGGTCTCATGAAAGGCTTCTTCCAGATCCAGCCAGCGATGAAACTGGGCCGGTGTGGCGTGGCCAGCACTTCGTTCGCGTATCAGATCTCGAATTGCGTAGAACGCGTCCAGCATCGTGTTGAGATCATCCAACTGATGCGGGGTAATATACCGCGATGCTTCTGCTGCTGCACAACTCTCCAGAGCATCCCGCAACATATACAGTTCTTCCAGATCCTCGCGATTCGGATTCCGCACAAAAGCGCCCGCACCCGGCACATGCTCGACCAGTCCTTCTGAAACCAGGCGGTGAATCGCTTCCCGAACCGGAATGACACTCACGCCAATCTCTGCAGCCAGTTTGCGATTCACCAGTTGCGTCCCCGGTAACAGCTTCCCTTCCTGCAGTTCCTGCTTGAGGAATTGGTAAGCACGATCCCCCAGATTTTTGCTGACTTCATACATAACTGGCTTTCCGGTTGACAGACAGACGCTCATTTCTCACAATCAAGTGTATGTTATAACATGTTATCACACAGTGTCAATTTCTGCAGCCGCGGTCCTGAACTCTGATTACCTTTCGATCGTGCCTCAGTCCTGGCGTTGTGTAGAGCAAGAGTTTTCCCCTGGTTCCAGTCCATTCAACAGAAACGCGTACTATGAAAATCCCGTTGAATCTCATTCCCCTGTTCCTGATCGCGTTTACATTTTCTGCAAACCTGGACGCCGCCGATCAACTGCCGCTCATTAATCTCTCGCAGCAGACTGACCGCCAATCTGTTATCGTCGCTGGCACGCCTCAGGTCTACCAGGGACACCCCACGACGTTACTGCTGCCCGATCAGAAAACCATCCTCGCCGTCTGGTGCATCAACCACGGAGGTTCAGCCGGCCCGATGGCTCGAAGTGAAGATGGCGGCAAAACCTGGTCCCGCATTGATGAACGCCTACCCGCCGGTTACGCGACACATCAGAACTGCCCCAGTATCTACCGCATGATTGATCCGAAAGGGAAAGCCCGCCTCTGGGTCTTCTCTGCGGCCCTCGGTAAACGCGGTGGCCCCGGGATGCCCAGCATCATGAGCGAAGACAACGGCGCCACTTGGAAAGAAATGCCCCCCCTCGGGTTCCCCTGCGTAATGACCTTCAGCAGCATGGTCCGCCTGAAAGATGGGCGCTACCTGGGTCTCTATCATAAAGGTCCTGATGGTAAAGACCGCGCCCCGCTGGTCGTGCTGCAGACCATCTCCGCTGATGGCGGCTTCAGCTGGTCGAAACCGCAAGTGGTCGCCGAAGTCGAAGGCAAAAACCCTTGTGAACCCTGTGTCTTCCGCAGCCCGGATGGCAATCAGCTCTGTTGCCTGCTACGCGAAAATACTCACAAAGGTAATAGCCTGATGATGTTCAGCAACGACGAAGGCGACACCTGGACCAAACCCGTCGACACCCCCTGGGGCTTAACCGGCGACCGTCACAAACAGGTTTTCACTCAGGACGGACAACTTGTCATCTGCTTCCGTGACCAGGCGCCCGGCAGTTCCAGCCGCGGACACTTCGTTGCCTGGGTCGGCACATACGACGACATCGTCAACGGCCGCGATGGCAAGTACCGCGTCAAGCTGCTGCATCATCATGGACGCACCGGTGATTGTGGCTATCCCGGTATAGAATTGCTGCCAGATGGCACCATCGTCGCCACCACTTATGTGAAATACCGTGACAACAAAGACAAAAACTCCGTCGTCGCCGTACGGTTCAAACTTGATGAGTTATCGAAACCGGAAGAAAAATAAATGAGATTCTTCTGAATCGGCTCTCTCTCCTGTGCCCCTGTCGGCTCGCCCGGCAGGGGAGGCTCAAGGGTACTCAGGCGTATCAACGAAGCCTTCGCCTACTTTTTCCATGATGTAACCCAGTCCCACGGCGCCCCCTTCCAGAACCGCGAACAGTATCACCAGCCACAGTCGTTCCGAGAAAGTAAACGCGACTACAGCGAAGAAATTCGGAATCTGTCGGAATGTATTCCCGATAAAGTCCATCAGCGCAACAAAGGCGGTCTTGATCATGGCACTCCGGGCAGCGCGTCGTCGCGTCAGATGGAGATCCGACTCCAGTTCGCCGCCATTCTCCGCGGCAAAGCGTTCGGTTTCGTTACTGCGCCAGCCTTCCTTCGCATGTGCATAAGCGGCAGCGGCACACGCCCAGCCAAACAGTGCAATCCCCAGCATCACCAGCGCGATCAGTTTATGCGTGGAAGGCTCGTCATCCTGCGACTTCGATTTCTTTTTCTTACGCTTCGGCGTGGCATCCGCTTTCACGCCCGTTGACTTTTTCTTCTTCGTTAACTTTTCTTCAGAAACCGGTTTTAGCTTCCGCTTACGACGCGGCCTTTGATACTCTGCTTCTGACATGATTACTGCTCACTTCAGTCATTTTTCAACATCACATTTCCCAAATCCAGAGCGTCTCCGGCAGTACACACTGACCAGAAGAACAGATATTATGACGGGGTATTTTTCGATGTCAACCACACGTTGAACAGTTAATTCAAGACTTCACATTCACTCGAAAATGAACTGATCACACACCAGCAGAGAATTTCTATCCCCCTATTAATGCAGAACGCCCTGCAACAGAAGTATCAAGAAAATACTCCCACTGCAGGGGTCGTCCTGGCATGTGACTCTCGGTCCAGCTTTCGAGAAAATGAACCGGGCTGAACCAAATTATTCATGCAGTCTGTTTCGCGTGTTTCCCTTCGGCAAATTCTTCCAGCATTTTATTACAGAACGCAGGCAGGTCATCCGGATTACGGCTGGTCACCAGGCCTTCATCGCAGACACATTCCTCATCCACCCACGTCGCGCCGGCATTTTTGAGGTCGGTCTTCAGACTCGGCCATGACGTCAGACGGCGGTCAGCCACTACATCCGCTTCCACCAGCGACCAGGGGCCGTGGCAGATTGCCGCTACCGGTTTTCCCTGTTTAAAGAAGTCGCGCACAAAGTCCATTGCGGTCTCGTTCACCCGCAGCGCATCAGGGTTGAATACGCCACCCGGCAGCACCAGCCCCTGATAATCCTCCGCGCTCACTTCATCCACAGTTTTATCGACGGCGAACTGATCTCCCTTTTCGTCGTGATGCACGCCCTGAATCTTGCCTGATTTTAGCGAGACCAGTTGCACTTCCGCGCCCGCTTTCAGGGCAGCCTCCCACGGCTCTGTCAGTTCGACCTGCTCAAATCCATCTGTTGCGAGAAATGCGATTGTTTTACCCTGCAAATCAAATTTCGTCATGTGATTGAATCCTTTATTGTTTGTTCTACCTTTATTGTTTTTTTAAATCTGTCATCTGGCTCCACTGAACCAGGAGAGTACTTTCTCAATTCCCTCTGCAGCCGCCGTGGGTACAGAAGCGAATCAGATTTCGATGCTCCCCTGGAATTCTACGGTCATCAGACAGATACAATTTCCTTGCATTCCGCTGCACACTTCCGACAGGAGGCAGCACACGCCTGACAGTGATAATGTTCGTGTGCCTCACACTGTTCTGCACACCAGGTACAGATCTCCGCACATAGTTGACTGATCTGTGATGAATACTTGCTGTTACGGGCTAATGCCTGAGCGGTATAAAGACAGATGTCGACACACTCGCGGCAGCAGTGGGGACAGTCATTATCACTTTCTTTGCCGATCATGGCATCCAGACAGAATTCACAGTCAGTGGCACACTTCAGACAGGCGTCGATACAGGATTGTTTGAGACTCATTTTATTTCTCCATAAAATCGATTGTTGGGAAAATTGAATGTGAGACGACAGGTGACGTTGCCCATACACCTGCCACAGAGACCAATACGCTGCCTGATGAGTGATCCAGCGCAGTGACGTATTTGTTTTGTAATCCTGAATCACTGAAATGCAAAATGCATGCCAGCCTGCTCGATTGAGAGAAGAAACTGTAAACCAAGGAGACAGCAGACGAATTTGCGGAGAGTGGTGGTCGCGGGACCGACACACTGAACGGTGAACGCGCGGAAGATATTCAGTGTGAGCAGCCAACACTGCGGCGTTCTGATTCTGAACTGCGACAGAATGGCTCACAAGAGCAGGGCAGCATCGATTCCCGCTGAGCGAAGTACTGACATTCAGTCTTCCCTGCAGCGGGTCATCGACTGCGGAAACAGCGGTGACTGGAAATCGAACCGCCCACCAATGGAAGGTCGATCCAATTTCGCAGAACGTCGTCCCGACCTGGTTGCTCATGCCAGTTGAGGATTCGGGAGACGCGTCGCTTAACCTGAAGTTCAGGTTAATGTTGTGGTCGAATCGGCATCTCTGCTTTCATTTTCGGCCCTACGACTTCTTTCATAAACTGATTCCAGCCCTTTTCACTTTCCAGTTGAGGATCACTGGCCCTCAGTCGCTCCAGGGTCGCAATATCATATTTCTCATTTACATCAGTGATCGCATTCCACTCTTCCAGTGAGAGAGGAGCGGCTGGGGGAATATCCGTAGGAACCCCCACCTGTACCTCAGCTTCAGAACCGCCACAACCGGTCAGTATCACTGGCCACAATACGAACAACATACACACTACACGAAACATGCTTCTCTCCTGAAAACAGGCACGCGGCCACAGCTGCACAAGCGGACCGCGTCCTGATAAATCACTTACTACTATGGAAACTCAACGATTTCACCACCAGCGCGGGTGGAGAGGGCCTGGTACAAATCATAATTAATATTTTCTGAGAGGTAGTGGACTGAACCATCCACCATTGCAAAGTGGGCGCCACCGGGATGCTGACTGCGAAAAACCCCATAGGTTGTGGTCCCGTCATGCAGATTCAATCGCGCACTGGTCGTTCCCCAAGTGTATCCAACGTAACCATAGGCCCAGACGCTTCCTACAACTGAGGTTCCCGTTTCAGGTGTTCCCGTCGGAGATGAATCAATCTCTCCCATCAGAAAAGTGTTGGTCGTACCATCAGTAATGTCACGCATTTTCGTTTTTTTGTCGTAATTGGCACTTGTGGAATCTTCCAAAATCCGAGGGACAATCGCACCATCATAGGCAGGTTCTGGTACTCCATAATTTGTATAATAATGCAAATATTTTGTACTCGGTGTGCCAGCAGAAAAAATGTAACTGCAGGGTGCCCGGTTATCCGCTACGGGTCCAGGTAATGGCATGGAAGGACACAGGAATGTGGGCACGATCATCTGCACCAGCATCGCATTCGTGAAGCCATCTCCATCAGCATCGTTCGTGCTGTTGCGTGGTTCTTCTTTATCCCAGCGTCTGGCGACAGCATCCTGCTCCAGGTAGGGCAGGATTTCAATATGTCCCGTGATCCAGGTAGTAGCAGGAGTCGGGCTGGCAGACAGATCTGCGGTCTCCGCGTGATCCGATGTCCCAAATGGAAACCGCAGAAAGGTATCGTGGAAATTATGAGTCGCCAGTGCAATCTGCTTCAGATTATTCTTACACTGCGAACGACGAGCGGCTTCACGAGCCTGTTGGACGGCCGGTAACAGCAAGGCAATCAGAATTGCGATAATCGCAATCACGACCAGCAGTTCGATCAAGGTAAATCCAGCGCGCTGCGGAGCGCGGAAACGGGGACGTTGTGTTGTGCGAGACAACATGGTGGGTATCTCCTTCAGTTGGAAACCAGTAAGGGGGTCATTCACTTCCCACAAGGGAGTGAAACTCGCCGGAGCGATTGGCTGGCTACTGAGGAGACCTCTAATTCAGAAGAACAGGGGAGCAATCAAATACTCTTAACACTGCCTTCGCGATGGTCCTGATACCTTTTGCGGGCTAATCCGGAAACGAAACATTAATTCTTATTGAGCCCAGACACCTACCTGACACTGAGTCTCAATATCAACAATATAGTGAGATGGAAAGCAAAACGTCAAGTCGCTTCCAGAGAAAGAACAAAAAAATCCAGAAATGAATTTCGGTCTACTCTCCATTGATATAAGTCACATCTAAATTATTACTTACGTCATATCAGCAGACGGGAGGGGCTGGCTTCTTTGATATCTTCGGGATTTTCCAGAGCCGCCTGAATCCCGGCTTTGACTCCTGTCACAGCAGTCTCAACAGACATACTGGGAGCCCCCAGATTCTCATCCCGTGCCGCCACTTCAGGTAGAAAAGGGAGATGAATCCAGCCTGCCCGGATGGGTAACTGCTGCTGAGCGATATGATGCAGGACGCCATACATCAGGTGATTGCAGCAGAATGTTCCCCCTGCATCAGAAATGTCTGCGGGAACGCCAGCCGCCCGCATTGATTTGACCATGGCACGCAGCGGGAGCGTTGCATAATAGCCGACCGGTCCCTCCTCAGCCGTCAAATCCCCCTGCAGCGACTGGCCAGCATTGTCGGTTAAACCGTATCGCGTCCCATCATTCAGGTTTTGTGCCAGTCGTTCCACGGTGATCATTGACCGTCCCCCGTATTCGCCCATCATCACCACCAGTTCCGGCTGGACTTCCTTAATCGCTGCGGTGACGAAATCAATACATTTGAAAAACGTATTTGGCACAATCCGCGAGACAATCTCCACGTCTCCAACTGTTATCCCCTCCAGCGACCGCGCCACCGATTCAGCGGGATTGATGGGCGTATAACCATAGGCTTCAAAACCGGTCAGCAAAACTTTTTTCATGAGTTGCCTCACGTCAGAGTGGATAATTGCGCTGTCTGCAGTTTACTGAGTCATACAACAGGCAGTCTGCCGAATACTCTAACGCAAATGAGAGCAGGGAAGCTACCCGATTTCTGCAGAACCTGTATCACGTTCTGGAATCGCTTCTGCAGCAGTCGCGATGTTGTGAATCATCCCGGAAAACACAAAATGATGCAGCGGGCAGACCGCATACCAGTACAATCGCCCCCACAGCCCGACGGGATCAAAGATCGCTGTCTGCGTGATTGTTGATGTCTCACCCGTGCCGGTCACTTCAAATTCCAGCCACGCACGACCAGGCAGCTTCATCTCCGCCAGCAGTCGCAACCGCCGATTCGGTTCATAAGCTTCAACCCGCCAGAAATCGACCGTATCGCCCACACGCAGCGTCTCAGCATTCGCCCGTCCCCGTCTAACACCAATCCCGCCGACCAACAGGTCCAGCCAGCCACGCAGATGCCACAACCAGTTGCAGGCATACCAGCCCGTATCGCCGCCGATCCTGCGAATCGGCTGAAACGTTATCTCTGCAGGTCGCGCGACATCAACGGAACGGGAATCGATAAACCGCGTTCCAAAATGGACTCCGGTCCAAGTGGGCAGGGAACCCGACGAAGACAGCGAATCCGACCAGCGCGTCTCTGCAAACGCCTGCTCTTCATTGATGAGTGCACGCTGAATCGCAGCTTCAATGCCCATCGGTTTGATATCGAACGCCTGCAACGCACTCTGATCCTGCACGACCGTTGAATGCACGATACTTTCAATAAGCTTGCGACCAATGCGGGCATAGAGCGGCGTCACCAGACCCAGCCACAGACTCGACAGGTAAGGCGTCAAAACGGGAACCGGAATCATACGCAAGCGAATCTCGCGACAGCGGGCATACACGCGCATAATTTCCGCGTATGAAACTTCGTTGGCTCCGCCAATCTCATACACTCGGCTTTCCGGTAACGACACATCCAGCGCTGCAGTCAGATAAGCGATGAGGTCCTCAATCGCAATCGGCTGTGCCGACCGCATGACCCATTTGGGTGTAATCATAATCGGCAGACGTTCCACCAGAGAGCGGATCATCTCAAACGACAGGCTGCCCGAACCGATCACAATCGACGCCCGAAATTCCAGTACCCGCACGCCCGATTCCCGCAGGATCTGTCCCACTTCCTGGCGGCTCCGCAGATGTGGCGAGAGTGTTTCCGCTTCATTCCCCAGTCCGCCCAGATAGATGATCCGCTCGACACCCGCATCCCGGGCTGCGTTGGCAAAATTCTCAGCAGCACGGCGGTCATTCTCTTCAAACGAACCTTTCTCACCCATGGAGTGAATCAGGTAATACGCCACCTTCACGCCCTTCAGCGCCGGGGGCAGTGTCTCCGCATCCAGCACATCGCCGGCTACGACTTCAATATTTTCTCCCACCCGCGCACGCAGATTTTCAGGCCGCCGCGCCAGGCACCGCAGTCGTACCCCACGCTGTTCCAATGCCTGTAGTAACCGTCCTCCCACATATCCCGTCGCACCGGTCAATAAAACCAGATCCGCTGTGGAATTCGCTGCCTGTTCATTATCAACCATCTATAACCGCTCTTTCGCTCAGCAGGAATCACAACTTGATATCATATCAAGATTTATAGTGCTGACACTGCAGATTTTGAGGGAGGAATCGAGGGATTGCTAAAAAAATGCGATCATACCATATTCAGCGGACTACCAGTTTCCCTTCGTCATAAGCAATTGCCTTCTGCCGACCAATCACCGTATCCCAGTTCATCCGGTGAGGCGGGCTCAGATAATGCGCGTAAGCGACGGCCATCTGCCGAGCCACTTCTTTAAAAGGCACACCACCGAAACCAGCCCCCATCGCGGGAAAGACGACCGTATTAATTTTCTGCGTTTCGTCCGTCTGTCGCACGGAGTGCTGATAGACAGCCAGCAGCGAAGCCCAGGTCGCCGCATACACTTTGTCGGTTCCAGAAATTGAACCGGGCACACGCATCGTCGGGCTATGCGCTACGAAAGGATAATCGGGATTGCCTGTAGACTCAATGAACGACGTGCCGATTGGCTGCTCGCCCAGATATTCATCCAGGATGCGATGCTGAATCCGCTGCATCAGTTCGACGCCATGAAAGTGGATCACCGCGGCATCAATGCCCGCATTCATAATCCCGAAGGCATTCGCGGCGGTCACAAAACAGTCATGCGGGGGCAGGTCTTCAAAACGGCTTTCGATGACCGTCACGCGGGGGAGTTTCTCAAAACGCGTTCGAAACGCATCACACATTTCTGATTCAGGATGAATCAACCAGAGATCAATGGGCAGAGCCATAAAAGAGCAGGGCACCTTTCTGAATGCTAGACAGGTTTTATACCAATTCACTCACACTCAGGTCAAGCACTTAAATTCAGAGAATTCCTGAAATGCCTGTCCGTTTTGACAAATCGCGTTGACTCAACGCACCAGCGCGATCGGCGTCTGATCTTTCCAGTCATACTGTTTCCCGTCCACCGTCAGACCAATCAGCATCAGGTCGAATTCATGACCTTCCCATTGAAAGGTCACACGCCCCGGACGAATCGTGGTATCCTGGAATGTCTGTCTGTTACCCGGCATCTGTTCCGCCTGATCGGGCAGGGAGAAAGTTCCCGCCGGGTGAGTACCCGCCTCGCGATCTGCAATCACAATCTGACGGTTGAAAGGACGATCCTCGCGGCCCGCCAGCCTCAATGTCAGCGCCAGTTGTGTTTCCACCCGACCAATTTCTGCTTCCCAGTGTCCCTGAGAAGCGTTAAATGATTCCAGAGACCAGAACAACAGACCCACACACACCAGGCCCGCGCCAAGATAGATCAGAATGTTTCTGAGAATTTGTTTCTGCATTGGTTTTCTCAACAAAAATGCGAAAGAAACAGCGACTCAAGTCTCACATCAATCACAATTGCTGCTCACTGCTCCTCAAACTGCTGCAGATGCTGTTCCAGCGCGTCCCATTCAGCGATGACATGCTGCTGGATTTCCGGGTTGGAAATATAGGGATGGCCGCTGGCGACATGCACCTTGATCGATTCTTTCACGTATGAAATCAGCTGTAACACGTGGGATACCAGTTCCCGTACTTCCGGTAGAGTCTCTTTCGTAAACTGAAATTGAATCGCCGCTCCCAGCCCCAGAATCTGGCACCACTCCACTCCGTTTTCCTCGCGCCAGACAGGTGTGACCAGCAGGTAACGCTCCAGTACCGGAAAATAATATGCGAACGCTTTGCCTCCCATATACATGAAATCTTCTGTGTGCTTTTCCGGATCTTCCTGGAACCTTTGATAGGCTTCCGACAGCGTCGAACCACCAAAGTGTTTCCACGCGACCTGCGCGTCGAGGTCTCCTGCATCAGGATCAAAGTCCCGTTCGCCGGGCAGCGGGCCTGATTTCTCCCAGGGTGGTTTCTCTGTCATAAGAATATAAGATTTTCACTTTTGATTCAGATTCAGGTAATCAGCAGCAAAGCCAGATAAGGCACTGCATTAAACACCAGAAACAGCAATTTGAACAGGCCGATAAAGCAATACATTACCACATTAAACGATTCCCGAGGCAGCGGAATCCAGGCATTCTGCGATCGATACACCAGTTCCGGCGCCAGCAGAAAAATCAGGGTCCACACAATCAGGATTGACCCATTCACAATCGTGCACCACATGAAAAACGCGGTCAGAGTCTGAATATCCATACGATTTTCCCTTCAAGAGCCATGTGAAAGACGTTGTTTCAAAATATTCCGGACGCGCGCTTTCACAGCAGGGGCTTCCTCTTCCAGAGCTGCTGCCAGTAGTGAATCCACTTCCGGTTGGAACCGCGCATGCTGCAGTGCCAGTTCATTGAAACCGTTATAGCTCCACGCTCTGACAAATTTATTTTCACTCTGCAGACAGCGGCGTAAAAATGGTTCGAGTTGCTTCACATCCCGTCTGTTAATCGTCAGGTAAGGCAGGCACTGCAGTAGATGCAATTGCGTTTCCCAGTTTTGCAGTTCCGGTAAACTTCGATAAAACGGCGACAGATCCGTCGGTGCGACAACTTGTCCTGCCTCCAGAGCATGTTTCAACAACCAGCTGGCGACCTGCTGTCTCACGGAATCACTCAACAGACTCACCAGAACGCTACAAAATCCCGGTTCTTCACTGACACGATCATAGAGCGACTGTAATTCCTCGACAGTCCACTTCTGCTGATTCTCTAACAGACGCCTGATCTCCACCATCATTCCCCTGATATGATTTCGACTGATTTAAAGAGATCTGTGTTCACACTAAAAAAGTTTTCCAGATCATCAACGCAAATATAATCAGAATGCCGATGACAACGAGTAGCCCAATCGGCAACAGTTCGGTCAGCGTTTTATGCCAGGCCAGGAAATGCTGAATTACCATCATGGTGCCCGCCAGCAGAAACAGCCACAGCCCCAGTGACAGGATCCAGTCGGGAGCACTGATACCCGTGAGGGGGTACCACAGCAGTTTCACTCCCAGCAGGAAGGCAGACAAAACGATGGGAGCATCCGCCAGTGTCAGCCACCCCAGCTGTTTCTGAATCTCATATTTTTTCTCTGCTTTCTCCGGATCTTCTTTGGGGATCTCACGAATCTTCTGAATAAGATACAATCGAACTCCCGACAGATAAGCAGATAAAGCGACCGTAATCCCCAGTATCGCCAGCAGTTTATCTGAGCTGAATAACATTGAGTTGCTCCTGAGTAAGTTATTTTTCAGGTGACGAATCAGTAATTATCACTCAGAGAGTTTAACACGACTTCATTAAGAAAACAAAACAACATCTGTCAGGAAATGAATTCACAAATCGGAAGTCGTATTCTTTACTTGTAATCAGATCAGGAAGAAATCAACAGGTTTCGCTGTAATTCCGCATTTACAGAATAGACTTTTTCGAACGGCAGATACCGTTTGAAACCTTTGCTGCTGCTAGTCCGCAACCGGTTCAATTTGCGCACCGTCGGCGTCAGATCCTCAATCCCGATGATCCAGTCATCGACAAATTCTCGAATAATATGGCGGCTCAATCCCACCTGAATACTGAAATAAGGCAATGCAGCGCCCCGCGCACTGCGTTCTGTATCCCACTGAATATGCACACGAGCATTTTTGAATTGATGCTCCCATTCCTTAGCAGAGGCAAACACCCGTTTTTCCGGCGAGGTCAACACACCCAGTGAGAGGGCCTTCTCCCAGCCGATACGCGTTATCCGTACGGCCAGAATTCGCGTCTGCCCCGATTTCTGTCCCCAGTTGCTGCGATGCATGAGCCACAGAAACGAAGGCTTAATCCATGTCATCCGCCCCAACGAAAAGGGAGCCACAAACCTCTGTGCCGCGAGTGCAGGATCAGCGATCGCATCGGAATACGCCTGATACACCACAATCGTTTCACGATCATAGTCCGCCCGGATTTCATACAAATTCGCCATTGTCCGATTGCCTCGTAACCGCGTTGGAGACAGCTCTACTCCAGAGAGCACCTTCCCGTTACGACACAGCCATCAAGCAAACGTTCGCATGGACTCAGCCTGATGAAAAAAGAAAACTACAGCTCAGCACGTTCTCGCCAGCAGAGTGGACGTCTATTTGCGTCTCCGTCGCGGCGGGCCATCGACGGCTTCGCTGGCCATCTGGTACAACTTGAAGCCGGCAAAACACAGCAGGACACAACAGCTCAGAAAGACCCAGACCGCGACTTTGCTGGAGTGCCCTTCCAGTCGGGACGAATCTTCCACGCCAGGCAGGTATTGCACATTCACCGTCGGACCCGGCACAGGCCAGTCAATGGGGACATCATCCCGCTCACTATAGTGCTTGCCGTCTTCGTCAGTAAACGTGTATTCCACCGCCAGTAATGGTTTCCGACGACTCTCTGCGGTATCAAAGGTATTGGTCACCGTCGCTTCTGTGGTCGCTCCCCAGACAGTATATTTCAATTCCTTAAACGATAGATATCCGCTGATCAGAAAGGCGACCACGGCAATCAGAATCCATTTCAGTTTTTTAAGCTCTTCGTCTTCGTCGATCATGGGTTACTTCAATCGCTGGATGGAAATCAGGAGCAAACAGGCACTTCGTTACCGCAAACATGGCTCAATGTATAGAGGTAACAAGATATCAGAAGCCCTAAGAACAGGACACATCTGTGTAGTATAAAATCGATTAATTTCCTGAAATCACTCTCAGTCCAGTCTTCAAGAAAAAACAAGCCATTGAAGTCATCAGCGGCGTTCCCCGGTTACGGCGGTCATTCATGCACGTAGGCCCAGTCGCCTACCCGTTCCAAGCTGCCGCCATATCCGTTTTCCGGATAGTCCTGTTTGGGAAAGTACAACATCATGTCCCAGTTGGGACCACCGCTCGGGGTTCGCACAACAAGTATCCAGGGATTCTGTTCGGGCCACCACTGATAATCAGCGGTGAGATAATATTGGTACTCCGGATAGGCCATCATTCCCGTGCCGGGAACTGCAGTCAGATAGTCGGGCACCAGTTGTTCCAGTGTTTCAGGTGGACGCGCATGGTCTCGCGTGTAGGCTTCAATCGCCTTTACCAGGAACTGGCTCCGCTCAGCGAAGTCCGCCATCCGGGCCATGCGCACCTGTTGCCCCAGTTGAATACTGTAAATGCAACCTGGAATATAAATCAAAGACAGCATCAGGAGCAGAAATGCATCCCTGCGATATTGCTTGAAAAACAGGCACATCAAAGACGCAGGAATTGTCAGAACTGCCAGCAGAAATGCAAGGCCATAAAAAATCGCCAGCCAGAGAAACAGCGTGGTTCCAACAGGGGTCGTCGAAATCCAATGTGCGAACGGAAAATACCCGACAGCAGTAACCGCAAACAGTGACAGATAGATCCGCTCTTTACGTTTCATGGCTGAAGGCCTCCTGAAATTCGCGTCGTCTGTGTTCCCTGATGCTCTCACGATCATCTGCACGATTGATATAACAGCGAATTGACCAGGCAGCAAAAATCCCCAAAGCAGCGTTACCCCCGCTTCCCAGCAGCAGGATCCATCCGCCACGTACCAGGAATACTTTGACTCCCAATACGAAAAATATTCCCCCCCAGATCAGCGGGCTCATTCTCTGATGCGTAGCAGTCCGACCAAAGCTGCTGTAATACGCATAGTTAAAGGCGATGGCACCCCCATCGAACGTTCCCAGAAATCCCAGTGCAATCAACCAGAACTGGTCCTTCGTCAGCAACGCCACAATCTGTCCCAGGTAGTATCCCAGCAGGAAGCCGATCAGCATCCCCAGCACTGTCAAAATGAATATTCTTAAACCGGACCAGTATGATTTGCGACGAACTCCCGCCAGTAGTAAAAAGGCGCCCAGATGGGGTAACAGCGCGGGATCATGTCCCACACAGATATAACGTTCCGGTATGCTAAACAGAATTCCTTTCCTCAGACCGGTATAAGCCGTCAGACCGTCCCGGTAGCTCTCTTTCAATGCCCATTGACACTCATCCAGAGGGTAACTTGTATCTTTACCTGATGTCGTAATTACCAGCCGGTTATGTTCCACAGCCACTCTCCGGGGCAGATAACTTCGCTCCAGCAATAACAGCCCTTTGAGAATGAGATATCCCGCTAAAAAACCACACCAGAAAAAACAGAACCCGAACACGAGATCGAATCGGGCATTGACTGGATCCAGCAACGCCAGCACCACAACGGGCGACATAAAAATAAGAAACGCGACAACCAACGTTTTATAACCTGCGCCACGCACATAGTATTTCAAACTGACATCCGATTTCTCCACGACATCCACCAGTTGCCCGCCGTCTGCAGCAAACTCATAGAGATCCGGAGAGACCTCTTCCACACAATGCCGACAATACCGTCTGTCATCCCAGAGCGTCACCGCTTCGTCGGAAATTGACTCTCCGCAATAAGGACAGGCACCATCATTCATGTGAGCACTTCCTGACACGCTGAAATTCCGTTCGGCTGAACTCGACGATTCTGTTTCATACCGACAGACAATACACGTTTTTTAACAACTGGCTCCGTCATTCATGCACGTAGGCCCAGTCGCCCACGCGTTCCAGCCAGCCACCGTAACCCTGTTTCGGATAGTTCTGCCTGGGAAAATATAACACCACATCAAATCCCACTCCGAAAACAGGTGGCAGCACCTGCAGAGCCCAGGGATTGCCTGCATACTGTTGACGGGCATCCTCACCGGTGAAATATTGAAATTCGGAACAGGCCCGCATCCCGGTATCTGGCACGGCAGACAGATAATCGGGAACCAGCACAGTTAACGACTCAGGCGGAACGCCATGCTGACGTTCATAATCATTGATCGCGGCAATGAGCGGTTGACTGCGACGCGTAAACGCTTCCCAGCGGGCAGTCCAGACACGATGTTCCCAAGCGTTCCCCAACAGAAAACAGGGAACATACACGGCGATCACCAGCAACCAGAGCAGGGCACGCGCACGGGTCTGTTTCCAGCAGAGCCGCACCAGCATAATCGGCAGCATCACCAGCGCCGCCAGAAAGTAGAAGAGATACATCATCGTCACACACAGGAAAAATACACTTCCATAAGGAGACAGTAATGCCCATGCCGCAAAAGGCAAAACAACAATCGCAGAAATCGCGAACAGAATGTATACGATCAAGTCTTTAGACTTCATAGCTGTCAAGTATTTTGGGATTACGGATATCTCCTGACAAGACAGATCGCAGTGCCGTTCACGTCCTTTCATTGTAATGAACTCTGGTTAAGAAAGCAGCATTTTTCTGCAGCCTATTCACCGCCGATGCCTTCTTCTTCCTGTTTGACTTCTTTGGCTTCCTGCACATGCTGACCCGCGGGATTCACAATCCGGTCCATTTCCAGCATCGCACCAATGATGCCTCCCCCTCCGCCGCCGCCAGAACCGGTTCGGCTGTTGTGACGAAACATGTCCCTCAAAAACACTACCATCATCCAGGGCGTGGCGATCACCACCAGAATCAATCCAGCCAGCACACAGAATTCCATGGGTTCCATCAGATTTCCCTCGCATGATTGTCAGTGGAAACAGGTGACAGTAATCGTTTGAGTCCTACGCCTAACTGAAACACGGCGATCACAAACAGAACTTTTCCCACCAGAGCCAGACAGCTCCACTGAAACCAGTTATTCCAGAGTTGCTGATACTCATCCGGCCCCAGCAGAACAGGTTCGGAAGGAGTGGAACTGGACTCCAGCAGATGAGTACTCAATCCAACCAGCACGAACAGCGCCGCACATTCCAGGCAGAGCAACAGCCAGGGACTTGCGTGATACAAGTATTCAACAGCTTTCATTGATCTCATTATCCTGAAAATGGATTCGTTTAGTATTCACAGCGTCTCCTTCGAAGCCGCCTCCGCCTCGCGAAGCGCCTGCTGTTTGAGATCACTACGACGAATCGTGGAGGTCAGCCACAGTCCGTAAGGCAGCCAGATGTAATAGTTCCAGGGATCGGGTAACACAAATACCAACACCACAAACAACGAAACCACGATGAAGAACATCAAAGCCATCTTCTTCACATACGCCCGTTCGCGCGGCCCGTTTGTCTGTTGGATGCTGTTCCAGGTACCGTACACACCTCCCAGGAATCCCAGCAGAGTGCCACCAACAGCGCCGATTAAGCCAATCATCTCAGGAGCCATTTTGATTCCCTTTTTAGATTCAGGGGTTAATAATCCGGAAACATCCGCTTCAGCCAGCTATGACAAACCGATTCCTTTTTTGCTATCAATTCCGGGTCGGGACAGTCCATCGCCCGTACCTTATTTTCGACAACACGGCAACGAATGGCAACACCAGTGGATAGAAACCACAGGAACACAACAACAGATTTTACTAACAGATCATGCTGATACAGACAGAAAGAATCAGTAGCCCAGTGCCACGCCAATAAACAGTAATTCCACGGGGATAAAGTACATGTTTGTTCGCATCAGTGACTTCAATCTTTCCAGAATTTTAACATTTTCCATCACAGGATACTGTCTCAAAAATCGATTCAACTGCAGACTGTATCACATTTAACATTAGCACCTCTCAATCTAATATACTCGGGCCAAACAGCCCTGGAGACGCTACAGTAAAACTGGACATAGTCTATGACAGTCACGGATTGTGGTTTGATTTCCGGTTAGTCAACCGAAAAACCGAGCTCGTCCATGGGATTCATCTCCCTCATTGGTCCAAAACACCTCTCTCAATGATTCCAACAACGTGAGAATCAACGAGATCAACTCACTGGATCAGCGGTCATGTTTCACAGACAGCCTCTGGGACATTCATTTTGATTACCTCCCGGGGACGAACCACACACGGGTAGAAATAGATAAAGAAGAGGGCCGTGTAATAGGCCAGATGAATTTCAGAACGACCCGCAGGTTGTGAATTCTTTCTGACCACACACGTACCGGCAAATCGATCCGTCAACGACTGATGATCCTGATCTACGCTAATCCACAGCATGTCAAATAATATATTAAATGGCGAGTATAAATTGAGCAACAATCGGTACGTCATGCGAAACACCGAAGGTCGGGTCCCCTGGAGAGTGACAATGCGGGCGCCGGTAACCCAGTAGCCGACAGTCCGCACACGTGAGGAACGCAAAACAGTCAGATAGGCCCAGGCACAGAACTGCCAGACAAAATCAGAGGTCATATCTTGATCGTCCGTCAGATCAACTGACACGAATTTGATCAGTGCCCCGAGCATGCAGACCACTATCAGATCGACGAGCCAAATCACCAGCCGCCGTCGGAACCCGATGTAATCTTCGGGTGAAAAGTAAACACCTTCCCCCAGTGAGCAATCTCGTCGAGCCCCGGCCATCGTCTGCCATCTCCCTGCTTTACGTAGTAGAACCTTGTTTCAAATGATCATCACCCTGCAAAGGTACAGCATACAGTTTTCGCGCCGCGATCGCATCCTGAATTCCGGAAAACAGCACCAGCAGCGCCATCACAGCCATCACCAGCCGCAGCACGTCGGGGACAGCAGCAGGCTCGTACACGATCCGCGTCGGCAGAGTCGGCCACGCAGCCGCTTCCAGACAGACCGCTGTCACCAGCCCACCAAACAGCATCGCAATGATGATATGCAGCACATACTCACCATTGGGCAGACCTCCCAGTAAGCGACGGCTCTCCCGTTCCAGCGCAAAGTCCACGATCGAGATCACCACATCAAATACAAACAGCGCCAGCAGACACCAGAAATAAAAGCCCTGCAGCACCAAATTCGGTATCACCAGAAACAGCGCAGCGTAAGTCGGCCCGCGCAGACTGTGCACCACCAGCTCGGCCCGCGCATCCGGGTGACTCCGGATCCCATGCGAAAAACTGTGGTACAGCGCAATATCCGTCGCGCCCAGACAGCCCAGTCCGAATAAGATGTAAGTCGCCGCTTCCATGAACTTTCACTTTCATTCAGTTTCCGTCACAAATCGGCTTACCACGTCACTATCCACCAGACGCAGTAAGGAACGATGCCGAAAGGCAAACGCCGCGCGTAAATTTCTTACGAGAATGGTTCGCGTCATCAAAGCCCCGCCAAACTGCCACAACAGTTCTACATCCAACACATCCCGCACAATCGTCCCGGCTGACGTTTCTTGAAATTCATGAATGTGTGAGAACCGGGAAAACGGACCATGAATCAGCGTCTCACCAAAGCGGTGCCCCGGCTCATAGAGATCGTGCCGAAAGCCCATCACCACCGGCAGACAACCGGCCACACATTGCTCGACCCAGGTCTCAGCCCCGGGTTGAATATGCCCTGCATGCCGCAACAGTCGAAAGCCAGGCCACTCTGCCAGCAACAGCCCGAGATGAGCCGGATCTTCATGAAACCGAAACAGCGTCTCGCGATCAGCGGGAACAGTCTGTTCAAAACTTAATTTCATAACGAACCACTTTGTAAGCAGAAAACCCGCTTGACCTGATTTTAAGCCAACCCCAAAACCATAGACTCTGCACCATCATAATTTACCAAATCATACGCGTGATAAGACTCGCAGCAAAATTGCGATACAAAATCGTTAAACATCAAGCTGACAATGGCAGGGAGGTCCACACGAGATTTTGCCTCTTCGCTACAGAGTATTCGAGAATTCAGCTGCCACTCCAGAATTAAATTAATGGATTTCAAAGAATATCTGAAAGAAACCACTTTACATATACCCATATGGGTATATTATATTCGACATGCCAAGATCACCCACAACAACAGACGCATTTAATGCGATTGCCGAAAAGCGGCGCCGTGACATCATCCATCAACTGGCGGGAAAAGAGTGTTCCGTCAATGACCTGGTTGAGTCGCTCGGCGTTGCGCAACCACAAATTTCAAAACATCTTCGTGTCTTACGGGAGGTGAAGCTGGTGAGTGTCAGGCGAGAGGGTAAACACCGCTGGTACAGCCTGAATGCGAAGCAGCTCAAGCCCGTTTACGACTGGGTCCAGACATTCGAGCGCTTCTGGGACCACCAGTTAGCAAATATTAAGGTTATTGCTGAAGCGAAAGCAGCAGCACAGAAAAAACCCCATAACCAGAAAGAAGGGTAAACTGACATGGTCACTGCAGCAGACAATTCACTTTCATCACTGCACATTGAACGTAAACTGGAAATTGCCGCGCCGGTTCAACTGGCGTTTGAAGCATTACTCGAACAACTCGGCCCCGGCTCTACATTGCCAGATGGGGCTGCCATGCCGATGAAGCTTGAGGCCCGGCCCGGCGGACGCTGGTTTCGGGATCTGGGTGACAATGCAGGCCATCTCTGGGGACACGTCCAAGTCATAAAGCCCCCCGTTTTAATCGAAATCATGGGGCCACTTTTCATGTCGTATCCGGTGATGTCTCATGTGCAATATCGGCTCAGTGAAAACGATAGCTCGACCACCATGCAATTTCTGCATCGCGCGACCGGCAATATCGATCCGTCACATGCCGAAGGCGTTGTACCTGGTTGGGAATACATACTGAAACAGATCAAACAGCGTGCCGAACAAGACACATAAACAAATCACATAATTTTCTTTTTCAAACCCCCTTTTAAACCAGTTCAGGAGACCTGTTCATGTCGACGCAACAACAAGCACTCTCAATGACCGATCTTGCTATCGAACAATTGCACCGCTCTCGGAATTTTTTGACAGCATTACTGGATACTTTAGCCGACGATCAGTTGCACGTGCGTGTGGGAGAAGGAAATCATGCGTTGTGGATCATGGGTCATCTGGCGTTCGCCGATGATTTATTCATCTCCGCGTTTCTGAATGAACCCAGCTGCCTCACTCCAGAACACGAGGAACTTTTTACCAGCGGCACCACTCCCAGCGACGATCCTGCCGACTACCCCGATCGGGAAGAACTACAAAAGCGAATGACAACCGCCCGTAATCGCTTCATCGACTGGGCCCAGACGCTGGAAGGAGAGACCCTCTGGGAAGCTTCTCCCGAAGCAGTCGCACCAATTGCTTCAAACGCAATTACCGCAGTGCATACTCTGTCGCAACACGATTTCTTCCACGCTGGACAAATTGCAACAATTCGCACCTCACTGGGCATGAAACCAGTCTTCGGATGAACCCCTGATTTATTAAACCAATTCACTGCGGTGAGCAGGTTTCGCTATAACTCACCGCAGTGATGTCTCATTATTTTTTGATCAGCTTTCTTTCCGACTCAAAGAATATATCTGTAGCGTCTTACAGTCTTAACCGACACGGCACTTCAAAAACAGAAACCCGGGCGCGGTTGACAACTTCCGATAACTTTCCGGGTCACTCTGCTGCATCAGTTCGTCAGGTTTGCCTTCACTCAATTCCACCACACACAAGCCTGCGTCCGTCAGACTCTGCATTAACGCCGAAAGGGGCCGACGATAATATTCCACTCGCACGGGCCGCCCCAGTGTACCCCACTCGTCGACGATTTTCTCCGTCAGAAAATAATTGCCGCTCGGCGAGAACTGGTAATCCACAAACGGATGATGCGTTGAAAACACAAACAGCCCCGCTGGCTTTAAAATGCGTTTCACATCGCGGAATAAAACAGTCGGATCTTCCAGGTAATGAATCATCAAAGGAGAAACAGCCAGATCAAACGACTGATCTGCTTCGTCAGGCACGCCCTGCGCAAGATCCTGCACATAAGCATTGATGTTTTTGCCTGGCTCCTGCTGTACCAATGCGATCATTTCAGCCGAACTGTCAACGGCGGTGACCGTCGCGCCCTGTGACAGCAGGTAAGCGGCGTATTCACCAGGTCCACAGCCCAGATCAATCACCCGTTTCCCCGGCAGTTCCGGCAGCAGCGTACAGAGAGAAGGGCGTTCGTAGTGCGCGTTATAGCTGTTGTCTCTGATCGCTGCCGCGTATTCAGCAGCGTGTTCGGAATACATGGGGTTCAACATTGACAGGAAGCCTTGAAAGAAGATCAGTCTGATGACTTCAACAATTCGCTTCCATTTTATAACACGACTCCGCTCCCTCAACAACAAATGAGAGAACGGAGTCGTTTTCAGATCCCAATCTGATTCCCTGGGTCTGTATTAATACCCCGCAGTGGCATCCTCATACAGTTCCTTCGCGATTTCCCGTAGCGTATTATCTGCCTTGGGATTACTGATGTTCGTCATGATGACAATCGCGATGTCTTTCTTTTTATCAATCCAGACCTGTGCCAGATTCTTACCGTTCGAGCCGCCATGATAGAGCAGGGGATACGGTGCCCAGTCGACACTCACCCAGCCCCAGCCATGCGCGTATTTTCCATCGGGGGGTGTCCCCGGACGGTTCTCACCTTTGATCGTAAATACCGGGGTATGAATTTTCTCAACCATCTGTGGTGAAACAATATTGCAGGGTGCCCGCATGCCGTTGCCGGCGTTCCAACTGGCCCAGGTCGCAAAATCCAGGATCGACAGGTGTAAAGTTCCCGCAGGTCCCAGAATCAGCGAGTTATCTGCCTGCGGTCCCGCCATATACGATTTGACCTTACCATCCTTCTGCTTCACATGCCCCAGCGGTGCATCGATTTTCCCTAACGTAGACTGTGTTCCCAGACCAGCGGTCGTCAATCCAAACGGTTCAAAGATTCGTTCCACAATCAGCTCATCCCAGGATTTTCCGCTGACGCGTTCAATCATCGCACCGGCAATGGTATAACCCCGGTTGTTGTAAGCCCACGCTTTGGATGGTTCAGCCACCAGGGGCAGCTTGACCGATTCCTTCACGATCCAGTATCGCAGCTCGTCCAGATTTTCTTCAACATCAACCGAGTTCTTCAGCAGGTCCATTAAATTCTCATCATCGGCCCGCATCCCGCTTGTATGTGATAGCAACTGCTCCAGCGTCACTTTCCCAACGCCAGGTGCCATGGATTCTTTCAATTCCGGAAAGACGTCAGCCAGCGTCGAATCCCATTTCAACTTACCTTCTTCAATCATCATCCCTGCGATGGTCGCGGTCATCGCTTTACCATCGGAACCCAGATGAAACTTGTCATGAATTGTAACCGGGATATCCGCTCCCATTTTCCGTGTCCCAACCGCACCATATTCGGTCAGCACACCTTGTACTACAACGGCAGCAGCAACCGCTGGCAGCTCTCCGGATTTCAGATACGGTTCCAGTTTGTGATTAATGGTCTGTCCCTGCACCACACCAGGCGGCAGCATCAGACTCATCCCCAGAATCAGCATACAAGCCCACGGCCGCATAATACGCATAAGCTACTCTCCTATGATCGGTAGACGAAATTCCCGGATGGTCTCCTGTCAACCATCCGATTTATTTATCGTTCATCACAGCTGCTGGCTCCGGGTGCATCTCACAAAAAACTCTCAGATCTAAAAATCCAGGATTGTTAAACCGCACAGGTTGCACGATCAGGCTGACTGGGATTCAGGCACCGATTTCAGATGCAGCCCTTTCGCAGCAATCTGTGCCGTAATCGCGGCGTCGCCACCATTGGCCAGTACAAACAGCAGCACGGCAAAACCATAATCTCCATTCGAAATCACAGCTGCCAGTACAACCAGCAATATCATAAAACCGCACAACTCGGCAAAGGCGATTGGATAATGCTTCATCACAAAGTCTCCCCACGACGGGAAGAAGAAACTGCGTATTGCAATTTCCGATGGTTTCCAGAACGTCGCGCCACAGGCTTCACAATGATAATCATGCCTGGGGACGACTGCATAACAATTGCCGCACAGTTTCTCACGGGACTGAGATACCTCAGGATCAAAGCCTTTCTCTTCAAACTTTTGATACGCATCCAAAAACACCTCTCGCATCATTTTGCGATCGATTTTCGGAAAGCCGGAATAATTCAGGTTCTTACCATCCTTCAGACAGATCTTGGCGTTTCCGAAGATCGTACTTTTCAGATCCTTGATCTGACTGTAATAAATCGACCAGAACGTACGCTTGGGTTTGCCTTTGCCATTCGTACGGATACACAGCAACCTAAAGTTCGTCAGCACGACCGCCGTATGATTAATTGTCTGGGCCCAGAGGGCTCCCATGAAAAACTGCTCAGAGAAGGATGACTGATTCCCTTTAGAGATGAACAGCACTTCTTCTTTTTCCAGCAGCATCTCTTCCAGCAATGGTTCCAGGCGTTTCACCAGTTGAAATTTTTTCTTGATTCCGCTCTTGGCAAACATCCCCTCCAGCTTGGGGAACATCGTCTCCAGCCGATAATTAATATTGGGGGAAAGCTTCAGATTTAACTGGGTAAGTTTGGTATCAACCGCCTGGCTGTCGACTGTGCTCATGAGAGTTCGTTCCTCAAGGATGAAATGAATCACGGATAGGAACACATCTTAATCAGAACACACGAACAGTTCAAAATGATTTTCATTTATTTACGATGAATTCTTCACAGGGCCCCTCAAGACACCAACTTGAGTTCCTTACAACCGACCGACCCAGGTGGCCACGTCCAGCACTTCACTCAGCATCATCTGCTGCGCACACAGAATCGACCGCTGCAGTTCTTCCGCCGTCACTTCACCCGCCGAATTCGACAGCGCCAGCGTTCCCGTCGCATCACTTAGAAACTCAACCGTAAACCCGCGGTGCACCGCCTGTCGGGCCGTCGTATCACAACACATATGTGTCATATACCCGGCAATCGTCACCGTATCGATGCGCTGCTCCCGCAGCCAGTCTTCCAGTTCCGTACCGGTGAAACTGCCTGGTAGCGTCTTTTCAAGCAGCAGTTCGCGCGGCCGCTTCGCCACTTCATCATGTAATTCCCAGCCCGGCGTCCCTTTCTGAAAGAACGGCTTGTCCGGATCAGTCATATGATGCTGCACCACAACCACGGGAACCTGTTTCGCGGCAGCCGCATCCATCGCCACCAGGATCTGCTCCAGATGACCCGCCGGATAAGTTATCGGCAGCGCCCCCGTGAAATATTCGTTCTGCACATCAATCACCAGTAAAGCGCGACTCATAATTTCTCCTTCAAATAATTCATTCTCGTTTCACTTCACCAACACAAAATCAATGTCTGATGTTCGTGCCATTTCGTGTTTTTCGTGGTAGCAAAAAAACGTCTCTCAGATTTTATTCCAGTTTTTGAATATTGTAGAAGCGGAATACGCGGGGGAGTTCAACCTGTCGTTCCCAGCTTAAGACCAATCAACCCGGCCAGGATCAGTATTACACTGATAACGCGGATCGTATTGACCGGCTCCTGAAACAGCACGACACCCAGGATGACTGTTCCCACCGCGCCCACTCCGACCCAGACAGCATAAGCCGTCCCTAAAGGCAGAGTTTTCATCGCGAGTCCCAGCAATCCCAGGCTGACAATCATCGAACCGATGGTCCAGAGGGAAGGGAGCAGACGCGTAAAACCTTCCGTATATTTCAAGCCCACGGCCCAGGCCACTTCAAATAAACCTGCCAGAATGAGAATCAGCCACGACATCGTATAGTCCTTCACACTGGTGGGGCCGTCCCCTTTGAACCAGGAGCGGTGAGGTCGTCCTCACTTCCAGACAGATTGATACTGCCATCTTAGGCAACAGCAGCGTTTCTGCAAAGTCTCACTGACCAGGCGACGTCTGCAGACCACAATCACACTGGCGTGCAACTCGTGACTTTGGCGGTAGCAAAACAATCCGCATCACTCATCCAGGTCAGCCAGGTTCTGTGGCTGAGGCTGATTCCCAGCACGAATCTCCGCAATCCGCTGTTGCAGATTTACATTGATCGGATCATCGGGCGCGCCCGCCAGCGCTATCTCAATCGTATCCGCTGCTTCTTCCAGTTCCCCACCAATCATCAACGCCAGCGCCAGATTTGCTACCAGCCCCATATCTTCTGGTTTGAGTTTTCTCGCGTGTCGGGCCGCTTCAATCGCCTGCTTCGTTCTACCCAGCTTGAGACACTCAAACATATATTCGCGTGCTGCGTCCGGGTTGTTTTGAATCAATTGATACGCTTTGCGAAATGCATCACAGGCGGCTTCCGTATCTTCCAGAACCTGCTCTGCTTTGCCGATAATCCACCACGCCGCTCCATTACCCGGATCGATTTCCAGCGCCTGACGAAACAATTCCTTCCCCTGCGCCAGATCATCGCGGGCTGCTTCTGTATCCGCCGGTTCATGTTCGCGACCTACGATAAATATATAAGGGTTGATCAGTTCCAGTCCCTCCTGGTACAGGCGATCGTGTTCCTGCGAAGCAGCGTTGGATCCGAATTCGGTCATATCAATAACCACTTTCATATCACATCCCGAAAGTGTCATCACCGGGTCGTCGCTGGTGTCATCTTTATTAAGTTTCCGCAAGACAGCGCCGCCACCTTCGATCGAGACAACTTTTCCACCTCGATTGATCAGACCATTGACCTCATCCATCCCCGTCGACAGCAGTCCCTCAGCAGGATCAACCCGCACTCCCACACGAAACTCCCACTCTTTCTGCTTCGGCTCTCCCTGACTCCCTGCCTCTTCTGACATACCCCTAATCTCCCTCATCTGAGTTAAGAACTACAACCGTTTGTTCGACTCTTTTCCCACTTTCCTAGTAGCAACTCTCAACTACCTGCTGACAGCGTCTTCTGCTCTGCATACCAGCCTGCAGTCGCCTGGACCGCATGCTTGACTACCGCAACCACTTCAGCGGGAGGCCCCTTGGATTCCGTGCCGTACTCCCACTGGCTCAGCGACTCTTCGCCGGCAGTTGTCTGAAAACCCACCAGCAGTTTGCAAGGCTTGCCCGCTGCATCCGGATCGCCAAATCCGCCAATCCAGGCGTCAATCACCGGACTGCAGATACTACGTACTGCCTGAAACGCAGCGGTATCACTCTTGCCGATATACAGATCCTGTTCCTCGTTCTCTTCCGCCCCTGTTCCCATCCGATTGATCGTGCCATCATCAATCAGCAAAATAAATAACACCTGATCGCCATCGCATTCCAGCACCACCATAATCCGTGCCACACTGTCGGCACTATTGATTTTGGTGGCGGCTGGTTTGGATTTAAACCTGTCAAAGAAGCCCATTCATACCTCGAATCTCTCATCGTTTACTTGAGCACTAAAAATATTTTGTGAATGCTCTCAATATCGGTTTTTCCTCACTGCGGTCAAGTACAGACAAGCGAATCTGTTTGAATCGACCGAAATAAGGACCACCTGATTGCAGGAATTCAGAGAATAACCGTGCAACCAGATCAGGAGAATTTCGAAACACACCACAGCCCCAGGCACCCAGCACCAGTGTCTGACAACCCTGAGCAGCGAATAAAGCGAGCATTTTAGCCATGCGTGCCATGAAAACTTGCGGAATCTCGCTCACATGTACTGGTTCATTCTTCTGAATCGCCCCCGCGTTGGGAGCCGCACTCGTCAGGAAGTCCACCTGGTAACTTGCTTCCAGAAAAGATCCCGCATCATCTCGAAAGACCGGGCAGCCCGGCGAGTAGATCATGCGATCCGAATAAAACGCACTCCGCAGCTTGCGATGTGTCTCATAATACTGGCTGTGAAACAGAATCAACGAAGCATACAGCGCCGAACTTCGCGCCAGACTCTCTTCCTGCGCCTGGCTCCCTCCCAGGAAACCACCTCCCGGATTTTTAGCAGAAGCAAAATTCAACACACCAATCCGACCCTCAGTCGATTCAGACGCCAACTTTCGTGCACCTTCTAACGTGGTCTCATTCGCCAGTGTGAATTCGGTTTCATCAAATGGAGCCGGCGTCTGTAGTATCTCATCTCGCATTTGTTCCAGCGTCTCTGGCTCAAAACAGACCGAACCTGCATTACAGGCTGTCATCTCCGCAGCAATCGCCACCGCATCCCCCAGGGGATTCACATACTGTCCCACTTCCATGACTTCCAGCGTCGTTTTCGCCAGATACGCACGTCCTGTTCGACTATTCATAGTCATAATCCTTTCTCATTTATTTCTTTTGACATATTCTACCTTAGTGTATTTATTACGACAAGCATAATAATTCAGGGTTCGCTCGTTTTTTAGCTTTCGTGTCATTTCGTGTGTTTCGTGGTAGAAAAAAACGAGTGGCTGAACGAAATCAACTTCATGACTTTCAATCTCACCGAAATTCTGGTTAGAATAAAAGCCCACACAATTCACACCCGCATCAGGAACAACATCATGCCACGACTGACAGCCCCGTGTCTCTTCGCTCTGTTCACACTTCTGTTTCTCACAACAGATATTTCCTTCGCCACAGAACCCGTCGACATTGGCTCCCGCCTGGAGCTCATGGTCGACGACACCCTGATTGAATTCCGCAGCCAAAACGCCCGTTTCGAACTGCATCACCCCACACCCCGGGAAATCGTTTTCACTTACGACAAGCCCTGGGAGGGGAGTGGCTGCGGCTACCAGAGTATCTTCAAAGACGGCGACAAATACCGCATGTACTACAAAGCCTGGCATCTCGACGTGCAGGAGAAAAAACTCGGCCCCAACAACAGCAACTTCACCTGCTACGCCGAGAGCGACGACGGCATCCACTGGAAACGCCCCGACCTGGGACTCTTTTCCTTTCCCCCAAAATCCGGGGATAAAAAGAATAATATCGTCATCGGCAAAGCGTATCGCGACTGGATGAAGTCCGCCAAACCCGATCCCGTGCATCCCGCCGTCTTCAAAGACGAAAACCCCGCCTGTCCCGCAGACGCCAAGTATAAGGCGATTCTCCGCTCCCGTGGTCCACACGGCTTACTCGTACTCAAATCCCCCGATGGCATTCACTGGTCACTGCTCTCAGAAAAACCGGTCATCACCGATGGTGCCTTCGATTCGGAAAATCTCGCCTTCTGGGATCCTGCCAGCAAACAATACCGCGCCTACTGGCGTTACTTCACCAAAGGCACAACCAATGAAAAAAACTGGAAACCGTCGGGACTGCGTGATATTCGCACCGCGACCTCACCAGACCTGCTGCACTGGAGCAAACCCCAGGACCTGAAGTACGGCGACGCACCGCCCGAACAGCTCTATACCAACCAGATCAAACCCTACTACCGTGCCCCGCACATCCTGGTCGGCTTTCCCACGCGTTACATCGAACGCGGCTGGTCCAAATCGATGGAAGCACTCCCCGAGTTTAAACATCGCAAAATGCGTTCTTCCATCTCCGACCGTTACGGCATGGCGATTACAGAAGGTCTCTTCATGACCAGTCGCGACGGCGTGAATTTCAAACGCTGGCCCGAAGCCTTCCTGCGTCCCGGCATCGAACGCCAGGGAACCTGGGCCTACGGACATCAATACATCGGCTGGCAGATGGTCGAAACCAAGTCCGATGTGGAAGGGGCCCCCAACGAAATTTCCCTCTACGCCACCGAAGGTTACTGGACCGGCAACAGCAATCAGCTCAGGCGTTACACGATGCGCATCGACGGCTTCGTCTCCATCAACGCACCACTCAAGGGAGCTGAGATCACGACGAAACCGATCACCTTCACAGGCAAAGAACTCAAGCTCAACTTCTCCACCTCTGCCGCCGGCGGCATCACCGTCGAACTGCAGACCCCCGACGGCAAACCGATCGCAGGTTTCACAGAGTCCGACTGCAGCGAACTCTTCGGCGACACCATCGCCCGCGCAGTGAGCTGGAAAAACGGTACCGATGTAAGTAGCCTCGCCGGCAAACCAGTCAAACTAAAAATCAAACTCAAAGACGCGGATCTGTATTCGTTCAAGTTTGAATAGCCGACTATTGAGATGAGAGCAGGGTAGCCCCGAATGCAATTCGGGGTTGCCACAGGCAACTGAAAATGACAGTGAAATCTGCCATAAAAGAGCAACGAATCAAGGCCCAGACTAAACGCTTCCGTTAAAGTATCCTTTTTGTGTTTTTCGGTCCTTTCGTGGTAGTAATTAAATTCGTAGTGCCCATGATCACTTAAAGCAGCTCATCCGAAACAGTGCGTTTAATCAACGCATTTGAGGGAACAGCGTTCCGATCGAGCATCTTCCGCGCCGCCTCAGCACCTGACACTGGAAGATTTTTCGGGTCGATTAATCCTGCCTGGGCTAATACGGAAGCCTGATCCCAGTGAATGTGCTCCTCACTCATCTTGCCTTCCTCGAATGAAACAATCACTACCACAACAAATTCTAACCGGCGTCCTGTCGCCGGTACCCCCGGAAGTAACCAGTACATTTCGACAGAATGCGTGCAGCGAATCACAAATTCATCGACGATGCGATCCAGTCCCACGGTTCGTGAGATCATCTCCGTTTCCAGATCGGACGGCATATTTGGTATGAAATACTTTTCATAAAAGTGGTTCAGGTGTGAACGCCCTATGCCTCCCGTCAGGGTAGGCACATGATTCACATAAGGAGTGTCTGTCATCGTACCACAAGATGCCTCAGCATCCTTTGTCTCAAATTCTGCCTCCAGATGCGCTTCCCATAATTTTACCATCGCCCGCTGCTCTGGTGTCAAACTCTCTGAATCGAATTCGTACATTTGAAAATCTCCCTGCTGTCAATCCTGTGAAGTATTGCCAGATATTTCAACATGATACTGCGGTGCCATTTTTTCAGGATATCGCTTCATTACCAGTTCCAAAGCCCACAGGCCCTCCAGCCCGCCGATAATCATACCGATCCCCATCAGCAACTGCAGCCAGCCCCCCAGAATCGCTGTCACCAGCGCGCCCGCTCCCTGGGCCATCACAAAATACATCAGGAAGTGAGCAATGCAGAGGGGATTCTTCAGTCGAAATGGATTACAGGAATGCGTGGGTCTGGTCCAGACAGGATCGGAATAGGGATTGATTGTCTGAAAACCGACGACAGCCACGACCATGATCGGCCAGAACAAAAACGAGACCAGCAACGCGAAATAGAAAAAGTAAACATCAAGCACGGGACCACCATTCATCGGCCCTGACTGATAATTCAGAAAAGACAGGCTGCCTGCAAACGCTGCCAGAATCAGAATAACCGAGCGAAACCGCGTCCAGTCACCTTCATACCAACCGCTTCCTAACGGCTCACTATGACGCACCTCAATCTTCCGCCCGTCTGGATCTTCCACCACAAACACCGGCTCCTGTTCGATTTCATACTGTGAGATGATCGCAATTCCGGCGTCTTCCAGGCTCTCTCGCAGATCCGTATCCAGGTTGACCGCAAAACCCAGTCGACATCGATCAACGGGCTCACCCTCTTTCAGCGGATAGAGTTCGAAAACCATCCCCTCAAACACAGCCGCGTAATGCACAGGCCCGGAACCATGCTGCTCCCGCTCAAACACAATTCCAAAGTGCTCATAAAACACCCGGCTGGCTTCAATATCCCGACAACGCAGCACCAGCAGATTGAGTTTTAAGTCCATAATTGATAACTCAGAATTCTAGTTTTTCACTAAAAACATTACCGTGTGGCACTGTTGGCTTGCCCAACAGTGCTGAGATACAGCATCCCAACCAGGAAAGATTCAGTCCTGATAAGTCTCAAAAAAAATCCCAGGGAAGGCCGCTCAGTTCAGGCAAATCTGAATCAACCAACTCTCCTTCGCTTTCATACCAGCGAGCGCTCGACCATTTCCAGTCCCGACTCTGATCGACCAGTTTCTTCCTGACTGGGTTCATATGAATATAGTCTATTGATGCTTCAACTGCTTTCAATGACGAAAGATTCCGATCATATCCGGCCCCTTCCTGCCAGAATCGAAAGACTGTACTTCCAGGTCGATCCCGTATTGTCAGATCATCCAGTAATCGATCTTGCGTTTCCTGCAGGAGCTGCTTGATACGATATGAAAACGGACGCTTAATGGCGAACAGAAACCGATCGACTTGGCACTCCTGCTGTTTCGGATAAACAAGCAGATGCAGATGGTTCGGCATGATTACAAATGCAATCAAACCAAACTCATAACGCGCCAATGCCCGGTTAATTGACTCACACAACAACAAGTTCCAGTCAGCATTGGTTAAGAGAAATTTGTTCTGAAAACAGGAAAACGTCAGCTCATGACAATCACCCAATTCGTGATAATGCCTGATCCGTTTTCGGTTTCTGGTCATAAATCATTGTCACCTGATTTACTAATTGCCCCTGAAAATCACTTCTCCAGTGTTTTTGTGGTGACCAGCATCGACCTCAACGCTATCACTGTTGGCAAGCCAACAGTGCCACCCGACCGAAGTCAGTAACACAAATTTTTTACGTTCAGACACCCGATTACACTCCTTCCAGACCATGTCATGCTCCCCCTTAAATGAAGTCACATAACAGTTTACGTGAGTGTTACCCATGTATCCGAACGTGTGTTACCTATATGCCCGGTCTTTACACAAGCTAACAGCGCCACCCAAAAGTGCACACATGAATTGTAACTACCATGTAATTAGACAGCAAAAGCTGTCATTCCTGTTCGTGTCATTTCGTCTTTTTCGTGGTAGCAAAAAACAAATCTCACCCACGCCGTTTCCACCGCTGCCGCGCCGCGTCCAGCAGCACGGCGACAATAATCACCGCCCCCGTGATCACGCGTTTGATCGACTGGGTGGCACTGTTGGCTTGCCCAACAGTGATCAGAACCAGCGTCCCAACAACACTAACGGTTCGTGTCATTTCGTCTTTTTCGTGGTAGCAAAAAAACAAATCTCACCCACGCCGTTTCCACCGCTGCCGCGCCGCGTCCAGCAGCACGGCGACAATAATCACCGCGCCGGTAATCACCCGTTTGCTTGGATCGGTCGCGCCGATCTGTGCCAGGCCCGTCTGCAGCACTGCGATGATCATCACACCAAAGAACGTATTGATCACCGAACCACGGCCCCCCATCAGGCTCGTCCCGCCAATCACACAAGCCGCGATGGCCGAGAGTTCCAGTCCCACCGCCGCATTCGGATCGGCACTGGAGAGTCGCGAGGTCTGCATCACCCCCGCCAGGCCGCAAAGCAGACCGCTGATCGTAAACACCGCGATCGAGCAGGGGGCCGTCCGAATGCCCGACATCCTTACCGCTTCTGCATTCGTGCCGATCGCCACACAATAGCGTCCGAAGACCGTCCGTGTCAGCAGGTACTGTCCCGCCGCCACTATCACCAGCGCCAGCAGAAACGCGGGGGAAAACACAAAGCCTTTCAAAGGCACGCCGATCCATTCAATCGACGAGCCTATATACTTCGTCTGCGAATCCGTAATCAGATACGCGCTGCCTCGCGCCATCTCCAGCATACCCAGCGTCACAATGAACGACGGTATGCCCGCCTTCACACTGATCACCCCATTCAGCATGCCACACAGAGCCCCCACGCCCAGGCAGACAGGAACCGCCGACCAGAGCGGCCAACCCCAGTCGACCATACACACACCCAGCATGGCTGATGACAGCGCAAGCAGCGAACCAACCGACAGATCAATTCCGCCGATAATCAATACCAGCGTCATGCCCACCGAAATCACCAGCAGATCCGGGATATTATTCGCCACCGTCACCAGTGTCTGCTTTGACAGAAAGTTCTGGCTCATCAGGCTGAAGATCAGCACCAGCAGCGCCAGCACGCCCAGCAGACCCGCATATTGAAACACGGAATACGTCACACCACTCACCAGCGAACGTGAAGGTGAAGAATCATTATCGGATACAGGGGCAGGGGAGTCGCTCATTGATTTCATCCTGAAACAGTCTCTTTCACTTGTGATGAGTATCCGGAAAAGCAGTCCTGCATGATCGCTTCATACGACCAGTCCTCGCGCGTGTATTCTGATACCAGACGCCCTGCGGACATCACGCCGATCCGGTCGCAGGTCTCGAACAGTTCTTCCAGATCACTGCTGACAATCACCAGCGCCTTACCATTTACTGCCAGTTGATCAAACAGTTGATGAATATTCCGCCGTGCCGCCACATCAATGCCGCGTGTCGGCTCATCGAACAGAAACACATCCGCATCCTGCAGCAGCCACTTGGCGACCGCCACCTTCTGCTGATTACCACCACTCAAGGTACCTACACTCTGTTCAATGTCTCGCGCATGAATCTGCAGTCGTCGGCGTTCGGCTTCCACCAGCGCGACTTCACGCCTGCGGTCAATTACCCCCGCAGTCCCCGTCAGCAGATCCAGGCTCGCCAGCGTCGTGTTCACACGAATTGACTGTGACAGCAGCAGGCCGTTCTGCTTGCGGTCTTCCGTCACCATCGCCAGTCCCGCTTGCACTGCTTCCTGCGGATGAGCGAACCGTCGCGACTTCGTTTCTTCCCGTAAAAAAAGTGCGCCGTGTTCCCCGCGGTCGGCTCCGAAGATCAGCCGCAGTAGTTCCGTTCGTCCCGCTCCCACCAGACCTGCGATCCCATACCGCTCGCCCGCCTGCACGGAAAAACTCACAGCCTGAACCGGTCCGCCTGTCACACCTTCCACACGTAACATCGTTGTTTCAGTGGAATGATTCGTATGTTCCTGCAGCGCATGTTGCACCGCCTGCGTTTCGCCCGTCATCAGGTCCACGACCCGCTCGATCGGTTGAAACTCACTGACCGCATGCGTGCCCACATATTTCCCATCCCGCAGCACGGTCAACCGGTCGGCAATCCGGGCAATCTCATCCAGGCGATGGCTGATATAAATAATGCCCACGCCACGCGTACGCAATACATCCAGTCGCGCAAACAGTCGTTCCGTTTCCCCCGCACTGAGCGCCGCCGTCGGTTCGTCCAGAATCAGCAGCTCACACTTCCGATCCAGCGCCGCGGCAATCTCCAACATCTGCTGCTGTCCCACTCCCAGGCTCCCGGCACTCTGATCTGTCTTGATCTCCGTCAGGCCAAACCGATCCAACGCAATTCTCGCCTGCTGATGCAGCCGCTTGCGATCAATGACGCCCCACCGCTGCGGATAACGTCCCAGCAGCAGATTCTCCGCCACCGAAAGCGTCGGAATCAGATTCAGTTCCTGCTGCACAATCTGTACGCCTTGAGACTCAGCGAACCGTTTATCGACGGGAGAGTAGGGGACAGCGTTCAACAGCATGCTGCCTGCTGTCGCTGGCGTCAGTCCCGCGATGATTTTACACAGCGTACTTTTCCCGGCTCCGTTGGCACCCAGCAGCGCATGGATCTCGCCCGGGCGCAGTTCCAGCTGCGCTTCATCCAGCACCCGCACGACATAGTCCTTACAGACGCCGCGCGCTTCAAATAACAGCGACCGTGTGTCGCCCGTCATTTGAGAACCTCAGCAGTCACCAGATCGACGGGCGTTTCGCGGTCTTCGACCTTAGCGTTGGGATTGGCAATCAGACGCAACGCATGCTCGATACCGAACACCGCCAGTTCGCCACCATGCTGATCCGCGGTCGCCAGTATCTGTCCCTCTTTAATCGCCTGCTGTACTGCCGGAATATTATCGAACCCCACAATCAACACCTCTCCCGCTTTGCCGCTGTTCCTGACCGCCGCCAGTGCGCCCAGCGCCATACTGTCATTCGCCGCCAGAATCGCCTTCGCATTCGGATGTTCGCTGAGCATCGATGATGCCAGCGTGTTTGCCATACTCATTTCCCACTGAGCCGACTGACTGTCGGCAATCTTGATGTCGGCAGCCTTCATCGCTGCTTCAAAACCGAGCCGCCGCTGTGTGCCGTTGAATGAAGTGCGAATCCCTTCGAGCACAATCACTTCATCACCGGTTTTCAGTTGGGAAGCCAGATAATCGCCGACTTTTTTTGCCCCCGCCTGGTTATCGGGCCCCACAAAGGGAATCGATATTTTTTCCGCCTGCAATATTTCTGCATCCAGTTTGTTATCAATATTGATGACCACCACACCCGCTTCCCGTGCCCGCCGCAGCGCAGGCACCAGCGCTTTCGAATCTGCGGGTGCAATCACGATCGCATCCACGCCACTGGAAACCATCTCCTCAACCAGCGCCACCTGTCGACTCAAATCGCGTTCATCCTTGATCCCGTTGACAACCAAATCGTATTCATCGCTGCGAGCCTGCTGATGCGTTTCAGCTCCCTTCGCCATCGACGAGAAAAAATCGTTCGCCAACGATTTCATGATGAGCGCAATCTTCGGCTTCTTGTTTTCTGCGTTCTGTTCGGCTGACTGCTCTGATGATCCTGGTTGAGACGTGCAGCCTGCGAACAACCCGCATAGCAACAGACCGGGAATCAAATATTTTCGTAGTTCATTCATGGAAGCGCTCCTGTACTTGTTTTGTAATCAATGTTTCAATCAGTTCGCGGTTTGGCATCGCTGTCTGGGCTCCTGCTCCCGACGCGGCAATCGCACCTGCTGCCGAAGCGAAGAGAGCAGCCTCCCGCAGTGTCGCCCGTTCGGCCAGTTTCACAGCCAGTCCCGCAGCAAAGGCATCACCGGCTGCCGTCGAATCGATGACCTGAATTGCAAACGGCGGAATGATCTCGACCGCCTCTCCGTCAAACAGGACCGATCCCTGAGCCGCCATCGTCACAAGAATCTGCCGCGGCCCCTGTTCAGCCAGCGCGGGGATAGACGCGACAACATCTTCGAGTGAAGTCAAAGGCTTTTCCAAAAGTGCAGCCGCCTCACTCTGATTGGGGCAGATCAGATCCACATGAAGCAGTTCCGGGGGGAAACTTGCCGGAGCAGGGGCCGGGTCCAGAATGACCGGCACTCCCGCTTCCCGCGCGATCTTTGCCGCTGCAATGACCGTTTCTACTGGGACTTCCAACTGCATCAGTAAAACATCGCTGGCGCAGATCACCTGCCGGGCCTGTTCCAGTTCCGCCGGTCCAACCAGACCATTCGCTCCGGGGACGACCAGAATTGCGTTCTCGCCACTCGTTTCCACCATCACGACAGCGACGCCGCTGGTGGTGTTCGTTTTGCGTGTGACGTGCCTGGTATCGATGCCTTCCACTTCGAGATTCTGTACCAGTTCCTCGGCGAAACTGTCATCCCCCACGCAGCCGATCATCGTTACTTCCGCGCCCATCCGGGCTGCCGCCACTGCCTGATTGGCGCCTTTGCCTCCCGGGTTCTCAACTTTCGTCTCTGCGATCACCGTCTCACCCGGCAGAGGCAGCTTCTCCGAGCGGATCATCAGATCCATGTTAATCGAGCCCAGGACGGCGATTTTAGCGCGTCGTTTCTCCTCCATCAGAGTCTCCCGTTCTACTTTTGAGGAGGCTGACTGGAAAGCTGGACCAGCGCTTCGACCACACGCACGCGCTGCGCATCAGTCAGTTTCAGATAACGCTGCTGACCGTCTCCCGGTTTGAACGTGGTCAGTCCGTCCGGTTGAACGGTGACTGTTCCGCTTTCCGACAGATCGAAATATCCCCGATGCGGAAAGACCGCATACAGGACGCTGGTTAAATCCCAGGTCGGACGATCGTGGGGCGGAGGATTGTACAGAATGTAGGCTTCCGCCAGCGGATGATGTGGCGTGTAGTTATAATCTTCTTCGATGCTCTCATGCGGATAAGCCACATTGAGACCAATTTCAAAGCCACTCCAGACAATCGGCGTCGGCCATTCACGCGCCAACTGTTGCGCTGCCGGGATATCTTTCACAATATTATATTCACGATGATCAACCATTTTTCCTTTGCGTGGAATTTTTTCAAACGCACCCGCCATGATCGACAGTAGTTTCACTTTCTGCTTGACCAGTTCTTCACCGGTCAGAGAACTGATGTTATCCCCCGACGATTTCAGCAGGTTCGCCAGATTGGTCGAAAAGCCCACTTGCGCAATGACCACCGAATGATCTTCCGCACCCGCCAGCGCGGTTCGCAGCACCGTGACGGCATCGGGAATCTGTTTTGGATCTTTGAGATCATGCGGAAAGCGAAGCTTGCCATCGTCCTTCTTTTCCGCCAGTACATTGAACTTGCCCGGCTGAGGAGTGACGCCACTCTTGCAGATCCCAATCGGAATATCACCTTTACCATAAAACGTATTCACCGCGTCCGTGAACGAAGCCGCCAATGGATTGTCTTTAGTAATCGTCACCGCCAGCAACCTGCAATCACCGCGAGCTTCCAAAGCGTGAATCATTCCCAAAGCGAGCACGTCGTCGACATCGTTTCCAATATCCGTATCGAAGATGATCGGCACTGGTCTGTGGGGTTCTTCCGCCTGCAGATGCGACTCTGTGAACCATGCGCTCGCCGCACAGCAAATAAAAACGGGAAACATGAGCGTCTGAGTTGTTCGTTTCATCAAATTGAATCCTTTTCCCTGACTGAAAATGGTCCCACTTCATCCGATCTTTGTAATCGAAGATCTCTTGATGAGCTGGACAGGAATACGATACTGATTCTGTTTTGGCGACTGGCTACTGCGAATCTGTTCCAGCAGTAACCGGGCAGCCACCTGACCCAACTGCTTGACATCCTGCCTGACCGACGTCAACGGTGCAGCCAGGTAAGCGGCGAAAGGAAAATCATCAAAGGCGATCAACGACAGATCCTCGGGAATCGAGCGTCCGCGTTCTGCAGCCGCTCTTAATGCACCTAACGCATTCTGGTTACTGAAAGCGAACAGCGCCGTAATTTCCGGTCGCGTCGACAGCAGATGCAAGGCGGCCTGATAACCTGATGCTTCGTCAAAGTGATGACCGACAATCAGCGAAGGATCGAAGTCCAATCCATAAGACTCCAGCGACTCCTTTAAACCAGTCAACCGTTCCCGGTTGGGCAGTGTCTCGGGCATCCCCTGTAATACGCCAATCGTCCGATGACCGGCTTCGAGGAGTTCATTCATCGCCATGCTGGCACCAGACCGATGATCTGACGTCACTGTCACCAGATCCTTATTGGCAAATCCCCGGTCGATCAGCACCAGTGGCAGCTTCTGTCTGGCAAGCTGGCAGAGATGGGCTTCTTCCATTCCCACCGGACAGACCACCAGACCTTCAATCTGCCGGGCCTGCAACTGTTCGACCAGCCGCACTTCGACGGCGATGTTTTCCTGACTGTCGGTCAGCAGGACCGAATACCCGTCCGCTTCGGCTGCCAGCGTAATCTCCCGGGCAATCGCCGCAAAAAACGGGTTCGCGACATTGGGCAGCACGACGCCCAGCAACTTCGTCTGCTGTGACCTTAACGAACGGGCCAATAGGGAAGGGGAGAACTGCAGCTTTTTCGCGGCATCAAGTACTGTCTGCTCCGTCGCACTGCTGATGCGACAGGCTTCCGCTTTCCCCGACAGCGCGCGAGACGCCGTCGACACACTCACCCCGGCAGCCTCGGCGACTTCTTTCAACGTGACTGATTTGTTTGCGGACTTACCCATAAAACCCCTTTGCACAATCGATTGTGCATATTAACAGATCACAAGTGAAGATCAAGTCTGAACACATAAGTGAGCCGGATGCCCTGCTGACAATCCACAAAAAAAGCGGGACCAAATCAGATTCAGTCCCGCTCGATAAAATGAAAAATTCACGCCAGATGGTAAACCAACTCTATTTCTCACCCACACAAATCAGCTTGCCGCGGGTGCGAACGAAGATCCGGCCGTCGGCAATCGCGGGAGTGCCCAGAATGGAATCACCCATATCGTTCTTGGCGATAATTTTCTGCTCGGGGCCATCTTCCAGCACGACGATTTTGCCGTTCTCGCCGGCGACATAGATTTTTCCATCACCATAAATGGGGGAGGCGAAGTATTCGCATTCGTTCTGAATCCGCTTGGGGCCCCAGACTTTTTTCCCTTGCTCCACTTCAAAGCAGGTCGAGATTCCGCCCCCTTTGACGAGTAACATCCGATCTTCTGTCACCAGGGGGGAAACAATATGGTCGGTATGTTTGGTAGGATGCTTCCAGAGCAGATGCGACTTGGTCACATCGCCGCGGCCGCCCCCTTTGACGGCGATAATAAATTCCTGGGCGGGCTCTTCACCAAACTTGGCACCCGCTTCATTGCCGGGAGGTAGGAAAGCGATATCCAGTTCTTTGCCTTCGAGAGCACCATCTTTATTCAAGTCGCCGCGATCAAATGTCTTTTTGTAGAAGGCTTCCGGCACTTTGGTCTTGCCGACAAACGCCTGGATTTCGTCTTTCGTGACTTTCCCATCGCTGTTACCGGTCTCCCAGCGGTCAATCGAAGCCAGCCACTGATTGGCAATCCCGCCACTCTGCAGGGAAATATAAATCACCCCATTATGACTCACCGGTGTGGTCTTGATATTTCTCAGCAGGGTTTGAGCAGTCCACAGTCGCTTGCCAGTCTGGGGATCATAGCCGATCAGCTTCCCGGTTCCCGCCACGACAATCTCATCCCCTTTGTCGGTTTCGCAGATCACCGGATGAGAATAGTTCACTGCCTGGTCGCTACGATCATCCTTCCAGACGATCTTTCCTGTCTCTTTATTGAAAGCATAAAAGGCAGGCGCCAGGTCATCATCCTGACAGAATAAAACCAGGTCTTTATACAGCGTGGGAGACATCCCCGCGCCCCACTTGAATACAAAGTACGGGACAGGCAGTTCCTGTTTCCAGACATCCGCTCCCGTCTCGGCATCGACGGCCAGCATCCCCAGTGTGCTGAAGTAGAAGTAAACCCGCTCCGCATCGGCGGCAGGAGTCGTCGCAGCGAAGCTGTTGGTTTTATGAATCTCCAGCAGGTCGCCGGTGCTCCAGACACGTTCCCAGAGCTTCTTTCCGGTCTCTGCGTCAAAGGCATACAGTCCGATTTTATCCTTGCCGACCATGCCCGAAGTGAAGACGCGTCCCGCAGCCACCACCGGACAGCCAATCCCATCGCCCAGGTTTTGCGACCAGATCACATTTTTCTGATCGTCAAACTCCGCAGGCAATGGCTTTTTGCCAGCCGAAACCCCCGAGCAGTTGGGCCCCCGGAACTGAGGCCAGTCTTCTGCCTGCACAAGATCGGTCCCATTCAGGAAACTGAATACACCAGTCACAACAGCAAGTAAAACAGTCTGTTTTCGTATCCCAAGCATCAGTCAAGTCTCCTGAAATTCATAGAAGCCAATCGAATCCGCGCTGAAGTAATCCCTGGTTTGAGAACAGGGTCAGATTCCACTCTACTTAATCTTTTTTGTAATACCACCTTATCTGACGGATTTTTAACAACCTTTAAAAACATATAAAAAAACCTGCATATCATAGAGACAGGCTGTCGATCAATTGTTAAAATCGCACACTTGAACACCCCGACATCCCCGTCCGATGTGACTGCCTATAATCCAACGGCTATGGTGACACCTGCCAGACCGAAACGAGTGAAAGGAAATTTCCATGTTCTCGATTCTGAATCACCCCCAGCGAACTTCGGGAAACATGTCACGCCGCGAACTGCTGACGACCGGCGGTGCCGGGCTGTTGGGACTCTCGCTCCCGCAGATGCTCCAGGCTGAACAGCAGCAGATCGTCAATCCGTTCCAGGGAGGGAAAGCGAAATCGGTCATCTTCCTGTTTCTGTTTGGCGGCCCCAGTCAGCTGGAAACTTTCGACCTCAAACCGGAAGCCCCCAGTGAAATTCGCGGACCGTTCCAACCCATTGCCTGCCGCACTCCCGGTCTGCAGATCAGCGAACACCTGCCTCATCTGGCTGAGGTATCCGACAAGTATTCCGTCATCCGGAGTATGACCCATACATTTAACGACCACAGTGGTGGCGGCCACTATGTGCAAACCGGCAAACGCTGGCATATTCCCATCGGAGCCGGTTTCGATGCCACTCCCAAAGACTGGCCTTCCATGGGCTCGGTCGTGGAATATTTAACACAGCATTCTCCCGGTGGCCTGGAACGTGACCTGCCTAATTACTCGGTTGTTCCCAATCGACTGGGTCGTCTGCAGGCAGGGGGGCGTTATATCCGACCGGGTGAATATGCGGGCTGGCTGGGACGCGCTTACAATCCACTTTCGACTACTGTCGACAGTCGCGATTCCACCGATAACCCGTACTGGCGTGACTGCACCGATGAAGAACTCAGTTTTGAAATCGAAGGGCTGGCCCCCGAAGTTCCTCTGGAAACCATCCGCCGTCGCGTCGCGCTGCTGGAACACTTTGATGGTATGAAACGTAATTTTGACAAAGCTGATTCACAGGTTTTTGATCGTTTCCGCCAGCGGGCACTGGCTTTGCTAACGTCCAACAATACCCGCAATGCCCTGGATATTAAAGATGAACCCGAACCGCTCCGCGACCAGTATGGTCGGCATCTGTTTGGTCAATCTTGTCTCATGGCCCGACGTCTGGTGGAAGCGGGCGTGCGTTTTGTGACTGTGCACTATGACTGTGTCGATGGCTACAGCTGGGATTCACACCGCAACAGTGATGACGTCAAAAATAAACTGCTGCCCACCTTCGATCAGGGCTGTGCTGCTTTGCTGGCCGACCTCGATCAGCGGGGCATGCTTGACGACACACTTGTGATCGCGATGGGAGAAATGGGCCGCACCCCCAAACCCAACAGCAACTGGGGCCGCGGACACTGGAGCCAGCTCTTCCCGGCGTTAGTCGCGGGTGCCGGCATTCAGGGAGGTACGACTTACGGCAGCTCTGATCGACTGGCTTCCCGACCGGCCGAACATCCCGTCAGCCCCGAAGACCTGGCCGCCACGATCTACTGGGCCCTGGGCATCGATCCCGGCCTGATGCTCCCTGATGCACTGGACCGGCCGATCCCCATCATTGATGGCGGGGAACCGCTCAGGCAACTGTTTGGTTAAATCACTTCAATGCGGGGTGATGGCGAAATGCCCAGTCGGCACACAGTGTGGATCTTTTGATGATCTGAACACTCTCACTTCATTCGTTTTCTTCCTCTGACAGAGTAACAGCTCGACTCAGAATCAGACGACAATCCGGATAAATCCTTGCATTCCGGGTCCCGATCGGCTTCAATCAGTATTGTACTCCCAATCCAAACTGTACTCGTTTCTGCCGAGAAGGTTCTCCCATGCTGCGCTTCATTATCGCTGCCTGTCTCTGTTCGACATCTGTCTGTTTCGCCGATGATTCCACACCGAATTTCAAACCGCAAACGATCGACAGTACGGTCGAAATCGGTTATGGCACCGCGATTGGTGATGTTGACGGCGATGGCAAACCGGACATCCTTTTAGCAGACAAGAAAGAAATAGTCTGGTATCAGAACCCGACCTGGAAACGGCATGTGATCGCCGAAAACCTGACAGAACGGGACAACGTCTGCATCGCCGCCCGAGATATTGACGGCGACGGGAAAGTCGAAGTCGCTGTCGGCGCCCAATGGAATCCGGGGGACACTGTGAATTCGGGTGCCGTCTTCTACCTTGATCCCGCGGCTGATCGCACACAGCTCTGGAAAGCGATCCCACTTCCGAACCAGCCCGTCATCCATCGCATGCGGTGGGTCAAGCTGGGTGAAAATAATTTTGCACTCGTCGTTTCCCCTCTGCACGGCAAAGGGAACAAAAAAGGAGAGGGTGCCGGCGTCAAACTGATCGCCTATGAAAAGCCGGCCAATCCCGAAAGTGAATGGAAGCAGACGGTCATCGAAGACACGCTGCACGTCACCCACAACCTCGATCCGGCACAGTGGAATCCGCAGACACCTGCAGAAGAAATTCTCTATGCAGGTCGCGAAGGAGCCATGCTGCTTTCTTATGCTGATGGCCAGTGGAAAAAAACCAAATTCCCACTAATTGAAGGGAGTGGCGAAATCCGCATGGGGCAACTCAGCCCGACCAGTCCGTTCATCACCACCATTGAACCGCTGCACGGTGATAAGCTGGTATTGTATCAGTCAGATGACTCGCACAAGGAAATCAGCAATCGTCAATTGCTGGACGACAACATCAAAGCCGGTCACGCCATCGCAACCGCGAACCTGTTCGGCGACGCGCGACAGGAAATTGTCGCGGGCTGGCGGACCCCCAACAAAGATAATCAGGTGGGTGTCAAAGTCTATTGGACAACCGACGACGCAGGTAAAGTCTGGAAGTCGGCCTGGATCGATGAGAACGGCATGGCATGCGAAGACCTGCGACTGGGTGATTTGAACGGAGACGGGCGGATCGACATCGTCGCCGCCGGCCGCGATTCACACAACTTGAAAATCTACTGGAACCAACCCGAATAAATCTACCCTACATGGTCCTGCCACCATCGACGACCAGCAACTGACCGGTAGACAGTGTGGTGCCCAGAGCCAGGTATAATACGGTATCAGCGATATCATCGGGCTGAGCAGGGCGTGGGATCGGGAAGTCGGCCGTTCGCTCTGACAGCTCATCATCGGTCATCACCTGTTTGAGCCAGCGACTGTCAATCGGTCCCGGACAGACGGAATTCACACGAATTTCCGGCGCCAGCGCCCGCGCCAGTGATTTGGTCATCGTATTCAATCCCCCTTTACTCGCACAGTAAGCGACACTGGAACCTTGCCCGGTAATGCCCGCCGTCGAACTGACATTCACCACGGCACCAAATTCACTCTCTCGCAGCAGATGCGCCGCGGCACGAATGCAGAAGAACGGGCCTTTCAAATTCACTCCGATAATGCGGTCCCAGATCTCTTCACTAAGCGCATCCAGATCTTTGTGCTCGATGAATTCGGTGGTCCCCGCATTATTTATCAGCACATCCAGCCGCCCCCACTCTGATTCGATTTCGGTAACCATCTTTTTCACGGCTGCATCATCACTCACATCACATTGAATGAGCAGCACGCTGGCACCTTCTGCCTCCACAAGAGCTTTGGTTTCCTCAGCTTCGGCCTGACTGCGTGAATAATTCACGACGATATCAAAGCCTTCCTCCGCCAGACGCAGCGCACAGGCGCGGCCGACTCCCGTTGCAGATCCCGTGACCAGCGCGACATTGTTTTCGTTCATCTGAGGTATTCCATTTTAAGATTATTTGTGGTTTGGAAATGGGACGGGATTGATTTTCGGTAAAATCAATCGACTGCATGTGCTTCGACAAGGCCCCAGTCGACTTCGATTCCCAGCCCGGGTGAATCGGGTATCGTAATCACGGGGCCTTCGATCTTCAACGGATTTTTGACGATGGAAATCTCATGGTATTCGGGGCCCAGAATATCCCCCGGATATTGTTCAATATTCATATTCGGACACCCCACGACTGCATGGCACATCGCTGCTGAAGCAATATCCAGTTCCAGGTTCGAGCCGATGCTGCAGGGAATGCCATGTTCGGCAGCATAGGAGACAATCGCAGCCGTCTTACTGATGCCACCATTTTTCCCCGGATAGACGTTGATCACATCACACGCCTCATTGCGAATACATTCTTTGGCGTCGGCCAGATCAAAACAGATATCGTCGGCCATGATCTCCGGTTCAATCGCCCGCCTGACTTCCGCCAGTGCAGCAAAATCACCGCGGGGTGTAGGCTGTTCAAACAACGCCACATTATAATCACTCATCCGTTTCATGGCGGCGATGGCTGTTGCGGCATCCCAGCCCGAGTTGGCGTCAATGGTCAGTTCCAGATCCGGGCCCATCGTCTCGCGGACCATTTTCACGCGGGCTACATCTTCATCCGGATTGGTCCCGACTTTCACTTTAATCGTCGTGAAACCTGCTGCCACCAGTTCCTGCGTACGGCGTTGGGCTCGTTCCAGAGAATACGCGCCCATGGAAAAGCGACATTTAATCGAACGGCTGCGGACCGCTCCCCCCAGTAATTCATACACTGGCTGTGCTGCTGCTTTGCCTTTGATATCCCAGCAGGCCATCTCGAGCGCCGACTTGGCAAACCAGTTTCCCTGGGAAGTGCGATCCAGAATTTGATTGATGGTTTCAATGTCGCAGGGATCCTGCCCGATCAATAATGGCGTAAAGACGCGATCGACAATCGCCTGCGCGCCCCAGACGGTTTCACCACTCCAGCGACACAGGACCGTCGCCTCACCAGCCCCCTCGATCCCGGCATCCGTCTCAATTCGTAAGACCAGATAGTTAGAGACATCGTGTTTTCCCAACGCCGAAATCATCCGGCGTTCGGGCTTGAGAGGAATGCGAACCGGGTAAGTTTTGATCGCTGTAATTTTCATGGTGTGCCTCTTGCGTTACTACAGAATGAGCGGGAACTCAAACATCAACCGGCGCTGGTTGCGAATGGTCAGCCCCATGATACCAGAACCAGTGATAATCAGGAATCAACAGACTCTGTGAGAACGGAAAATACTCTGCACCGGGTGGTACCGGATGTAATCCGGTATTGCCGCAGGCAACAGGAGGTCGCAGCTCACACATTGTATGGTGAGAAAACGTGACTCACTCGATCTGCGATAAATCGTCGAAAATGCGAACTTCATTCGAAAGTTTCCACAGCAACCTCTTGCTCGCTCCGCTCGGCCCGAATGTACATTCGGGCCCACACACTCGTGGGAAGAATTGATTGAGAACCTCAGTTGAATTACCGGCACCATTCCGCTAAAAGCAGGGTAAGATCAAAGCCTCTTTTCCATCTAACTGAAATCAGCGAGTCTGTTGTGTCTGCTCTCACCGAACGTCTGCCTGCCACCTGCCAGTTGATTCTGGAAGGCATTGAAAACGAACTGCATACAGGAATGCAGCTTTACATTTCCCAGCGAGGTGAAATCGTTGCTGATGGTGGCGTCGGGGAAGCCCGTCCCGGAGTGTCCATGACCGCCGAAACTATCAATCTCTGGCTGTCCGCCGGTAAACCACTGACCGCGATGGCGATTGCCCGGCTCTGTGAGCAGGGACAGTTGAGGCTCGATGACCGCGTGACCCGTTTTATCCCCGAGTTCGGCATACATGGGAAAGAGTCGATCACGCTGCTGCACATTCTCAATCATACCGCCGGCTTTAGACCCGTGGATACGGGCTGGCCGGAGGTGAACTGGGAAGAATCGATTCGTCGCATCTGCGCTGCACCTCTGGAAGAGAACTGGCAGATTGGAATAACCGCCGGTTACCATGTCAGTTCCAGCTGGTTCATCCTCGGTGAAATTCTGCAACGGATCACCGGAGAACCCTATCCTCAACTGATGCGCGAACGGGTTCTGGAACCGCTGGGCATGTCAAAAAGCTGGCTGGGCATGCCTGCCGACGTTTATGAGCAGAACCAGGAGCAGATCGCGTATGTCTATCAGCGTGACAAAGGGGAGATGCAGCTGACTGACTGGCATGATGCGGAGCACTGCATCACGCCTTCACCCGGCGGAAATGCGCGGGGACCGATTCGTGAACTCGGCCGGTTTTATGAATGCCTGCTAAACCAGGGCACACCCCTGTTTGAACCACAGACAGTGGACACGATGATCGATCGTCATCGGGAAGGGGAGTTTGATCTCACACTGCAGCACAAGGTCGACTATGGTCTGGGATTCATTGTGAATTCCAACCGCTATGGCGCAGCAACCGTCCCTTATGGGTTTGGCAAGTACGCTTCTGAAGCATCCTTTGGTCACGGCGGTTCCCAGTCCTCGATCGCTTTTGCCGACCCGGAACACGAACTGGTTGTCGCCGTTGTTGCCAATGGCAGACCTGGTGAACCCCGACATCAACGCCGCGCCCGGGAGATCAACGAGGCGATCTACGAAGACCTGCACCTGGTGTGACCGCTCTCTGCTTCGATCCACTCTGTAGCGGACACTGCTCAGGGAGCCACCGCTCCAATGTATGGTTTCATACCGCCAGGCGTGCCCGCCGCTTTATGAGCAGGATTGTCGGGAGCCGGCACCAGAAATTTTTCATCCCCGGGTGCATTGGAAACAAAGTTGTTGAGATTCGCATCTCCCTGTTTCCCTTTGTTTTTGAACAGGTCGAGTTCATCCGCGGGCAGCGGCTTGGGAGCGGCACGGGAAGAATCGTTTTCTACCGCTGTCAGCGTTTTTGCCCAGAATTTCGGATCATTTTCCTGCTCCACTGTTGCCGGCGGACCTTCAATGGTCGCAAACAGATTACGTGAAATCTGAATCGCTTCACTGTTGGGATTCGGTTTTGTGGTGAAAACGATCCCTGAGTTGACGATGAAAAATGTGTTGTTCGTCAGTTTGAGATGACTGATCTCATACCCCTGGCAATCAAAACGGATTCCGGTAACAGTCTCCGAGAAGATCGATTCCTTAACCTGTGTTTCCTTGACCGCTGAGGAAAACTGCAGGCCAACCTGCATGGCCTTCAGACAACGAATGTTTGTCATCCTGATGTCACTGTTTGTATCACCCGTGAAATCCAGACCCACCGCTTGAGGATTTCCTGCTTTGAGGCTGAGGTTTTCCAGCAGAAAGGGTTCGCTTGACAGCCCCGACACATTGGTGGCAAACACCCCCGTTTTTTGAAAATCATTAATCTTCAGGTTCTTCAACCGTGTCCCCACCAGGTAGCCAGACAATTGAATCGCCACTTTTTTACCTTGCGCTTTGATCAGCAAACCATCAATCGTGAGCCCTTCAATACCCTGCAGCTGGATGACCGGTTCGGGACCATCCGGAGCCAGGATCACAGGCTTACCACTTTCTGCGACTATGGAAATTCCATTCGGATAATTCCGTTGGGAATTATCAATGACGATCCGTTCTTTCAACTCCTGGTCGGCAGTGAGCTTAAGAGTGTAATGCTTATTCTCATCACCAAAGGTTTTACTATAAACAATCTGGATATCTTTGAGTGCAGCCGCAATCGTCTTATAGGTTTCTTTCGGCCCGACTTTGATTTCTTCAGGCAGTGATTGCACTTCCACAGGTTTCTCAACAACCGGGGCTGGTTTGACAGGCGCCGGCTTGTCAGGTTCTTCTCCTGGTAAAACAAACATCACCACAATCACGATCAGCAATAAACCGATTCCACCGCCGGCGATGGCCGGGATAAACCATTTCTGACTGGTAATCGATCCACCGGCAGGAGAAGCTTCTTCAACAACTTCTGCTTCAATTTCATCCGCTTCCGCTTCCATCACGGCAGAATCGCCGGGTAAAGCTTCCGCTACGGGTACCGGTTTTCTCACAGGACGTTTGAGAACTGGTTTAGCCACAGGCTTCGCCACCGGTTTCGCGACGGGTTTGGCCACAGGTTTGGCTGTAGG